>CAYVIJ010000083.1:0-1175 GCA_964451515.1 uncultured Phycisphaeraceae bacterium | reverse complement strand
TCGAGGCGCTCCCTTGCGACTTCGTCA
Source organism: uncultured Phycisphaeraceae bacterium (assembly GCA_964451515.1). GTDB lineage: Bacteria > Planctomycetota > Phycisphaerae > Phycisphaerales > UBA1924 > CAYVIJ01. The sequence continues at coordinate 1,148 of CAYVIJ010000083.1, read as the reverse complement.
TCCGTGACTTCGAGAAGCGTCTCCATGGACTGGCGGACGGCGGGGGTCTTCGCGTCCTGCCGCTGGAGGACGTGTCGCAACAACGTCCACTGCTCCTCCGTCGCGGTCCCGGCGCGCTCGAGAATGGGGGCAAGAGCGGCTTCGCTGGCTCGAATCAATCCATCAACTGCTGGATATATAGCCGCAATGGGGTCTGGCGGCGGCCAACGGCCAACGAAGTGAATCCAGATGTGAATTCGATCCAATAAGAGCTCGGCCGCGCGACGCGACCTCGATTCTCCGATCAGGCGAAGCGCCAGGACCGTCGGTGAGTTCCATTTGTAGTCCTCCAACTGGAGGGCTGACAGTCGGAGGAGATCTTTCATCGCGTCGTGTTCCAGGGAGCCGTCTCGCATCCTTCTTTCTATTTCCCTGAACGCTGGAACCTGTTGCTCCCGAGCGTCCATGTTATGCAGCCTCGTCACGAGCTCAGCTGTCGACAAGAGGGCATGCGCTGCCGCCACCGTCTCGAAGTCTTCCGCTCGGTTCAAGACCTGGCGACTTTCGGGCGATAATTCTGCCGGTGGCGGATTGGCGCTTAAGCTATTCTGACCCATCTGTGTCCACTGTCCTTCCGCGCAGACGAAACGGGTCTCGGCGTGCCATGACAACGTGCTCGAAGCGCGGATGCCATCGACAGCGAGCCATTCTCTGAAAATGTCTCTCAGATGAAAGTAGTGATCCTCAAAATCAGCATGGCATGCAACGGGTGTAAGCCCCGGTCTATCTACGACAAAAAGGGTGCATGTCGGCGGGGCGTCAAGGACAAGATCTTCGTCGTAGTCATTTGAATCATCGTCACACCAAAGCGGAGGCGGGCATTCTTCTACGTTGGGCCACGGCCACGCCAATTTAACGCCGTCCTCATTGAAAAAGCCCTCAATGGGCGACTGTCTCAGCCTCTTGAAGTCAAACTCGCACGGAAGATCATCGATACACGGCGTGATCGTCGCAGTGATCTCCATGTTTTTTCCAAACGCAACCGCATCCGGAGTTATCCCGGGGACGATAAAGCCGAGCGCCGGGAAGCCAGCCTGCTTGGCGTTTGCTAGCAATCCGCCGTCTAGATTCTGAAGGAACGCGTTCGCCGGGCTCAACTCCTCCCTCGG
>CAYVIJ010000082.1:0-1273 GCA_964451515.1 uncultured Phycisphaeraceae bacterium | reverse complement strand
GCCGAATTCACCAACGCAGAATTCCGCACTACGGCCGTTTCAACTGCTCCCCAAGACCACGTGGGGAACATGCTCGGCGGGCCACTCATGTACTTTCACCCGCGAAGAACGCGTCGCCCTCTGGCTGCTCGGGCGTTCCACGACAGTCGTCAGCGATTCCGGTTGCCCCAATGGCCATCAGAACCTCCAGTGAGAACTTACGATAGAACTTGTTGAAGTCTGCGTACGAGACGTACGCGACCAGTGACACAGCTGCGACAAGTAGAACACTCGGCCAGGTACCCGCACCGTTCCGTAAGGCCGCAACGAGAGCCACCCAAGCGGTTATTGTCAAGACCAGAGTCATAGTGCGAGTGAATCCGTACAGCGCGACGTAGTTGCTGAACTTGTAGTTGTGCGCCGGGCAATGCTCGAGACTGTGGTGATACAGAATCCGGAAGTGATCTTCCCCGTCTTCCAGATGGTCGCGGTGAACGAGTCGTTCCACCGAACGCCGAATGTGTGCCGCAAGATGGCCATCCAAAGGTTTCTGCATTGTGCCCCGGAATCCCATCGCGCGTCCGAGAACAGCGTCGAGGAGCACAACCGGAAGAAGTACAACTATTACGAGCCACCGGACGATTGTGTTGGCAACACGAGACCATCCCGAGAGCTCGGTCGGGGCTCTGAAGAGAGCGCTTCGTTGCGGTTGGAACAGATAGACTGACGGGTATCCGATAGTCCACACGGAGTACTTCTCGATAGTCATGGAGGAGATGTAGCTCAGCAGGTGACCAAGCATGTAGGCAATCACGAGCCCTGGGAGATACACCTCGACGGCGACTGTCGGGAAGGCCAATGATATGTGACCGATCGGGTCGGAGATCAAGCTTGCAGGGTCCTGAACCAGTAGAACGAGCAAGACCTGCAGGACACCCGGTACAAGGTAACCGAGGAAGTCATAGACCGAGAACGGGTTCTGCGTGAGCTTCATCGTCGCCTCGCATCGTTATTCTCGGCCATGCGGGGCACAACGCTTGAGCGGAGAAAGCAGGCGTGCCGGCAGCCCGTCCTCGAAGATGCACAACGGAGTTCGGGAGCTGCTCCGTTCGATCAGAAAACTCTCCAAGGTCTGGCCTATCGGCCCGGCCCAGTCGTCCTGACTGGGCCGACCGCGCGTCACCGCTTCAAGGCGGCAGGGACGCCGCCGTCGTGGAAGCGTTCCCATCAACCACAGCCCAAAGCCCTCGATCTCTGCACTCCCAGATCGAGCGTTCACACTACGCCCAATGCC
>CAYVIJ010000081.1:0-1286 GCA_964451515.1 uncultured Phycisphaeraceae bacterium | reverse complement strand
TAAGGGTTCCTCTAAAAATACCCGTTTACGCGCCAATACTGCTTGCATCTCCTTTTGTGATTATTATATTACATCTATCAGGCATAAGACATTAATAACAAAAGGGATATGCAATGATAAATGGATTTTTCGATATTCAGTTCCGGCTTGAAGACCTGACCCGGAACGGTGACCCGCTGGTGCGGTTGAATGAACGGGTAGACTGGGAGATGTTCCGTCCGGAGCTTGAGAAGATACGCAAGAAAGAGCGCAAGAGTTCTGCGGGCCGTAAACCGTATGATGTGGTGTTGATGTTCAAGATACTGGTGTTGCAATCCCTGTACAACCTGAGTGACGATGCGGTGGAATACCAGGTCCGTGATCGGTTGTCGTTCATGCGGTTTTTAGGGTTGGGTCTCGGCGACCGGGTACCGGATGCCAAGACGATCTGGCTGTTCCGGGAACAGCTGGGGCAGGCGAAGCTGGTGAGGCGGTTGTTCAAGAAGTTCGACCGGTATTTACGGGAGCAGGGCTTTCAGGCGCGCAAGGGGCAGATCGTGGACGCCTCTATCGTATCGGTGCCGATTCAGCGCAACAGTCGGGACGAGAATACACAGATCAAAGAAGGGACGGTGCCGAAGGAATGGAGCGAGGCAAAGCGTCGGCAGAAAGACACTCATGCCCGGTGGTCGGCTCGACCGAAACAGCAGAAGTTCGGGTATAAGAACCACATTGCCATCGACACCAAGCACAAATTCATTCGAGACTTTACGGTGACGGATGCGGCAGTTCATGACAGCCGGATATTCAGTGAATTGCTGGATGACACCAATACCAGCCGTGATGTATGGGCTGACTCGGCATATCGTTCCGAACAGAACCGCACCACATTGGAACAGCGGGGATACCGTGGACATATCCAGCGTAAGGGGTGCCGCAACCGAAAACTGACGTCATGGGAAAAACAGGGCAACCGAACCCGGTCAAAGATACGCAGCAGAGTCGAGCATGTGTTCGGGGTGCAGACGCAGATTGCCGGCACATTGCTTCTGCGAACAATCGGCAGAGCCCGAGCCGAGATAAAAATCGGGTTACGGAATCTGGTCTACAATATTCATCGCCTGGGGATAGCTATGCCCGCAACGCCATAACAGGCGGAATGTGAGGGCAAATAGCTCTCAATAAGGGCTTACAAACGATAATTTGCGGAGATATAACCGGAAAATCTTTGCATAAAACGCTTCTTCAAGCGCTATTCAACCCGTATAAAACTGTGTGTGAGGGAAAGGGGATTGTTAGAGGTTCCC
>CAYVIJ010000080.1:0-1298 GCA_964451515.1 uncultured Phycisphaeraceae bacterium | reverse complement strand
ATGAACCCATCCAGCGGAAGGAGGCCGCCCGATGACGAGTATGACGATAGGTCTGGATCTGTCCAAGACGGTGTTTCAGGTGCACGGGGTCGACGCGACGGGGTCGACGGTGCTGACCAAGCGGCTGTCGCGCGCCAAGCTGCTCGGATTGTTTGCCGATCTGGAGCCGTCGGTGGTGGCGATGGAGGCGTGCGGGAGCGCGCACTACTGGGGGCGCCAGCTCGCGGCGTTGGGGCACGAGGTGCGGCTGGTTCCGGCGGTCTACGTCAAGCCGTTCGTCAAGCGCGGCAAGACCGACGCGGCCGACGCGGCGGCGATCTGCGAGGCGGCGCAGCGTCCGGGGATGCGCTTCGTGCCGGTGAAGAGCGAAGCGCAGCAGGCGGCGCGGTCGCTGCATCGGGCGCGCGAGCTGGCGGTGCGCCAGCGCACGCAGACCGGCAACGCGCTGCGCGGCCTGCTCGCCGAGTTCGGCATCGTCGCGCCGCAGGGCGCCGCGGGGCTGCGCCGGCTGGCGCAGGCCATCGGTGAGGAGGACGCACCGCTGCCGGTGCCCGAGGCCATGCTCCTGGTGGCCCGGACGCTGCTCGCCCAGTGGCAGACCCTCGACGCCGCCGCTGTGCGGCTCGAGGCGCGGATCGTCGCCGAGGCCAAGGCCGATCCCCGCGCCGGGCGGCTGATGGAGGTGCCCGGTGTCGGCCCGATGACCGCCCACGCCCTGCTCGCCGCCGCCCCCGCCCCGGAGGCCTTCCGCTCGGGCCGGGCCTTCGCCGCCTGGCTGGGCCTGACACCGCGGATCCACGCCTCGGGGCGCCAGAAACGCACCGGCCGGATCACCAAGATGGGCGACCCGGGCGTGCGGCGCCTGCTCGTGCTCGGCGCCAGCGCCTGGCTCAGGCACGCCCGCGCCAGGCCCGACAAGGCCAGTCCGTGGCTGCGCGGCATGCTCGCCCGGCGGCCCGTCAAGGTCGTCGCCGTCGCCCAGGCTGCCCGCACCGCCCGCATCGTCTGGGCCATGATGGCGCGCGACGAGCCCTACCGGCCACGCGCCGCCGCCTGATCGACGACGGGACCCACGCAAGGAGCACTCCGCGCACCGACGGCAAACGGTCGAACCGAGGCCGGCACACTCCGTCACCTCATCGCGCCCAGAGCACGCCGGGATGATTGGAAGCCGGTCTTCGAACACCCTCGTGGCCAGCGGTCAAAACACCGCATCAACAGGCCGGATACATGAACGCTCCGACCCATGCCGCACGATCAATTGCTCCTTGCATTACGGGGGCCGTCCATACATGAGG
>CAYVIJ010000079.1:0-1303 GCA_964451515.1 uncultured Phycisphaeraceae bacterium | reverse complement strand
AAAGGAGATGGTATGATAAAAGAGTGTCGGTGACGATTGTCCAAGTTTATTACGATATTGTATGTAATAGACTTGGGGCAGATAGGTCATAGGCTTAATTGTTACTGTGGGGCATAGCGACCCTGTAAAGGAGATTAGTCAAGCCTTTGACCGAACCGTCACCATGGGGCGATTGACCCCGGATAGGAGGTTGGTGATCACCGACAATGTTTCTGCTCCAGGTGGACCTTTTAACTGGAGGATCAGTTATGAGCCGGTACATTGGAGTAGACCTGCACAAGAACAACTTTGTTGTCTGCTTTTTAGACGGAGCGGGTGATTCCGGCAGGATACAGACATACGGATTGTCGGATTTATATCGGTTTCGCGAAGCGTTGCAGGAAACAGACGTCGTCGGTGTGGAGTCGACGGGGAACGTGCGGTACTTCGTCGAGCGTATAGCCGACCGGGTAAAGAAAGTGACGGTTATCAACCCGAGTCAGTTTAAAGTGGTGAGTCATTCGGTCAAGAAGACCGACCGGAACGACGCGGCGACAATCGCCGAGTTTCTGAGTAAGGGTATAGTGCCTGAAGTGAGACTGAAGGACAAAAAGACATCGCAGATCGCCAGTCTGTGCCATACGCGCGACAAGCTGGTCAAGCTGCGGACTGCGCTGAAGAACAAGGTGCACAACATCCTGAGTTCCTACGGGATTCCAATCAGGAAGGAATCTCTCTCTTCGGAGAAAGGCCTGCGTTCTGTGTTACAGATGCCGGTCGATGAGATCGTCCGTGTTGAACTGGATGTGATCGTCACGCAGATACGGAGTCTGAACGAGAGTATTAAACGCCTTGATACCGAGCTTGCCGACCGGGGTAAACACATGAAGGGCCACAAGAACATCACCAGTATCAAGGGCATCGGCGATAAGAGCGGCACGATACTCTTAAGCGTCATCGGGGACATCAATGACTTTGACAGCGCAAAGAAACTGGCGGCGTACTTCGGCATTGTGCCGCGGGTGAGCGCCTCGAACGAAACCGTTCACACCGGCAGGATTACTAAACGCGGCAGCAAGCTGGGACGAACAACCCTCGTGCAGTGTACCTTGATCGCCATAAAATATTCACCCTATCTGCAAACGTTCTATCAGCGAATAAAATCCCGGAAAGGATCGGGTAAGGCCATAATCGCAACATCGAAAAAGTTGTTGGGAATCATCTATAACACTTTGAAGGAAGAATGGGAGTTCGAAGACTTCCCAAACTTCGTACTCAAATCAACTTAATTAGAATCTGGAAAAGAAACCTTTTATCATAGGAG
>CAYVIJ010000078.1:0-1325 GCA_964451515.1 uncultured Phycisphaeraceae bacterium | reverse complement strand
CGTAGCCCCAGTCGCGGAAGGCGCCCTCGGTGAACTTCATGATGTTGCCCTTGTGCACGAGCGTGACGCTCTCGCGCCCCGTCTCGCGCGCGAAGCGGATCGCGGCGCGCACGAGGCGCTCCGTCCCCTCCTTCGAGACGGGCTTGATCCCGATGCCCGACGTGTTCGGGAAGCGCATCTTTTCATACATCTTCGGGAACGCCTCGGCGAAGAGCTTCTTGAACTTCCGCGCGTCATCCGACTCCGCGTCGAACTCGATCCCCGCGTAGATGTCCTCCGAGTTCTCGCGGAAGATCACCATGTCCGTCATCTCGGGCCGTTTCACCGGCGAGGGCACGCCCTCGAACCAGCGCACGGGGCGCAGGCAGACGTAGAGATCGAGCATCTGCCGCAGCGCCACGTTCAGCGAGCGGATGCCCGTTCCCACAGGCGTCGTCAGCGGGCCCTTGATGCCGATGAGGTAGGTCTTGAAGGCGTCGAGCGTGGCGCTCGGCAGCCAATCCCCGACCTCGTTGTTGGCCTTCTCGCCCGCGAGGACCTCCCGCCAGTCGATCCGCCGCTGGCCCGAATACGCCTTCTCGACGGCCGAGTCGAGGACGTTCTGCGTCGCCCGCCAGATGTCGGGCCCCGTGCCATCGCCCTCGATGAAGGGAATGACGGGGTGATCGGGGACCTGAAGCCCCTTGTCGGTCATGGTGATGCTGGTCGTCATGGCGGAAACGCTCTCCTCAAGGGGCCTATGGGTCCGGAGAGAGAGGATATCAGGGCGAACCGCGCCGGTTCCGAACAGCTTGCAAATCGGCGCCGGCGCGCAGCGGCGATGTCCATCGATGGACATGAGGCGGCCGTCGAAGCGGCGCTCCGCGGCGACCGCGCGATTCGCGCGCATGGCGGAAGGAAGCCTGTGACGGGTGTTCCACGTGGAACACCCGTCTACAGCTCCTCCCCACTCCTTGGTGGGACGGCTCTCCGAGCCGTCTCTCCCTCGCTGCCAAAGCAGTCCACCGCGCCTGCCCGCACTCCCCCGCCGGGCCCAGAGGCCCACCGCTCCCGGTGTCGTCGCTCTAGCGAAGCCCGATCCGGAAATGCATCACCAGCCGCTCGCCCTCGCGCTCCTCCGTATCGGGCCGAAGCGCGTCGATCTCCTCTCCAAGCGCCGTCCAGTTGTAGATCGCATCCAGCAGGGGGCCATCCACCGCCTTCGATCCCGCGGACTCGAGGATCTCGGCGAACGCCACACTTCCCTCCGCGTTGAAGGCCACCTCCACCAGCGGATTGCGCCGCGGGCGAAACGTGATCCGCGTGAAATGCGTCCAGCGCGGACG
>CAYVIJ010000077.1:0-1334 GCA_964451515.1 uncultured Phycisphaeraceae bacterium | reverse complement strand
GGTAGTGTAACATTTCTTGTGTAAAAACGGGTTGAGGACAAAAAAAGCGGCGCATACACTCCAAGGTTGAAGAGACCTATCAAAGGAGGTATGCACCGTGAACGAATCAACGGTACCCCAGGTCCGCGATCTGTTCAAGCAGATTATGGCGGAACCGGAACGAATGTTTGAGCTGGTCCAGATGGACCTGAAGGAGCAGTGTGAACGCGTGGTCAATGAGCTGTTGAAGGCCGAACTTACCGCATTTCTCGATCGGGAACCGTACGAACGGCAGGCGCCGGCGGTGACGGAAAAGAACTACCGGAACGGTCGATACCAGCGGACCTACGCGACCAAGAGCATCGGGGAAATCGATATCCAGGTTCCCCGGGACCGTAACGGTGAGTTTCGCTCACAACTGATCGCAAAATACGAGCGGCGGGAAGCATCGCTTGATCGGGATATTGCACTGTTGTTCTTGAGCGGATTTTCCACCCGTGCGGTAGCGATGGTGTCGAAGGCGTTGTTGGGAACCGCCATATCGCCGACAGAGGTGTCGCGCGTAACCGCCGAGCTGGCGGGTGCAATCGAACAGTGGCGAGTGCGGGATCTGAGTACCTTTGACGTGAAGTACCTGATCATCGACGGCGTACAATTCCCGATGAGAACGGGACATAGCATCGAACGAATCCCGATGCTTGTTGTACTCGGTGTGCTGCGGGGAACGAACCGGAAGGTATTCCTGACGATCCAGCAGGGCACCAAAGACTCTGCAACCGTCTGGAGAGAGGTCTTTAAGGATCTGAAAGGGCGTGGGTTGAATCCTGAGACGATCGAGCTGGGCATCATGGACGGCCTCAGCGGTCTCGAGAGGGTGTTTACCGAGGAGTTCCCGACGGCGAAAATCCAGCGTTGCCAGGTGCATGTTGCCCGGAACGTCTTGGCGAAGGTTCCCAAGAAGCGGAAACAGGAAGTCGCCGACAACCTTCGGGATATCTTTTACGCGGAAAACCGGGTGAACTCGAAGGCGGCATATCAGGCGTTCCGGGAAAAGTACGAAGGAGAGATTCCTTCGGCGGTGAATTGCCTGGCGGCTTCGATAGACCGCTGCCAGACGTTCTACTCATTCCCCGAGGAGGAGTGGATCAGTCTGAGAACCACTAACGCGATCGAGCGAGTGAACAAGGAGTTTCGCAGACGAACAAAACCGATGGAGATTCTGGCGGGGGAGCAATCAGCCTACGTGATACTGTGCTTCGTCGCTCTGAAGATGGAACAGGCTTGGAAGTCGGCGCCGCTTGGGAGTAAGAATCTCCCTGTCCTCAAGAAATTTACACAAGATTATTGACACTACC
>CAYVIJ010000076.1:0-1385 GCA_964451515.1 uncultured Phycisphaeraceae bacterium | reverse complement strand
TGACCGGTTTTGGTAGCACATTGATTGACCGCTTCTGTTGCTGCTGTTGTGCCTGTGGGGAAGTGGTCGGGTCGGCGCAGCCGAGCTGTCCACTTATCCCCGGGCTTGGCGTCGTCGAAGCGGGTCACGCCGCCAGTTTGTCCTGCTCGATGGCCTGGCCGTCGGCGCGGTATCGCGCCAGGAGCCTGGGGCCGTGGAATACCGCCAGGGTGCCGTCGGGATACTCGTGCACCCGGACCCTGGCCTTGACGTAGTGCGGCCTGAGCGGGCTTTTCGGCAGCTGCAGGTGTCGGTTGCCGTAGCGCACGGTGTTGTCGTTGCCGACGACACGCTCCTGCTGATGGCACAGGATGTCGCGCACCTGCTCCGGGCGGGCCGGCACGAAGGCGCTGTCGGGGCTTTCCGGGGCCCTGGCGAAGCGGCTGTTGTGGTCGGGCAGGTAGACCTCGGCGATGAACCGGTTGGCGGTCTCGATGTCGCGGATGCCGGCCAGCTTGAGCTCCTTGACCAGGCGGTCCTGCAGAGTCTCGAAGGCCCGCTCGGAGCGCCCGCGGGCTTCGGGCGAGTAGGCCGGGATATGCTCGACGCCGAGCTGCGCCAGGGCGCGGCCGAGCTGGGTCGGCCTGTCCCTGTCGACCTTGCCGCCGGCCTCGGGGGTATGGAAGTAGTGGCTGCCACGGTCGGTGTAGAGGCTGCAGAACAGGCCGTGCCGCTCGATCACCTGCAACAGGCCCCGGAAGCTCGACATCGTGCCTTCCTCCTCGACCAGGAAGGCCGAATAGATCTCGCTGGTGGCGTCGTCCAGGGTGACGATCAGGTCCAGTTCCCCCTGCCCCTCCAGCCAGGCATGGCTCGAGCCGTCCTGGTGCAGCATCATGCCGACCATCGGCCGCGGCGGCCGCTTGCGGCGGTGCGCGCCGCGCCGGCGCGCCTGCTTGACCAGGCCCGCGGCATGCAGCTGCGTCTTGGTCCAGGTGTAGCTCAGATCGAAGCCGTGATCGCGCTTCAGGTGGTCGTGGAAGTGCTTCACCGTCCAGCCGAGATAGCGCGTGCGGTATTGCTCCAGCACCCACGCGATCCGGTCCACCGGCACCGCCCGCGAGCAAGCCGTGCCAAGCCGCCGGTCGAACAGGCCGCACAGCCCGTCCGCCTCGTGCCGATCGCGCCAGCGCCGGAACGTCCGCTCCGATATGCCAAGGATCTCCGAGGCCTGCAGCTGGCTCAGCTCCCGCGCCTGCACCCGATCCAGAATACTCTCGAACTTCTCCATCCGAAGCTCCTGTAGCCACTCCGTCCGCTTCACTGCCGCCCCCGCCCAAAGGGCCGAAACTAAATCCGGACAGATCGTGTGCTACATAAACCGGTCATATCGTGTGCTAGCGACA
>CAYVIJ010000075.1:0-1419 GCA_964451515.1 uncultured Phycisphaeraceae bacterium | reverse complement strand
TGTACTGTTTTTCATAAAGTTGGAATTTAGGTGAAAAAAATAAGTTGTGGTTTTCTGGATGAATAATTAAGTTATGCTGGATCCAGGGAGCTGCAATGAACAAGAAAAAAAAGTACAGTCCACAGCAGAAGTTAGAGATAGTGTTAACCGGGTTATCGAGTCCTGAAGGCGTTGCCCAGGTCTGCCGCCAATACGGGATATCCACTGTTCAGTTTTACCAGTGGAAGGACCGTCTTGTAAAGAGCGCGCCAGAGATATATGCCCGCAAGTCCCGCAAGTCCGAAGGCGAGAAAGAGAGACTGAAAGAGACAATAGCCTACAAGGACAGCGTGATAGCGCATATTACCGAAGAGAACATCAGGCTAAAAAAAAATCTTGGAATGTAGGTGCTTGTCGCTTTCAACCTGCTCAGAGGCAGCTTATCATCGACACGGTTAACTACATCAGGGAGCACTGCCGGATGCCTGTAAGAGAGATACTCGGGCGTATCGGCTTAAGCCCCTCGACATACTATAACTGGCTTAAGCCTTCGGGATTTCGCATGCTGCAATCGAGACGTTCACATCCCGACAGGATACTCCAAGAGGAACGCGCGGCTGTCATAGAATATGCGCTTGAACACCCCGATCTTCGGCACAGGGAGCTTGCCTGGCGCATGGTTGATGAAGACGTCGCCTGTCTTTCGCCCAGCAGCGTATACAAGATACTGAAGCAGGAGGAACTTATCTGTGCCTGGGAGCCGAAGAAAGCCCGTAATACAGTCGTGCGCGAGCTTCCTTCTCAGCCCGACATGAAGTGGCAGTCCGACATCAGCTATATTGCCGTAGGGCAGAGAAAGTACTATCTGCTGAGCTTCATAGACGAGCATTCACGGTATATCGTTGACCACGATCTGTTGCTTTCCATGGACGGCTCGTCTGTCTCGCTCGGCGCCGAAAGAGCTCTCTCGACGCTGGGGAACGGCAGTAAACCGGTAATACAGACCGATAACGGTTCCTGTTTCATCAGCAGAGATTTCAAGGCAGTGTTAAGCGCTAAAGGCGTCGGGCATCACAGGATCAGGCCGCACTGCCCGGAAGAGAACGGAAAGATAGAACGGTTCCACAAAACACTCAAGAATGCCATCTGTGATTATGAGCTTGACAGCCTCGCTGAAGCAAGAAAGGTTATAAACGGTATCATTCACCATTACAACAACGAGCGGCTTCACAGTTCGCTTAACTACTTAAGGCCGGTCGATTTTTACCGGGGTGATCCCGAAAAATTACTGGAAAAAAGAAAATTGAAAATTTCTCAGGCTCGCCTGAGAAGGAGAACCAAAAACAGCAACAATAAACCGGTAACCAGTAGCTTAACTGTTCCCGTTAACCATAACTTATTTCAAAGAACGATTTGTCCAACTCTATCGTAAACATTTCA
>CAYVIJ010000074.1:0-1437 GCA_964451515.1 uncultured Phycisphaeraceae bacterium | reverse complement strand
GTGGAATGAGCGTAAGCGACTGGAGCGTTCCCTGTGATCAGGTGCGATGACCCGTTTCCATACCAGAGAGGCAGCGACATGAACGAACAGAGCGGCAAACGCAGAAGACTCAGCGCCGAGGAGAAATGGCGGATTTACCAGTTGTGCGGTCAGCCCGGAGCGAAGGTTGGCGAGATACTGCGGGCTCACGGGCTGTATTCATCCGACCTTCAGAAGATCAGAAAGGCGGTTGAACAGGGCGCATTAGAGACCTTGCGTCAGAGCCGTCCGGGCCGTAGGAAGCAGACGAGCGTATCCATCAATGAGCATGAGCGTCTGCAGCGCGAACTGGAAGAGAAGGAAAAAGCTCTTGCGGAGATGACCGTATTGTTCACGACGCTGAAAAAAAAAGTGAACTTGGAATAAGAGGTCCGTTTCCGCCGGTTCGTCTGCCGGTGGAGATCAAGACAGAGATCGTGCGCATCGTCGCCTATGCCAAAGATTCGGGTATTCCCCGTGTCCGTACGTGCCGTGTCATACAGATCAACCGCCGTCGCGTCGAACGCTGGACGCTGCGGATGCAAGAGACCGGCAGCCTGCACAACAGAAAACCGGGACCGGCTACAGCTTCTCATGCGCTGTTGCCGTCGGAGAAAGAAGCGCTCATCGCGTACGTAAGCCGGGAAGAAACAGCGGATTACTCGATTCAGACGCTCGCGATAACCGGCGCCGAAGCAGAGCTCTTTTACCTGTCGGCGTCATCGGTGAGAACAACGCTTCACGAGGCAGGGCTTGCAGCGGACAGGCGTCCGCCGGGCAGGCGCAGGGGAGCGGGCAGGAAGCCGGATCGTCCTGACGAGCTGACCGGGCCGAATCAGTGCTGGTGCTGGGACATCAGCTACATCACGACGGATATACCGCGGCTGTTCTGGTATCTGTTTGTCATGCTCGATGAATGGTCACGAAAAGTCCTCGCCTGGCGCCTCAGCAGCCGGAGCGCCGCAGGTGAGGCGCTGGCGTTGATCGACGACGCCTTTCTGTCCGAAGGGCTGTTAGACATGCCTGAAGAGAAAAAGCCGGTGATAATAAACGACAGGGGTTCCCAGATGAAAGCTAAACCGGTCAGGCAGATGTTTACTGACCTTGGCTTAACGCAGGAATTTGCCAGGCCCAGGACGCCGAATGATAATCCGTTCATCGAGTCGTTTTTCGGCACGGTAAAAACAGCTCCTGAGTATCCCGGCCGGTTCCCGGCTGATGACATCGCCGCTGCAGGAGACTATTTTGAACGGTATTTTCACTGGTACAACACGAAACACTATCATTCGCGGATCAGCTACGTGCATCCCATCGACAAACACGAGGGCCGCGCGGATACAATTATCAAAGAACGAAAAAAAAGATTGACAATGCAAAGGGAAAAACGTAAAATATACTGGTCAACGAAACACACCTTAA
>CAYVIJ010000073.1:0-1850 GCA_964451515.1 uncultured Phycisphaeraceae bacterium | reverse complement strand
AAATAGTGTCATATGACGGGGGGCGTGCGTAACCTGCTGGATTTACAGTAAGTTACACTGGTCATTTGCTGACCGGCAGAGCGTGTTTTAAGTTAGTCACTGTTTGTATGACCTCCAAGTTCTTTTTGTGCTCTTTGAAATGCTCGTATTTTTTCAGGCAGCAGGTCGATGTATTGTTGCGCGACTCGTTTTGACAGCCTGGCAAGCTGGCTGATGTGATCGAGGTCGGTAATGCCGTGTTTCCAGAGTGTTTCGACGCGGTGATAATCCTTGATATAGCGATCGACGGCTTCTTTGCTGTGTTTGGTTTTCCGGGCGATTTCGGGCGTCAGGTATCCTTCGAGGTAGAGCGTGACGATTTCCCGTTTATGCGTAATCGCTCCGGAGAGATCGTGTATATTGCCGCGCGTCGGGAGTATTTTCCCGTTTTTCTGGATTTCCTGCGCATATTGGCTGACCACCGCGTCGCAGACGCCGAGCAGTGTCGACAGGTCGAGCTGTGTGAGCAGGGCTCCCTGGTCGAACGCTTCGTCGAGCCAGCGTTCCATCCGCCTTTTTCGCAATGTTTTCGAGTCGAATCCGTGCGCGATATGGCTGATATCTTCGTCGGTGACGAACGAGAGCACGACCGGTTTCATGCGGGTTGCGGCGATGGTCTTGCCCCGTTGCGGGAACTCGTCGGTCGGCACGGCCATCCAGACGAGTTGTCCGTAGTTGATATGGTGCAGGTCTGCATCGACCGTCGAGACGAGGAAGTACTCCTCGATCAGTGCGAGGATGTCGTCGATGATCGCTTTGGCGGTGACCTCGCCCTTGTCGTAGCCGTAGTGGTTGAGGAACCGGTAGAGCAGGTGCTGCCGGAGGTTCTTGTCTTTCATGCGGCGCATTTTTTTAAGCTGTATCTGTGCTTTGGTCAACGGTTTAGTCATGGCGGCGACCTCCGTCAAACGGGATGGCAGATTTTTTTTCCGCGCCCTGCGGCGTCAGCAGTTCGTGCAGCCGTTGGTTATGCTGCCGGTCGTATGTCTGGTACAGCTGTATATACTCCCTGACGAGCCGGTCGGACTTTTTTGCGATAAGGCGGATCTGATTGTCGGAGAAGCTCTGCCGGTACAGCGCGGCGACCTGCACAAAGTCGGCCAGATAGCGTTTAACGCTCGTTTCGGAGTGGTTGGTTTTGTGCTCGATCTCGGTAAAGGTATAATTCTTGAAGTAGAGGTCGAGGATGATGCTTTTGTGCGAGAGACCGGGTCCCATGTCGTGCTTCGCGCCGCGGGTCATGATGAACATGCCCTCCCTGCGCAGGTGATAGACGTCGCGCCTGACCGTCGAGGGGCTGGAGGTTATGAGCATCGCAATATCCTCGTAGCTCAGCAGCGCGCCCTGATCGTACGCCTGCTTCGTGATCCTGCTGAGCCGGTGCCGCCTGAGTCCGGCCAGACCGTACTCGGCCAGCACATTCAGGTCGCTGTTGAAGTCGTACAGCCGCAGCCGCACCGTCACCTTCCGCGCACGGCGGATGTTCGTGCCGGCGGGCTCGTCTGCGGCAACGGCCTCATAGGCGACTTCGCCGGACGAGAGTGCGATGTTCGCATGTTCCTGAAAATACTGAGCGATCTGCTGATAAAACGCCTCTGCAATGATCGGCGTCAGATTAAAATCAGCGGCGAGTTTCTGAATAATGGCGCTCCGTGCATTCTTCGACTCAAGCCGCGTAATACCGTAGGAATTGCTCGAATGAACCATGGTGATCTCCTTGTGCTGAGCGTTCAGTGCCCCCGGGGGCACTGAAGTATACGAAATTACCAACACAATTACGACAGCCTATGGTCATATGATACAAACTTTAA
>CAYVIJ010000072.1:0-2015 GCA_964451515.1 uncultured Phycisphaeraceae bacterium | reverse complement strand
CGCCGGAGGCGGTTGGGTAGGAGTTGGAGACGGCGGGCAGGGACGCCCGCCGCTACCGGTAGGGGTAGAGAGACGGCTCGGCGAGCCGTCCCACCGAGAGCCGATACGGAGCGGGCGATCCACGACGGGCCGCCCGCCGCTCCCTGTTTCTGATCATCTGCGCCGCTCAGCCGACTTGAGCAGAGCCTCGCCGATCAAACGCCCCACCTCGGCGACACCCTCGGCAAGGTTCGCCTCCGCCCAGCGCTCGACGGCGCGGATGTGGCGCTCGGCCTCCTTGTCGCGTCCTTCCTCCCGAAGCGCCTCGGCCTGCTCCAGCGTCTCGATCGCCAAATGTCGCAGACTCCTGCCCCGAAGGAGATAGCTGCTCATGAGGATCTGTCGCTCGGCACGCGTGAAGCGCGCGTACTCCGCCTCGTCATGCTCGAAGACACGGAGCTGCGGGAGGTCCGCCTCGTTCCCATACCGCACGAACATTGAAATAAACATGTCGTAGACCTGCTGCTCGCCAGGCTGGAGCTTTTCATCGAACTCATCCGACGCGTGCGACCACGCCTCCAGCAGGACGGCGGCGCTGACGGGGGCGAGGGGCTGCGCGGATGCGCGATCGGCTTGTGGATCGGCGGTCGCGCGGTTCGTTGAGGCGCACGCCAGCAAGGACGCCACGAGTAGCAAAGCTCCGATGGGGACGACCCGTCCGTTCATAGTTGTTTCTCCTTGATCAAGCCCCGCCAGGAAGAGGGATGAGACAGGAGGCAGCGGCCGCCGCGCACGTCACTTCAGGAACGTCTGACCTTCATCAAACCACACGGTGGAAATGTCGTCCACATCGAGACTGTACCCCGCGTCCTCCGCCGGAGGTCCGCCCACACGCAGATTGCGGATGTCCATCGACATCTCGAGCATCGACTCGCCCGTTTCGCCGAGCACCTCAAACACCGCGTGCGTCGGCCAGCGTTCCTGAACGCCGGCGTTGTCGAGGAACACGAAACCCGCGAACGTCGAGCGCATCATGACGGCGCCATCCTGAGCGACCATCTCCATCACGATCGGCGCCGCCGGGTCATCGATCGGCAGGACGATGTCAATGTCATAGGGCCGCCCCTCCGCGACATCGCCGGGCAGGACGCCGCGCATCGCGGGCGCCTCCGGCGAGCCCGCTTCCGACCAGTCGATGCCCGGGTCGGTCCACTCCTGGGCGGCGGTTCGAACGTGATCGAGGAGGACATCGCTTCCGGTGTCGTCAACCGGGACCAGGAACTGCGCGAAGAGGAAGATCGGGTTGAGCAGCGTCATGCCCATCATGCGCTCGTCGTGCCCGAGCGACACTGACAGGACATCGGACTCGCGCATGTGATACTGATACCACGATCCGTCGTACGCGATCTCCGTGTTCATGCCCGGATAGAGCTCGGAATCAAGGTGCGAGGCCTTCCGCCACATGACGCCGTCCGCCTGATAGTCGAACGATCCGTTGATCACCGTGCCGGGCGGGATGCCTTCATCCGGTGCTTGGAACGTCGCCGCGACGTCTGCGTTGAACGAAATCTGCTCCAAGCCTGCGAACTGCTCGACGAGGCTATCCAGACTTGACTGCGCCGCTGCCGCCGCCGCGATGACAGCCGGCTCCTCCGCCGAGGCCTCACGCGCGCCCGCCAAGCCGGCGATCAGAATCACCGCCGACATGCTCGCTGCGACTCCTGGCGACCGCGCCTTCGAGCCCGACAACCTTGTCGACACCAGCAACCCCGCCGAACGTGTCTTCCGAATCAGGGGTTTCAACATTTCGATTCTCCTTGGAACCTGTGGGTCCTCTGAGCAACTCCCTCTCCCGGAGGGAGAGGATTGGGGTGAGCGGGATTCCGATCTGAAATCGACGCCTCAGACCAGAGACGCCGGTCTGTTGCGCGAGTGTGCAGAAGTCCCCGAAGCCAACGCCACGACGGAGCAACGAGTGTTTCGCGAGATCCACATGATGATTCTCCTTGGTGGTCTCATAATCGGACTCTGTCACA
>CAYVIJ010000071.1:0-2018 GCA_964451515.1 uncultured Phycisphaeraceae bacterium | reverse complement strand
TGTCAGGGGTCACGATATTCCCCAGTGCGGGGTCATAATTATTCCCCACCCATTTTAGCGATTTAGCGTTATGATAAACAGGCTGATTTTAAGAGTCAAGCGTTTTGTATTTTCGGCCTGTATTTCTTTCTGAACGATTCTCCTTTTATGATGATTTGATGCGCGTTATGTGCTAATCGGTCCATGAGGGCGTTTGCCATTACCGGATCGGGGAATATTCCGGCCCAATCATTCATTGCCCGATTGCTTGTCAGGATAACCGGCCTCTGTTTGTACCGTGCGTCAACCAAAGCGTAGAGATATTCTGCCGATTTCTGGTCGATTTTCTTGAACGCGAAGTCGTCTATGACGATGAGGTCCGCTTTGATAAGCGCTTTCATCACCCTGTCGATTCTGCCGGACAGATCGGCTTTGTGAATCGCGTTGAAGAAGTCATGGAAGTTGTAGAACTCGACTGAGAGCATTTTCCGGCACGCCATGTGAGATATCGCCTGTGCAAGATGCGTTTTCCCGGTTCCGGTCGGGCCTAACAGAAAGATGTTTTCACCTTTCTCAATGAATCGGCACGTCGCGAGTTCTCGTATGAGTGACGCGTTGATCGACGGATTGAAGGTAAAGTCGAAGCTTTCCAGTGTTTTTCCGGCATCGAGCCGGGCATGGCTTATGAGCCGCTGCAGTTTTCTGTTCTGCCTGGTTTCGATCTCGTCGGTAAGGATCATCGCGAGCAGTTCGGTGAACGCAAGTTGATTGTTCTGCGACTCCATGATCCTGAGTTCGAGCGTTTCGGCTATTCCGGAGAGCTTGAGCGCTTTGAGCTGCGCCTTCAGTTGTGCGTAATGTGACATCGGTCGGTTCCTTATATTGTATGCGTAAAATATTCCATATCCCGTACGAAGCTTGCTGTTTCGTCGGATAAGGAGAGCTGATTGTTTTGCTCTGTGTGCTGCTGCAGTTTTTCGACCATGGTTTTAAAGAGTTTCGGGCTGATGGATCCGAGCCGAATCAGAGCCGCTTCCGCTGCCTGTTCGATAATGTCAGCCGGATATTTTTGCGCGATCGATACGATGCCCTGGGCTTTTCTCAGGTTAATAAACGCGTGAACGCCGAGTATCCCGCGTATGAGGTTTTCCAGATTGGGACCGGTCTCGGAAGCTTTCTTACAGAGATACAGCGGCATTCCTGAATCGAGCGCATGGCGAACGTTGTCCGGGAAGTCTGCAAGGTCTGTCTGCCGGTATCCCCTGGCAACCGGATGTTGTTTGATAAGCCGCTCGTTGTAATAGACCTGCACCAGATTGTGCGTGACCTTTATCAGCACCTTTTTCCCGACATACGGATGCGGGGCCGAATAGGCCTTCCTGTTGACCTGGATGTAATGATCGGGGTGCACCGTCGCTTCTTTCCATAAAGCCGCTTCGTATGGCTCTTCAGGCAGCGGCAGCAGAAGCGGCTGTTCCGTCTCAGTAAACAGCAGATACGGCGCCTGATGCGTTGTGCCGTGCTTTCTGCCGCCGTAGTCGTTGATCAGCCAGTCCCTGATGGCGCTGTTTGCATCGGCCAGCGTGATAGCAGGATTAAGCGCAAGCAGTTTTCTGAACTGTTCCCGGACAGTCTGCACGTCGCGCTCGACCTTGCCCTTGTCTTTCGGGCTGGCAATACGGCACGGATCGATGAAACAGCCGTAATGCGCTGCCATCTCAGCATACGCCCGGTTCAGCTTCGGGTCATACAGGTCGGGCCTGATAACGCCCGCTTTGAGGTTGTCAAGGACAATGGTCTTCGGGATACCGCCGAACTCGCTGAACATCCTGACGTGCGACTGAACGAAGCTTTGCTGATTCTGGCGAAAAACAAATTCTACGTATTTGTGGCGGCTGAAGGAAAGCACTCCGATAAAACCGTACACCGTTCTGCGCCTGCCCGTTGAAGGATCGTACAAGAGTCCCGCTTTCGCGTAGTCGATCTGCACCTGATGCCCGGGAGCAACCTCGATACGACAGGTCGAGCGGTCAGGCTGT
>CAYVIJ010000070.1:0-2411 GCA_964451515.1 uncultured Phycisphaeraceae bacterium | reverse complement strand
TGTTCAATGTCAACTATAATTTCCCGTCAACGACAATTATTTTTCCCGGATAGTATGTTAGTGTTCCGTAGGCAAAGGGTAACGTAAGGAAGCCCGTAGGGCGACTGGAGTTAGCCTTTATCCTGTTGTTTTTGAGAGTGCTCCAATCTGTAGCTGCTGAGATTTAATTCAAGGATGATGCTATGGTGAACCAGCCGGTCTATCGCCGCCGCGGTGGTCATCGGGTCTTTGAATATATGTTCCCATTCTGAAAAGGGAAGATTACTTGTTATCATGATGCTTGAGCGTTCATACCGGTCGGCCAGCAGTGTGAACAGTACTTCCATTTCCTGGCGGGATTGCTGCACATAGCCGATATCGTCAATTATCAACGCGTCATATTTCCCGAGTTTTTTGAGCGCCTGCGGCAGCTTGAGATCCCGTTTCGCTATCAGCAGGGTTTGCACCAGAATGCTGCAGGGAACATATAAGACGCGTTTTCCCTGATGAACGAGTTCCCGGCCGATCGCGCACAGCAGGTGTGTCTTACCGCTGCCTGGATTGCCGAACGCCAGGATGTTCTCGCAGCGGTCCAGGAATGAGCCGTCCAGCAGGACGGAAAGCTGCGCGTCCACTTTATGCGGCAGCCGCTTGCGGTCGAACGACTGCATTGTCTTTTCCAGCGGCAGTTTGGATGCCCGCAGATACCGGGCTATACGGTTCTGCCGCCTGTTTTCACACTCGCGCTCTGCGAGCTCCAACAGATATTTCTCATAGCTGTACGATTCAAGACGGGCAGTCTCTGCCTGTTCATGATAACATTCCCGGATTGCCGGAAGATACAGCTCTTTAAGACGAGACGTCAGTTGCGCCGAAAGTTCTTTTGATACGGTCATAAGGAGATTGCCTCCTTCTGAATAAGACGGTCATAATCGGATAATTTTACCTTCCTGATAGTCACCGTCTGTGCCGGCGTCTGTCGATCGTCCCGTATCGACCGTACAGCGGCCTCGACCCGTTCGTACGTGAGCGGTTCTTCGGCGTCGATAAGACGCTGCAGGGCAGTATCGACGAGTGTTTCATTCTCTTTTGCCGAAAGGTACAGTGTTTTCAGGTATTCCTTACCGGCGTACCGGCCGCAATGCCGCTTCAGATAGTCATACGCCATGCGGAAACGGTGCGTCGGGAACAGGTCCTTTCGGTATTTGTAGTTCTCAAAAGCTCCCGGTTTGCGAACAAGCCAGTCGATGATGTGACGGTAATTGATCCGGTGTCCGCCTTCCCCGCAGAGCCGCGGGATCCTTTCGGTCAGGCGCTGGCCGTACCACACTTCCAGACGATCAAAGTAGAGTTTGACTGTTACCTGCTCTCCGATAAGACGGCTGTTCACCGAATACACATTATGCTTCACACGGATGGTACTGCCGGGGCCGACCTTTACCTGCAGGTGTTTACAGGTGTCCGTTCGCGTCAGGGGCAGCCGGCGGAGAACGGTAAGCTCTTCTTCAAAACGTCGAGTCCTCCCGGAGTTAAGCTGCGTAAATATCCCGCGCAGGAACAGAATGTATTCCTCACGGCTTTTAAAATCAGAGCTGCCCCGTAGCAGTAAGGACTGTTCGACCGCCTTCTTGAAACGGTAATGCCGCTGTTCAACGTCTCCGTTCTCGTGCGGACTGCGCGCCTGTGTCTTTCTGCCGGTTAATGAATAATGACGAAGTAAGGCCTGATAGTTTTCGGTAAATTCATCGCGGCTGCAATCCTTGTGTACCGCAGCAGTCAACCGGTCGGTCTGGTGACGACGCGGTACGCCGCCAAGCTCGGTTAACGCATTCTGAAGACCTTCGCTCAAACTCTCGAAACTCTCCGAAAAACAGACCGTGCCCGTTTCCCAGTTTGAATACGTCATAACAAAGTGATACACCATATGCCTGAACAGACTGCCGCCGATTGTCACACCGAGATCGTCCATCCGCGTAAAGTCCGATTGGCACAGTTCTCCCGGCTTGTGCACCTGGGCAAAATAAACCTCCTTTGACGGCCCCTCAAGCGCACGCCATCTCTTTACGCGCCGCTGAAAGGTGCGTAATTGACCGTCTGCAAAACGCCCGGGAAAACGCCGCTGTAAATCTTTAAACAACGTCTTCGCCTCAAGACCCGGATTAATCTCAAGCCGACTACGTATATCATCCCATACCTCTTCGAATGCGTCTGCACGAGTACTCCACGTATGCACAACCTTTAATTCGCTCGGTAATTTGCCCGACCTGAGATACTTCCGCGCGGTCTTCTCGTCCATGCCGGCTTTCGCCGATGCGCGGTACAAAACTCTCTCTGTCTTATAAAACTTCATCAATAACCTCACCTGTTTGTCTGTGACCATCCAGGAACCTCCATTCGCATAAACTCTCCTGGATAGTACTACAAGTCAACCG
>CAYVIJ010000069.1:0-2799 GCA_964451515.1 uncultured Phycisphaeraceae bacterium | reverse complement strand
CGCGAGATCCACATGATGATTCTCCTTGGTGGTCTCATAATCGGACTCTGTCACACGCTATCAATGTACCCCCCCCGCAACGGATCAAGGTAAAAAAATACGTTTTTCGGGACACGTCGGCACTCTGACGCACGCCCGGGCGCGCCGCCCTCGTTTCTGATGCGAGAGCGGCCCCGCGCGCCGCCGATTCGTACAAAAACAACCAATGAGCGCCGCCATCTTGCTCCTGTCGACGAAGGTCGATATCTCCCGACCATCGCGCATCACCACCGCCAGGCAAGCCGCCCCGCCGCGCTCGCCGATGCCCGTGGCACGCCAACAAAACCTCGGCAGCGGCGGGCCGATCAGATCCAAACCGGTAGCGGCGAGCCGCCCCGCCCGCCGGGGGCGGTCGACTCATCATGGAGGCGCCTCCTTATTGTGACGTCCGAGCATACTCCGCGCGGATGGAAGCGGCGTGTCCCGAAAAGCGCGTGTTGCGACACGAAAGGCGGCTTACAAAGCCAAAGCCGCGCTCCACCGCGTGCGCCGCATCCCCGCCGCTCCCGCGGCCAGAAGCGCCAGGGCGGCCGGGCTCGGCGAAGGAATCGCGCCCCCGCCGGCGAAGATGCCCTGATTGGGCGTGGTGTTCAGCGCCCAGCCATGAATGGTCAGCTTGCCGCCTGGGTCGTCGAGGTCGTACTCGACGTCGAACCAGCCGAGGAGAAAGCTCTCGCCGCCGTCGTTGGTGATGCGAAACGCGAGGAACCCGCGGACGGCGTCGTCTCCGTGCTCCGGAAGCCACTCTCCCGTCCCGCCACCATTATAGAAATCACTTCGAGAATTCCGCGACGCCGCCAAGAACGCTGAATGGGTCCATGGGGCGTCAACGTCGCCATCGATCGAGAAGCCCGAGGCCAACCGCCGCGGGAACACACGTTGTCGCTCGACTTGTGTTCCGAGGAAGGATCCGGCGGTGAAGGAACCGCCTTCGTGAAACATCGCCAGAGCGGATTGCGCCGAATAGTTGTGTATATAGGTGAACGAGGCGGCGGACGCCTGGAAGCGAACCGTTCCAAATGACGCGCCAAGGCTCAAATCCGCTATCGCGCCCACCCATCCCTCACCGCGCTCAACAAATGGATCGGCGACGAGCCCCAGATCGCTCTCCCCGATGACCCCCCCGCCCATCGCGTCTCCCGCCGGGACCGCCCCCGCGGCGAGGGCCAGATACGACACCATGCGAGGGCTGCTCGACTCGGCTGCTTGCGGCATGTCCTGCCTCCTCCCTGTGCGAAGTTGCGAAGGCGAGCGCGCAGAATAACGCCTGCCCCCGAGGGTGGGAAGAAAAATGCCGGGAAGAGGCCATTTCGACAACGATCGAACAAGCCCCCTCCCCGGCTCGCACGCGCGTGCGGCCTTTCCAACGCCCGAGCGCCCTACTTGATCGGATGCAGCGACCGCGCCGCCCGTCGCTGGTTCCACACGCCCAGCGCCGGGCGATGCTGCTTCGCCAGCTTGATCAATTGACTGGACGAAACCCCCAGACGGATCGCCGCCCGGCGCGGCTCCCAGTCCGCATCGGCGATCGCGTCCAGCGCTTCGGCGAGCAGCGCCGGGAAATCGCGATGGCGCGGCGAGATCACAAGCCGCCGACCCTGCCGGCGCGCGCGCCAGAGCTCCGACCCGATCGCGCCCGCCGGAACAGGCTCGCGATGCTCCACCGCCAGCGCGAAGCGCAGACGGCGCAGCGCCTCGCGCTTGTTCTCAATCTGGCTGCGCCGCTCGCCCGCCTGCGCGCTGATTCCCGTCGGGCGATGCGTGAACTGCACCTGCGTCTCGACCTTGTTGCGATGCTGCCCGCCCGGACCCGATGAGCGGCTCGCGCCGAACTCGCACTGATCGAGCAGATCCTCGTCGGGCAGGGCCGCGGGATGCGCATACGGCCCCGCGGGCGGCGGCTTGTCCAGGAAGTCGAGTGGATCGGGAGGCATGCGCTCAGATCGCCGTTGTCGGAACGGCGCGGAGAGAGAGATCGTCGACGCGCCCCGCCTCGTGCAGGTCGTAGGCGAGCCCGCCGATCATGGCGGCGTTGTCCACGCAGTATTCAAGGGGGGGCAGCCGCAGATCAAGCGATTCGGACTCCGCGAAGAACAGCAGCTCGGCGCGCAGACGCGTGTTGGCGCTGACGCCCCCTCCGACCAGAATCGACTTCGGCCCACGCCCCGCGTCGCGCTCGCGCTCGAGCGCGCGCCGGAGCTTCAGGAGCAGCGCCTCCACGCCCGCGCGCTGAAACGAGGCGGCGACGTCAGCGCGCTGCGAATCCGTAAGATCGTGCGCATCGCGCGGGAAGACGGAGCGTCCGTCCCTCCGCTCCGGACGCCCGCGAACGGCGTACAGCACGGCCGTCTTGAGGCCGGAGAAGGAAAAGTCGAGCGACTCCGGATCGAGCCGGCTGACCGGGAAGTCATGCCCGCGCGCATCGCCCCTCTGCGCGGCGCGATCGACGGCGGGCCCTCCCGGAAAACCCAGATCGAGAATCGCCGCGACCTTGTCGAACGCCTCGCCCACCGCGTCGTCAATCGTGGCGCCCAGCCGGCGGATGGAGAGCAGATCGTCGAGCGCATAGAGCGAAGTGTGCCCGCCGGAGACGACCAGCCCCAAGGCCGGGAAGTCCGCGGGCGGCGCATCGAGGAGCCCGCCGACGAGATGCGCCTGCACATGGTCCACGCCGATGAGCGGCCTGCCCAGCGCCCACGCGAGCGCCTTCGCCGCCGCAACGCCCACCAGCAGCGATCCGATGAGCCCCGGGCGCGAGCC
>CAYVIJ010000068.1:0-2856 GCA_964451515.1 uncultured Phycisphaeraceae bacterium | reverse complement strand
GATTCGAAGTCACACCGACGTACAGCGTGCCGTTCCGGCGGCTGGCCAGCAGGTATACGCACGGCTGCTTCATGGACCGGGGGCTCTGGATTCCGGCTTGCGCCGGAATGACGAGGGGGGTTCCGGGGTGCCCCGGCGTTCACCTGAGCGCCGAGAAGCGGCGTCGGCTTGCATGAACTGTTAGATAGACCTTTTGCTATGGCGCCGGTAGGGCATCAATGGATTGGAGGATAGCGCGAGTTACCTGTTCCCGCTTAGCAAGGTCGCCAGTTCGGTTGGGGGTGTCGATGTTGAGTGCAAAGAACACCGGTCCGGTGGGCCACTCAACCCACCCGACCCACCAGCCCATTCGGCCGTCCCAACCGGTCTTGGCGCGCAGGATCCAGTTTCGCCCAGCCTCGACGATCATGATGTCCTTCACGAGGCGCTGATGCTCGGTTTTGAAGGGGAGCTCGTTCCGGTACAGGCGATTCAGGAACGAAATCTGCTCGTGCGCGGAGATGGCAAGATTGCCATCGACCCAGTAAGCGCCTTCCTCTGTCGTCGGGTCTGCGTTGCCATAGTCGATCCGTCCTAGGTAGCTCCGCGCCCCTTCCTCACCAATTTCCTTTGCGAACTTCTCGTAAACCCAAAGTGCGGATTCACGCATGGCCGAACGGAGGTTCTGGTCGCGATTGTGACCTGAGTAGTCTCGTTCAACCCCGTCCCACTCAAACACTTGAAATTCATCGCTAACGGCGCCGGCATCCAGTGCGAATAGCGTATGCGGAATCTTGAATGTGGAGGCGGGGGAAAAGCGTTTGCTTGCTCGTTCCTGTCCATAGACCCATATTGAATGGCTTTTCATACGCTCGTCGACCACCACGATCGTGCCTGTAGCATCGAACGCGTCGAAGAATCCGCCCCAATCAGAACGCTCCTGAGCAGCGCCGTGTATCGGAAAGAGACTAGTGATTAAGAGAATCAAAAGGGATTGGGTTCGCATTCTCTCTCCAAAGGTCTAACAGTTAATTGAACATAGCATTGATCGTGGGCCACGCTATTTGTGGTGACGGCGACGCTGCCGAGTGCCTGCAGGAGCGTGCTACAATCCGAACTTTACAGATTGGTTATTGGTTCGCAACCAGAATCTCATCCGCGAAGGCAACAGCCTTTTGATAGACCTTCAGGTTCTCAACGGCGAAGGGCATTCGATACGCTCGGCAGGTCGAGAGAGGAGAAAGTAGAGAGGAGACCGAGGAGAGAGGCTGTTGATGCAGGCGAGCGCCGGTAGGACCCCGCACATCCGCCGCGCGACGCTCTCCTCTCTCCTTTCGCCTCTCTCCTCTCTATTGCCGCCGAAGGCGGCAATCGGGGCGACTGGATTCGAACCAGCGACCTCTTGACCCCCAGTCAAGCGCGCTAACCAAACTGCGCCACGCCCCGTCTCTTGATGTCTGGCCGGAGCTTCCGGCGGAGCGAGTTTAGATCGGCCCGGAGCGGGGGGCAACTGATCGCCGGCGCCGGGATCGGCCTGCCTCGGCTACGCTGCGGGAGATGCCCAGCGTGCTCATCCAGGGCGGACGACTGATCGATCCGGCGACGGCGCGGGACGAGATCGGCGACGTGGCGATCAAGGACGGCGTGGTGGTGGAGATTGGTCGCGATCTCTCCGCCTCAGGCGCGGATGAGGTGGTGGACGCTTCCGATCTGCTGGTCACGCCCGGGCTGATCGATCCGCACGTCCATCTCCGCGAGCCCGGGCAGGAAGAGCGCGAGACCATCGCCACAGGCGCGGCGTCGGCGGTCGCCGGCGGCTTCACGACCGTCTGCTGCATGCCCAACACCGAGCCGGCGCTGGACACGGCGGAGCGGATCGAGTTCGTGCTCGAAAAGGCCCGTCGGCGGGCCCTGTGCCGGGTGTTTCCCGTCGGCGCGGCGACGAAGGGGCGGCGGGGCGAGGAGGCGGCGGAGATCCAGCTTATGGCCCGGAGCGGGGCCGTCGGCTTCTCCGACGACGGAGACGTCGTGGAGTCGGCGGCGGTGATGCTGCATGTGCTGGGGGCGTGCCGGGCGGCGGATCGTGTTTTCCTTCAGCACTGTCAGGATCCGACGCTGACGCGGGGTGCGGCGATGCATGCAGGGTCTGTCTCGACGCGGCTGGGGCTCGGGGGCTGGCCGGCGATCGCGGAGGAGATCATTCTCGAGCGGGACGTGCGTCTGGCCCGTCTCGCGGGGGCGCGGTATCACGCGCAGCATCTCTCAAGCGCGGGGTCTGTGGAGATTCTCCGAGCGGCGCGAGGGGAGGGCGGGGCCGACGCGGAGGGGCGGGAGATGATCACGGGGGAGGCCACCCCCCACCACCTGCTCCTGACGGACGAGGCGGTGGAGCGCGGGCGCGACGGACGGCCCTACGACACGATGGCGAAGATGAACCCGCCGCTGCGGACGGAGGAGGATCGCGAAGCGCTGCTGAGCGGCGCCGAGGACGGGACGATCACCATCCTGGGAACCGATCACGCCCCGCATACGCCCGAGTCGAAGGCGACGGATTTCGCCTCGGCCTCCTTCGGGCTGGTCGGGCTGGAGACAGCGGTGGCGCTGTACGCGAAGGCGCTGATCGAAAGCGGGCGGATCGACTGGCCCCGTCTGGTGGCGATGCTGACGTGGGCCCCGGCCCGCGTGATGGGGCTGGATCGATTCGGGCTGGGACGTCTGGAGCGGGAGGGCCCGGCGGACGTGACGCTCATCGATCCCGATCGCCCCTGGACGATCCGGGCGGAGGGGTTCGCGTCGAAGGGGCGGAATACGCCCTTTGACGGTTGGTCGGTGGGATCGCGCGCCATTCGGACAATTGTCGGGGGGCGGACGGCGTGG
>CAYVIJ010000067.1:0-3195 GCA_964451515.1 uncultured Phycisphaeraceae bacterium | reverse complement strand
CTACTACACCGGAACCGTCTTCGAAGTCCACGAAGCCGGCGGCAAGGAGCGCGCCATCGCCGGCGGCGGACGCTACGACGGCCTCGTCGAACTCTTCGGCGGCCCCCCCACGCCCGCCGTCGGCTTCGCCATGGGCGACGTCGTCCTCTCGCTCGTCCTCGAGGACAAGGGATTGACGCCAAGCGGCGCCGAACTCCTCGAATCCATCAACGCCCGCCCCGACGCCTTCCTCATCGCCGCCTCCGAATCTGCCGACGAATCACTCGAGCCCACACTCGCCACCCTGCGCGCACAAGGCATCCACGCCCGCCGCTCCCACCGCTCAACCCGCAACGTCGGCAAACTCCTCAAGGACGCCGAGAAGTCACACGCACGCTGCGCCGTCATCCTCGAGGACTCCGGCGCCGCCACCATCAAAGACCTCGACACCGCCGCACAACAGAACAACATCCCCCTCGACACCCTCGCCGAGAAACTCCTCACCTCCCGGTAGGGCGAGCGTCCCTGCCCGCCCATCTCCAACTCCTCGGACGCCACAAGCGCCTCGCCCGCCGGGCGCCACGGGCGGCTTGCCCGCCCGTGCATTTCAGGCAAAAGGGTGCGCCACGAGCGCCTCCCCCACCCGCGCCCAAAGACCCTTCCAACCTGATCCCCTCTCCCCCGAATCGCGCGCAGCGCGCGAAGCCTACTTCAGCGGGTCAGGCCGAAACAGCTTCGTGTCCAGCGCCCACATCCGCTCCGTGAAGTTCCCGCCCAGGTCGAACTTCCGCTCCTGCTCCGGGCGCGCCGCCGCCAGGCAGATCGCCATCTTTGCATCGAGATTGTCCAGCATCGCCACGAAGATCGCCTCCGGCGTCGACGGGATCCGCGCCGCCCCGTGCTCCGGCAGCGTGTGATGGCTCAGGATGATGTGCTGGAGCACCGACAGCGTGTTCGGCGGCAGCCGATGCCCCGACTCGCGCATCGTCTGCTGCGCCTTGTCGTGCAGCATGATCGCCCCGTCCACGATGTGCCCAACCAGCAGCCCTCGATCCGTGTAGTCGAATCCCTGGTCCCACCGCAGCTCCCGCGTCTTGCCCAGATCATGCAGGAACAGCCCCATCAGCACGATGTCCCGGTTCACCCTCGGATACAGCGGCAGCGCCGCCTCCGCCAGCTTCAGCAGCGCCAGCGTGTGCTCCAGCAGCCCCCCCAGATACGCGTGATGCATCATCTTCGCCGCCGGCGCCTGCCTGAACTGCGCCATCAGCGTCTCGTCGGCGAGATACGCCTCCGCCAGCCCGCGCATCGCCGGATGCTCCAGCGTCTCCAGGATCCCCTGGACCTCCGCGAACATCTCCTCCGCGGGCCGCTGCGACGAAGGCAGCAGCTCCCGAAGCTGCTCCGCCGTCGGCTCGATCGGCTTGATCGACTGGATGATCAGTTGCAGCTCGCCCTGATACGGCTGCGACTCCCCCTCCGCGTAGACGAACCCATCCGTCGGCAGCCGACGGAAAAGCTCCTCCGGGATCGACCACATCCGCCCCGGCGCCTCCCCCGTCCGATCCCGCAGCAGG
Organism: uncultured Phycisphaeraceae bacterium; assembly: GCA_964451515.1. Classification (GTDB taxonomy): domain Bacteria; phylum Planctomycetota; class Phycisphaerae; order Phycisphaerales; family UBA1924; genus CAYVIJ01. The sequence goes on along the minus strand of CAYVIJ010000067.1, from coordinate 1,639 downwards.
CACCGCAGATACGGCTTCCCCGAGCGCGTCGTCCCGAGCTGCGCGTTGACAATCGTGAACGCCCCCGAGAAAGGCTCCGTCGGCCCCAGATCCCGAATGTACGTCCGCCCGCTCTCGCCGCTCTTGGGCGGAAACAACTCCGTGCGTGAGGACTCTGACATGCGTCTCCTGTCTCAAGACTCCTGATCCACTTCCGAACACGAAGTCTAGACGATCCCCACGCCCAACGACCCCCAAGCCCGCTCGTCTTCCTCCCCCACCCTCTCGCTCCGACGCCTCCCCCGCGCACACAATCCCCCTCCACCTCCCCCCAGGCGCAGAGCTCCGCTCAAGCCGTCTACGAGTCCTACCCGCAATCGCCCGCGCAGCGGCGAAGTCTCCCGGTGGGGCAGGCCGCCGTGCCTGCCCGGACTTGCCGGTCCACATCAACACTCCCTGGTGGGACGGCTCGCCGAGCCGTCTCTACTCCCCCTACTCCACCTCCAGGTAGCGGCGGGCGTCCCTGCCCGCCCGTCTACTCCCCCTACTCATCGCCAAGCGCTATCACCTGCCCTCTTCGAACCCAGCGGGCGAATACGCCGCCGGATCCTGCCTGTAATACCCCTTCAACTGCCCGTACAGCTCCGGATGCCTCTCCCGCAAATCCTCCGGCTGCTCGAAGAAATGCTCCGTGACCACAGCGAAGAACTCCGCCGGGTTCGTCGCCCCGTACGCATCAATCAGATGCGGCTGGTTCATCATCAGCTCATGCCGCAGCCGCGTGAACTCCTCCCCCAGCACCCGCGACCAGCACCCGTACTGATTGGTGTCCTTCAGGATCGGCGCCCCCTGCGCCTCACCGCCGAACTGCGCATCCAACTGATGCGCGAACTCGTGGAAGACGACGTTCTTCCCGTCGTGATCGTCCTCCGCCCCCGCGACGACATCCCGCCACGACAACACCACCGACCCCCGCGTCCATGACTCCCCCAGCCGAGCGCCCGCCGACTCCACATGCAGCCCCCCCGCGAACCGCGACCTGTACCGCGCCACATACGCGGCCGGATACACGATGATCGACTTCAGCGTCGGGTAATAGTCCGGCTCGTCCTGCCCCAGCAGCAACACGCACGCCTGCGCCGCGATCGTCACGCGAATCTCATCCGTCATCGCGAGCCCCCCCGCCCCCTCGAAGTTCTTCTCCGCGAGAAACACGTTGATGTGCCCCTCGAGCGCGCGCTGGAGGTCGCCGGGCAGCCTGCGGTAATACGGCATCCGCGCGCGCAGAATGTCGCACCACTTTTCCGGAAAGGCCGCCTCCCGAAGCCTGCGACGCCGACGATTGCGCAGAAAAGCGATCATGCCGCGGAGACGGTATCCAACTCGCGCGCCACGGGCGCCTCGCCCGCCCGCGCCTCCCCCGCTCACACAAAAACCGGTGGGGCAGGCCGCCGTGCCTGCCCGGACCTGCTCGTCCACATCAACACTCCCCGGTGGGACGGCTCGCCTGGCGGAACGGCTCGCCGAGCCGTCTCTACTCCCCCTCCCCCCTCTCTACCGGTAGCGGCGGGCGTCCCTGCCCGCCGTCTCCAACACCTATTCAGTCCCCCGGCGGAACGGCTCTCCTGGTGGGACGGCTCGCCGAGCCGTCTCTACTCCC
>CAYVIJ010000066.1:0-3306 GCA_964451515.1 uncultured Phycisphaeraceae bacterium | reverse complement strand
TGGTGTAGCCGGCGGGTAGAAACCGCGGCATCCTGGCGTTTGAATCAACAGAGACAGGAAGCGAGTGGAGATCATCGTCGCGCGCGTGCGCGAGGCATGGCGATGTGATCGTGGAAAATGAGAGGGGGAGCCATTCCCGGAAAGAAGAAACTCCCCCTCTGGCCAGGGACGAATCCCGCCGGTACCAGTATCGCTGAGGTGGTGAAGGAGGTCCAGGCCGAGCTTCGGCCATGGACGAGCTTCACCCGGATCGCCGTCGTTTTCACTGCTGTCGCTGCCAGAAGGTGAGGTACATCTGCTCACACTGCGACCGGGGCCAGGTGTACTGCTCGAGGCGTTGCCGCGATGAGGCTCGCCGGGAATGCGTTCGGGACGCAGGGGCGCGATACCAGAGGACTCGGCGAGGTCGGGAGAACCACGCTCGACGGCAGCAGAGATACCGCGATCGGCAGTCGTCCGGGGAAAAAGTGACGCATCACCCTTGCCGCACCGGGGCCGCCCCGATCACGGTGGTGGCATGTGGTATTCCATGCATGACCGAGGCGACAGAGCATTCACCAATGGCCCAGCCACGATGCGACTTCTGCGGACACGGCTGCGAGCCGTACGTACGGCTGGACTTCCTCCGCTGCCGGCGCCCGCTGCGCGGCCGACGACGGGGATCCGTTGATGATCCCGCCAGAGGTGAAGGCAGAGATCCGGCGCCTTCGAGAGGTAGAGGGCCTGAAGGTCAACACCATCGCTCGGCTTCTCGGGGTCCACCACTCGACAGTGTCCGCGGTCATCGAGCACGCACGGAGGCCGACGTCCTCTCCGTCGGAGGTGAAACGGCGGCCGTCGATTCTCGACCCGTACATGCCCCTGATCTCGGAGACCCTGGGGAAGTACCCGACCCTGCCGGCGAGTCAGCTGTACGAGATGCTGAGGCGTCGCGGCTTCCCCGGTGGACCTGACCACCTGCGCCACCGGATCGCCGAGCTCGAGCTTCGTCCTCGGCGGAGTGCAGAAGCGTTTCTGAGCCTCAGGACCTTGCCAGGGGAGCAGGCGCAGGTGGACTGGGGGCACTTCGGCTCGCGTGAGGTGGACGGTGGGGTGCGTCTGCTGCTCGCCTTCGTGATGGTGCTGAGCTACTCACGGCGGATCTTCCTCCGTTTCTTCTACGACGCACGCATGGTGAGCTTCCTGACCGGCCATCTGACGGCCTTTTCCTTCTTTGGCGGTGTACCCCGAAGCCTTCTCTACGACAACCTCAAGAGTGCCGTCCTCGAGCGCCGGGGGGACGCCATCCGGTTTCACCCGAGGCTGCTGGAGGTGGCCGACCACTACGGCTTCGAGCCGCGGCCAGTGGCCCGCTACCGGGGCAACGAGAAGGGCCGCGTAGAGCGGGCGATTCGCTACATCAGGACGGCCTTCTTTCCGCTGCGCGCCAACCACGACATCTTCTCCCTCAACCGCGAGGCCGACGAGTGGTGCCGCCAGACAGCTTCGCGCCGCCCATGGCCCCAGGATCGCCGGCGAACCGTCGAGCAGGCATACCTCGAGGAATGGGGCCATCTCTTGCAGCTGCCCGGCGAGCCGCTTCCGTGCCACGAGCGGGTCGAGGTGACCGTCCACAAGAGCCCGTACGTCCACTTCGACTGCAACCGCTACTCGGTCCCCCACACCCGGGTGGATCGCCAGCTTACCGTCGTCGCCGACCTGTCGGTCGTCCGCATCTTCGACGGCACCGAGGAGGTCGCCGCCCACCAGCGCTCCTGGGACAAGAACCAGGTCGTCGAGGACGAAGAGCACATCTCGAAGCTGTGGAGGCAGAAGCGGGCTGCCCGGCTCAGCCACGGCCAGGATCACCTGCTCCGCGTCGTCCCGAGAGCCGAGGAGCTGCTCACCGCCCTGGCCAGGCGCCAGCGCCACCTCGCAACCGCTGTCGACCGGCTGCTCAGGCTGATGGACGAATTCGGCCGCGCCGACCTCGACACCGCCATTGCCGAAGCGCTCGACAGCGGCTCGCCCCATCCCGAGACCGTGCGCCTCATCCTCGACAGGAGGCGGCGTGCCCGGCGCGTCGCGCCGCCCGTGGCGATCGACCTCCCTGACAACCCCAAGGTCAAGAATCTCACCGTCGTGCCCCACGACCTCGCTGACTACGACCCCGAGGACCACTCATGACCACCACCAGCTCGGACGACCTTTTGAAACGCGTTGCCGCACTCAAGCTCTACGGCCTACTCGCCCATTGGGACGACGCCGGCCACCTCCCGTGGGTCCCGGATCTCCTCGCCTGGGAAGAGGCTGAGCGCTCTCGACGCGGGCTCCAGCGTAGGCTCCGTCGCGCCCGGCTCGGGGCTTACAAGCCCATGGCCGACCTCGACTGGACCTGGCCGAAGAGCATCGACCGTGACCACGTCGACGACATCTTCCGGCTCGAGTGGCTCTCCTCGGCGACCAACGTCGTCCTCGTCGGCCCCAACGGCGTCGGCAAGACGATGATCGCCAAAAACCTCGCCCACCAGGCCGTTCTCTCGGGCGCCTCGGTCCGCTTCGTCACCGCCTCGGAGATGCTCAACACCCTCGCCGAACAGGACTCCACCTCCAGCCTCAACCGCAAGCTCGGCCTCTTCTGCCGGCCTCAGCTCCTCGTCGTCGACGAGCTCGGCTACCTCTCCTACGACAACCGCCACGCCGACCTCCTCTACGAGGTCGTCTCCCGGCGCTACGAGTCCAAGCCCATCCTCATCACAACCAACAAGCCCTTTGCCGAGTGGGGCGAGGTCTTCCCCAACGCCACCTGCGTCGTCACCATCGTCGACCGACTCGTACACAGGTCCGAGATCGTCCAGATCGACGGCGAATCCTATCGCCTCAAAGAGTCGAGGGAGGAGGCATCCAAACGACGCAAGGCCAGGAAGAACCGGAAGCCCCCGACCAAACCCTCGTGATCCGAACCGACTACCTCTCGGCGGTCATCGACGCCTACCTCAGCGCGCCCGACACACCGGCCCGCGCTTCCAGGACCGACTGGGCGATCGCCTCGAACCTCTTCAGCCAGCAGGTCCCCCTGGAAACCGTCCTGCATGCCATCCGCCTGGCAACTCTCAGACGACTCGACTCCGGCAACCTCGGGCCGATCAGCTCGCTCGCCTACTTCCGACACGTCGCAACCCGACTACCGAAGGAAGAACTCGAGCCCTTCTATGTCGCCTACGTCGCCTCCAGATTCCAGCAACTCATCGACGCTCCCGTCATCGACGACACCAAAACCGCGACCTCACCGCCAGAATCCCGCGGTTTGTGAGCGCCGTTTACACC
>CAYVIJ010000065.1:0-3528 GCA_964451515.1 uncultured Phycisphaeraceae bacterium | reverse complement strand
TCAGCAATTTCCGGTTAGGTTTTTGCGAACGAGTGATTTTTGGTAACATGATTTGAGAGCATACATTCAAGCGGATCGAAGTCCGGATGGCGCGATTCAGTTCTGATTGCATTGCGGAGTTGCCGCACCCGCCTTATGCTTACCGGCTCCTTGTATTGTTCATGACAGTATATCGCCAGAAGCAAGTAAGTAATCAGACCGGCAAGGAGTTGCACCATCATACCGTATGAACTCCGAACAACGCGGTGATAGACGTTGAGATGCTGTTTCCACCAGCTGAAGAACGTTTCGACGTTCCACCGCAGTTTATAGATGGACATGATCTCTTCGGCAGTGAGCTCGAACCGGTCGGTGGCCAGCCAGTACGTTTTTCCATCGACGCGGTACCCGATAACCCGGACAGGCAGTTCAGTCTTGTTGATGCCTTTCGTACCGAGGAAGACTCGCGCATCGTAGAATACGGGGCCATCCGGGGCACTATCGTTTTCGTGAATAACGGTCTTTCGTGACGATTCCCTGATCCGGCAGACGAAGTGCTTGTTCTCCCGCTGCCAGTCGTCAAAGCTCTGGTAGCGTTGGTAATAGCGGTCGAGCACACCGGTTTCACCGGACTGAAGAATGGTGGAGACATAGGGGCGTTCATCACTCTTGCCGTCCGCCAGATAGATTTTCATGGGGATTCCGCGGTTGAGATTGAAGCCGAGATGCGCTTTCGCTTTATTAACGTTGCCCCGGTAATCAGCCCATTCCATGGTAAGTGTCGCCTCTATCATGGAGCCGTCGATGGCGATGATGTCACCCAGATGCTCATGCTCGAAGGGAAGCGTATCTGCGGCAATCCTGCACAGTTTGCGGAAGACATGCGCCATCTGATCCAGTCCCCGGGAGTTGACCGCTTCATAAAAGGTGCTTTTCGGAATGCCTCCGGGCGGTGCTCCTACGATGGTGCGGGCAATATCATCCTCCCGGAGGAACTGGAGCAATTCCTGTCCCGACTGATGTTCCTCAAGATGGAACAGGATCAATGCGGTGAGCTGTTGTTCGAACGTCAGATCCAACGGTTTGTTACCTCGTGAAGCCAGTGGTTTGATACCTTGGACGGCCTGGTTGCATGGTTGCATAAACTTCGGCAATGAAAATCGTTTCCGCGTGTGCCTCCGAAAAGCCTTCGGCATTTCGCAACTCCTTTGCAGATAAGGATTTTTGCGAAATGTTGGCTTTATCGTAATGTTGATATGTCAAGTTCTTTTTTTGTAATCGCTTGTTTTTATGTCCCTTGCCCCAAGCGAAAGCTATACGCAAATATTAAACCGGAAATTGCTGATGTGATCCTGAAAAAGCCGGAAAAGAAATAGCTGACAAGATTACAAAAGCTAAAGGGTTGCACAATAGACCATTTGTGTGTTGGCTGGGCTCAGGATTATCATCAGCAATAGGCTATCCATCTTGGAAATTAATTGTAAATAAGCTTTGCGCTGAAATTGGAGTTGAAAAAATAACAGCTGAAAAGCCCACTTTTCAACTGCTAATAACCAAAGCACAAGACTGTAAAGATAGAAATGAGGAAACGTATAATGAAATTTTATATGAAGAATTTACTAGCCCGAATTATTCATAAAAAAAGGCAGTGCATCAACCAACATATTGTTTTATAATATTGTTACGCTAATAACAAGAATAAACACAATACTGTTGAGTTGAGACTGCCATGAGCCAAGATAAGCAACTTTCCCTCGCGTTCAAAACGATTTCCGGCAAAACGGTTACCGCTGATTTCACCGGTGGTGATGTCACCTCCGACGGGGGCGTTCTGCTCCTGCGTGAACTGGCCGACAGGATGGGTGTTGTTGACCGTCTTGCGGCGGTGATTCCCGACACCCGGCATCCCAGTTACACCCGTCATGATATTGCAACCCTCCTCAGTCAGCGTATTCTTCAAATTGCGTGTGGATATGAGGACGCCGACGATTGCGACGACCTCCGCATTGATCCGGGATTCAAGGCGGCCTGCGACAGGTTGCCGTCTGATGAGCATCTGGCGAGCCAGCCCACCATGTCACGGTTCGAGAACGCTCTTTCTTCGAAAGACGTCTATCGAATCGCCGACGCGCTGATAGAGCAGTTCATCGCCTCATACGACACACCGCCGGACGCTATTGTTCTGGATATCGACGACACCGACGACATCACACACGGTGCGCAGCAGCTGAGCCTGTTCAATGCCTATCATGATGATTACTGCTATATGCCGCTATTCATCTTCGAGGGGATGAGCGGCAAGCTGATCACCAGCATCCTGCGTCCCGGCAAACGCCCCACGGGCAAAGAAGTGCGGTCGATCATCAAGCGGTTGGTGAAGCGGCTCCGTACCGCCTGGCCATCCGTTGACATCATCATCCGCGGTGATTCACACTTCGCCACCCCTGAACTGTACTCATGGTGCGACACCCATGACGTTCATTTTATCCTAGGGCTTGCTCAAAACGCTGTCCTCAAACGGCATGCGCAATCGGCGTTGGCAGCAGCGCGCCGCCAGTACGAACTCACCGGCAAACCGTCCCGGATATTCAAACAGATCCGCTACCAGGCAAAGTCATGGCACCGGGAACTCCGGGTCATCGTGATGGCCGAAGTATCGGCATTGGGCGATAACATACGATTCATCGTCACCAGCTTCGAACGCTCCCGCCCCTCGTTTTTGTACGAGACCGCCTATTGCGACCGTGGCCGCATGGAGAACTTCATCAAAGATCACAAAAACGCGCTCAAAAGCGGCCGCACATCCTGTCACAGCTTTATCGCAAACTCGTTCCGCCTCATGCTCCACAGCGCCGCCTACATGATCCTTCACACCCTCAGGGAGAAGGCCCTCGCCGGCACCGACTTCTCCACAGCTCAGTTCGATACCATCCGCCTGCGGCTGCTCAAGGTCGGAGCCGAGGTTCGCGAGATGAAAACGAAACTGCGCTTCATTCTACCCTCTTCCTTCCCTCTGAAAGAGGTGTTCGCCATCATTCATCGACGACTTGTGATGAAAACCTGACGCCGGGGCAGTACCAAAAGGTTATCTTCGCCGTTTCAACGCGGGGAGAACTGTTTCTTCATCAGGCATTCTGCGGCTACCCGTGCCACATGTCTTGACACGTGGATGCCGTTCACGCCGTCATGCACTCCAATATGACCTTTAAAATGGTCAATCTATCGCTCGTATCATGTAAAAGGGCGTGCGGAGATGATGGTTTATGAATAATTCGGGCTAAAGTATCGGGTTTAGGAAATAGCCTTATTTTTTCAACATATTTTGGTGGAACGGACATTGAATCTGGGCGTTGCTTGGCTTTGGACTCAACAGGTTGCCCCGTTTTTTCAGGTCGGACTTACTCAAAAACACTACCAACTTCTTCTGATGCGTATTCAAGGCAATTATATGATGGAAGTGCGACTTTTGACCAGGATGTATTCGTTGCAAAACTCAATGCGAATCTAAGTATTTACTAATTTATAAAAAAATGCTAAAGATAAGACTAG
>CAYVIJ010000064.1:0-3757 GCA_964451515.1 uncultured Phycisphaeraceae bacterium | reverse complement strand
GGTGGGGAGGCACGGATTGTTGATCGGCGCGCGTGGAGCGCGACTTCATGGCGGGCCTGGGCGGGGGGTGAGGGGCGGTCGTGCGGGATTGGGCGATGGCGGGGTGCGTCCGAACGGGTCTGTCTGATAAGGATCGATCGGAGAGGCGGATGGTGGCGGGCGGGTCGGGCGACTCGGGGAATGAACGGGGCGCGCCGATAGATCGGAGTGGCGGAAGAGTCGGCGGCGACGCCGGCCTGAGTGTGCGGCAGGGCGAGCGAGGCGTCCGGTAGGGATAGGATTGGTCATGAAGAACTCGATGTGGAACGCTGTCTCCTTTCTGCTGCTGATCATCGCGGGGCTCGCGTTTATCAACGTGATCAGCGGGGGGCGGGGAGCCGCGCCCACGCCCGGAATGTTCAAGGCGGGGCTGACGGTGGACGCCGCGCAGGCGCAGGCGACGGAGTCGTCGAAGACGGTGATGGTTGTGGCGACGGCGGACTGGTGCCCGCCGTGTCAGGTGTATAAGAAGAATGCGCTGGTCGATCCCGAGGTGCAGGCGTGGGTGGACGAGAACGCGGAGGCGGTGCTGCTGGACGTTGATGTGGATCCGCAGGCGGCGGAGCGGTTGGGGGTGCGGGCGATTCCGACGACGATTTTGATCCGGGACGGCGAGGTGGTGGATCGGTTCACGGGCGTGGTGAGCGCGGGGGAGCTGTTGGGGAAGTTGAAGGCGGCGCAGGGGTAGAGCGCTTGCGATGACGGGGGCGGGCGGCTCGCGAGAAAGTGGGTTGTGTGGAGTTTGGCGGCTTGTCGCGGGCGGTGGGGCCGTCGGTGACAGACGTTGATGCGCACGGGCGGGCAAGCCGCGCGTGGCACGCGCGAACTCGGTGGCGGCGGGCCAATGTGGGCGGGGAGGAGGGAGGAGCGACGGCTCGGAGAGCCGTCCCACCAAGAAGCGTGGAATGGATCAACAAGTCCGGGCAGGCACGGCGGCCTGCCCCACCGGTTTTTGTTTCGAGCGGACGCTGGCACGGGCGGGCGGGGGCGCCCGCTGCTGCCTACAGGGGGTTAGCGACGGCTCGGAGAGCCGTCCCACCAAGAGGGGGATAGGGGTTGTAGAGGGACGGGCAGGAGCGGCGGATTGACGGTGGGGGTCGAAGGCGTTACGCTCTGCTGCACCTGAGACTCAGTCTCAATACATGTCACTCGTCGTCCGTTTTCGCCGGAGGTTCGGAGCCGAGCCGGCGGGCGGACTGCACCACAGGAGAGAAGAATCATGCGTTTTGTCAGCAGCATCACGGCTGTGGGGGCCTTGCTGATTTCGTCGGGCGCGCTTGCGGCGCCGGTCGTTCCCTTTACGGAAGATTTCGCGACGGACAACTCTGGATGGCGCGACGCCTTCACGGGCGTTCCGACGTGGAATGCGTCGGGCGGGCCGGACGGGTCGTCCTTCATCTCGACGACGTTCAACTTTTCGAGCAACGACTCGGGGGACACGCCCGTGCTGTTCCGCGGTCAGGATGAGTTCGGCTCGTCGGGCGGGGCGTTCGAGGGGGACTGGATCGCGGCGGGTGTAGACGAGTTCTCGGTGTTCGTGCGACACGGGGCGTCGGAGCCGCTGAACTTCTTCACGCGTTTCGCCTCGGCGTTCAATTTCCCTGGCGCGGTGGCGGTCGATTTCACGCCGGTGTCGCCCGGGGTGTGGACGGAGATTTCGTTTGCGATCGATCCGGCGAACCCGGCGTTCGTGTCGTTCGAGGGGACGGACTTCAACACCGTGTTTTCGAGCATCGGACACGTGCAGGTCGGTGCGAGCGTTCCGGATGGTCTGGCGGGGGTGGACACGGACTTCACGTTCGCGATCGATCAGCCGAGCATCGTGCCGGGGCCCGGTTCGCTGGCGATGGTGGGCATCGCGGGGCTGGGGGCGCTGGGTCGGCGTCGGCGCGGCTGAGCGACGGCAGGACTGGTCAAGAGAGAGGGCCCGGACGGCGTGAGCGCCGTCCGGGCTTTTTTTGGTTGGTGTGTGTTGCGGGCGAGGCGTCGGCGGCGCGCGATGTCAACATTGCAAGGGAGGGGAGGCACGGGCGGGCAAGCCGCTCGTGGCGCCCAGAGACAGCGGTGGCGGCGGGCTGCTGTGCGCGCCGGGGGAGATGAGTAGGAGTTGGAGACGGCGGGCAGGGGGGGCGGCGCTGCCTGTAGAAGGGGAAGATGGGTAGAGAGAGACGGCTCGGAGAGCCGTCCCACCGAGAAGGAGATGGGGGGTGTCGAGACGGCTCGGAGAGCCGTCCCGCCAGGAGAAGGAGGAGGTACGTGCAGGCGCGGCGGCCTGCCCCACCGGTTTTTGCGCGCGCGGGCCTTGGCGAGGGGCGATCTCTATACTCCTGACCCGCTCCGATTCCACGATCTCCGGAGCGGGCGATACGAAGCCGGAAGGTCAGAGGGCATGCCGTACACGCTGAAGCCGGAGAAGGGGTACGACGTCGACGTCGAGTCGACGAAGTACGTCGAGGAGCATGTGGACACGGGGGAGCGGTGGGTCCTGAATTTCGGGCCGCAGCATCCCGCGACGCACACGACGCTCCGGCTGGTGCTGGAGCTGGACGGCGAGCGGGTGGCGCGGTGCACGCCGCACATCGGGTATCTGCACTCGGGGTTTGAGAAGCTGGGGGAGCATCTCGATTACAACCAGTACGTGACGATCGTGTCGCGGATGAACTATTTGTCGCCGATCGCCAACGACATCTGCTGGCACCACGCGGTGGAGACGCTCTTCGGGATTGATCTGACGCCGAGGGCGAAGGCGCTGCGGACGATCATGGCGGAGCTGGCGCGGATTCAGGATCACCTGCTGTGCGTGGCGGCGGCGGCGCTGGATCTGGGCGCGCTGACGGGGTTTTTGTACGCCTTCAACCCGCGGGAGAAGATCTACGACATCTGCGATTATCTGGCGGGGCAGCGGTATCACCCGGACTGGACGCGCGTGGGCGGGGCGTTCCGCAATCCGCCGGACGAGGAAGTGTTCAAGCGGCTCGTCAAGGCGTTCATCAACGATGATCTGGCGAAGGGTCTGGAGGACCTCGAGCGGCTGCTGATGAAGAACCGGATCTTCGTGGACCGGACGGTGGGTGTGGGCGTTCTGGAGCATGACGACGCGATCCGCTTCGCGGCGTCGGGCCCGATCGCGCGGGCGTCGGGCGTGCGGCGCGATCTGCGCAAGGACCATCCGTATCTGTGCTACGCGGACAACTGGGACGGGCAGGGGGCGGAGGCGGTGGAGTTCAAGGTTCCCGTGGCGGAGGCGGGGGACTGCTACGCGCGCTTTCAGGTGCGTCTGGAGGAGATCAGGCAGTCGATGGAGATCATCCGGCAACTGATCGACAACATCCCGGGCGGGCCGCTGAACGTGTACTCGGATGCGAAGCTGACGCTGCCGCCGAAGGATGAGGTGTACGGATCGATCGAAGGGCTGATTCAGCATTTCGAGCTGATCATGGCCAACCGCGGGTGGGAGGCGCCCATCGCGGAGAACTACGGGGCGAATGAGACGGCCAACGGGGAGCTGGGGTACTACGTCGTGGCGGACGGGACAACGCATCCCTGGCGCGCAAAGACGCGGGCGCCGTCGTTCATCAACTACCAGCTCATGGCGCCGCTGATCGAGGGGCACACGCTTCCGGACATCGTGGCGGTGCTGGGGTCGCTCAACATCGTGGCGGCGGAGCTGGATCGGTGAACCAGCCTGCGGGGATGGTGCGGCGGGGGGCGGCGGGGG
>CAYVIJ010000063.1:0-3762 GCA_964451515.1 uncultured Phycisphaeraceae bacterium | reverse complement strand
GGGACGGCTCCCGCTGGGACGCCTCCCCGTGGGACGGCTCCCGGTGGGACGGCTCGCCGAGCCGTCTCTTCCTACCCCCCTCTACCGGTAGCGGCGGGCGTCCCTGCCCGCCCATCTACAACCCCTACCGCACACCCCCGGGCAGGCACGGGGCCTGCCCCACCCTTTCCTGCGCGAACCAGTCTGCCCGAACGAGGAGCCCCGTTACGACCCAAGAATCAGCGGCACGATCTCGGTGTTCGAGATGTTCAGCGCGCCCACCAGCGCCGCCGCCGCCGTCGCCTGCTCGCCGTCGCCCTCCGAAGCCAGCGTCAGCAGATAGCGCACCTGCCGATCCTCCAGCATGTTCCCAAACGACTTTCCGGACTCCGCCACACGATCGAAGAGCGCGACGCGCGTCTCCTCCGTGCTGTCCAGCGCCTCGTCCATCAGCGCCCGCTGCGCGCGCTCGGAGTCGATCCGCGCCAGCACATCGGCGACGCGCAACTGAATCTGCCCCTCCGTCTCACCCAGCGCTCCGATCAGCGGCAGCGTCGCGTCCGCCACGTTGAAAACCGGGTTCCGGCTGATCGCCAGCTCCCGCAGCACGCCCAGCGCCTCCATCGCGTACCGCTGCGCCTCCGCGTCCGTCACGAACTCGCCCGTCGCCTGAATCGCCAGACGCTCGATCGCGTTCGCGAGCTGCTCCTCATCGAGCCCCGTGCGCGCCACGTCCGTCAACGGGTTGCTCTCGAAGCGCCGGCGCAGCTCCATCCAGCCGCTGCCGGGCAGCAGCGCCAGGATCGGCGTGACGTTCAGCTTCGGGTTTGAGCGCGCCCGCTCGATCAGCGTCAGCGTCCCCTCCGTGCGCAGATCCGTGACGATCATGTCGACGCCAACCGCCTCCGCCAGCCCGGAGGCCGCGTCCGCAAGCGTCGCGCCCGTCTGGATCACCGCATAGCCCTCGCGCCGCAGCAGCTCTCCCAACTCCTGCTGACGCTCGACATCCCGCGAGAACGCCAGCGCATACCGCGTCGACGCGTCCCGAACCGCGCTGGCCAGCAGCGGCGTCACGCGCTCCGAGCCCGCGAACTCCGAGACGGGCTTCGCCCGACCCAGCGCCAGCGCCGCCTCGTACTGCACCCGCCGATCCGGATACCGCAGCGCTTCCAGCAGCGGCTTGCGCGCCCCCAGGCCCTCCCACAGCGACGCGTCCCCCACAATCGGCGACAGCGCCTCGATCGCCCGCCGCGCCAGCGGCGTATCCCGATCATCCAGCGCCCACGCGAGCACGCGCTGCGTTGTCTCCGAGCCCGCCATGATCGCGTAGAACTTCGCCGACGGACGCTCGGGACCGTAGACCGGATTCTGGTACCCCTCCTGGGACTCGAGCTCGCGCTTGAAGTTCGACGCGATCCACATTGCCCGCGCGTTGTTGTGCTCCGGATCCTCCGCCAGCGCGCGCTCCGACAGACGCATCGACATCGTCGGGTGATACGCCTCCGTGCGCACCGGCGTCATCACCAGCCCCAGCCCCACCTCGTAACTCCAGACGATCTGGTGCGACTCGTCAGGGAAGCGCATCAGCGCCCGCTCCTCGTCGAAATGCCGCTCCGCAAGCCGCCAGTACAGCTCCGACGTCGCGATCCGCTGGTCCGCCGGCGAGCCCTGAATCAGACGAATCGCCCGCGCCGCCTCCTCGCGCACCACCGTCGCCTCGACCGCTCGCATCACGTCATAGAGGTAAGGCAGCGCCGCCGTGCGCCCAATCCTGCCCAGAATCCGCGCCAGACGCGGCTTGATCTCCTCATCAACCCCCAGCAACGCCTCGGAGAGCGGCGCCACCACATCCCCGCCCATCTCGACAAGCAGCTTCTCGACCTGTGTCTCCAGCGGCTGATTCGAGCGCGCAAGGATCACCTCGAGCAGTTGCGGCGTCGCATACTCCCCCGCCTCCATCAGGCGCTGCGCCGCCAGCAGCCGCGCCCGCGGGCTCTCGCCGAGCAGCGCGATGTTCCGTCCGATCTCCTCCGGATCCCGCGCCTGCGCCCGACGCCCCTGCTCATAGAGGGCGTTGAGCATCGCCGCGACGTCCTCCAGTTCGCTCGAAAGAATCGCCAGACGCGTCGCCTTCTCGAACCGCTCCTCCGTCGACGGCGAGTCTTCAATAAGCCCCACGAACTGCCTCGGCGAGACCCCCCGATCCAGCAGCGCGTTCGCGTAGGAGCGCGCCAGCTCGTCGTTGCGAATCAGCACGAAGTGGATGTAGTCCTCGACCAACTGCTCATTGGTCAACTCGCCCGCCTGCTCGCCATCGGCGTCCTGCGCCAGCGCCGCCGACGGCAGTCCCAGCGCCAGCGCCAAAGCCGCCGCCAGGAGCGCCACGCAAGGCGACACCTTCGCCGCCGGAGGACAGGGGGGATGCCGCTTCACCACGATCGACTCCTCGTTCAAACACTGCCGCTCGCCTGCCCGCCAGCCGCGCAGACGGAGATCCCGCCTCACTGACAACTCCTCTTCGCCCGACGGACGCCACTGACGCCCGGCCCGGCTCCACCGATCCGGCCGCCGACGCCCTGCGCCACGCGCGAAGCGACCACCCGGACGCGAACCGACCGCCGCCATACATACGCGGCGACCCCCATCCCGGATCCCGCCAAGCCGATCCGCCTCCAGCCGACCCGGCCGAGCGGACACTCTACTGACGCTCGCGAAAAGGTGTCAACGAACCCCGCCATCAAGTCCATCGCCCATCTTCCTCCGCCCGCCCCGAACGGTCCCCACCGTCCGCATACCCCGCCGAACCTTCTCCAGACCCATCATCCGGACGCCGCAACCCGTCCGGATACCCCGTTTTGCGCGTCTGTGCCGCCCAGACCGTCAAGACGCCCCCGCCGCTCGCCGATCTGCCTGTGCCGCATGCCCGGTCCCCCGGACCGGTCTTTTTCTGTTCAACCCATGCGGACCAGCGAGGGCCGAGCATGTCTGTTCCCAATGAGAAGGAAGTCCTCACCACGGGCGAGGTCGCCAAGATCTGCAACGTCGCCCCGCGCACCGTCTCCAAATGGTTCGACGCGGGCCAGCTCAAGGGCTATCGCATCCCCGGATCCAAGGACCGTCGGATCCCCGTCTCCCAGCTCGTCCGATTCATGAAGGCTCACGGCATCCCCCTCGACAACCTCGGCGCGGGCCAGATCCGCGTCCTGATCGTCGACGACGACTCCGCAGTGACCGACACCCTCGGCAAGCTCCTCACCGAGCAGACCGAGTACGACGTCCACACCGCCGCCGGCGGATTCAAGGCGGGCATGCTCTGCGAGAAGATCAAGCCCCACGTCATCCTTCTTGACTTGCACCTAGAGGGCGCCGACAGCCGCCAGTTCATCGACTTCATCCGAACCAGCGACGACCTCCAGATGACGCGCGTCATCGCCATGAGCGGCAAGCTCACCGACGGCCAGACCGCCCAACTCCGCTCGCAGGGGTTCGACGCGTTCCTGAAGAAGCCCTTCCAGATGCGCCAGGTCGTCGAGGCCATCGAGCGCGCCACCAACGTCGTGCACTAAGACCGCCCACGGAGGGACGAGACACGAGCCGCGGAGCAACGCCCACACTCGGGCACGACCCATCCGCGGCGTGACAAACGCAGGGAAGCGATGGCGTGACGCCCTCGGTGGATCCGGGGGCGTCATGTCGTTTTGCCGTTGGTGAGACGACTCTCCGACCCGTCTTCTCCTCGCTCCCAAAGAACCCGGTGGGGCAGGCGGCCCTGCCTGCCCGTCG
>CAYVIJ010000062.1:0-3809 GCA_964451515.1 uncultured Phycisphaeraceae bacterium | reverse complement strand
CTCAAGCCGTCTACCAGACCTACCCGCAGTCGCCCGCGCAGCGGGCGAAGTCTCCTCACGCGTTCGCCGCCGCCCCCGTCGACATTGTCACCGGCACATACGTCGGCTGCACCCGCGCCGCGAACTCGTCCCAGTACTTGTTCATGATCGTGCGCACCGCCCAGTTGTTCCCGTCCGCCAGACCGCAGATCGTCGTCCCCGGCATCGCCCCCATCGACGTCGCGATCTCCAGAGACAGATCCAGGTCCTTCGTCCGCGCCTCGCCGCGCTCGATCCGCGTCAGCAGCTTGAACATCCACCCCGACCCTTCCCGACACGGCGTGCACTGCCCGCACGACTCATGCTTGAAGAACCGCGCGATGTTCCGCGCCACCGCCACCATGTCCGTGTCCTCGTCGAAGATCGTCGGACACGCCGTGCCCAGACCGAGCACGTTGTACTTGCGCCCGATGTCGAAATCCATCTCCGCCTCGTACTGATCCGGTCCCAGGATCCCCGTCGAGACGCCCCCCGCGATCGCGCCCTTGTAGCGTTTGCCGTCGCGCATGCCGCCCGCGTACTCCTCCACCAGCGTCTTCAGCGGAATCCCGAGGTCGCACTCGAAGCACCCCGGATTGTTCACATGCCCCGACACGCCCATCAGCTTCGTCCCGAACGACGGCGGACCCCCCACCGTCGACTCCGTCCCCTGCGCCGTGAACCACTGCACGCCATTTTCCACGATCGACGGCAGATGCGCCAGCGTCTCCACGTTGTTGATGATCGTCGGCTTCCCGAACAGCCCCGTCACCGCCGGGAAAGGCGGCTTCACCCGCGGCCAGCCCCGCTTGCCCTCCAACGACTCGAGCAGCCCCGTCTCCTCACCGCAGATGTACGCGCCGGCGCCCCGATGCATGTAGCACTCCACCGCCAGCGGCTTGCCCGTCGCGCACTCCGCTCCGCCCAGCAGGCCCTGCGGACCGAAGACCTTGTTCTCATACGCCTCCCGCAGCGCCTGCTCGAGCACGTGCGCCTGGTGGTGATACTCCCCCCGGATGTAGACGTACGCCGTCGTCAGCCGGCACGCGTAGCAGCAGATCGCGATGCCCTCGAGCATCAGGTGCGGATCGAAATCGAGCAGCAGCCGATCTTTGAACGTCCCCGGCTCCGACTCATCCGCGTTCACCGCCAGATACCGCGCCCCGGGCTCGTTCGGATCATCCAGCTTGGGAAGGAACGACCACTTCACCCCCGCCGGAAACCCCGCCCCGCCGCGCCCGCGAAGCTGCGATTCCTTCACCATCGAGACGATGTCCTCCGGCGACATCGACAGCGCCGTGCGTAGCCCCTCGTAGCCGCCGGTCCTGACGTACTCGTCGTAGGAGACGGTCTTGCGCTGCTTGGGATCGCCCCACGGCGCCGTCGGGATGCGCTGCGTGAGGACGGGAAAATCAGTCTTCGGCGTGTACGGCATGGCCTCGTCCTGCGTGGCGGGAGAAGGGCTGGGGAAAACGGAGTTCGCGGCTCTGAGCGGCCCGGATTCTAAGCAGTCTCGCCCCTTCCAGAGCGAGTATCCACTCCCGGTGGGACGGCTCTCCGAGCCGTCTCTACTCCCCCTACCTCCTTCTTGGTGGGACGGCTCTCCGAGCCGTCTCTACTCCCCCTACTTCCTCGACAGGTAGCGGCGGGCGTCCCTGCCCGCCATCTCCAACTCCGACTCATCTCCCCCGCTCACACAAAAACCGGCGGGGCAGGCCGCCGTGCCTGCCCGGACTTGTTGATCCATTCCACGCTTCTTGGTGGGACGGCTCTCCGAGCCGTCTCTACTCCCCCTACTTCCTTCTTGGTGGGACGGCTCTCCGAGCCGTCTCTACTCCCGCTACTTCCTCGACAGGTAGCGGCGGGCGCCCCTGCCCGCCATCTCCAACTCCGACTCATCTCCCCCGCCGGGCACAGCGGCCCCCGCTCCCGCTGATTGCGCGCTACAGCGAGCGATCGCGCCTCTCATCGGAGGGCGAGACCTCGATCTCCTCAATCGTCGTCCGCCTGAGCGTCAGCCGCCCCTGCGGCGTCTCGTCTGTCTGCTCCTCGACGTCGCGCCGCACCACTCGCCGTTGCGCCCCGCCCTTCTTCTCCAGCCCCGCCGGCAGCGGACCCTTCGGATCCGCGCGCACGCCCTTCCACACCGCGCCGAAGAACGCGCCGATCGATCTCGCCAGCGGTCGCTTCCGATGCTCACCCGCCATCATCCGCCATCGCCCGCGTCGCCATTCCGCGCCGTCGCGTCCCGTTCGCGAAGTTGATCGATGATCTGCGTGATCTTCCGCGCCGAGCAGTGCTCGTGCAGATCCTCATCGACCAGCGCCGCCGGCGCCCCGCCGCAGGCGCCGATGCACTCGAGCTCGACCAGCGTGAAGCGCCCGTCGTCCGTCGTGTCGCCGATGTCGATGCTCAGCCGCTCGCGCACCGCGTCGGTGATCTCCGTGTGCCCGCAGAACTCGCACGCGATCGACCGGCACACCGCGATCGTGTGCCTGCCCTTCGGCTTCAGCCAGAACTCCTCGTAGAACGACGCCGAGTCCAGAACCTCCGCCGGCGTCAGCTCGAGAAACGCCGCCGTTTCCTCCAGCGCCTGATGCGGAATGTGCCCGTACTCATGCTGCACCATGTGCAGCACCGGCAGCAGCGCCGCCCGCTTCGTCTCGAACCGCGGCAGATACTTCTCCGACGCCTCCCGTCGCATCGCCTCCGTCAAATACGGCGCCTCGCGCCGCTCGATCTTCGTGCTCGCGGAGGGCTTCACTGTCCAGCCCATGATGCATCGCTCCTGAAAGGTCAGTCCGAGACGGTTGGAATCCGTCCCGGCGAGAAGGGCGTTTGATCGATGTTCGCATGCTCCAGCAGCGGGCCCGCCGGCGCCAGCCGCTGCACCGACCCCGCCGGATCCGCCGACACCACGTTCAGCCGCAGCGCACCCGACGGCGGCCCCGGCTCCGGATCCCCCCACGCCACGCAGTCGATCGGCTTCCCCTCCGCCGCCGAGAGCAGCACGAACTCCGCCTCGTTCGACAGCGCCACCTCCCGTGACGGGGCGTTCACTGTAAACACCCACGCCCCGTGAAACCCCGGATGCGGACCCGACGGCGCCCGCTGCTCCGTGCCCACCCGCTCATCCGGCGACCAGCCCCGCCCGTTGAAGACCACCGCCACCTCCCCGGGTCCCAGCTCGACCGCCGGGAAGACGAACCGCCAGCGCCGCTCCGGCTCGGGATTGCGATCCGTGATCGTGTATCCCTCCAGATTCACCGCCTCGCCGTGCGGATTCCAGATCTCGACGAACTCATCCCCCGTCGCCGAGCGCACACCATCGCCATTGGCGTCGGCCAGCTCGAGCGGTGTGAGCACCTCGAAATACACCTCGCTGATGATCGGATAGGGCGGCGGGACCGCGATCTCCCGCCCCAGCGCGTTCTTCGCGATCGGCGGCTTGGCGCTCTCGGGCTGCTCCTCCGGCGGCAGCAGATCGGGCGGCGCCGCGCCCGTCCCATCCTCCCCCTGCGAGCCGCGCTGCGCCGGGGCGCGCGCCTCGTTGACCTCCGCCGTCGACTCCCCTTCCCGCAACTCCAGCGCGAACGAGACGATCACCATCCCCGCCACCACCAGCCACAGCGCCGCGCATGGAAAGCACCGGATCGTGGAAAACAGGCGTTTCGGAAGCGACTGGTCCGACATGGACGCTCCTTGCACAGGCGCGAGACAACGATCGAAGCCTAGTCAGCCCGCATCGCCCCCGCCCCCGGAACGATCCCCGCCGCCCCCCGCCGCCCCCC
>CAYVIJ010000061.1:0-3837 GCA_964451515.1 uncultured Phycisphaeraceae bacterium | reverse complement strand
GTGGGACGGCTCGCCGAGCCGTCTCTCCCCCCACCTACAGGTAGGGCGGGCGTCCCTGCCCGCCGCTACCGGAGTCGTTGTATTCGACTCACCGCACGGGCAACGCAGCGCGCAGATCGATGCCGTGCGCACCAACAAGGACAGGCACGGAGCCCTCCCCCACCAATTCCCATTCCATTCCTCCCCCTACTCCAGGCGCCGGGCTCCGCCCAAGGCGTCTACACACTCCTACCAACTCGCCGCGCAGCGGCGAATCTACAGCTCCACAATCTCCATATCCGGCTCCTGCCGCACGCCCGCCCGCGGCAGATGCACCTCCGCCATGAACATTCCCAGCCGCTCCGGATTCGCCGCCGCCATCTCCTGCCGCGTGTTCGCCGCGTTGTAAAGCGGCGCCCCCCGCTCGCGCCCGACGCCCGCCGTCGCGCCCACGCGCGTGAGAATGTCCAGCCCCAGCTGCGCCTCCGCCTTCGCCAGTTCGATCACCGCAATCGCCTGCTCGAACGCCTGCAAACGACCATCCACGTTCTCGAACGTCCCCGCCTTCTCCGCCCACGTCGCCCCGGGCAGCACAACGTCCGCCGCCTCCATCAAGGGGCCCGCGTGCGTGTCGATCAGCGCCGTGAATCGCTTCTCCGCCGCGCGCACGAGTTCGGGCGTCGCCCACTTGGACGGATAGTTCCCCGTCAGCGCGAGCACTTCGATCTCATCACCGTCCAGCTTCTTCATCAGCCCGTCGAAATCGAGCACCGACGCGCCGAACGACTCCAGCACGCGCTTCACGCCCCGCGCGTTCGGCGCCTTCTCCGCGCGCATCACGAACGCGTTCGGATCGTCCGCCGACAGATCCGGCGGAAACACCCGATCCTCCCCTTCGAAGGGAACCGGACCCACCGCCAGCAGCGCCCGCTGATCCAACGCCACAAACGCCTTCGCCAGCAAAAACGCATCCTCGCACGAGAGCATCGGTGAGACCACCAGCGCCGTCTTCTTCCCCTGCGCCGCCGCGCCGCGCACCGCCTCGATCACATCGTCAAACGCCCGCGTGAACGAGGACTCCGTCAGCACGCCGTGCGCACGGTGATAGGGCGAGCGCAGCCGGTTCTCCGCGTGAATGTGCTTGTATCCGTACCGCACTTCATCCGTGATCCACCACTTGTTCACCTCGAGATTCACCCGAGGCTTGATCCGGTACACCTTCCCCTCGTTGTGCTCGATCGCGATGTTGTCCCCCGACGCCGTGATCCCATCGATCGAGGGCGTCGTCTTCAGCCACCACACCCGCTGCGTGAACAGAAAGTCCTTGTCCAGCAGCGCGCCGACCGGGCACAGATCCACCACGTTCCCCGACAGCGGATTGTCGAGCGCCTTGCCCGGAAACACATCGATCTGCGCCTGATTGCCCCGCTCCTCGATGATCAGCTCGCTCGTCCCCGACACCTCCCGAGTGAACCGCGTGCACCGCGTGCACATGATGCACCGGTCCGCGTACAGGTACACATGCGGCCCCAGATCCTTCTTGGGCTGCTTGACCTTCTCCTCCTCGAAGCGCGACACCCCTCGCCCGAACTTGTACGAGTAGTCCTGGAGATAGCACTCGCCCGACTGATCGCACACCGGACAATCCAGCGGATGGTTGATCAGCAGATACTCCATCACCGCCTTCTGATTCTGCACCGCCTTCGGCGAGTCGGAGTAGACCACCTGCCCGTCTCCCGCCGGCGCCTGACACGCCGGCAACAGCTTTGGAATCGGCTCCAGCTTGTTGTCGTTCCGCGGATTCGGCGCCCACACCTCCACCAGACAGATCCGGCACTGCGCCACGATCGAGAGCCCGTCGTGATAGCAGTAGTACGGAATCTCGATCCGATGCTCGTTCGCCACCTGAAGGATCGTCTTCTTGCCCTCGAACTCGCAGGAAACACCGTTGATCGTGATCGTGGACATGGGCGAAATCGGGCCTCTTCATCAGACGAATCGGCGCCCCCACACACAGCGAGCGCATCGGGGGGGACAATGATAGCGGTCGAGCTTTTCCCCGCCGCCACGCCTCCCCGAGCCGCCTCGACTCCCCCCAACTTCCCCTACACGTAGCGGCGGGCGCCCCTGCCCGCCCCTCTACAACTCCTACCTATCCCGGTGGGACGGCTCTCCGAGCCGTCTCTCCCCCACCTACCGGCGGCCCCGCCCGCCCCAACTACATCCCCTCCCTCGACGGGCACGCCTGCCCGCCCCGACCGGTTGCGTGCGAATCAACGCGCGCCACAGGCGCCTCGCCCGCCCGTGCCTCCCCCCTCACACAAAAACCGGTGGGCCAGGCCGCCGTGCCTGCCCGGACCTGCTGGTCCAATCACACAACGCCCCCCTCCTCCAGGCGAACGGCTCCGCCGAAGCCGTCTACTACACCTACCCCAATCGCGTGCGCAGCACGCGAATCTACTGGGCCAAACCGCCGTGCCTGCCCGTCCCTGCTGCTCCGCTTCAAGCGCCTCCCACCGCAACGCCCCCCTTCCGGATCAGCGGATCTCCAGACGCTCCGTCTGCGGCGCCATCCCCTCCACCAGCGCGTTGAACCGCCCATCCCCCTTCAACCGCTCGAACGCCGGCTCCCGCTCCGTCGCCCGACGCCGGTTCCAACCGAACGACACCGCCTGCTCCAGCGCCTCGATCGCGCCATCCCGATCCCCCACCCACGCCCGCTGCCGCGCCAGATCGTACAGCCACACCGCCCGCGGCCGACGCTCCACCGCCCACTCCATCAGCGCCGCCGCCTCACGCCACGCCGCCTGCGCCCGATCCGACCGCTCCAGCAGACCCCAGTACCCCGCCAGAACTTCCCACGCCTCCGAACGCCGCGCATACGCCTCCGCCTCCGGGCCCGCCCCCTCCAGGCGCGCCCGCTCGATCGCCTCCAGACGCTCCAGCGCCGTCGCCGCCAACTCGTCCGCCTCCAGCTCCGCCAGATCCTGAAAGAGTTGCTGCCACCGCTCCGCCAGCCCCGACAGCGACACAATCCCCCCCGACGCCGCCTCATCCAACGCCGCGAACTGCTCCCGATACGCCTCGAACACCGCGGGCGTCCGCTTCGCCGACGCCGCGTCCCGCAGCACAAGCGCGCACCAACTCAGCGCCTCACCCGCATCCATCTCCCCCTCCCGCATCCGACCGAGCAGCTCCTCACGCGTCCGAAGGAAGATCCCCGCCGCCGCCTCCACGTCCCCGATCCGCTTGAGCGCATACCCGAAGAGCCGCCAGTGCACCGGCGCCGCCTCATCCGGATGCTCCAGCACGTACGACGCGAACGCCTCCGCCGAGATACGCCACATCTCCTTCGCCCGATCCTCATATTCCGGCGGACGGAAACCCTCCTCCTCCGATCCATACTGCCGACCCAGCCAGTACCACAGCAGACCCGCGCCACCCTCCTCCGCCAGCTCCCGCGGCGCCTCCTCCAGCCACGCACGCGCCGCCTCGAACGGATCCTCCTGAAACGCCAGCGCATCCGCCAACTGCTGCCACCCCCGCAAACTCGTCGGGTTCTCCGCCAGAAACGCCCGCGCCCGCTCCTCCACCGCAGCCATATCCACAGCCGAGCCGCGTATCCCCAGCGACGATCCTCGCGTCTCAGACGCCCGAGGCGGCGGCGGACGCATCACGAACGTCCACGCGAAACCCACCACGCCCGCCACCGCCGCCAGCTTGAGAATCGCGCCGTCGCGCATCGTCCGAATCGCTCCCCGAACAGGCCCGCCAACTCCGATACCCTACCCAACCATGCCCGAAAAGGACCAGAAATCACCCAAACCCGATCCCCCCGCCGCCCCCGCCTCCCCCGCT
>CAYVIJ010000060.1:0-3882 GCA_964451515.1 uncultured Phycisphaeraceae bacterium | reverse complement strand
CGACCACCGCGCCCTCGACGCGATCCGGCGGGCAAACCCCACCGGAGTGGCGGAGGCGAGCCTCGCGGCCCTCGACCAATCCGGGGCGCTGGACCGACTTACGTCTGGCAAAACTTGTCGGGCAAACTTCGGTTGATATAATCTTTCGAGAACGAACGAACGCAATAAGGAGTCTCACATGTCACGATTGAACACAGATCAGCAACTTCTCGACCTCGCCAACTTCGGCCCAACCGGCAACATCCCCGAGCCCAGCGCGGGCGATCCGGGGCGTTTCGTCGAGCACGCGCGAGCGGCTCTCTCACTCATCGGCGAAGAGCTCGAAACCTTCCGCAACTCAGCAGCGCAGATCCGAGCCCAGCGAGGCTCGCGGCTGACGGACGATGGCGTCGTCGGCGAGTTGGCGAAACTCGGCGCGAGCACGATCCAAGCAGGCGCAGTTGCTAGTGTCCGCAACGTGTTCTTGCCGAAGGCCCGGGGGAAGTTGGCAAAACTCGACGAAGCCGTCGCGGACGAGTTCGCCTCCGCATCCTCGCGATCCGACGCCGCCGAGGCGATCGAGGCGGTCGAGATCCGCACGGCGCTCCGCGATCGGATCGGAGGCGATGGCTTGACGGCGCAACTCATCATCGACGAAGCCATCGCGCGCGGCGATGCGCGCACCGTCCGCGCGCTGCTCGATGCGCCTCCGTCGATCAGCGTCCTGACTGAAGATCAGATCGACGATGCGCGCGAACGCTGGATGTCGGCTCAAGGTGGCGAAGTCGCTCGCCAGCGCGCTGAACTGCGCCGGGCGATCGGCGCGCTGGAGCGGCGGGTCGATCAGTTCGTCCAGACGGTCGGGGCCGAGTCTGGCTTGCCCGCCGCGGACCCAGTTCGCGAAGCCGCGGGCGAAGCTGGCGGCGAAGCTGGCGGAGAAGCTGCGGCGGCTTGAGCCCAATTCACCTTTTGGAGTTGTGAGTATGCAGGATCCCGAAGTCGTCGGCTCCACCTGGGGCCCCACCACCGGAACCGTGAAACACATCAAGACGGCCCGATTCCAGAAGGGCAACCGAACGAAGATCGTCGCCGCGCATCGCGAGGCCGAAATGCGGCGGGTGGAGGCCGAACGGAAGTAGCACATGGGCGCGCAATCGAACAACGGTGGTCGGGGCCCCGGAGGCCGATTCGCCAAGGGAAATCCGGGTGGCCCCGGAAATCCGAACGCGGGGCAAATGGCGAGGCTGCGCGCGGCGCTCTTGAACCTTCCGGCGATTGAGGAAGGTATCAAATCGGTCTTCTGCGTTCAACTGGACAAGGCTATCACGAGGGGCGACACGCGCGCCGCAAAGCTCGTTCTCAGCTACCTGATCGGCCCGCCGCGCGACGTGGCGCTCGAAGAGCGCCTCGACCGAATCGAAGCCGCGATAGAGCAAACCCCGAGTTGGCATAACGACGGTCCCGAAGGCCGCGCGCGGATGATCCGCGAAATCCTGGTGACGATCGAGGCGGACAACGCGACGGGCGACGCGACCCCGCTGCGCCTTGAAGCCGACGAAGAGGGCGGAGCCGACGACGCGGGGAGCGGACCGTGACGCCCGCCGGTGGCCCCGCGGCTCGGCTGGCTGCGCTGGAGGATCGCGTCACATCCAGCGCAGCCGCAGAACTGCGCGAGGCCGTCGAGCACGCGCGCACGATCCGACAGGCGATCGAGGAAATGGATGCGGCTGACTTTCCCCCAGAAGACCCCGACGCCCCGCCGGAGGGCGAGTAATGGGCCACGCCCTGAGGGACCTCTGCGGGAAGGGTCCGACGTTCTCTCACCTGCCCCCCGTCGAAGGCGTCGAGATCCCGGACGGACCTGCGCGCGTCATGCTGGGCGCGCACGGGGCCATCCCTCCGAGCGCGAAGGACATCCGCGCGGCGAGTTACAGGCTCGTCACGATGCACGTTCTGAACGCAATCTTCGACGCGCACGACTGGGCGAGCGGGACGAACGGGCTCTATGAGACGGTCGGGGATCGGATCGACGAGTTTGACGGAATGGGCTTAGCTGACCGGCACGAGCATTGGGTAGCGAGAGAAGCGGCAGGGATGGCTTCGCGCGTCGAAGCACTCTGGCGCGCCATCGCAACGCGGCATCGAATCCCATTCGAGGATTCGGATGGCGATTATCAGCGGGAGATCCAAGCGGTGGAGCGATACCTGGCGACGCTGCTAGCGCTCCCTTCGCGGGTCTCATCGAAGATGGCGGGAGTCTGAGCCCGTGCAGGCGCAGGCGCACGGCGCGGGTGTCTGAGCCCGTCCCAAGCGTTTGACTCCGGCTCGCCCGTCCTGGCAAGGGACGGGTGGGCTTTTCCGTTTCGCCCCGCGCCCTTCCCCGACCCGCGCCGACCCCCACCTTCCACCCCGCCGGGCATCGTCCCCCCGGGCAGTTGACGTGCAGTTGACAGCCGATTATCAGTTGATACAATCACAATTGCGGAAACTATCAACCCCGCGACCACCCCCAAACGCGGCCACCCCGGAGACCATCCGATGCCCCCGACGACGACCCCGAACGCCCCCGCCATTCGCCCATCCCCGCCCGCCGCGACGCCCGCGATCGAGGCGTCCACCCGTCCCGCCGCCAGCCCCGCCGCGTGCTACCTGGCGAGACTGACGAGCCCTCGATCCCGGACGAGCATGCGGGGCGCTCTCCAGCGCATCCTGCGGCTTCTCCCGGGCGACGCCGACCTGGCCGACATGTTCGCCTTCCCCTGGCACGAACTGCGCCCCGAGCACACCGCCGCCCTCCGGGCCGGGCTCGCGGAGACGTACAAGCCCGCGACGGCGAATCAGAGCTTGTCTGCGCTCCGGGGCGTCCTGCGCGAGGCTTGGCGGCTCGGGCTCATGTCACACGAAGACTTCGCTCGCGCTGCTGACGTACAGAAAGTCGCGGGCTCGACGCTCCCCGCCGGGCGACACGTCACGGGCGGCGAACTGCGCCGCGTCTTCGATAACTGCTCCGAAGCGGCGAGCGGCTCCAAGGCGCATCGACGCCCCGCGGGCGTGCGTGACGCGGCGATCTTCGCGTGTTTTCGATGCGGGCTCCGCCGCGCTGAAGTCATTGGGTTGAACGTGGCGGACGTGCGCGACGACGGGCTCCTGGTGCGCGGCAAGGGCGGGAAAGAGCGCCGCGTCCCGCTAGACCCCGGGGCGGAGGCCGCAATCAGCGCATGGATCGACTTGCGCACGGACGGAGCCCACCCGGGGCCGGGGCCGTTGTTCGTCCCGATGAACAAGAGCGGGCGTCTCATCCCTCGCCGACTGACGGCGCAAGCGCTGCACAAACTCGTCATGCGCCGGGCGGCGGAGGCGGGGATCGACGACCTGACGCCGCACGACTTCCGCCGGACGTATATCGGCGACCTACTCGACGCTGGGGCGGACGTGGTGACGGTCGCGGGGCTTGTCGGACACGCGAACGTCGCGACGACCCAGCGCTACGACCGTCGCCCGGATCGAGTGAAGGCGCAAGCGGCGTGCATGATCTCGACGCCCTACCGGCGCGCATGAGTGTGTCCCTCGACGCTTGGGGGCGGGGCGAGGGTGGGACGAGCGAGGCGAGGCGAGGCGAGGCGAGGCGAGGCGAGGCGAGGCGGGACGCGGGCGAGGGCGAGGCGCGGAGCGAAGCGAAGAGCGAGGGCGACGCGCGAGGGAAGGCGGGTACCCCGGGTTGAGATTCGCCCTACCCCTGATCCCACCTTCACCAGCCGAAGACGAATCTGCGCAATTCACCCTGGCCCAAGCCCCCGGGTCGCCAAGCCCCGCCCGCCGAAATCCACGAACCGGAGACCCCTATCCATTCCGGGTCGGGCCGGATTATTACGGGTCGGAAATCGCCGATCCGACCCGCAATAG
>CAYVIJ010000059.1:0-4275 GCA_964451515.1 uncultured Phycisphaeraceae bacterium | reverse complement strand
TGAACCGCAAGCGCGCCGGGTTCGAGGTGCGCGACGTGCACATCTCGCACTACGGGCGCATCTGTCCGATCGAGACGCCCGAGGGGACGAACATCGGGCTGATCGCATCGCTGGGGATCTACTCATCGATCGATGAGTACGGGTTTCTTCGGACGCCCTATCGCGAGGTGCGCGCCGGCAAGGCGACGGGCGAGATCCGGGAGCTGCGCGCTGACGAGGAGATGAAGGCGATTCTGGCGCCGAGTGACTCGCTCGATGAGCAGGGGCGTCTGGCGGAAGGAAACGTGCTGGCGCGCGTGAGCGGCGAGCTGGCGGAGGTGGACTCGCGGGAAGTGGAGTACGTCGACATTGCGCCGAAGCAGATCGTGGGCGTCTCGGCGGCGCTGATCCCGTTTCTCGAGCATGACGACGCCAACCGGGCGCTGATGGGCTCGAACATGCAGAGGCAGGCGGTGCCGCTGGTGCGCGTCGACCCGCCGCTGGTGGCGACGGGAATGGAGCACGCGGTCGGGGGCAACTCTGGGATGGTGATCAAGGCGGAGCGCGGCGGCGAGGTGACGCATGTCGACGCGGAGCGGATGGTCATCGATCATTCGGACGAATACCCGCTGCGCAAGTTCGTCGGTCTGAACGAGCGGACATGCCTGAATCAGAAGCCGATCGTCGACGTCGGCGATGAGGTGGAGGCGGGAGAGATCATCGCCGACGGCGCATCGACGCGCAACGGCGAGCTCGCGATCGGGAAGAATGCGCTCGTCGCCTTCATGACCTTCGACGGCTACAACTTCGAGGATGCGATCGTGGTCTCGGAGCGTCTGATCAAGGACGACTCGATGACGAGCATCCACATCGAGTCCTTCGATGTCGAGATCCGCGAGACGAAGCTGGGCAAGGAGGAATTCACGCGGGACATCCCGAATGTCTCGGAGAAGATGCTTCGGAACCTGGATGAGCACGGGGTGATCCGCGTCGGCGCGCGGGTGAACCCGGGCGACATCCTTGTCGGCAAAGTCTCGCCGAAGAGCAAGACGGAGCTGACCCCGGAAGAGAAGCTGCTTCACGCGATCTTCGGACGCGCGGGCGAGGACGTGAAGAATGACTCGCTCGAGGCGCCGGCGGGCGTCGAGGGCGTCATGATCGGCGCCAAGCGGTTCAGCCGGCGCGCTCACATGACGGAGGATCAGAAGAAGCGGCTCAAGGCGGAGATGGACGCATACAGCGCGGAGCAGGACGACAAGGCCATCGCGCTGTTCCGCCAGATGATCGCGCAGATCAACGAGGCGACTGGCTCGGAAGTCGTGGACCCGTCAACGCGGCAGAAAGTCGGCGCCTCGGACATCCGCGAGGTCATCATCGAGCAGATTCAGAACTTCGACCTCAAGTGGGTCAAGGGCTCGAAGGAGGCTCGGGAGGAAGCCCAAGCGATCTACGAGCGCTTCTGGACGCGCATCGAGGGGATCGAGGCTGAGAAGGAGCGCAAGCTGGCGCATATGAAGCGCGGCGATGAGCTCCCCTCGGGTGTGCTCGAGATGGTCAAGGTGTATCTCGCGACGAAGCGGCAGCTCGCGGTGGGCGACAAGCTGGCCGGGCGACACGGCAACAAGGGAGTCATCGCCCGCGTGGTGCCTGAAGAGGACATGCCCTTCATGGAGGACGGCACGCCGGTCGATGTGCTGCTGAATCCGCTGGGCGTGCCCAGCCGGATGAACGTGGGGCAGATCCTCGAGACGCATCTCGGATGGGCGGCGAAGGTGCTGGGTTTCCAGGCGGTGACGCCCGTCTTCGACGGCGCCACGGAGAAGGAGGTCCACGACGCCATCGAGGAAGCCAACGAGCATGTGCGCCATCGCCTGGAGAGCATGGAGGAGACGGGCGAACGCGCGGATCCGCGCGAGTTGCTCGCCCAGATGCCCAAGGGCGGCAAGATCCAGCTCTACGACGGGCGTACGGGCGAGAAGTTCCACCAGCGCACCACCGTCGGCTACATGTACCTGTTGAAGCTCCACCATCTCGTGGACGACAAGATCCACGCCCGCGCGACCGGGCCCTACTCGCTCATCACGCAGCAGCCGCTCGGCGGCAAGGCGCGGACGGGCGGCCAGCGCTTCGGCGAGATGGAGGTGTGGGGACTCGAGGCGTACGGCGCCGCCTACATCCTCCAGGAGTTGCTCACCGTCAAGAGCGATGACGTCGAGGGGCGGACAAAGATCTACGAGTCGATGGTCAAGGGCACGAACACGCTCGAGGCGGGGATGCCCGTCGCATTCGATGTGTTGTGCAATGAGCTCAAGGGGCTCGGCATGAACGTGACGCTCGAGAAGCGGCGTCTCGAGGGCGGATCGCTGCTTTGATGAGCCGGTCCATGAAGCGATGCGGCGCCGCCGCAGGGAGTTGTGTCATGGGATCATTTCGAGCGTGGTGGATGCTGGCGATCTGCGGAGGTCTGGCGCTCGCAGCGTGCGGCGGATCCGAGTCTGAGGAGACGCCCGAGGGCGGCGAGGACGCGCCCCAGCAGGAGACGGAGCAGGCCGCCCGCCCGGCGCTGCCCGGCGCCGCGCCGGCGCCTTCGCAGCAAGAGCAGTCGGAAGAGCCGGAGGAGCCCGCGGCGCCTTCGGAGCGCGTCGCGTTCGACGACAGCTCCGCCTCGGCGGCGATGGAGACGTTCATGCGGCGTCTCGCGGCGGGGGACTTGGCCGGGGCGGCGGAGATCTGTGTGGAGGGCTCCGAGGGGCGCGCCGCGCTGGAGCGGTTGTCGGAGAACCTGAAGCGAGCGTCGGAGGAGGGAGGTATGGATTCGGAGACGTTGCGGTCCATGCTGATCGGCGACATCCGCGGCATGACGTGGGATGTCGTGGAGGAGGGCGAGGGTGTTGTGACCTTCGAGATCACGGGGCCGGCGTCGGGCGATGAGCCGGCGCAGATCGAGGTGTTGGACATGGACGGCTTCTGGCGGGTGAGCCCGCCTGAGGCCGGGCTTCCGGGCTGAGGCGCCCGGGGCGGGGGGCGCCGGAGCGCGGGAGATGGGGGATTGGAGCAGGACGCACCATCCCGAACGAGGGAGTTCGCTGAATATGCCTGAGAGCGTGTACGACCGGATCAACGACTACGCGTCGGTGAAGATCACACTCGCGAGCCCGAGCGACATCCGCTCGTGGTCCTACGGCGAGGTGAAGAAGCCGGAGACGATCAACTACCGCACGTACCGGCCGGAGAAGGACGGTCTGTTCTGCGAGCGGATCTTCGGTCCGGAGCGGGACTATGAGTGCGCGTGCGGGAAGTACAAGGGGACGAAGTACAAGGGGATCATCTGCGATCGCTGCGGCGTGAAGGTGACGCACTCGCGGGTGCGCCGCAAGCGGATGGGGCACATCAACCTCGCGGCGCCGATCGTGCATATCTGGTTCTTCAAGGCGATCCCGAGCCGTCTGGGGACGCTGCTCGGGATGAAGACGAGCGATCTCGAGAAGATCATCTACTTCCAGGATTACGTCGTCATCGATCCGGGCGACACGGACCTCGCGGACCGGCAGGTTCTGACGGAGGAGGAGCACCGCCAGGCGTATGAGAAGCACGGCGCGCGCTTCAAGGCGCTAATGGGCGCGGAGGCGGTGCGCGAGCTCATCGAGCGGACGGATCTCGACGAAGTCGCGGCGACGCTCCGGAAGGAGCTGAAGGAGACGCGCAGCAAGCAGAAGGTGAAGGACCTCTCCAAGCGACTGAAGCTGGTGGAGCAGGTGCGCCACTCGGAGAACAACGCCGCGTGGCTGGTGATGGACGTCATCCCCGTTATCCCGCCGGATTTGCGCCCGCTGGTGCTGCTGGAGTCTGGCAACTTCGCGACGAGCGACTTGAACGATCTCTACCGGCGCATCATCAACCGGAACAACCGCCTGAAAAAGCTGATGGATCTGAACGCGCCGGAGGTGATCATCCGCAACGAGAAGCGGATGCTCCAGCAGGCGGTGGACGCGCTCTTCGACAACGGCCGCTGCCGCCGCCCGGTGCTGGGTTCGAGCAACCGCCCGCTCAAGTCGCTGACGGACATGATCAAGGGCAAGCAGGGCCGGTTCCGCGAGAACCTGCTGGGCAAGCGCGTGGACTACTCGGCGCGTTCGGTCATCGTCATCGGTCCCGAACTGAAGCTCTACCAGTGCGGCCTGCCCAAGAAGATCGCGCTCGAGTTGTTCCAGCCGTTCATCATCCGCAAGCTCAAGGAGCACGGACTGGCCGACACGATCAAGAGCGCCAAGAAGATGCTCGGGCGCCGCGATCCGG
>CAYVIJ010000058.1:0-5331 GCA_964451515.1 uncultured Phycisphaeraceae bacterium | reverse complement strand
CTGCCCCACCGGTCTTTGGTGTGAGCGAAGGTCGGATGCGCGCCACGCGACGGCGTGCAGGGCCGCCCGCCGCGACCGGGTTGGGTGTGGGAGAGCGACGGCTCGGAGAGCCGTCCCACCCGGGGAAGAGCTAGGAGGGGTAGCGACGGCTCGGCGAGCCGTTTCACCGGGGGAGCGGGGTGGGCTGTTGCAGCGGGGGGGGATGGGGGGCGGCGTCACTCTCCGCTTGGCGCATCGCGGGAGGGCGCGGTCGGCGTGGTGTCCTGGGTGGTGGTCGCGGGCGGAGGAGCGTCCGGATTGGAGGCCGGGCTTAGCTGGTCCGTGATGCGCGCGCGGACCCAGTCGCTCTCGCCCATCAGAAGAACCAGCGCGAGGGAGTTCACCACCACACACGCGCCCGCGGCCATCGCCGAGATGAACGTGAAGAGGCGGCGGCTGCGCCCGAAGACCCAGCCGCTTCGGCGCACGCGCCAGCCCGCGAAGCCGAAGGCGAGGACGCCCATGACCAGTGCTCCGACGCCCGCGGGGATCCAGAGGACCGTCGCCGGAACGACCGAGCCGGCGCCGATCACGCCGATGATCATCAGCGTGGCCCATCCGCGCATCACTCGCCGGCGATCTCGTTCCTCCAGGTCCTTCATCATCCATGAGAAGTCTACGCGCCCCATCCTGTGGGACACGTCAGAGGGCGCGAAAGAGCAGTTGCGCCATTGACGGGACGCTCGAATCCGGCATCCTGCTGGGGGCTCATGTCGCCGTCTGCTCCGATTTCCCGCTCGGCGCTCTCCGCCTGGGCGCGTCGGGTCCAGCCTCTTGCGGGGCGTCCCGCCGTGCTCCTTTTTCTGGCGCTCGGCGCGGGCTTTATTTTCTCGCGCGCTGTTCCATGGTCGAGCGCCCTCCCGCTGCTCGTCGGCGGCGCGATGAGCGCTCTTGGGGCGCTCGCTCTCCGCGCGCGCGCCTCGCGGCTGGGCCTGCTGCTCATCGGCGTCGCGCTGGTGGGAGCGGCGCATTTCCAAAGCAGGACGTCCGGCGTTCCGGCGGAGCGGCTTGCGCTCTCCTCCCAGCGTGATCAGCCGCTGGCGGTGGAGGGCGTGGCGCTCGAGAATGCGATCGCGGCGCCGGGCTCGCAGGGTCGGCTCGCCGCATTTCTGATCCGACCTTCCATGCAGCGGTTTCGGCTCAAGGTGCGGCGCGTGCTCGATCCGAACACGTTCGCCCCGATCCGCGAGGCGTCGGGGACGCTGCATGTGATGGTCTCCGGCGCGGATGTGAATGTGCGCAGCGGGGATCGCGTCCGCGTCGTCGGGCTTGCTCGCGCCGTCGCGCCGCCGCTCAATCCCGGGCAGACGGACGCCCGCGCGTGGGCGCATCAAAGCGGCGTCGTGGGGCGCCTGATTGTCGGGGCGTCGGAGTCCATTACGCCCTCGAACTCGGCGGAAGGTTTGTTCGAACGCTTGGAGCGACGCTGGCTCGCATGGCGCGGGAGGCTGCGCGCGCGAGCGTCGATTGTGGACGACTCCCCCGAGCGATCCGCCGGCGCCGATCTGCTGGCGGCGCTCGTCCTGGGGGCGCGGGATCCGAGCACGCGCGAGGTGCGCGATGATTTCACACGCGTCGGCCTGGCGCACATGCTCAGCGTCTCGGGGCTGCATCTGGCGGCGCTGGCCTTCGCGGCGCTGCTGGCGCTGCGGCTCACGGGCGATTACGGCTGGCGCGAGCCGCTGATCGTCTGTGCGCTCATTCTGCTGTATCTGGCGATCGTGCCCGCAAGGACGCCCGTAATGCGCGCCGCGGCGATGACGCTCGCGCTGCTGGCGGCGCAGGGCGCGGGGCGACGCCACGACAGGCTCTCTCTTCTCGCGCTCGTTGGCGTCGCGATTCTCATATGGCGACCGATGGAGCTCTTCAGCGCCGGGTTTCAGCTCTCCTTCGGAGTGGTGGCGGGTTTTCTCATCTTCTCGCGCCGCGTGGAGGAGCGCATGTTCGGCCCGCGCGCGGATCCGGATCATGAGCCAATCACGCGCCGGATGGCGCGGCGTCTCGTCGGCGCGGGCGGGGCGGCTGTCATTGCGCAGGTCGTCAGCGTTCCAATCGTCGCGTTTCACTTCGGCGTCGTCAGCCCGTACGCGTGGATCGCCACGCTCCTGCTGGCGCCGGTGATTCTGCCGCTGCTGTGCGCCGCGTATGTTGTCATGCTGATTGCGCTCCTTTCGCCCGGAACGGCGCAAGCGCTGCTGCCGCCGATCGAGGCGATGGCGGGGACGCTGGCGTGGGCGGGGGATCAACTCGAAGCCCTCCCGGGCTCCTTCGTGCGCATTCCACCCGTTGGCCTCGCCTGGACGATCGTTGCGCTGCTCGTCGGCTGCTGGTGGCTGTGGTCGGGCTCGCTCCGCAGGCCCGCGCCCACGATCGCGCTGGCGATCGTGATCGGCTGGCTCGCGCTGCTGGCGCGCGCCGATGGGCTCCCTTCATCGGTCGTGGCCCGCATCGACACGTTCGCGGTCGGGGATGGAACGTGTCATCTCCTGCGCTCAGACGGCGAGGCGATGCTCTGGGATTGCGGCTCCCTCGATCTCGACATCGGCGAGCGGACGATCCCCGAGGCGCTGCGCGCGCTGGGCGTCTACCGCGTCGGAACCATGATCATCAGCCATCCCGACATCGATCATTACTCGGCCGCGATCGACGTTGCGGAGGCGACGGGCGTCCGGCGGGTTCTGGTCGGAGCGTCGACGCTCGACGCCGCCGCCGCGGCTCCGCGCGGGGCGGTGGCGCATGCGCTCGACGAGCTGCGCCGGCGCGGCGTGGAGATTCAACCGGTTCACGCCGGCGATTCATGGCGCATCGGGCGTGTGCGTCTTGATGTCATCTGGCCTCCGGAAGGACTGGCGCTGCGGCGTGAGAACGATGCGTCCCTTGTCGCGCGGGCGACGGCGCCCACGAGCGCCGGGCAGCGCACGGCGCTGTTCACCGGCGACATTCAGGATGAGTCCATCGCCCGCCTGCTCGTCTCGGACGCCGATGTGCGCGCGCAGGTCGTCGAAGCGCCGCACCACGGCAGCGCGCGCCCGCTCGCCTTCGCCTTTGTCGAGGAGACGCGCGCCGACATCGTTGTGCAGTCGACGGGCGAGGGCCGCGCGGGCGATGAGCGCTGGGACGACGTCAAGCGGGGGCGGATCTGGTGGACGACCGCTGTCGACGGCGCCGCGAGCGTGACATTCGAGGAGGACGGCGCGCTGCGCACCTGGAGCGTCCGCGACAACGCCGCAAGACGAATCAGACCCTCTCGCTGAATCCATCTGGGGACCGCTCTCCGAGCCGTCGCCCCCAAACGCGTGCCGCGAGCGCGCGTGGCACGGCCGCCGCGCGTGCCAGGGGCGGCGCGCCCGCCCGTGCCCGCGTCAGCCCACACCAACCCCGCGAGCGCCCGATGTCCCCGCCCGCCGACTCCCTGCTCACACCAAACCCGGTGGGGCAGGCGGCCCTGCCTGTCGCCCTTCCGCTGAATCGCCTCCCTCCCACGCCGGTACAATCTCCCATGCGGCCACCGCCCCCGACAGCCAGGCCCGCCTTCACGCTGATCGAGCTCCTCGTCGTCATCGGCGTGATCAGCATCCTCATCGGCATCCTCGCGCCCGCCCTGACTGGCGCCCGGGAGGCCGCCCGCCGGGCGCGCTGCCTGGCGAATCTCTCCGCCATCGGCACGGGCGTGCAGGTTTTTCTGAATGAGCACAAGGGCATCCTTCCCTACGCCCTGCCGCTCGAGGACAGCGAGACGAACGCGATCGTCGGGCGCCCCGCCGACGACGGGCCGCTGGGCGTCTTCGGACCCATCGTCGATTCGACGGAGGTGTTCCTCTGTCCGTCGGATGAGTCCATCCCCGAAGCGCTGTGGCGGCGAGACGGCGGCCCCGGCGGGCTGCACTCGTCCTATGAGTATCTGGCCGGCTCGCTCATGCTGCTCTACGAGCGCCAGGGCGACCCCGCGCCGGAGCGCACGGCGACGGAGGTGTATGAGGAGGACCCGGGCCTGCCCGTCATGGCGGATTCGCTGGGGCGGCATCCGGGCGCGGGGGAAGAGGACAAGAACGCCCTGTACTACGGCGACTGGCGCGCCGATGTGCTCGTGATCCGCGCCCGCGAGGAGAGCGGCCAATGAGCCCCGAG
This sequence comes from uncultured Phycisphaeraceae bacterium, assembly GCA_964451515.1. Taxonomy (GTDB): domain Bacteria; phylum Planctomycetota; class Phycisphaerae; order Phycisphaerales; family UBA1924; genus CAYVIJ01. The sequence continues at coordinate 1,164 of CAYVIJ010000058.1, read as the reverse complement.
CGCGACAGACCCGACTTCGGATCCCAGATGGGCCTGAAGCCCCTCGTCGAGACGGTCGAGGAGAGTTCGGCGCGCGCGCCGGAGCGGGGGGAGCGCGCCCGCGCGACTCGGCGCGCCGTGGTCCGCCGGTCGAAGCGGGCGGGGGTCTGGATCGGCGCCGCCATCGGCGGGCTGGGAGTCCTGGCGGGCGGGGCGATGGCGTGGGAGGCCCTGCGACCGATCAATCCACCCCAGGTCTTCGAGGATCCCTTCGACGACGTGCTCGGCTTCGCGCTGCTGCGCGAGGATTTCAACAGGCTGCCGCTGGACGAGCGGCTGCGCATCGCGAAGGAGATCGCCGAGCGCTTCCGCGGGCTCGACTCAGGCGGGTCGGCCCTGGTGGCCGCCTTCGCGGCCGGCATCCGCGGCGCCGCGCGCGAGCAACTGGAAGAAAACATGCGCACGCTCTTCGTCGATGTGCTCGATTCGTTCGCGGAGCGCTACGCGCGGATGAGCGAGGCGGAGCGGCAGGAGAACATCGACGAACTGGTGCTCGAGATGTTCGAGCTGGTTCGCGACCTGCGCCCGGACGAGGGTCCGGAGGAGAGCGAGCCGGCGTCGGAGTCGATGGAGCGGGTCCAGCGGGCGGCCCAGCGGCGCGCCGAGCGCGTGCGCGCGCAGGGCGGGGCGCGCCCCGATCCCGGGCGCGCGGCGAGCTTTCTGCGGGAGATGGGCTCGATGATGGGCGACGACGTCGAGCCGAGCCGGCGGGCGCGGATGACGCGCTTCATGCGCGACGCGGGACGGGCGATGCGGGAGGACGGGCCGAAGTAGAACGGAAGAAGTGACGGCTCGGCGAGCCGTCCCACCAGGAGCCGTCCCACCAGGAGCCGTCCCGCCAGGGGTCGCCCCACCAGGAACCGGTGGGGCATGCCGCCGTGCCTGCCCGTCCTTGCGGGTTCGCACAATCGACTGGTAGCGGCGGACCGCGCAAAACTGGTAGGCGGCGGAACGCGCAAAACCGGTAGCGGCGGGCCTCCGTGCCCGCCGGGGGAAGGGCGGTAGTCAGGCGGGCGGGGACGCCCGCCCTACCTGTAGATATGTGTTCGCGCGCAAAACCAGTAGCGGCGGGCCTTGTATCTTGAGTGTGAGTGAATCATGGAACGAGAACAGCAACATCGCGAT
>CAYVIJ010000057.1:0-5390 GCA_964451515.1 uncultured Phycisphaeraceae bacterium | reverse complement strand
CCACGGATCCACCGCATCCCATCCGCGCCCGTCGTTGCTCGCCGCCGAGTTGTCCCCCAGCATGAAATACTCCCCCTCCGACAGCGCCACCGCGCTCTGCACCGTCGTCGCTCGCGCGCGCCCGTTCGCCCCCTGCACCGGCTGGTAATACAGATCCCGATCCAGACCCACGCGCGTCAGCCGCACCATCGGTCTCGACACTACATCCCAATACACCCGCGCCGGATCGTACTGCCCCGTCTCGCGCGGATCCGTCTCCCGATCCGCCCCGGGCCCGATCGCATACCGCAGCCGCTCGTCCGGCGACCAGTCGTACTCCGCCGTGACCACCGCCTCCCCGTCAATTACCAGCGCCAGCCGCTGATCCCAACGCCAGAGCTCCACGTCGGTAAAGCCATACAACGCGCTGCGAGGAAGATCCGCCGCAGCCAGCGTCTCGTACGCGTCATCACCCGCCGCCGCGTCGCGCATGCGCAGCTCCGCGATGATCCCCGCTCCCGAGTCGTTGACGAGCCGCGCCTGAAACAGATGCCGCTGCGCCTCGATCGTCGCGCTCAGCGACTCGAACCCCGCGCCATCCGCGATCTCCACCGTCGCGCGCATCCGCAGATCCGCGATCGGATACCGATTCAGCCTCGGCCGCAGCAGCGCCGTGTCGTTGTACGGCTGCCAGTCCGTGATCGGCCGCGCCGCCGCGTCCCACGTCAGCCGCCCCGCCGGCGCCAAGAGCGTGTAACCCAGCCCGTTCGACTCGAAGGCGCCCCCCTTCCACCGATCCGACCACGCCCGCCCGTCATGCGAATCGCTCACCGGCGCCTGCGCGCTGTCGTACAGAGAAAACCACAGCGACTCCTGAATCTCCATCGGCTTGCGCTGAATCGACCACGCCCCCTGCTCCGGATCCGCCTCGACCGCCTGCGTGAACACATCCCCGTCGACCAGCCACACACGCTCCCCGGGCAGCCCCACGATCCGCTTGATCCAGTTCTCCCGCGGGTTGCCCGGATACTTGAAGACCGCCGACTCCCAGCGCCTCGGATCCCGGAACACATACAGATACGATTGCACGAAGATCCGATCCCCCGAACGCAGCCGCACGTTGCTCCGCACCAGCTCCTGCCCCGTGTACGGCTCCTCGACCACGATCGGTCGCCGCCGCGCCGTCCCCTGCAACGGCAGCGGGCGGCGCAGCGAGTCCGAATCCGCGTAGTCCCACGGGTTCACCGCCCACGTCAGCCCCGTCTCCGGAGACCAGAACCGCATGTGCTGACCCATCAGCGTCGGCGCCATCGAGCCCGTCGGGATCACGTACGACGCCACCACGTAACGCGTGAAGATGATCACCATCGCGAACGAGATGATGATCGAGATCAGCGTCTCCTTCGGCGTCTCCCCCTGCCGCTCCCGCTGCGCCTTGTCATCTGACTCCGCCGGCATGAGCCTCACCTTACCCCTCTCGACGCGACCCGACCGCCCCCTCACCGGATCCAGCGCATCCGCCCGAAATCCGGAATCGGAATCCGCAGGTCGCGGTGCGGCCCCGGAAAGTAGACGAAAAACGCCTTCCCCATGATCAGCTCCCGATCCACCACGCCCCGCTCGCCCCCGAACCGACGCGCCACCCACGGATCCACCGATTCCCACAGCCTCGAGTCCGAGCTCGCCGCCGAGTTGTCCCCCAGGACGAAGTGCTCCCCCGCCCCCAGCGACAGCGGCCCCGTCCGCCCCACCGGCTGGTGATACAGATCCCGATCCAGCCCCAGCCCATGCACGCGCACCGGCGCCCCCAGCTCCACCCACACCCGCGCCCGGCGCAGATTCCCCGGCTCCCGCGCCCGCTCCGCCAGATCCCCTCCCGAATCCTCTCCTGGTGGGACGGCTCCTGGTGGGACGGCTCGCCGAGCCGTCTCTTCATCTCTCTCTCCCCCTCCTCCAGGTAGCGGCGGGCGGCCCTGCCCGCCGTCTCCACCGCTCCCCGCTGGAATCCCTTCCCGAGCCGCCTCTCCCTCCCCATCGCTTTCAACGCGCCCCTCTTGTGCCGCTGGCGGCTTGCCCGCCGGCGCCCCCCCATCGCTCCCGCCGCGCGCCGCGCGCATCTCCCTCAGAGCCCAGCTCAGCCGCTCCAACGGATCCCATTCATATTCCAGCGACGCCAGCCGCTGCCCATCCACGAACAGATGCAGCGCCTGATCCACATGCCACAGCTCCAGCCGCACGGGTCGCCCCGCCTCCGCGAAGACCTGCCCCGCCTCCAGACGCACGCTCTTCGACACAGCGCCCGCCTCCCCCCCAGCGCCGTGAATCGAAAGCTCCGCTCGCCCCTCCGCGATCCGCGCCGAAAACACATGCCCCCGCGCCTCGATCACCAGCCGGATCGGCGCCGGATCCATCGACATCGACACCGACGCCGTCAGACGCAGGTCCGAGACCGGATACCGCGTCCGCGTCGAGCGCAGCGCCGGCGTGTCGTTGAAGAACAGCCAGTCGTCGATCGGCCACACCGCGTCGCTCGGATCGTCCTCCGTCGCCATCGGATTCCACCGGATCACCTCGCCCCGAGTGAGCGTGATCGGCAAGTCCGCCAGCCCGCGCCCGGAGGCCGCGCGCCACGCCGTCGCCCCCTCCGCTGGCGACTGATGCGCCGTCGTGTGCAGCGGGATCCACAGATGCTCCTGAATCTCCAGCGGCTTGCGCCGGATCGACAGCGGGCGATCCAGCTCCTCCGCCCGACCCGCGAAGACATCCCCATCCACCAGTTGAATCCGTTCCCCGGGAAGCCCCACCACCCGCTTGATGTAGTTCCCCCCCGGCGCCGCCGGATTCCGAAAGACCACCACATCCCACCGCTCCGGATCCAGCAGGTTGAACAGATACTTATGCGTGGCGATCCGATCCCCCGCCCGCAGCGGCGTACCCGCCAGCTCCACCCGCGTCCGCGCCATCGGATCCACCAGCCGCAGCGGTCGAGCCGCGTCCCCCTGCATCCTCCGCGGCCTCTCCTCCGCCCGATCCGCATAGTCCCGCGCCGCCACCGCCCACGACCACCCCGTCGATGGCCCGTGCGCGCGCACATGGGCGCCCAGCAGCGTCGGCGCCATCGAGCCCGTCGGAATCATGAAGGGCTCCACCAGATACGTCCGGAACATGAACGCGAAGACGAACGCCATGATCACCGACTGCACCGTCAGCTTCAGCGACCCCTCGCCCCCCGCCGTCGAGGACGATTCCTCCTCCGCTCGCGTTGGTCGCTCGGCAATCGGCACGCCCGCCCCATCTTCGGCGATTCCGAGCCTGCATGCCACACCCGGCTCCCCCGCCCGCGCCTCCCCCGCTCACACAAAAACCGGTGGGGCAGGCCGCCGTGCCTGCCCCTCTCTACTCCCTCCTACTCCTCTCGGTGGGACGGCTCGCCGAGCCGTCTCTACTCCCCCTACTCCCTCTCTCCAGGTACCGGCGGGCGTCCCCGCCCGCCGTCTACGACTCCTACTCATCTCCCCCCCGGCGGGCACAGCCGCCCGCCGCTACCGCGGGGTTGCTGCATGCCAAGGCCGGCGCGCCCGCCCGCGCCTCCCCCGCTCACACAATAACCCGGTGGGGCAGGCGTCCCTGCCTGCCCGGACCTGCTCGTCCACATCAACACTCCCCGGTGGGACAGCTCTCCCGGTGGGACGGCTCGCCGAGCCGTCTCTACTCCCCCTACTCCCTCTCTCCAGGTACCGGCGGGCGTCCCTGCCCGCCCGTCTACAACTCCTACTCATCTCCCCCCGGCGGGCACGGCCGCCCGCCGCTACTGGAGTTGTTGCATGCCACCCCCGCTCGCCCGCCCGTGCCAGCCAACCCCATCAACCCCCCGAATCACCTCCACCGCCCCCACTCTCGCCCCCGCGCCCGCGTCGCCGCCGCCTCCGCCGACGCTTCTTCTTCCCGCCGCCGCCCGTTCCATCACCCTGCTCCCCCTTCGCCTCGCCCCCTTCCTTCTCCTCCGATTCCGAGCGCTTCCGATACTCGTCCTGCTGCTCGCCCTTCGACTTCTTCCGCCGCCGACCCCGCTTCCGCTTCTTCTCGTCCGTCCGCTCCTCCGCAGCCTCCTCGCCGAGCCCGCGCATCGGATCCGGCTCCGCCTTCTTCTCCGGCATCGGCTGATCCGGATCCCCCAGCTCCTCCACCGGAACCGCCACCCGCCGCTGATCTACCTCCAGCTCGACCAGCGCGAGCTGCGTCAGGATCTGCGTGTCCACCACACGCCCGGGACCCTCCGGCGTCCCCACCCGCTTGCCCCGCCGCGGCAGCTTCTTCCGAAGCGACTCGTACGTCTCATCCTCATACCGCAGGCAGCACATCAGCCGCCCGCACCGCCCCGAGATCTTGAGGGGATCCAGCGTCGAGCGCTGCACCTTCGCCGAGCGCATCGACACCGGCTTCAGCACCTTCAAAAACTGTCGGCAGCAGCAGTGCTGCCCGCACCGCTCGTAATCCGCCACCAGCCGCGCCTCGTCGCGCGCCCCCACCTGCCGCAGCTCGATCCGTGTGCGGAACTGCCCCGCCAGCCGCCGCACCAGCTCGCGGAAGTCCACCCGATCCTCCGCCGTGAAATAGAACGTCAAGGTCTCCCCGCCCAGGATCGGATCCGCCTCGATGATCTTCATCTTGAGCCCGAGCTCCTCCGCCTCCGCGCGCGCCGCCTGCAACTGCTCCTCCCGCCCCTCATCCAGCGCCGACTGCTTCTGGAGATCCTCGACCGTCGCCACCCGCAGCGCCCGCCCGTCCGTATAGAAGGGATAGTCCCGCCCCCCCGAGTTCTCGATGTATTCGAGCATCTCCTGCCGCGTGACGCTCTTGGCGCAGCCCGCGTTCGGACACGTGCTCGTGAGCATCTCGCCGATCTCGTGCCCCCGAAATGTCTTCACGACGATCTTCGAGCCGCATCCGGGCTTACTCTCCCCCCGATACGGAAACTCCCCGATCATGCGCATGCGCCCGAAGCGCACCACAATCGAAGTCGGCGGCTTCAGCCGCTCATACGCCTCTCGATCGGCCTCTGCGAGGTCGGCCTCGTACTGCTCAAGCGGAAAGATGGACATGGGGACTCGCGCGTCAGACGACCGCCACGGCGCGCATCAACCGCGCCGCGCCCGGCCGGGAAGTTGTCGGCGAGGATGATTGTTCTTCCCGGCGCGGCCCTCGCCAGACCGCCCGGATCCAGACGCGCGATTGCGTGCCGCGCAGCCTACACGCCGCCACTTCCGCCGTCCACAGATGGGCCCGCTCACCGACCCATCTACAACTCCTCCCCATCTCCCTCGCGGAACGGCTCTCCAGGTGGGACGGCTCTCCAGGTGGGACGGCTCGCCGAGCCGTCTCTACTCCCCCTACTCCCTCTCTCCAGGTAC
>CAYVIJ010000056.1:0-5947 GCA_964451515.1 uncultured Phycisphaeraceae bacterium | reverse complement strand
CCGAGGGAGGAGTTGAGCCCGGCGAACGCGTTCCTTCAGAATCTAGACGGCGGATATCTAGCTAGCGCCAAGCAGGGTGGCTTCCCGGCGCTCGGCTTCATCATGCCTGGAATCACGCCGGAGGCTATATCGGTCGGCAAGAACATGGAGATTATTGCGACGATCACACCCTGCATACCCGCCATTGACCAAGTCGGCCTCAGTTGGGATTTCGACTTCAAGCGTGTGCGGCAATCGCCCGTCGAAGGACTCTTCGATGCCGATGACCAAGAACTCGATGACATCGAATTCGAGAAATGCCCGCCACCCATGTGGTGCGATGATGACATTGATGAGAATGACGGCACAGTCGATAACCGGGATGAGGATTTGTGGCTCGATCCATTTCCTGGATGCACGGTATTTGTTATTGACGCTCCACGACTCTTCGCGCAGTGCGGTGCAAACGAAGAGGGGCATTACTTCATCATCGCCGATTCCTTCCGCGAGTGGCTGAACGCCGGCGGCTTCCGCGCGTCCGAGACGCGCACATGGCATGCTCGATCTCAGGCGGTGTGCGAGAACAACGCCTGGATGATGACCGGCGTCAATCTCCTCGGGCAGGGGCCGCTTCCGCCGGAGGGCGCTCAGCGAAATCGTTCGATGGCAGCGCAGGATGCGCTCGAGCCGCAACACGCCCAGAAGACACGCGAGCAGCTCCGTGAAGAAAGACGCCTCGAAAAACAGCGAATCAGAGCTGAGTATGACGCGCTCCCGGAAGCCGAGTTGTCGACGAGGCTCGAGGCCTGTGGGCAGACAAAGCAACCTGGCGAGGCCAGACCCTTTGAATATCTTCGTGTCTTTCACGCGCTCGAGCGCCGCCTCCGCGCCGGGCAGTTGAGCCGGGACAACGTGGATCGCCTCATAGAGCTCGCGCAGCTTGAGTTTGAAGTCTATGAGTCGGACATGCCGACAGTCCTGGCGCTTCGTCTGCTTGGCGAAACGGGAGACGTGAGGGCGCTGCGACTTCTTGTCGATCGGATCGACACTCGCGTCGAAAAGCCAATGTTTTTTCGAGGCGGGTTAAACGCACATTTTCGAGCGGCTCTCCCAGCCGATGACGGATTGCGTCGCGCCGGCGATCAAGCCATCGGGCCCATTCTCGAGCGAGCCGGGACCGTTACGAATGATCAGTGGAAACAGATCCTTTTCATCCTTGAGAGCCTCGATCGCCACACCCCCGCCGTCCGCCAGGCCATGCAGACCCTCCTCGATGCGACGAACGACGAAGTCGCCAAGCAGCGCCTCGAGCAGTTCCTCGCCACGCCCGAGCCGAGGCGCCCCGAGCCCGAGGAGCAGCCGGGCGAGCCCGTGGCGCTGAGAGGTGATTAGCCCATGCATGCAGCGGTCCTGAGCCTGGTGTTCGCCTCATTCGCGCTCCCGCAATGGCTGAACGCCGGCGGCTTCCGCGCGTCCGAGACGCGCACGTGGCACGCTCGATCTCAGGCGGTGTGCGAGAACAACGCCTGGATGATGACCGGCGTCAATCTCCTCGGGCAGGGGCCGCTTCCGCCCGAAGGCGCTCAGCGGAGCGCTCCGCCTCCTCCTCTCAAAAAAGAGCAAGCGGGGCCCAAACCACCCCAAGCGCAGAATACGCCCGAGGAGCGTCGTGAGGCGTTTCTCCGTGAACAGGAGCGGATCCGGGCTGAGTATGAAGCGCTTCCGGAAGCGGAGTTGCTCCAGCAGCTTAAAGCAGCCAACCATCCGCAGCAGCGCCACGCATTCGACGAACTCCAATGGCGGCTCCGTGCGAAAGCAGTAAGCGATGAGTCGATTGAGGAGCTCTTCCGGATTGCCAGTCTTGAACTCAAGGACTACACATGGGAGACGCCAACCGTCTGTACACTTCGTTTGCTCGGCGAGTTAGAGACCCGGAGGGCGATCGAGACTTTGCTGGACAGAATTGACATTCAGATCCAGTTTGTCGGACTTTGGCGAGGCTTTGGGCGGGCGTTTCTCATGCAACACCCTGCCGTCGACGGTTTGCTGCGCACCGGCGACCGAGCCATCGCTCCGATACTCGAGCGCGCAAGGACGGCGACGGATGAGCAGTGGAAGCTCATGCTGTACGTGCTGAATGTCTATGACCATAAGACCCCCGCCGTCCGCCAGGCCATGGAGACCCTTCTCGAAGCGACGGAGGACGAGACGGCAAAGAAGCGTCTCGAGGAATTCCTCGCCACGCCAGAGCCGAAGCGGCCGAAGCCGGAGGATCTGCCCGGCGAGCCCGTGGCGCTGAGAGGTAAGTAGCCCATGCATGCAGCGGTCGTGAGCCTGCTGTTCGCCTCGTTGGCGCTCCCCCAATGGCTGAACGCCGGTGGCTTCCGCGCGTCCGAGACGCGCACGTGGCACGCTCGATCTCAGGCGGTGTGCGAGAACAACGCCTGGATGATGACCGGCGTCAATCTCCTCGGGCAGGGGCCGCTTCCGCCGGAGGGCGCTCAGCGAAATCGTTCGATGGCAGCGCAGGATGCGCTCGAGCCGCAACACGCCCAGAAGACACGCGAGCAGCTCCGTGAAGAAAGACGCCTCGAAAAACAGCGAATCAGAGCTGAGTATGACGCGCTCCCGGAAGCCGAGTTGTCGACGAGGCTCGAGGCCTGTGGGCAGACAAAGCAACCTGGCGAGGCCAGACCCTTTGAATATCTTCGTGTCTTTCACGCGCTCGAACGCCGCCTCCGCGCCGGGCAGTTGAGCTCACCGGTCGCTACCCGGGGGCGCCAAAGCCGACTGAACGCGACAAGCGGCTGTGGGCCGAGCGCCGCAAGCACATTCGCATCGAGCGACTGGATCCAGCGACGTTTCTCCCGATAGGGGATGACGAAAAGCATTCTGAATGATTCGAACTCGTTGGTTGCAGACCTCCGGACTCAGCAGATGGGCTTCCACGGCGACCTTCACATCTACACGATGTCTTCCCTTCCCGAGCCGGTCGAGACGCTCCAGCGCCTCATCGACCTCCTCGACATCTCCGATATCCGCATGTGGGGTGGCCAGGAGTATCCACCTGGATGCATTTTGACGGACGCCATGCGGTGGGATGGGCCCGATCGATCGTGGCGAAATCTCCAGCTTCTGGAGAGCGGCATCACGCCTCCCGAAGAGACAGAGTTGGAATTCATCAAGGGCCCGATCGATCGAGCTGCGCTTGGAGAGATCTACCCCCCGAACGGTCGCCTCTACATCGGCCTCGGCCAATCCGCGCTGGCCATGCCGCTCTGCGAGGCGGTCAACAACCTCCCCGAGGAGATCACCAACCGCTTCTGCCCCGCGGCATGGCCGGCCATCAAGATCGGCTGGCACGACATCATCGACGAGGACTTCCATGCCAACGCCTTCCTCGTCGACCGGGCCTTTCTCTCCGTCTCCGTCGGCAATCCCGGCAGCCCCAACGATCCGCGCAAAGCCCGCGAGATGATCCTCAGCCTCCCCGAGCTCAAGACGTTCCGCGAGACCCTCGAGACCGTCGTCGGACCCATGAAGACCTGGGTGATGTGGACGTAGCCGATGCCCTCGATCCAGTTCTCATCCTTCACAAAGCCGGACGACCCGCGCGAGCTGCTCCGCCGCGTCGCCGAGGTCTCCGGCAGCGAGCGGTACAGCTCCGTGGTCCGCGTCTCGCGGCGCCAGTGGCGCTATGTGCAGGCGGTCCAGAGGCTCGTCTCGCTTCGCCTCCGGCGCTCAAAGGTCGCCTTGATCTCCGGCGCCGAGCATGCTCGCCTGGCGGGGGAATCCACCGTCGCAGAAGACGGCCCCGTCTCGGAGCTTCCGCGCCTTTACGCCGACGGCTCCTCCTTGCAGATTCTGCTCGGGAAGTGCCCATGGGTGCGACGATTTCTGGATGAGTTCAAAGAGCGGGCGCCCACGCCCGAGCGCGGCGACTTCTTCTTCAATGGCTCGGGACACATTCAGATCGGATGGCACGACGTGCTGATCCATGATGCGAACTGGGACCTTCAGCCGGCTGGCCGAGCCTTTCTCTCCTTCATGATCTCCGGATCCGGCTCGCCGCAGAACCAGTATGTCATCCGCGATTTCATACTCAGCATGGAGTCCACGAAGGATCTTCAAGCCCGTCTCGAGCAGATCGCGAGCGATGTCACGGTCTTCGTGGACTTCTGACGCCATTCTCTTCGTCCGCTCGCATCCTCTTCCGACAACGGAAAGTCCGCTACAAGCACGTTTGGGTAGGCGCTCGACTCGAACCATGACGAAGAAGATCGGCAAGAGCGTCGTCGCACTCTACATGAGCGTCGCCACCATCAAGCGGCTGAACAGGCAGCCGCCCGCGGAGCTGTTTCGTCAGCTGTTTGACGGCGTCTCGCCCAAGCTCGCGCCGACCCACCTGTTCTTCCACGAGAGCCGAGGAGGAAGACGCGCTTTCTCCCCTACAGAACTCGACGGATTGGACTGGGTTGCTCTCAGCGGATCTCCGAGAAGTGGAAGCATCGAGCTTCTCTATCGCGGAACGCTCAAGGGCCGGATGGACCTCGGCGTCGGCTACGCCAGGCAGCCGCGATTGGGCGTTCAAACGCGACGCGGAACCCACGACTTCCCCGCTCGAGGTGACTGGATCACGGTCCAACTGGACATGGCGCCGCTCTTAAAGCGCGAACTCTTTGATGAAGCGCAACGCCTGTTCGAAAACATGGTTAACGCTACGAATGCATGTCATGGGCGAAGTTGCGTAGGCTCTCGAAGCACCGCCACGTATACTCTTCTTGACTTTCCAGAGTATGACTGGGCGGATCCGGTCGAATGGAACGGCATTGTTGTTGAGCCAGGCATGCTGTTTCAAACCGAAGGTGTTGGCGGCGGTCCCGCCGTCAACTGCCTTCCTCGCTTCGATCCATGGATCAACGTCCTCGGCCGCGAATACGTCGAGTTGCTTGGGCGGGAGAAGTTGCTCTCGCTTGACGTGTACAGCAAGCGCGAGGACGACGCCGGAAGGATCTGGCTCCAGATGACGGAGCGGCCGGAGCAGGCGCACCTGCCTGAAGTCAAGAAGCATGTCCAGCGCCTGATGGACAGCCTCGACGCGCAGGACGTCTTCTGCCGGTCGCCGCGCACGATGGAAGAACGCGAGCATGGAATCGTCGACTATCGCCGCCCGGACTTCGACTGGACGAATGTCTTGGGTTAGACAGGAGCGTTGAGCACGTGGCATAGGCTGAACGAAGGAGAAGGCTGATCAGTTCCTACTGCTTCACCATCCTGAAAGGCGTTCCACGCGATGACTTCCCCGACTGCGCCATCGCAGCTGCAGAACAAGCGATGAAGGAAAGTCCGCAGAAGTCGAAGTGGTCCGACTGGCGACTCGAACCGAGACCCAGGCGGTTCAGCGCGGCGTGGCACGGCGACGTCGTCACAATGTCCGATGACGCTTGGCGAATGGCACAAGGACTGAGCCAATGGTACGGATGCCCTTGGATGGAGCTGCGCTACCAGGAGGGCGATCACTGGGACTTCACGCTCTACTCCTCCGGTGAAATAGTCGCAGATTTCAGCACGCGTGTTGCGGCCTTCGATTACCTGAATGAAAAGAGCCGACCATGGAAGACAGGTGGTCCGAAGGCTCTGACAGATCTCTGGCACGTCCCCCTCGAAGCCGTCGAGCGCTATCTGGTCGACTGGGATGCGCTGCCGGAGGATTGGCTCGGACGCGAGTTGGCGTATGAACACGACAAGTATTCCTACGGCGACTGCCGGCAACTGATGGATTTCATGCGGACGCTTGGCGCCGTGGATCCCTTTGGTCATAGCGAGAGGATTGAGTTCGAGGCCCCCGTCTGGGACACCAAGTTCCGAAGGCAGCCCTGGCATCGGCGCGTCATCCGACAACTCTCCGTCAAACTCACCGGTCGCTACCCGGGGGCGCCAAAGCCGACTGAACGCGACAAGCGGCTGT
>CAYVIJ010000055.1:0-6474 GCA_964451515.1 uncultured Phycisphaeraceae bacterium | reverse complement strand
CCGCTACCGGAACAACGCGAAGCGGAAGAGCAAGGACGGGCAGTCACGCCGGCCTGCCCCACCGACTTTGGCGTGGTCGACGGGGGGCTGGCGGCGCGAGAGAACTCGGCGGGCGGCCGATACATACCATTCGCTTGCGTGGGCGGGCGGCCGCCGGGGCGGGGAGTGATCCCTGCGTCGGAGGAAAGTCCGAACACGGCAGGACACGGTGGTGGGTAACGCCCACCCGCTCCCCCGGTCGGAGCGAGGGAAAGTGCCGCAGAAAACACACCGCCGATGGCCCGCTTCGGCGGGCACAGGCAAGGGTGAAAAGGTGCGGTAAGAGCGCACCGCTCGTCTGGCGACAGACGGGGCATGGCAAACCCCACCGCGTGCAAGGTCAAGCAGTCCCCGCGCGCTTCGGCGCGACGCTCGGTCCGGGCGGAAGGGGACGGGTGGACCGCTTCGACGGCGTCGGCAACGGCGTCGCGAGAGAAATGGCCGCCCCCGCGTGAGCGGGACAGAATTCGGCTTACAGCCCACGCCGGCCGGACAGAAGCGGGCCCCGGGAAACCGGGGCCCGCCATAGTTTTGCGGGCTGCGCCCGCAAGGGGGTAGGGGTCGGTAGACGGCTTGAGCGGAGCTCTCCGCCTGAAGAAGAGGGGAATGGAAAGTGAGCGGTGGGGCAGTCCTCCGTGCCTGCCCGGGCAGGCACGCGTGTTGCGAAGCGAGGCGCGTGCGGCGCACGCGGCGGCGGGCAGAGTCGCCCGCCGCTACCGGTTTGTGCGGGAGCGACGGCTCGGCGAGCCGTCCCACCAGGATTGAGGATTCGGATCAGCACGGACGGGCAGGCACGGCGGCCTGCCCCACCGGTTTTGGTGAGTCGGAGGAGCGACGGCTCGGAGAGCCGTCCCACCACGAGTCGCTTCGTCCTACGATCAGTTCGACGTGTACCAGGCCCTCCTCACCAGGCGATACCTCACCCGCAAGGTCATGCCGCTGCTGGCGGTGGCCGCGGTGACGCTGTGCACGGCGATGGTGCTGATCGTCTGGTCGGTGATGGCGGGGTTTCTGGCGACGCTGCTGGACTCGGGGCGGAAGCTGGTGGGGGACGTGGCGATCCAGTGGCCGGTGACGGGGATTCCGTATTACGAGGATCTGATCGAGCGCCTGGAGGCAGATCCGCTGATCGAGGCGGCGGCGCCGACGCTCGAGACACACGGGCTGCTGGGGCTGCCCGACGGCTCGACGCGGACGATCAAGGTCGTGGGAGTCGAGGGCGACTCCTACGACGCGGTGACCGGGTACGCCTCCACGATCTGGTGGAAGCCGATCGAGAAGCCGCTGGAGAAGGATCCGAAGGAGCAGGACCCGCGGCTCGCGATCGATCCCGAGATCGTCGAGCATGCTCTGACGCTGACGGAGCCGGATCCGCAGACAGGTGAGGCGCGCCCGGCGGTCGCGCTCGGGCTCGAGGCGACGGGGTACAACGAGTTCCGCCCCGGGGGGTGGTATCTGCCGCGTTTCGGATACCGGGCGTGGGAGGACTCGGTGACGCTGTCAGTCCTCCCGCTGTCGCAGAAGGGTGTGGCGATCGACGTGCAGGCGCGGCGCTTCCCCGTGGCGAATGAGTTCTCGACGGGGCTGTATGACGTGGATGCGCGCACGGCGCTGGTCCGCCTGGACGCGTTGCAGGAGATGCTGGACATGGACGAGGCGGCTCGGATCGAGTCGTCGGCGGATGAGTTGCTGACGCTGGGGGCGGACGGAGACTTCGCCGATCCGCGGATCGAGGGCGTGGCGCCGGCTCGGGTGACGGACATTCTGCTCGCGGGGGCGGGGGGAGCGGACCCGCGGGACGTCCAGCAGCGCGCGCAGGAGATCTACGCGGCGTTCTCGGAGGCGCACGAGCGATCGGATCCACGCGCGCCGCCGCCCGGGCTGGTCCGCATTCTCCGCTGGGAGGAGCTGCCTGGGCTGCGGACGTTCGTCGCGGCGGTGAAGAAGGAGACGGCGCTGGTGCTGACGCTGTTCTCATTCATCTCGGTGACGGCGGCGTTTCTGGTCTTCGCGATCTTCTGGGCGATGGTGAGCGAGAAGACGCGGGACATCGGCGTGCTGCGCGCGCTGGGAGCGAGCCGGGCGGGGGTGGCGTGGATTTACGTGCGCTACGGGCTCGGGATCGGCGTGGTCGGCTCGGTGGTGGGCTTGAGTTTGGCGTATCTGATCGTGCTGAATATCAATCCGATTCACGAATGGCTGGGCGAGGCGCTGGGGCTGGTGGTGTGGGATCCGACGATCTACCACTTTGCGCGGATTCCGTCGGAGGTGGACGGGCTGAAGGCGCTGATCGTCTTCGCGGGCGGGCTCGGATTCTCCGTCATCGGCGCGCTGGCGCCGGCGCTACGCGCGGCGCGGCTGGACCCTGTGAAGGCGTTGCGATTCGAATGAGTTCGACAGAGGCATCCAACGCGCCGCTCCTCGCCGCCGAGCGCGTCTACAAGACGTATCGGCTGGGGCGCGTGGACGTGCCGGTGCTGCGAGGCGCCTCGCTCTCGGTGCGGCGCGGTGAGTGGGTGGCGCTGCTGGGGCAGTCGGGATCGGGGAAGTCGACGCTGCTGCATCTGCTGGGCGGTCTGGATCGGCCCGATCGGCGCGGCGGCGGCGACAACGGATCAAGCGGGGGCGGGCGCGTGATCTTCGAGGGCGAGCCGCTCGCGGAGATGTCGGATCGGTCGCTGGATCGGTATCGCGCGGAGAGGGTGGGCTTCGTCTTTCAGTTCTATCACCTGTTGCCGGAGCTGACGGTGCTCGAGAACACGGCGATCGCAGCGATGATCCGGCTCGGGCGGGTGGGCTATCTGCGTCAGGGGACGGTCGCGCGCCAGCGCGCGGCGGAGCTGCTGGAGCGCTTCGGGCTGGCGGATCGTCTGCGGCATCGCCCGGCCGAGCTCTCGGGCGGGGAGCGTCAGCGGGTGGCGATCGCGCGGGCGTTGCTGAATGACCCGGCCGTCCTCCTCGCCGACGAGCCGACGGGGAATCTGGACGCAAAGACGGGCGCCTCGATTCTGGACGCCCTGGCGGATCTGCGCGCTGCGAACGGGCAGACCATCGTGATGGTGACCCACGACGTGGAGGTGGCGCGCCGGGCCGATCGTGTGCTCCGGCTCGCGGAGGGGCGGATCCACGCCGAGGAATCGGCCCTCTCCGCGCCGTAACGCCCGCTGGACGAGGCGCTTTCTCACGGGCGCGGGACAGAGCCCCGATATACTTGACGTGCGCTGGCGGGGAGGAGAGGGCGGATGCGTCCGCCCGGGCCCACACTGGGAGGGGTTGGGGGAGGGTTTGGGACAAAAGGAGCCCCGTGACGATCCTCGATCCCATCCGACAGTTGCTGCTTCGTCTCACGACGTACTCGCCGTGGGAAATCGCCATCGAACTGCTCGTGATCTGGATGGTGGTGTATCTGGTGTGGCGGTTCGTGCAAGGGACGCGCGCGGCGGGCGCCATCAAGGGGATTCTTCTGCTGGTGCTGGTGACGCTGGCGGTGCGTCTGGTGACGCCGGCGGACTCGCTGAGCCGGCTGGCGTTTCTGTACGACAACTTCCTCGCCTTCGCGGCGATCGGTTTGGTGATCATCTTCCAGCCCGAGCTCCGGCGGGCGCTGATTCGATTGGGCGAGGCGCCCTTCTTCGGCGTGCCATCGGCGGAGGTGCCGAAGGTGGTGGACGCGCTGGTGGGGGCGGCGACGTTTCTCTCGAAGAACAAGTTCGGCGCGATCATCGCCATCGAGCGTCAGGTGGGGCTGCGGGAGATCATGGAGGGCGGGCGCTATCTGAACGCGGACGTCTCTCCCGAGCTGCTGCAATCGATCTTCTGGCCGAACAACCCGCTGCATGACATGGGGGTGGTGATCCGCGGCGCGAAGCTCGTCGCGGCGGGCGTGCAGTTTCCCCTCGCCGATCCGAACGAGATGGCGGACCCGCGGACCGGAACGCGCCATCGCGCGGCGGTCGGGCTCACACGCGCGACGGATGCGCTGGTGATCGTCGTCAGCGAGGAGACGGGCGCCATCTCCGTCGCCGAGCGCGGGCGCCTGGAGCGCTGGCTCACACCCGACGCGCTGCGGACCGAGTTGACGCGGCGCATCACTGCATCCGCCTCCAAGCTCAGCGAGTCAGAGGATGACGAGGAGATCGAAGGGCTCTCCGACGAGCAGCCCGGGGACTCGAAGGTGAAGGAGGAGGCCGCCGCATGAGCCCGACGCCGCCGCCTGCCGCTGCGGGGCCGCCCCAGACGCCGTCGCCGAAACGGCCGCCGCGCATCGATCGCGTCTCACTCGTGGTGGTGACGCTCGTGACGGCGCTCATTTGGCTCTTCGCGGAGTCGGAGAGCCTGACGACCAAGACGGAGCAGGCGCGGATCGTGCTGACCGATCCGCTGGATCAACACCTGATCAGCGTCCTGACGCCGGAGTTCGGAGGCGTGGTGCGGGCGACCTTCCGCGGATCTGCGGCCGCCATCCAGACAGCGCCGCGGACGCTGTCGGACGGAGTGCGCGTCGCGCTGGGCGAGCAGGGCTTCTCGGACACGACGGGAGAGCAGACGGTGGATCTGCTGGCGGCGCTGCGTTCAGACGAGGCGCTGCGCAACGCGGGGCTTCAGGCGCTGGATGTCACCCCGCGGACGGTGCGCGTGGAGGTCGAGCGGCTTCGCACGATCGAAGATGTCGAGGTGTCGCCGCAACTGGCGGGCGTCGAGCCCGCGGAGGCGCCGACGATCGAGCCGCCGCGCGTCTCGATGACCGCTCCGCGCTCGGTGCTGAACGCCCTGGAGGCGTCGATGGGCGGGGCGCGGGTGATCGCCCGCCTTCCGCCGACGGCGCTCGAAGCGCTTCAGCCCGGGGAGCCACGCACCATCGAGACGCGGCTGGCGCTGCCGCCTCCGCTGACCGGGGCGCGGGGGGTGACGATCGAGCCCGAGACGGTCAACATCACGCTCACGGTGCGCCGGCTGGTCGATTCGGCGGTGGTCCCCTCCGTGCCGGTGTGGCCGCTGCCGCCGCCGACGGAGCGCGGGCGCTTTCAGATCGAGATCGCCTCTGACGACCGCCTCGTGCGCGATGTGAGCGTGACGGGTCCGAGCGAGACGATCGAGCGCTTCCGGGCGCGCGAGTTGAACCTGATCGCCGTCCTGCCCCTGTCCTCCTTCGAACTGGAGCGGCGGATTACGGAAAAGACCATCGGGGACTGGATGCTCGTCGAGACGGAGACGGGGGAGATCCAGACGCTCCCGGAGGAGCTGCGCGTCGAGTACTCGGGCGACGCCGTCGAGCTGACGATCACGCCGGTTCGGAACTCCGACTCCTCGCCTTCTCCCTCCAACGACTGACGCGGGGCGTCAATGGGCCCGCATAGCGGGCGTGCGCCTGCGCACTCCACCCGAGCGGCGTCAGTTCGGCGGGGATGGCGGAGATGGCGGGGGGGGCGGCGGGAGCGGGGCCGTCCTTCTCGCGCTGACGCAGTGCGCGCGCCGTGCGCAAGCCGATCTCGAGCGGGCGGCGCGGCGGCGCCCAGACGATGCGCCCCGCGAGGGCGCCGATGGCCGCGGCGCGCAGGCAGAGGCGATCCTCGCCGACGGCGACGAGCCCCATCGCGGCGGCGTGGGCGAGGGCGTGGATCGTGGGGGGCGGGAGGCGCATCCGGCGCGCGCATCCGGGGGGCGCGAGGGCGATGGAGACCGCGCCGTCGGCGCCGGGGAGAGCGTCGATGGGATCGAGGTCATCGACGATCAGCCTCGCGCCGCGCCCGCGGCGCTCGAAGAAGCGGCGAGCGCGCAGCAGCCCCCCGGCGTCCGGATGGGCGATCGCGAGCGTCGGGCGCCCTCGCTCGGCGAGAACGCCGGCGGCGACGAGGAAGACGAAGGCGTCGAGCGCCTCGGGCGGCTCGCCAACAAGCAGGAGGACGACCTCCCCCTCGCGCGCGCCCCATCGCGATCGGAGCTCGTTCCGGGCGTCCGGGCTGGGGAGGATCATCGGATAGGGCGCGCGGTCGAAGCGCTGGGTCTCGATGACGGGCAGCAGCGGCTCAGCGCTCGCGGCGAGCCGTCGGGCGCCGGCCGACCAGGCATGGAGCAGATCGGGGCGGATTCGGAGCAGAAGCCGCCGAAGCGCTCCGCCGGCGAGACGGGGCGGCGGGACGCGCCGGATCGGGATGCGGGCCGCGACGGACAACTCGAGCGCGCGCGCCGCGCGCTCGTCGGCCCGGGCGCCGAGGAGAACGACGTGGTGCTCGACCCCGGCGGGCGCGTGGTCGATGAGCGTTCGGATGGCGCGGCGCGCGAGATGGGCGGCGGGATCGGCGGCGTCGAGGATGTGGAGGATGCGGGGCATTGAAGGCATCATGGGCCGAACCGGTATTGGCCGCCGGGGTCCTTGGAGCTGATGCGCTGCCAGATATTCAGTCCCGCATCATTCCCGGAAGCGAAGAGCAGCGC
>CAYVIJ010000054.1:0-6759 GCA_964451515.1 uncultured Phycisphaeraceae bacterium | reverse complement strand
GCGGCGATGGGACGGCTGCGCTCGCTCCGCTCGCTCCGCCGTCCCATCGCGATGTCGCTGTTCTCGTTCCATGATTCACTCACACTCAAGATACAAGGCCTGCCCCACCGGGAGACTTCGCGTGCTTCGCACGCGATTGCGAGTAGGGGGTGTAGACGGCTTCGGCGAAGCCGTGCGCCTGGGGGAGGGGGATTGTGTGGTTGGAGCAGCAAGTCCGGGCAGGCAGGGACGCCTGCCCCACCGGGTTTTGTGTGAGCGGGGAAGGCACGGGCGGGCGAGCCGCCCGTGGCGCCCGAAAAAGAGGGCGGGCAAGGCGGGCGTGGCGCTCGAAAAATTGGGTGGGCGAAGCGCTGGTGGCACGAAACAACGCCGGTAGCGGCGGGCCGCTGTGCCCGCCGGGGAGAGATGAGTAGGAGTTGGAGACGGCGGGCGGGGACGCCCGCCGCTACCGGTAGGGGGGAAGAGACGGCTCGGCGAGCCGTCCCACCGAAGAGCCGTAGGGGAGTCGAGACGGCTCGGCGAGCCGTCCCACCGGGAGCGGTAGGGGGGGTAGAGACGGCCGGAGAGGCGTCGCACCAGGACGCTTTGGAATCGAGCGCACAGGTACGGGCAGGCAGGGCCGCCTGCCCCACCGGGATCTGGTGTGATCAAGCAAGCACGGGCGGGCGAGCCGCCCGTGACACACGAGATGGAGTCGCGCGTCAGTCGAGGAGGGGCACGATGAACTCGACGAGGATGTGGACGCCGACGCCGATGGCGATCATCACGAAGAGCGTCTGGAAGGTCATGATGAGGACGTGCTTCCAGTAGTTGTCGAGCGTCTCGGCGCGGACGGCCTTGTAGACGACGGCGACGCCGAAGGCGAGGGGGATGAGCGTCAGCCACCACCAGGGGCCGGTGAAGGGCAGGGGCTCGAGGAAGGGGCGCCAGGCGAGCGCGGGCGGCAGGAGGGCGCTGATCGGGGAGGCGATCATGAGGCGTCGTCTCCCGGGGGCGGCGTGTGGGAGTCGGGGGGCTGGGGTCGGACGCGGCGTCGGCGGATGGCGCCCGGGGGGGCGTGCCAGGCGGCGTCGATGATGGCGATGGCGTTGAGCATGCCGGCGATGGTGGCGAAGAGGGAGCCGATCTCGTTGGCGTGTGCGAGGGACTTGACGCGGATCGGGGTCCTGCCCTCGAGGGCGTCGGCGTCGGCTGCGGGGGGCGGGTCGTCGGCCTTGAGCTGGGACTGGTGGATCCAGTCGACGAGGAAGGCGATGGGCCCGGCGGGGGCCTGCCCGATGAACCACCAGCGGTCCTCGCGTGAGTCGACGACGTCGACGCCGCCGATGAGCAGTCCGCCCAGGAAGAGGCTGAGGACGCCGGCGCCGATGAGGACGGCCCGGCGCGGCTCGCCCAGGAAGGCGTGGCCCAGCCCGGGAAGGAGGAAGGCGAGGACGCCCGCGACGGGCTGGAAGGATTCGCTTGGGCGCTGGCCGGTCATGCGGGGACGTGTTGGTCGGTGGAGGGTGGGCGGCGCGTTGACAGGTGTTGGACGGGCAGTAGTGTACCGCTCGCGCGGCGGGCGGGGTTCGCACCGGCGCGTTTCGCCGCTCCCGGCGTGGCGAGCGGCGAGGGTTGCACACGGATTCTCAAGCGATTGGAAGCGTGATGGCGGGTTCGTCTCCGCTTGAGTGGATGAGCGCGAGGGTTGGCGACATGCGCGAGGCGTATTGGACGCAGGAGCTGGAGCCGTTGTTGGGGTCGGTCCGCATATGGAGCGCTATTGATCGGATCGAGGACGACGACGAACTGGACGACGAGGACTTTCTGGACGATGAGGAGGAGGACGAGGACTTCCTCGACGAGGACGAGGAGGATTTCGACGAAGACTTCATCGACGACGAGGACGATCTCGACGATGAGGACGAGTTCGAGATCGACCTCGATGTGGATGAAGACGAGGACCTGTAGCGAAGCGTCCCGATCGGCGAGAGTCGTCCGCGCGGGGCGCGGAAGGGGCGCGGCGATGGCGCAGCAATCACCGGATCGGCGGCGAAGCGATCAAGCGGATGAGCATCCGCACGATGGCGTGCTGGATCGGCGGAGCGGAGTGGATCGGCGCGAGCGCCCGGGCGGGAGCGGCCCGTCGGGTCTGGAGCGGCGTCGCGGCGTGGGGCGGCGTCTGTCGGACTTCGCGAAGGCGGCGGAGGAAGGGGAGCTGACGCAGGAGCAGTTCCTGTTCGTCAGCGCGATCGACGCCTTCAAGCGCGCGAACAACAAGACGTATCCGACGTGGACGGACGTGCTGGAGGTGATCCGGCTGCTGGGCTATCGCAAGACGATGGCGAGTGAGTTGAATCTCCAGAACGTGGAAGACTGGCGCGAAGCGCCGGATACGGATTCGGGTGTGCGCACGTGCTCGCGTCAGGATCGCGACGCGGCGTAGAGACTTCGCCCGCTGCGCGGGCGATTGTGGGTGGGCTCTTGTTGGCGGCTTCGGCGGAGGCGTGCGACTGGGGGGGTAGGAGACGGCTCGGCGAGCCGTCCCACCAGGAGGCTCCCACCAAAAGGCGTGAGGGAGAGGTTGTAGACGGCGGGCAGGGCCGCCCGCGGCTACCTGTAGAGGATGTAGGGAGGAGTAGAGACGGCTCGGCGAGCCGTCCCACCAGGAGGCTCCCACCAGGAGGCGTGAGGGAGAGGTTGTAGACGAGTAGAGACGGCTCGGAGAGCCGTCCCACTTTGGAGGGGCGGGGGTTGGAGGCGGGCGCGGTTGAGTCGGGGGTCCCGGGCGTCCACAATGTCGGGATGACGCGACAGGGATCCGATCCGACGGGGTTTCACGAGGCGGGGCCATCGCTGGACGACGCGCTGCGGTTCTTCCGCGCCGAGCGCGCGGGGGAGCTGCGATTCGATGAGCACGTGCGGCCGCTCAAGTTCGTGACGGACAACGAGACAGGGCGGATCGTCGCGCCGGTGATGGTGGCGATGCTGGAGACGCCCGACTGCGCGCTGCTCATCCCGGAGGAGGATCCGGATGCGCTGCAACTGCTGCTCTCGCCCGAGGAGATCGATGGGGAGACACATCCGACGGCCGACCGGTGGCGGATCTACCACGGGGAGCCGGAGGACGTCCGCTGGGCGGAGTTCTTCATCGACTCGGCGCGGCTGGGGCCGATGGTCTTCGATGGCGACGCCCTGATGATCGCCAACCCGCTCGCGTCCGCGGAGCCGGCGGCGTGCAAGCGGATGAACGCGGACAAGGACGCGCTGCGGCGGATCTGCAAGGAGCGCGCGCATGTGGATGTCGCGGCGCCGGTGTGTGTGGGCGTCGATCCGGACGGACTGCACGTGCGCGCGCGGTTCGGCGTGGTGCGCGTCGACTTCGATGAGCGGGTCGAGGCGGCGGGGGAGCTGGAGGCGGCGCTGGATCGGCTGCTCGGCGGGAGCGGGGGCGCCTGATGAGGCATCGGGTGCTGGTGACGCGCGAGACGCCGGGGACGTATGAGACGATTCCGAACGCGGAGGTGATCATCGGGCCCGAGGAGGGTTTGCAGGATCACGCGCGTCTGTGCGCCTGGATCAGGGAGCATGGTCCGGCGGATGCGCTGGTGTCGATGGTGCATGACCGGATCGACGCGGCGGCGCTGGACGCGGCGGGGGACCACTTGAAGGTCGTGGCGAACTTCGCGGTGGGGTACGACAACATCGACGTGGAGGCGTGCCGGGAGCGGGGGATCTTGGTCTGCAACACGCCGGAGGCGGTGACGGAGGGAACGGCGGATCTGGCGTGGGCGCTGCTTCTCTCGGCGGCGCGGCGGCTTCCGGAGGCGGACCGGTATGCGCGCTCGGCGGAGTATCCGGCGGGCGGATTTCTGGGGATGGGGGACTTTCTGGGGCTGGACATCGCGGGGCGGACGCTGCTCGTCGTGGGGGCGGGGCGGATCGGGTACGCGGTGGCGCTGCGCTCGATCGGATGGGGGATGCGGATTCTGTACGTGGCGCGGAAGCGGCACTACGACTTCGAGTTCGCGCCGCTGAATGGGAAGCGCGTGACGCTTGAGGAGGGGCTGCGCGAGGCGGATTACGTGAGTCTGCACACGCCGCTTACGGAGGAGACGCGGTATCTGATCGGGGCGCCGGAACTGGCGCTGATGAAGGAGCGGGCGGTGCTGATCAACACGGCGCGGGGGCCCGTCGTCGACGAGGCGGCGCTGGTCGAGGCGCTGCGGGAGCGGCGGATCTTTGCGGCGGGGCTGGACGTGTATGAGAAGGAGCCGCGGCTGGCGGAGGGGCTGGCGGAGCAGATGCGAGCGGCGCTGACGCCGCACATCGGCTCGGCGGGCGCGCGGTATCGGGTGATGATGGCGGAGATCGTGGCGGAGAACGTGGCGGCGGCTCTGGAGGGGCGGCGTCCGCGGTTCGTGGTGGAGTGAGCGGAAACTGAGGGCGTGGGGGCGGGCTCGCCGATCTGGTGGGCGTGGGTGCTGTTGCGCGTCTGTTGAGCCGGATCGATGCGGGGTGGTTGTTCCTGATCGCGGGGACGGCGGCGCTGTCGGCGACGGTGCTGGTTCCGGCGCATGACGATCTGGCGGAGGCGCGGTGGCATCGGGATCGGATGGCGGCGCAGAACGAGCATCGGGCGGCGCGGCTGCGCTCCTACGCGGCGTATCTGGAGGCGGTGCAGCGTGGGGACGAGGCGGTGGCGCTGGACCTGGCGGCGCGGCAGCTCAATCTGGCGCCGGCGGGGGTGACGCCGGTGCACGTGATGGGGGATCCGGATCCATTCGATGCGACGGTGTTTCCGGCGCTGGAGCCGGAGCGGGAGGCGGCGGCGGAGCTATCGCTGGCGGGGACGGCGCTGCGGAGGGTGACGACGGATCCGAGCGCGCGGTTGTGGGTGATTGCGGGTGGGGCGCTGTGTGTTTTGATTGGATTGTTGCCGGCGGCGCGGCGGGAGGATTCGGCGGGAGACTTCGCGGGCTGCACACGCGAGCGAAGAAGTAGAGGATGGAGAAGGGTGTAGACGGCTTGAGTGGAGCTCTGCGGCTGGGGTAGGGAAGAGTCGCGGTTGCGGATGAGCAGGTCCGGGCAGGCACGGCGGCCTGCCCCACCGGGTTTTGTGTGAGCGGGGGGGGCACGGGCGGGCGAGCCGCTGGTGGCATCCAACAACCCCGGTGGCGGCCTGCCCCACCGGTTTGGTTGGCATTCGAGGTGGTGCAGGAGACGGCTCGGAGAGCTGTCCCGCCAGAATGGGGAGGAGTTGGAGAGGGGCGGGCGGGGGTGCGCTGCGCGTGGTGTCTACTTCCGCTCCGCCACCAAGGCCTCGAACTCGCGCTTGCCCGGCTCCATGATGATGCCGAGCTGCTGGCGCACGACGCGTCGCAGCGACTCGAGGTCTCCGGGGCGCCACTTGATCTCGAAGTCGTATCGACCCTCCAGGCCCGTTTCATCCACCGTCGGCCTCCACCCCGTCGCCTCCGACAGGTAGAACGAGATCGCCTGCATGTTCAGGTTCGTTCCCACGAGCTTCCCGGGGGAGAGCTCGCCGGCCGCCCGCGCCGGCTGCGCGGGCTTCAGCGCTGGCCCGGCGCCGCTGGGCGCCGTGAGGTTGAAGATATCGAGCGTTCGAGTCTCGAAGCCTGGGTCGGTTTCAAAGGCGGTCGAGATGAGCTCGCGCAGCATCGGCTGCACGGCCTCGGGGTCCTCGTCCACCGGAAAGACCACGAAATCGTACTTGGCGTCGAGTAGCAGGGACTCGGAGCGGACCAGTTGCTGCGACACTCCGTAGGCGATGCGCAGCGCCTCGCGCAGTGTGAAGCCCTCCATCCGCAGGCCCCCGAGCTGCCGCATGGCGCGCGGCTTGGATGGATCCGCCGGGCGCACGGACATCTCGTAGATGGGAGGCTGCTCGATGGGCGTGGAGGGGAGCATCGCCTCATGCGCCGGCGCCAGCTCGAGGCTGGGCGTCTTCCCGTCGGCCGCCTCCCGCAGGGCGCCGATTGAGAGATTCGTCGGGTGTGTCCGAGCCGCCACGACTCCCTTTGGACTGATCACGATCGACATGGGCACGCTCGTCACGTAGTACCCGCCGTTGGTCTTGAACTCCTTGTCGAAGGCGACCCACGTGTTCATGCGCAGCTCGCCCTCGAGAAATTTCTGCACCTTCTCGCGATCCTCCGTCATGACCGAGAGGAACCGGACGGGATCGTTGCGCGTTGCGGCGCGCAAGCGATTGACGTGGGGGATCACACGGGGGCACGACTCGCACTCCGTCGACCAGAAGAGCAGCACCAGCGCGTGCCCGTCCGCGGTCAGCGCGTCGATGGTCAACTCCTGGTCTGTTGGGACGCCGATCTTCTCCCCCGTCAGCTTCAACTCCGCCGCCGGGGCGCCCACCCACTTGCCGGCGGAGGCGGCGGGCGCCAGGAGCAGTCCCGCCAGCAGAGCGACGAAAACGGATCTGAGGTGTCGCATGGTGTGTCGCATGAATTGTTCTCTCCTCTGAGGCGCCGCCGGCCCTTCCATCGGACGGGCCGTCACTCGCCGTCACTTATAGAACGCCGGTCATCCCCGGTTCCACCTCATCGGCGCTGCGATGACCTCGGTTTTTCGGGCATCTGCTCAAACAGGGTCGCTCGTACCGCATCGCGGCTATTGCTGTTTTACAGGACGGCTTCGCCTCCCGCAGCGGCACTCGGCGGGCGAATGGGGAGGGGGTGTAGACGGGGCGGGCAGGGAGGGGCGCGGATCGAGGAGCCAGATCTGGCTCTTCATGGCGAA
>CAYVIJ010000053.1:0-6998 GCA_964451515.1 uncultured Phycisphaeraceae bacterium | reverse complement strand
CTTGCTCGACCATTCCAATGCTCTTCGGTGGGACGGCTCGCCGAGCCGTCTCTTCCCCCTCTACCCCCTCTCCAGGTAGCGGCGGGCGTCCCTGCCCGCCCGTCTCCAACTCCTACTCATTCTCCCCGGCGGGCACGGCGGCCCGCCGCTACCGGTGTTGCGTGGCCCGCCGCGAGTAATTCTGTGTGGCGCGGCGCAAGCGGTGTTGGTGCGTTCTCGCGCGCATCGGGCGGCTGTTTTGGAATCGTGCGCGAAGAGACGGGCAGGCACGGCGGCCTGCCCCACCGGTTTTTGTTGCATTCGGGGTGAGGGTAGACGCAGTAGAAAGGCGGGCAGGGACGCCCGCCCTACCTGTAGAAGGGAGAGAGGCGGCTCGGAGAGGCGTTCTGTCGAGGGGGCTTCTGAGCGCTTGCGCGACGGACCATTGTTGGGTCGGGGGCGTGGCGTTCAGGTCGGGATCCCCCTCACGCCGGCCCGCCAGCGAAGGCACGGTCTCGATGCGCGACAATGAGTTCAAGTCGAAATCGCCCCTCACCCCAGCCCTCTCCCGGGGGGAGAGGGAGTTGTTTCTTGTGTAGAATGTCGATGGTGTTGCGCGCATCTCGAGTCTCGAACGGAGTGTTCTTCCATGAGCCACGAAGGTCCTTCTCCGGCGCCTGCGTCGCAGAGACAGCCTGAAGCGATCACTGCGCGCGTGGTTGCGCTGGTGGTCCTGGCCCATCTGCTCATGGTGGCAGCGATGTTTGGCTTGATGTCCTGGGTGAATTCGCCGCTCGCGGGCGCGGTGGGCTCGTGGGTGGGCTCGATGGGCGCTTCGGCGAGCGATGTGGCGAGGGCGAAAACATATGTGTCGCTAGCGCTGACGTTCGTCGAGTTCATGGCCCTGGCGTGGTTGGTCTATGACGTTTTCCTCCTTCGCGTCTGGCCGGAGGCGAAACGCCGGCGCGCGGCGGGTGAGGACAAATGGACCAAGGAGGAGATCATCATTCTCCTGCTGTTTGTTCTGATCATGCTGGAAATCTTTGACTGATTCGAGTTAACGATGGGCGCGGCGAAGGATCGGCTGGATCGGCCCTCGCGCTCGTGGCGGCATGGCGGGAACGGCGAGTTCCGATAAGGAAACAGGGCCCTATCCGCGGAGTCATGGGGCCGGGGCGCCGGGGGGGAGGTGTGGTTGGGGCGGAGGGAGGTTCGTCGCGACGACTCTCCCTCCGACAGGTCGGGGGGGCGTCCCTGCCCGCCGCTACCGGGAGGTGGGGAGATGACGGCTCGGCGAGCCGGCGGCGATGGGACGGCTCACCAGATCCGTCCGGGCGCGGGCGGAGTCACTGTGATCCATGGCGCGGATGCTCGACTCTCCTTCTCGGGCGAGCCGGGGGAGACGAGCGGATGCGCTCGTCGCCGCAGGGCTCGCGGCGACATGGTCGGGCGCCGTCGCGATGGGACGGCGCCGGTGAGCGCGAGCGCAGTCTGCCGGGCGATGGCGGCGGGTTCAATAAGAAAGTTTCACAACTCGGCCCGGCGGCCTTGAAGGACTCGATCGCCGGCTCTTCGTTTCCGGCCTGCTGGTGGGCGAGCCCGGCCATCAGATCGGCGACGTGGCCGCCCTCGGGGCGACTTCGCATGAGAGGCCCCCGCCCGGCGCGGCGCAGCCCGTACACTTCCCGCATGGCGAGCGATCGTCGGCATGTGGCGCTGTATCCGGGCTCCTTCGACCCCATGACGCTCGGGCATCTGGACGTGATCGAACGGGGGCGACGCCTCGTCGATCAGGTCGTGGTCGGCGTCGGGCAGAACCCCGGCAAGGCCCAGCTCTTCTCCGCCTCCGAGCGCGTCGACATGGCCCAAGAGCTGATCGGCGAGCTCGTGCGACGCGGCCCGCAGGAGGCGGAGGTCGACGTCCGCTCCTTCAAGGGCCTCACGGTCGATTTCGCCCACGAGGTGGGGGCGACCGCCATCCTGAAGGGCATCCGCAATCTTTCCGACCTCCAGAGCGAGGTCCAGCAGGCGATCACCAATCGGGAGGTGGCGGGGCTCGAGACCGTCTTCATCGTCGCGGGCCAGTCCTTCGCGTACACCTCCTCCAGTCTGATCAAGCAGATCGCCGCGATGGGCAAGGATCTCAGCGTCCTGGAAGCGATGTGTCCGCCGATGGTCGTCGAGGCGATCCGCGAGAAGAAACGCGCCGGATCCCCCCTCCTCGAGCGCCTCCAGCAGGCCAACGACGAGGATGAGCATTCGTGAGCCCGCGCTCCGAGGGAATCGACGTGCGCGTGATCAGCATCGGCGCGCTCGCGGCCCATCCTCTCTGGGGCGAGCGCGGCGCCATCCGCACCGGACACGCCACGACCACACTCCTCCGCGCCGGCGAGCGCGCGATCCTCGTCGATCCGGGCCTGCCCGCCCAGGCGCTCGTCGCTCGACTGCACGAGCGCGCGGGGCTGCGCCCCGAGCAGGTCACCGACGTCTTCCTGACCACCTTCAAGCCTGCGACCACCCGCGGGATCGCCGCCTTCGAGAGCGCCGAATGGTGGATCTTCGACGCCGAGCGCGAGGGCGTCGGCGTCCCACTCGCCACGCAGCTCAAGCGCGCTCACGACGAGGGCGAAGCCGAGCTCGCGTCGGCCCTCCAGCGCGATGTCGCCATCCTCCAGCGCTGCCGCGCCGCTCCCGACAAACTATCGGAACGCGTCGATCTCTTCCCTCTCCCGGGCGTCTCCGCCGGCGCCTGCGGCCTGCTCATCCCCGAGGCGCAGACGACGACACTCGTCTGCGGCGACGCCGTCGCGACAATCGAACACGCCCAGCGCGGGCAGGCCCTCGCGCCGTGCGCCGATCTGGAGCAGGCGAAGGCCTCACTGATGGAGGCAATGGAGATCGCCGACATTCTTATTCCGGGACGCGACAACATCATGATCAACCGTACACGATGGGCTCTCTGATGCCCCGACGCCTCCTCCCGCTCATCCTCGGCGCGGCGCTGCTCGCCCCGCTCGCCCCCGCTCTGCGGGCGCAGGCGGAAGAAGCTTTTCATCGCGCCCTCCGCGACAACCCGGCCGTCCGGCTCGGGGCTCGCGCGGCCTCGCTGAAGACGAAGCTCCCCGTGGCGCGCCTGGTCGTGGTGGCGGAGACGGAGGGTGCGTTCTGCGAGGCGATCGCGGCGTGGTCCCCGCAGGCGAGGTTTCCGGTCCTCTATGACGACGGCTCGCCCGAAGCCGCGGAGTGGATCGCCCGCTTCTTGCGCGCCTTCGGAGAAGGACGCGTCGTCCGCCTGAGCGAGGCGAGCGATGCGTGGCGCGAGGGCTCGCGCGAGCAGCGCGTCGGGCGCGCGCGCCGTCTGGCGTGGAGCTCGGACGACGAGCCGCCGCAAGGCGAGGCGGCGGAAGATGAGCCCCCCGGCGAGAGCGTCCCCGAGGTCATGCGCCAAGCGGGCGTCGCGCCGCCCGGCGTCATTCTCGCGGCCCGGAACGATCCGACATGGACCGCAGCTCTCGCGCTCGCGGCAGGAAGGGGGCAACCGCTGGCGTGGATCGACCCTCCGGCGCAAGGGCTCGGCGCGACGCTGGATTCGGAACAGACGAAAGCCCTGCGGGCGCGGGGCGAGGACGTCGCGGAGTCGAGCGGGCTGCCGTGGGATCGCCTGGGCGATGAGATCGATGCGCTGACGCTCTGTTGGAACGGGCCCGTGAAGACCGCCGGCGGAGACAAGGGCCCCATGGCGCTCTCCGACGCGCTCGGGCGTCTCGAGGATGGCTCGCGCTGGGCGTGGTGCGGGATCATTCTCGGGGGAGAAACCGCGGCCTCAGTGCGCGCCATGGCGCCCCTGTTTCTGAGCACGCGCGAGGCGTGGCTCTTCAACGGATACGGCGCGGACGGCGGCTTCGCGAGTTACGAGATCGGCGACTCCGCGGAGCTGCTGGGGCGCGCGGAGTTTCGCGTTCTCTCCGATGAAGCTCCGCGCAACAGCCCCGACGACTTCCGGACGCGGGCGCGCTTCGGCGCGCGCGGCGGGCTGGCGCACATCAACACCTCCGGGCATCGGCGCTGGTTTACGCTGGGCGGCGCGCGCGCCACGACACGCGATCTGCCCCTGCTCGAGCTGCCGTCGATCGTCCACTTCGTCCACTCCTTCTCGATGCAGAACCTGGCGGATGAGCGCTCGATCGCCCGCCGCCTGCTCGAGAACGGCGCCGCCGCCTTGATCGGCGCGGTCGATGAGCCTTATCTGAGCGCCTTCCACCCGCCCAAGGTGTTCGTGGCGCGCCTGCTCAGCTCGGCTCCCCTCGCCGCCGCTGCGTTCCGCGACCGCGCCCCTCTCTGGAAGGTGAACGTCCTGGGCGATCCGCTGTGGACCCTCAGCCCCGCCGCCGCGCCGCAGGCGCCCGCGCCGGAGCTGCCCGCCGGCGAGCCCCTCGAGAACGACCTGCGCGCAGCCCTCGAGACGGGGGACTTCCGCATCGCGCTGCGGCTGCTTCTCATGCAGGGGCGGGACGCGGACGTTGTCCGGCTCGCCCAGGCGCTGGCCGACGACCAGCCCGACGCACTGACGGCGCCCGTCGCGCGGCTCGCGCTCGAGCCCGCGATCCGAACCGGGCAGACGGAGCTGCTCACGACGCTCCTCGATCCGCTCGCCTCCACGCTCCGCGACGATCCGCGTCTGGCGGATCTGGTCTGGCTGGCGCTCGCGCCGGCGATGGAGACGACGCGAAACCCCGAGCTGATCGAGGGGATGCGCGCGATCATCCGTGATCACGCCCTCGCGCCGGACGCCATGGCCGTCGCCCAGGCCTCGGCGCGCGTCCTGGGGGCGGGCGCCGCGCGTACGACGCTGCGCGACGCGATCAGGCGCACCTCGAGCGAGAAGACCCGCCGGCGGCTCGCCGAGGCGCTGGCCTCCTACGAGCGATGATGGAAGGCTTCATCAGCGGCGGAGGGGAACATCCCGATAGCCGCCGAACTCGGCCTCCCCCGTCTTCTCCATCGCGGGCGCCTCGCGGATCAGCACGTTCATCGGCCCGCAGGCGTGGGCGCGCGTCCGAATCGGATGCTCAACGAGTTGCTGCGTGACGATCGTGTCAGGGGCGGGCGGGCTGACGGTCAGGTAGATGGTGGGGACCCCCTCCTCGCGGCGCTCGGCGTCCTTCTCGACCGACCAGCCGCCCGTCGGCGTCACCAGCACGAGCCGATAGTCGCCGCGGCGCTGCGAGACGTTGAGCGTCAGTCCATACATCTCCACCCGCTCGCCGACCAGCTTGTACTTCTGCGGCCCGCAGCAGCCGCCGAAGATCAGAGCGATCGCGGCGAGGCTGACCAGCGCGATTCGTGATCCCATCCGTGTGACTCCTCTTGCGGCGCCCGCCGCTGAATGGCTCGTGACGACCCGCCCTGCTCATGCGGGTGGGGCCGCGACCTCGAGGCCGATCGCGCGCGCCATGGCCGCGCCCATGTCGGCGGGCGTCTCGGCGATTTCGAAGCCCGCGTCGCTCAGGGCCTTGATCTTCGCGTCGGCGCCCCCCTCGCCGCCCGAGATGATGGCGCCGGCGTGGCCCATGCGCTTGCCGGGAGGCGCGGTGCGCCCGGCGACGAAGGCCGCGAGGGGCTTGGACATGTTCTTGCGCGCCCACTCGGCGGCGCGCTCCTCGTCGACGCCGCCGATCTCGCCGATCATGAGGACGCCCGCGGTCTCGTCGTCCTGCTCGAAGAGCTCGAGGCAGTCGATGAAGCCCATGCCGCGGACGGGATCGCCGCCGATGCCGACGCAGGTCGATTGCGCCAGCCCAATGTTCGACGTCTGCCACACGGCCTCATAGGTGAGCGTGCCGGAGCGCGACACGACGCCGACGGCCTTGCCGGTGGACGCTTCAGAGACGTGTGTGTGGATGTATCCCGGCATGATGCCGATCTTGCAGCCGCCGCGTGTGTAGGGGTCGTCCTTTGAGTCGCCCGAGCCCGTCTTCGCCCCGGGCGTGATCACACCCGGGCAGTTGGGGCCGATGAGGCGGATGGGATCCACGCCGCGGAGCGCGCGGGCGTTGTTCATCTCATCCAGCGCGGCGCGGACGGCGACCATGTCCTTGACGGGGACGCCCTCGGTGATGGCGCAGATGAGCGGAATCTCGGAGTCGGCGGCTTCGAGGATGGCGTCGCCGGCGAAGGGCGGCGGGACGAAGATCATGGTGGCGTCGGCGTCGGTGTCGCGGACGGCGGCGTCGACGGTGTCGAAGATGGGCAGGGCGTTGTCGTCCTGCTGACCGCCCTTGCCCGGGGTGACGCCGCCGACGATGGTCGGGGCGTAGTGGAGGCAGCCGCGGGTGTGGAGGGCGCCGAAGGCGCCGGTGATGCCCTGGCAGATCACGCGTGTGTTTTTGTCGATGAGGATGGGCATGGGACGGGCAGTCTAGAGCGCAATCGCGGGTGGCGGCGGGCCGCTGTGCCCGCCGGGTGGGATGAGTAGGGGTTGTAGACGGGCGGGCAGGGCCGCCCGCCGCTACCTGTAGGGAGGGAGTAGGGGCGGGTAGAGACGGCCGGGGGCCGTCACGCGAAGAACGGTGGGATGGATCAGCAAGTACGGGCAGGCACGGCGGCCTGCCCCACCGGTCTTTGGTGTGAGGGGGGGAGACCGCCGGGGAGCCGTTCCGCCAAGAGCGCACGCAAACCGGTGGCGGCGGGCCGCTGTGCCCGCCGGGTGGGATGAGTAGGGGTTGTAGACGGGCGGGCAGGGACGCCCGCCGCTACCTGTAGGGAGGGAGAGTCGCGCGGCAAGGTGGTTCCGTGGCGAAGGAGAGACGGCTCGGAGAGCCGGCACACCAGGAGTGGGTAGGCGTTGTAGAGAGGCGGGCAGGGACGCCCGCCCTACCTGTAGGGGGGGACCGCCGACCCTCTATACTCGCTCAGGGACGCATCAAAGAATCGTGAGAGGGTTGGCGAAAGATGGAGCGCATTTCGATGAAGGCGATCGTGACCGGTCAGGTCGGCATGGAGAAGAAGCCCTATCTGGA
>CAYVIJ010000052.1:0-8731 GCA_964451515.1 uncultured Phycisphaeraceae bacterium | reverse complement strand
ATGAACCTCAACGGCGACTACATCTCGGACGCCCTGGCCGCGTGCGTCGGCGGCATCGGCATCGCCCCCGGCGCCAACATCAACTACGAGACGGGCCACGCGATCTTCGAAGCCACCCACGGGACCGCGCCGAAGTACGCTGGTCAGGACAAGGTCAACCCGGGCAGCCTGACGCTCTCGGGCGAGATGATGCTCCGCCACATCGGCTGGACGGAGGCGGCGGATTTGGTGGTCAAGGGCATGGGCGAGGCGATCAAGTCGAAGCGCGTGACGTACGACTTCCACCGGGCGATGGAGGGTGCGACGCTCCTGAAGTGCTCGGAGTTCGGGGAAGAGGTTGTGAAGAGGATGGATTGAGGGCTCACTCCTCCGACCGCATCCGCTCGACCAGCCGCCCCGCGCCGACGATCTCCGTCGCGCGATCCAGCTCCACGATCGCCATTTCGCCCGTCTTGAGGTCGTCCACCGACTCGTCGCTCACGAGCCGGCGCAGCAGGTCGGAGAAGGTCGGGTTGTGGCCCACGATGAGGAGCGACTCCGCGCCGACGCGGAAAGCGTCCTCGATGGCCGCGACCGATTTGCTCGTTGCCTCCCCCACCAGCAGGCGCTGATCGGCCCGGAAATCCATCCCCAGCGCCTCGGCGACGGGGCGCATCGTCTCCAGCGCCCGCGTGGCCGGGCTCGAGATGAGCAGAGCGGGCGGGTCCGGCGACTGCATGAGCTGCGCGCCGATCCACGCGGCCTGGCGGCGTCCGCGATCCGTCAGTGCGCGGTCCTCATCGCGCCCCGTGGCGCTCTCGCGCTCGGCTTTCCCGTGCCTCAGGATGTACAGCAGCATGCGCGCCCTCCGTGTCTGCGGTCCGTCGCAGGGTAGCGGGCGTCAGGCTTGCAGGGGCGTGGAGTCGGAGCTCGCGGTCTGGTAGGCCTCGCGGAAGGGCGCCATGCGCTTCGCGTACGCCTGCGCCCGACCGACGGAGGACGTGTACACCGGCTTTCGCACCTGGTCATGCGACGCCGTGGCCACGAAGCTCACGTGCTCGTGATGGCGGAGGACGCGATCGTCCCAAGGCAGCCCCGCGAAGTCGAGCATCGCGCGCGCGGTGGGCTCGGTCTGCTGCACGAGCGCCTCGTAGGAGACTTCGTGGATGGGGATGTCGAGGGTTCGCTTCCAGTGGGCCATGAGGCGTTCGAGGTCGGCGTGGAAGAGGGCGATGTCTTCGAGCCGGCTCGAATACGGCAAGTGGCCCGCGAAGTAGGTGAAGTAGTTCGAGATCGCAATGTCTTCGGGATCGCGCACGCAGTGGATGATGCGCGCTTTCGGGAGCATGGCGGCGACGAGCCCGAGACGCATCGCATTGAGCGGCGCCTTGTCGGTGACGCGCCGGGCGCCGCCGCCCAGATGAGCCAGCGTGCGCGCGTAGGACTGGGCCAGCGGCAGCAGCTCGCCCGGGCGGATGGACGCGGGGTTGGAGCTGACCAGCGTCGTTGGATCCGGTGGGCGCTGGAGGCGTTGAGCGATCTTGCGAAGCTCCTCGCGCTCCCCGGCGGCGTGGACATCCGGATGGGCGCCGAGCATGCGCTCGACGAGGGTGGTTCCGGATCGGGGCATGCCGACGACAAGGAGGGGGCGCTCGTCGGAGATTCCGCCCGCGCGGAGGCGATCGACCTCGCGCGGCGTCCAGGCCTCGATGGCGGCGTCCACCGACTTTCGATGGGCGGCTGCGTGAAAATCCATCCAGTTGAGGCGGTTGGCCTCTTCCGCGGCGCGGAAGGCTTCGTCATGGCGCTCGAGACGGTCGAGCTGCTCGGCGAGCAGAAAGAACGCCTCGATTCGGAGGCGCTCGGGCGGCTCGGACTCCAGGATCGTTTCGAGCAGATCGATGGCCTCTTCGCGGCGCTCGAGCTTGCCCAGGGTCAGCGCCTTGGCGCTTTGAAGCGCCTGACTGGTTGGACGGCGCTCGAGATGGTCATCGAGCAGTTCGAGCGCTTCGCCATGTCGGCTGAGGAGGGTGAGGGTGTAGGCGAGGGAGGCGGCGAGATCTGCGGATCGGGGCGAACGGCCCAGCCCCTTTGTCAGAACCTTCGCCGCCTGCTCGGGCATGCCCTCGATGCGAAGGGAGTTGGCGAGCTCGAAGTATCCGCCCGGCTCATTCGGATCGAGCGTGATGGCCTTGACGAGGCATGCGCGCGCGTCAGGGCCCTCGCCCAGATCGACGAGCGCTTTGCCGAGCGCGCGAAGCCCCATGGGATCGTCGGGGAAGTTGGCGACGTGCTCCTCCGCTGAACGCGCGGCGGTCTCGGCGTCGCCCGACTGAAGCGCATCGATCGCGCGGGCGAGCGCGCGCGACCGCGCTCGGCCCTGCTTGAGCAGGTCCAATTTCTCCAAAGAGCGTCCCTTTACGGGGTGAACACCGGGATTTCCAAGCGCTCTCTCTCGGCGCTTCGTGCGACTACGCGTGTCGTACGGAACATGAACGCGGCAGTTGCTGCGCCCTTGCGAGTTCTCACAGATTTCACGCGTTTATTCGCACGGGTTCGGGTCGTTCGACCCGAGTTCGAGCGCTTCATACAGCGGCGCGAGGCGCGCGCTGAAGCGATGATGACGTCCGATTGAGGACGTGTAGATCGGCGCGCGCACCTGCTCGTTGCTGGCGGTGGCGGCGATGCGGGTCGATTCGTGAAAACGGAGGCAGGCGTCGCTCCACTCGAGTCCGAGAAAGTTCAGGACGCGTTTTGTCTCGCCTTCCAGATCGCGCGCGAGGCGCTCGTAGGAGACGTCCAGCAGGGGCGCCTCGACGACGCTCTGCCAGTGGTCCATCAGCCGCTCGTAGGAATGGTGGAAGCGCCCCAGGTGATGCAGATCGTGCTTGAAGGGGTGATTTCCGGAAAGATCCTGGGCGTAGCAGGAGAGGCAGACATCGCGCGGATCGCGGCGCATGCGGATGATGCGCGCGCCGGGGAGCAGGAGGTCGATGAAGGGGAGATGGCGGAAGTTGTAGGGCATCTTGTCGGTGATGCGCGCGGCGGAGCGATCGAGCTTTCGGAGATCGCGTATGTAGTCCTTGTGAAAACGCTCGACCCGATGCGGAGGCAGCGCTTTTCGGATGGCGTCAGCCTCGAAACCCGTCCTGTGCAGGATGGACTCGACCATGTCGCCGAACGCCTTGCGCTCGCCGGCTCCGTGGACCTCCGGATGGCACGCGAGGACCTGCTCGAGCAGGCTCGTGCCGCTGCGCGGCATGCCGATGATGAAGACGGGCAGCTCGGATGACTCCGGGGCGCGCGGCAGGGACTGGTGGAACTCGGGCGTCCAGAAGCTGAGGATCTCATCCACGGTGCGATCGAAGAACTCGGGACGAAAACTCGTGGGGCGATTCTCATTGGCGCGCTGGTAGGCCTCGAACGCGCCGTTGTAGTCGCCGTCGCGCTCGCGCATGGCGCCCAGGGTGAAGAGGAGATCTGCCTTCTGATTCGGTGGGAGACCCGGGGTTTCGACAGCGCTCTCGAGGGCTGACTGAATCTCCTCCTGCGCGCCGAAGCGATGGGCGAGGCGCCCGAGGCCGGCGACGAGCTTGGGATCGCGATCTCCCTTGTCGAAGCGCTCGCGCAGAATGCGGTAGGCCTGCTCGTACTCTCCGGCCATGCGGTGGAGCTCGGCGAGGACCGCGACGGCTTGGCCCCGTCCGGGGGTCAGGCGGAGCGCTTTTTGCGCGCACTGCTTGGCCTCCTCCAGCGAGCCCTGCGCTCGGTAGAGGAGTGCGAGCTGCAAGTGAACGTTGGGATCGTTCGGCTTCAGACGTGCGGCCTTGCCCAGATGGGCGCGCGCCTCCTTGAAGCGGGCGAGCGTCGTCTCGATGCGCCCGAGCCGGAGCAGCGCGTCCGCGGACTTGGGCGCCGAGCGGACGAGCTGCTCGTAGATGCGCGCTGCGGAGACGTAGTCGCCCGCCCTCTCGAGTTGCTGACCCTCGCTCGCCAACTGAGCGGAGCTCGCGGCGGAGCGCGCCATCAGGCGCCCCCATCCTCGGCGGGCGGGAGGGCGCCCCCCTGCTGGAGGGTCTCGATGAGCTCGCCCAGGAAGGGGCGGTAGGGCTCGGCGCGTTCGATGGAGGCGGTGTTGATCGGCTCGCGCACCTGCTCGACGCTGGCGGTGGCGATGGGGCGTTTGGAATCGGTCGTCGCGAGCACGCCGTCGTCCCACTCGAGGTGGAGGAAGTCGAGGACCCGCTGGGCCTGCCCCTTGGGATCCTGAACCAGCTGCTCATATTGCACGTCGAGGATGGGCGTCTCGAGGACCTCGCGCCAGCGGCGCATCAGACGGTCGTACGCGTTGTAGTAGCGGCCCAGACGGCGCTGCTCGCAGGAGAAGCCGCGGGCCTCGTCGAAATCGGTGAAGTAGCAGGAGAGGCAGGTGTCGAGGGGATCGCGGCGCATGTGGATGACGCGCGCGCCGGGGAGGGCGACATCGAGAAACCCGAGGTTCAGGAAGTTGAAGGGCATCTTGTCGACGATGCGCCTGGCCTGCGGGGCGAGCTTGCGCATCTCGCGCCGGAAGGACTGGGCCTCCTGCTCCAGGTTCGTGGGTGTGAGGGCCCGGACGAGGGCGGTGAGGGCCTGGCGCTCGCCGACGCCGGCGATCTGCGGATGACCATCGAGCATGCGGTCCATCAGGCTGGTTCCGCTGCGCGGCATGCCGACGATGAACACGGGGAACTCGGCGCGCTCCTCGACATGGGCAATCTCGCTGAGATGCTCCTTCGTCCAGAACTTGAGCAGGTCCTCGATCATCTGCTCATGGTGGTCGATGTCGAAGCCGCGGTTGACGAGCCCGTTGGCTTTTTCGGCCGCGGAGAACGCCTCCTCGCGCCGCCCGGAGCGATCGTGCAGATCGGCGATGCGGAACCAGATGTCCGAACGCAGGCGCGCCGTGATGCGCTCGTGGTCCAGCGTCTCTTCGAGGCGGCGCAGGGCCTGATCGGAGGCGTCGAACCGCGGGGCCAGGCGCGACCAGACGATGACGTCCTGGGGCTCGGCGTCGGGCGCTTCCGCGAGGGGTCGGATCGCCTCCCAGGCGCGCTCGTATTCGCCGAAGAGGCGCAGGATCTCGGCCTCGATGCGACGGGCGGCGCGGAGCTCGCTGTCGAGGCGGCGGGCGCGGGCGATCTCCTCGCGCGCCTCGTCGAGGCGTCCCGCCTGGCGGAGGGTGTCGGCGAGCTGCATGCTATGGATCGCTTCGGTGGGCGCCAGCTTCGTTGCGCGTCGGAGGCGGCGGACGGCGTCGTCGTATTGGCGGAGGCCCGTCTCGGCGAGGGCTGTCGCATGGAGCAGGCGGGGGTCGTGGGCGCGCGTGCGGAGCGCCTGCTTGTAGAGGCTGAGGGCTTCGGCGAGGCGTCCGGCGCGCCGCAGCCGCTCCCCCTCGGAGATGAGGCGCTGCTCAGTCGGGGTCAGCGGTTCGCGCTGCTGTTTCGACATCATCGGCAGCGGCGTGGGA
The DNA here is from genome assembly GCA_964451515.1 of uncultured Phycisphaeraceae bacterium. Lineage (GTDB taxonomy): Bacteria > Planctomycetota > Phycisphaerae > Phycisphaerales > UBA1924 > CAYVIJ01. Next base: position 3,243 of record CAYVIJ010000052.1, on the reverse strand, counting down.
GACCGCCGAAGTCAGAGTGGCGGCGTCAGCTGGCGCTCGCGAGGTAGGTGGGGCGCGGGGCGTCTTCGGCGGCGGGGTTGACGTGCACTTTCCGACCGCGGAAGACCACATCGCCTTCGCAGAGCGCGAAGAGGGTGTCGTCCTTGCCGCGACCGACCATGTAGCCCGGCTTGAAGTGCGTGCCGCACTGGCGGACGAGAATGGATCCGGCCCGGGCGCGCTCCCCGCCATAGAGCTTCACCCCGCGGTACTGCGGGTTTGAATCGCGCCCGTTCTTGGTCGAGCCCTGTCCCTTTTTGTGAGCCATCGCGACTGCCTCGGATCGAGAAGACTGATTTCGACTGTCATCCGGGACGTCTGTCCCCGGACGCGGGCTCCGCCGCCCTGTTCGCCCATCGCCGGGCGAGCGGCGGAGCGGGGACTGTACCGCTCGATCACCTGAGAATCCAGCGGCTCTCGACCCGCTCGATCGGCGCCGCGCCGCGCCCCGCCATCGAGCCGGGCGACTCGTGGCGGAGCATCATGACCTTGCGCAGTGTGACGACCTCGCCGGTGTCGGGCTTGACGATGCGGCGCCTCTCGCCGCTGAACCCGGCGGCGAAGATCGTGAGCTCGTCGACGTTGAGATCCTCAGCGGGCCAGGTGACGAGCCCGTCGCGGGCGTTCTCCTCGCCCTGGCGCAACTCGCCCATGATGTTCAGATGCGAGCGGAGGAAGGGGTTGTTCAGGCGGTCGAGCAGCTCCTGGACGATTTCCCGGGGCGCGTCGCGATCGGATTTGATCAGGTGGCCCTCGTCGGTGGCGAGCTCGAAGGAGGGCGCAAAGAGCAGGTCGCGGCCGGAGTTGTTGACAACGCTGTACGTCAGGTAGAAGAACGTCCGCGGGCCCTCCTCCGTCTCGAGCGTGATGACTCGGAGCGGACCCGGGCGGAAGTCGAGCTGCCAGCGCTCCGGGACGAGCGAGGGCTGCGGCGCGGCGAGCAGCGGTCTCGCCCAGGGACCCGCGACGACCATCCACGCCGCCAGAAGAACCAGCGCCCCGGCGCATACCGCCCGGATTCGGCCCTCTGCTCGGACCATCGTCTTTCTCCTTGCCTGACGCTCTTTCCCGCAGGATCCACCCCTGCGGCGGCGAGCCGCGTAGTCTACACAGAATGGAGCTGTGCGCCGCGCAGACGAACGGCGCCTTCGCCCAGTCGAGAAGTCCATGACCAGCAACCCCGCCGCCAACCCGAGTGGGTCGCCAGCCGCGGATGGTTCTACGCGAAGGACCCCCGCTCGGATCCCCGCCGAGCGGCTGGAGGAGGCCGCGTCCCGGCTGACCATGAGCCAGGGCGGCCCGAGCGAGCTGCGAGGTCGGCGGTTTCTGGAGGCGGCGCAGCGGCACGGCATTGATCTGACGAACTTCTGGGGGGCGTTCGACCCGGAGGGTCGACTGGGGCAGGTGTGCCTGATCGTGCCTGGTGCGGGTCGGGTGGCGATGGTTTTCACGTCGCCGCCTTCGGGTCCTCAGGAGATCAGCGAACTTGCGGAGGTGCTTCGGGTTGGCTCGGAGCAGACGGCGGGCGTGGCGCTGACGCAGACGCTCCTGGAGGGAGGGGAGACGGGCGTTCGACGTGCGGCGGAGGCGGCGGGCTACCGCTGGGTTGGCGACTTGCTGTATATGCGGCGTTCGTGGCGATCGGTGGACGATCCGGGCCCGGCGCTGCCGGCGGGCGTGGAGGCGGTCAACTGGCGGGCGGGCGACGACGAGGAGCTGGTCGAGGCTCTCGAGCGTTCGTACGAGGGGACGCTGGATTGCCCGGAGCTGTGCGGCATGCGGAGCAGTCGGGACGTGCTGGAGAGCCACCGGGCGACGGGGGAGTTCGATCCGTCGCTGTGGTGGATCGTGCGCGCGCAGGGTCGTCCGCGGGGCGCGCTGCTGCTGAGCCCGTGTCCGGCGTCGGGGCATACGGAGCTTTCGTATCTCGGGCTGGCGCCGGAGCTTCGGGGACGGGGGGTGGCGCGGGCGGTGCTGTCGCGGGGGCTGGCGCGGCTTCGGCGGCGCGAGCTGCGCACGGTGATGTGCGCTGTTGACGAGCGCAACGGGCCCGCCCGCAAGCTCTACGAGCGTTTCGGCTTCGCGTCGGCGGGGCGGCGCACGGCGCTGGTGCGTCCGCGCGGCGCGGAGGGAGAATGAGGCGAGGTCGTTGGAAAACTGGTGGACAGCGCGTGCGCGCATCGAGCGCTGGGCGAAATCCGTTGATTTTCCACAGGGATTCGCCCGAGTCGGCGCGTCCGTGGACTAAAAAATCCGGTCGCGCGCAACTCGTTTCCCTGTCGTGATCCCCCGCAATCCGCGCGCATTCGGGCGGAAAATCGAGGGAGTGAAGCATTGACCAACTTTGCGCAGCGCTTACACTCGCCGCCCGGCATGGATTGGCCGAACGAGTTGAACCGAGACGATCGGAAGACGCGAGTGAAACAGGTGGGACGGACCAGCCAGAACACATGCGGCGTCGGAGGCGGCTCGGTCTCTGAATTTGTTGGAAGCGATTGAGCAGGCGGTCGGCGCGTGTCGCGCGATCCGGAAGCGCAGGGCTTGCGTTCCGGTTGGGGCGTGCGTGTCCGATGAGAGGCGAACGACTTTCCGCGCGGCCCGTTCGGAGCGCAGGCCTGGATCATCGCTGCCGACGATCGCGTTCGGAGCAGCGGGCGAGCCGCCCGTCTCCGGCGCGAAGCCAGAGGGGCGGCGCGGTCGCCCGACTCGTCGGGAAGGGACTCATCGCAAGCTGATTTGATCCACGCGCGGCTTTCCACGCAGGGATGTGTCCGCGCGCCCGCCAGGAGGAGGACTGGTGGCACACGCCCACTCAGCGCTGTCATTGCGCGATCGCATCGTGACGCGGTTCGCCACGGAGGTCGGATCGGAGCGCTTCCGCCGCTACTTCGGATCGCAGGTTCGCCTCACTCTCGAGGGGCGCTCCTTCCGCGTCGCAACGCCGACCGCCTTCCTGGCGGACTGGCTGCGCCGGCGCTTCGAAAGCGATCTGCGGAGGGTGGCCTCGCGCGTGCTGGGCGAACACGACGGCGACGACTCTGTGGAGATCCAGTTCCAGGTCGACGCCGGGCTGGCCGAGCGACCGGCGGACGGATCCGCCGGGCGGCCGCTCTCGCTCGCGGGATCCGACGGCGCGGCGGTGGAGCGGGGCGGCGCGGGCGCAAAATCTATAGGCAGGGTACCCTCTTTGTGATTCACCGCGTT
>CAYVIJ010000051.1:5211-9652 GCA_964451515.1 uncultured Phycisphaeraceae bacterium | reverse complement strand
CAGCGATCTTTTCGTTGGTCTTCTTCTCGAGCCCGTACGCCAGCGACGCCGCCGTCGGCTCGTTGATGATGCGCTCGACCTTCAGCCCCGCGATCTCGCCGGCGTCCTTGGTCGCCTGACGCTGCGAGTCGTTGAAGTACGCCGGCACGGTGATGACCGCCCGCTCCGCCGACTCGCCCAGATAGTCCTCGGCGCACTTCTTGAGGTAGCCCAGCGTCATCGCCGAGATCTCCTGCGGCGTGTACTCCTTGCCGCGGACCTCGACCTTCACCAGATCCTCCGGGCCGCCCTTGACCTCGTAGGGGACGCGCTTCTCCTCTTCCTGCACTTCATTGTGCCGGCGACCCATGAAGCGCTTGATCGAGTGAACCGTGTTCTTCGGGTTCGTCACCTGCTGGTGCTTTGCGGGCTGGCCCACCAGCCGCTCGCCCTTGTCGGTGAAGGCCACCACAGAGGGCGTGGTGCGCGCGCCGAAGGAGTTGGTGATCACCTTGGGCGCGCCGCCCTCCATGATCGCCACGACGGAGTTCGTCGTTCCCAGGTCGATTCCAATGATCTTGGACATGGTTGCTCCCTGCCTCATGCGTTCTTCGGGCGGCCCCCCGTCTCTCGGAGACCCACCAGCGACCCGCGCCGAGCGCCGGGCCCATCACTCTGAGAGGCAAGCCGCGCGCCATCCACGCCGCCACCCGAATCCCGCCTCAGTTCATTCGGAGCCCTCTCCCAACCGCTCATCGCCCCTCCCGCGGCGCTTCTTCCCGCCGGAGCCCGCGCCGCGAGCCAGCCGCGCTGCCAGATAGGCAGACGCCCCCGCTCCAGCCGCCCCGCTTTCCGGACCGGCTCCCTTCCCCCGTTCAACAGAGCGCCAGGTGCTTTTTCCGGATTTATTCCCGCTTGGCGAGATTTTCTTGCCAAACCCCCTCCCATGCGATAACAACTGATCTGGCAGGAGGATGCGTCCCGCCTCGCGGGCTGGGTGTCTCCCTGTCAGGCTCGATGGCCCCATGACGCGCCAGGCTGCGGGAGCGGGTCCCGATCACGCATCCGACGCTTTCACGGATCCCGCCGTTTCGCCGGTCGGGACACGCCAAACAAGGAAAGAGAGAACCGGAGAACAGATGTGAACAACCTTTCGCGCTCCGCCGCCGTGGCTGTGATCGCCTTCTCGGGGCCGGCGCTCGCCTCCTCGGGCGATGCGCCGCTCTTTCAGCGGCCATTCGACGGTGTCCCTGTCCCCCGTGGCGACGACTTCGGTCGCGTCCTGCCGCCGCAGTCGCAGCCGACGCGCGCGCTCCAGCCCGCCAATCTGCCCACGCGATTCTCGGAGTCGCTCACGACGCCGTCCTCCACCGGCATGGACGCGGGCTTCGCCTATTTCGGGCAGTTCGTCGACCACGATCTCGACCTCTCGCCGGAGGACGAAGCCGAGTTCCTCCTGCCCCCCTTTGTCCCCAGGCTCGAGCTCGACGAGGACGGGAGCCTGCACAACCTCCGCACCCCAGGCTTCGACCTCGACTCCGTCTACGGCTTCGGCCCGCTCAGCGGCTTCTCCTTCGATGAGGGCTGGTTCGACCTGGACAGCGGGACGGGCCTCAAGTTCAAGTTCGGCGACGGGCCCGCCGGCAACCTCGATCATCTCCGCGACCCTCAAAGCGGGCGGGCGCTCATCGGCGATTTCCGCAACGATGAGAACGGCCTCATCCGTCAGGTGCACCTCGCCTTCATGCAACTGCACAACGTGAAGGTTGACCAGATCCTCGAGCGCGACGGCGTCGATCCCGAAGCGCTCGTTCCGGGCGAGCAGGACTGGTGGGACGTCTTCAATGAGGCGCGGAACTACACCATCGCCTACTACCAGGGCATCGTCGCCAACGAGTTCGCCCGCCACCTGACGGGACGCACCCTCTTCGAGGCTCTCGCGGACGATGTCCATCCCCTGGGCGTCCTCGATGAGCCCGCCATCCCCCTCGAATTCGCGCAGGCTGCCTATCGATTGCACACCATCGTGCCCGCGGCCATCCAGATCGATCCCCACACCTTCGTCTCGCCCATCGACGACGTCCTCCGCGAGTCTGTGAACTGGAAGTATCTCTTCGGCCCCTACGCCGTTCCCGCGGGGCGCATCGACTCGGCTGTGCCCGCGGCGCTGCGCGACATCGTCTCGCTCGCGGTTCCGGGGGTCGGGGAGATCAACCTTGACCTCGCTCAGGTCAACATCCTGCGCGGACGCGAGGTCGGGCTAGGGTCGGGCGAGGACTACCTCGCCGCCCTCCGCGCCGAGCTAGGTCTGCCGTCCAACGCCCCGCAGATCCGCGGGAAGCTGGCGCTGACGCCGACGACCGGCGCCACCTTCCTCGATCCCGTCGAGGATGCGGAGGTCCTCGCCGATCTCTCCGCCGGCGTCACCGACGTGTGGGCTTACATCATGCTCGAGGCGGAGCTCAACGGGGGGCTCCTCGGCCCCGTGGGACAGGACATCATCGAGAAGACATGGCTGACCCTTCTGCTGGACGACCCTTACTCGCTGCTGGGCGAATTCAGCGACCAGTACACGCCCGCGCAGATGCAGGTCTTCCGCAACGCGACGATCCAGGGCCTGCTCGATGAGATCACGCTCGAAGGCGATCTCGACAAGGACGCCGTCGTCACCACGACGGATCTCGCCCTCTTCCTCGGCCTCTGGAACTCCGACGAGATCGCGGCCGACTTCAACAACGACGGATTCATCGACTCCCAGGATCTGGCGATCCTGCTTGGCAACTGGGGTCGCGACCGCCGCTGATTCCCCGCCTCATCGAGAAGAACCAAACGCTCCGACCGCCACACTGAAGCCGCCCCGGCCCCATCAGCCGGGGCGGCTTCGCTTTTGGCGGGCGCCGATCGCCTGAATCCGAACCCGAACAAAATCCGCAAAATTGGATTGACAACCCGGCGGCGCCCGAGTAAAAACCTACCGAACGAAACCCGCTCAAACGTCACGGATCGACGGAGCCCACGCCATGCTCACGCTAACCCGCCTCGAGCGACTCGCACTCACCAACCAGCACGACCGCCTCCTCCAGGAGGTCCTCCGCAACGGGCGTCCTCTGCCCCTCGCGGCCCGCGTGCGGCTCTCACAGCCCCAGGCGCTGGCTCCTGCGGCCATCGGCTTCGCCCTTCAGCGTGCTCTCGAGCTCCGGCATCGCCCGGGCCCCGTGGCGCGGAATCTGGCGGCGCGTCTTCTCATGCTCCAGGACGAGGACGGGCGATTCGGCTCGATCGCCTCCACCGCTGTCGCCCTCGCCGGACTGCTCCACCTGCTCAGCGTTGATTCAGTCCTCCCCGGCGGCCTCTCCCCCGAGCTGCGCCATGAGATCGAGGGGGGTGTCGACCACGCCCTGCACGCCCTCTCCACAGCCCAGGCCCGCGGCGGACGGCTCGCTCATCTCTTCGACGAGGCGGACGGGCCCGCCGGCCTGATCGGGGACGCTCTCGACGCTGCGATCGTCGCTTCCCAGCTCGCCCGCAGCCTCCGTTTCCAGGCGGTGGTTCGCGTGACCGACCTGCTTGACGCGCTCAGTCACGCTCTCGCGACGGAGACGGAGCTGCGGAGCCTCGTGGCGCTGGCGAGCGGACGGGCGGATCCCCCGCGACGGTTTCGTTCGACAGCGATCGATCGCGCCGCGGCGTGAGAACATCCTGCCGGAATCGATTCGTCCGAATCCGGTGGTGCAGGTCCGGGAAAGAGTCGGTGTCAGCGGCGTGATTTTGTGCGCCTGGTCGCCCGATTGGTGGAATACCCGGCGCGGAAAGCCGGTATCATCTGCGGGCACGCGCTCGCCCGTCCGGGCTGTCTCTGCATGGGCAGCCGGTCAATGCGCTCGAGCCGGCGGCGACGAGTGTCGTCGGTTTGATGGCAGAGAGAGCTTGTTGGCTGAAACGATCACTCACGCGAGAGGAGAACAACTCACTATGGCTTTCCGAAACGGCTCCGCAACCACATCCGTCGTCCTGGGCGTCGCCAGCGTGCTCGCTGTCGGCGCCGCCGGGTACGCGATGCTGACTGGCAACACGCTGTGCAGCCTCGTCGGCGCCTGCGGCCTCGGCTCGACGAACACGAGCGAGACCGTCGCGCTCTCCGTCAGCGACACCCCCGACTCCTGCTGCCCGCTCTCCAAGGGAGAGGCGGTCGTGGCGAACGTCGCTGATACGCCTGAGTGCTCGAAGTCGAAGGCGACAACGGTGAACGCCGCCGACACGTCCGAGTGTTCGAAGGCGGTTGCGTCCGAGTGCTCGAAGTCGAAGGCGACAACGGTGAACGCCGCCGACACGTCCGAGTGTTCGAAGGCGGTTGCGTCCGAGTGCTCGAAGTCGAAGGCGACAACGGTGAACGCCGCCGACACGTCTGAGTGTTCGAAGGCGGTTGCGTCCGAGTGCTCGAAGTCGAAGGCGACAACGGTGA
>CAYVIJ010000051.1:0-5111 GCA_964451515.1 uncultured Phycisphaeraceae bacterium | reverse complement strand
CGACAACGGTGAACGCCGCCGACACGTCTGAGTGTTCGAAGGCGGTTGCGTCCGAATGTTCGAAGTCGAAGGCGACGACGGTGAACGCCGCCGCTGCGCCGGAGTGCTCGAAGTCGAAGGCGACGGACGCCGTCGCGATGAACGTCACCTGGACGTACGCCGCGGGCGGCGCCATGGTCGTCCCTGTCTTCTCGTATGAGTGTGGAACCGTCGCCGCCGACTGCTCCGCCTCCGTCTGCGACAAGGCTGAGCTCGTCAGCGCCTCCACGTGCTCGAAGGCCGCTGCCGCCGAGTGCTCGAAGGCCAAGGCGGTGAACGCCGCCGCCGACGCCGCGGAGTGCGAGAAGGCTGCGGAGTGTGACAAGTCCGCTCAGGGCGAGAAGGCCGCTTCCGCGGACGACGCCGAGGCGCCCGTCGCGACGCCGGTCGCCGGTCGCTGATCCATCCACTCATCTCGTTGAGATCTCTCAAACGCCCCGCTCGTGGGGCGTTTTTTCATGCGCGCGCCGCTCGCTCCTGTCACAATCCCCGCATGACCACGTTTCTCCTGAAGACCGAGCCGGATGACTATTCCTACGACGATCTCCTTCGCGATGGGAAGACCGTCTGGGATGGCGTCTCCAACAACGCGGCGCTCAAGCAGATGCGCGAGGCGCGCCGGGGGGATCTCGCGCTGATCTATCACACCGGAAGCGAGAAGCGCATCGCCGGGCTCGCCGAGATCACGAGCGATCCATATCCCGATCCGAAGCGAGACGATGAGAAGCTCGTCGTCTTCGACATCGAGCCGAAGGCGGAGGCGACGAAGGCGTTCACCCTCGCGGACGCCAAGGCGGACGAGCGCTTCGCCGACTTCGCCCTTGTGCGCCAGCCGAGGCTCTCGGCGATGCAGGTCCCCGCCGAGCTTGCCAGGATCATCCGACGGAAAGCGGGGCTGTGAGGCCCGTGGGACGACGGCGCGAGCGGCTTGCCCACCTCGCAGAGTGGCGGAGGGGGCGGGCGTCGGTCAGTAGCGGATCTCGAACCCGGAGTAGGAGCCGCGGTCCTTCGTGCGCTCGATCTTCTCCTCGCGGACGAACTCCGAGAGCCGCTCGCGCAGGGCGTCCATGTAGGCATGGACGGCGGCCTCCTCGCCCTCGACCACGAGTCGGACCGAGCCATCGGGCTCGTTCCGGACCCAGCCCGCGACGTCATGCTCGCGGGCGAGACTCTTGGCGGTGGCCCGGAAACCGACGCCCTGGACGCGTCCGAAAAAACTCGCTTCAACCCGCATATGCGGGGATGATACCGATCGAAGCGAGCGTGGCTCGGCCCCCGGGGGAGGGAAGGCCGCATTTTCCGCATGAACCTTGCGACCATCCCAGCTCTCCCGGTTGACCCGACCCGAGCAGGTGCTAGCGTTTCCCGTTGCGACGCGTTCGACCTCCCGGTCCGGCGCGCCCCAGGAGAGAGGGATAGTCATTCCTCTGCGGGGCCCGGCCAACACTTCTTCGGACGCTGGACAAGTTTCCTTCCATGGCCGTCCGCTCGGCGGGTTTGTGCTCCCGCCTGTTCTGGTCGTCGTCGCGTTGGGCGCTCGGGGCCGCTCGTCGTCGCGCGCATTCGAGGAAGACTGTGAGGCGCACTGGTTCGCAAGGCAGCGACCGTGAACGCGTTTTGGACGCGACGGACATTGTCCGCCTGGTGGGTGAGCACTTGGCGCTGAAGCCGAAGGGGCGCGAGTACGTCTGTCTGTGTCCCTTCCATGACGATCACAAGCCCTCGATGTACGTGGCGCCGCACAAGCAGATCTATCACTGCTTTTCCTGCGGGGCGGGCGGGAACGCCATCGACTTCGTGATGAACTTTCACGGGCTGGAGTTTCTCGAGGCGCTGAAGCTGCTGGCGGAGCGCGCCGGCGTCGATCTCACGCCCCCGCCGGCGCGACGTGAGGCGGTTGATGAGACGGCGGCGGGCGAGAGCGAACCGCTCACACGCGCGGATCTGCTGGGGGCGAACGAGTTTGCGGAGTCTTTCTACAAGAGACTCCTGGCGCATCCGGAGCACGGCGCGGCGGCGCGCGGCGAACTGGAGCGGCGGGGCGTCAGCGCCGAGATGATCGAGGCGTTCGGTCTCGGCTGCGCGCCGGATCGCTGGGATGGGCTGGAGCGGACGATCGCGAAAAAGGGGCTGTCGTCGGAGGCGTTCGTCGAGGCGGGACTGCTCAAAGCGCGACGCGAGGGAGCGGGACGGTACGACGCCTTCCGCAACCGCCTGATCTTTCCCATTCACGATCAGATCGGGCGGCCCATCGCCTTCGGCGCGCGCCGGCTGAATGAGGAGGACGAGCCGAAATACATCAACTCCCCGGAGAGCCGCCTCTTCGACAAGTCGGCGACGCTGTATGGACTGCGGCAGGCGTTCCGATCGATCCAGGCGGAGAACCAGGCGATTGTCGCGGAGGGCTACACGGATGTCATCGCCTGTCACCAGGCGGGCGTGACGAACGTGGTGGCCACGCTGGGCACGGCGCTGACATCCAAGCACGCGGCGACGCTCCGCCGCCTGTGCGACACCGTCATCCTTCTCTTCGACGGCGACGCGGCGGGGCAGAAGGCGGCGGATCGAGCGGTCGAGGTCTTCTTCACGGAGCCGATCGACGTGCGCATCGCCCTCCTCCCCGGGGGGCAGGATCCCGACGATCTGCTGAAATCCGAGGGCGGTGCGGAGCGTCTGCGGGAGGCGCTGGCGAGCGCAGAAGATGCGCTCGAGCATCGGTTCCGTCTCCTTCGCCACGATCTGGCGGAGGCGGGGTTGTCGCGCCGCACGCGGGTGGTGGAGGAGCAGTTGGCGCGCCTCGTGGATCTGGGGCTGGCGGAGGTGGCGCCCATCCGGCGGCGGCTGATTCTGAAGCGGCTGGCGCAGATCGCGGGCGTGCCGGAGGATGTCGTGATCGAGGCGATGCCGAGGGCGCGGCGCGGTCGGGAGCGGGGGGAGGAATCGACGTCGATCGAAGAGCGCGCCGTCACGGCGATCGAGCACGCCCTCGGGTGCCTGCTGTGCGATCCGTCGCTTGTTCTGCTTCTTGACGAATCGGGGCGGGACATCATGAAGCCCGAGGTCTATCCTCCCGGCCCGACGCGGGAGGTGGCCCGCGCGGTCTCGAAGGTCTGGGGCGCGCCCGACGCGCCGGTGGAGAGCGAAGGAGCCGACATCTCCTTGAAGACCATCCTTGTCGAGCTGGACGACTCCGAGGCCCGTCGGCGCGCGACGGCGCTGGCTTCGGAGGTGGAGCGCATCACGGAGGGGGATCACGACCGACTGGCGGAGCATCTGCGCTCGTGCCTGCTGCGCGCGCGTCGGGATGACGCGCGGCGCGCCACGGCGATGGGAGCGGTGGAGACGGCGGCGGGATCGGAGTCGCTGATCGAGCGGCTGCGCTCGCGCCAGGAGACGCATCGCGAGCTGGGCGGCGATCCGCTCGCGGCGCCGAGGGCGGAGTGGCGGTGAAGGGGAGGCGTCGTCCGGCGGAGAAGGGCGACGCCTGAGCGGCTGTGCGCGGGCCTTGCGGCTCGCGGGCGGAATGGATCATGTCGGGGCCAGGACCCCAGTGGGCAAATGAGCGAGACCAGCGGAGACGCTACGTGATTGCGCAGATTCACGCCGATTTGCATCCGTCCGTGATTGAGCTTCTGAGACAGTCCAGCGAGCGGGGCTGGCTGAGCTACGAAGAGATCAACAACACCATCCCGGATGAGATGGTGGATCCGGACCGTATGGACGAGCTTCTTGCCGCGGTGGACGCGCTGCGGCTGCCGATCATCGACCTGCGCGAGCTGCATCGCTTCACGACGCGTCCGAATCAGCCGGCGCTGCCGCCTGAGAAGGAGCGCGACGTGGCGGTGGACGCGCCGCCGACTCTGGAGGACGACGAGGAGGCGCGCCAGGCGCTCTCCGAGGCGCTCGCGGAGAGCAGCGCGAAGCGGATCGACGATCCGGTCCGCATGTATCTGACGCAGATGGGCTCGATTCCGCTGCTGACGCGCGACGAGGAGATCCGCCTCGCGAAGAAAATTGAGACGACGCGGATGATCTTCCGCCGACGGTGTCTCGAGATGGATTACGCCGTCGTGCAGGCGTGCGAGACGCTGCGGCAGGTGGACGCGGGCGAGCTGCCCTTCGACCGCACGATGAAGATTTCCACAGCGGAGGAGAACGCCAAGGAGAAGATCGCGCGTCGGATTCCTTACAACCTCCGCACGCTCGAGAAGCTGATCGAGCAGGGTCGGGAGGACTGGGAGAAGCTCCAGCTCGCGATCGGCGAGGGCGAGGAGGAGAAGGCGGACGAGATCCGGGCGCGCATCGCGTCGCGCCGCCGGCGGATGGGGGCGCTTGTCGAGGAGTGCTCGCTGCGGACGAGCCGGATCGTCCCCATTTTGAAAAAGCTTCGCAGCGTCTCGCAGAAGATGACGGATATCGAGCGGGAGCTGGAGCGCGCGGGCAGGCGGCCCGAGCGCTATGACCCCGAGGATGTCGCCGTCATGCGGGAGGAGCTCGAAGGTCTGCGCTCCCTGGCGCTCGAGGAGCCGGAGGACCTGCGCCGGCGCGTGCAGACGCTGGACAACGTCTTCTGGGAATACGAGCAGGCGAAGCGGGATCTCTCGGGCGGCAACCTCCGTCTCGTGGTCTCGATCGCGAAGAAGTACCGCAATCGCGGGCTCTCCTTCCTGGACATCATCCAGGAGGGGAACACGGGCCTGATGCGCGCGGTCGATAAGTACGAGTACAAGCGCGGGTACAAGTTCAGCACGTACGCGACATGGTGGATTCGGCAGGCGATCACACGGGCGATCGCGGACCATGCGCGCACGATCCGCATTCCCGTGCACATGATCGAGACGATGAGCAAGCTGCGGAACATCGAGAAGCAGTTGCTCCAGAAGAACGGCGTGGAGCCGACGATCGAGGAGCTGGCGCAGACGGCGGGGATGAGCGTCGTCGAGACGCAGCGCGTCATGAAAATCAGCCGTCATCCCATCAGCCTCGATCGCCCCGTCGGCGAGAGCGAGGACTCCTACTTCGGCGACTTCATCGAGGACGATCGCCAGGAGTCGCCCTCGAACATGGCGACG
>CAYVIJ010000050.1:0-9774 GCA_964451515.1 uncultured Phycisphaeraceae bacterium | reverse complement strand
CCCTGCCCGCCGCGCGTGCGCAGCGCGCGCAGAACGCACGCCGCGACGAACCGACATGCCGTGCCCCCCGGCGGGCACGGCGGCCCGCCGCTACCGATGGTTGCGCGTTCCTCTGCCCCCACGCTCAATCTCCTGATCGTGCTCGCCTTCGTCGCCTCCGCGGTGACCGTCGGACGCCTCTCGCGCCCCTGTGGTGGCGCGAGGCCGTGGGGCGCGAGGGATTGTGACTCGTGACTCAGTGCGCCCGATTGTGCTGATATCATGTGCATTGATCCGAGAGGAGCCCCGCCATGAGCACGATGCGCGCCTTCGACCTCCACAAGTGGATCGAGGACCACAAGGACGAGCTCAAGCCCCCCGTCAGCAACAAGCAGCTCTACAAGGAGGCGGACGACGTCATCGTTTTCGTCTCCGGCGGGCCCAACACGCGCAACGACTTCCACGTCAACGCCACCGAGGAGCTCTTCTACCAGCTCAAGGGCGACATCGCCGTGCGCGTCCGCCCGCTCGACGGATCAAAGCCCTATGACGTCGTCATCCGCGAGGGCGAAATGTTCCTCCTCCCCCAATGGGTTCCGCACCGCCCGCAGCGCCCCGCGGGCACCATCGGCCTCATCGTCGAGTTCCCCCGCGGCGACGCCGAGGACAAGCTCCAGTGGTACTGCCCGAACTGCGACGCGCTCGTCTACGAGGCCTCCTGGAAGCTCAGGAAGATCGACGAGGATCTGAAAGTCATCATGGAGGAGTTCTGGGGCGGTCCCGAGGAGCGGCGCACCTGCGACAAGTGCGGAACCGTCATCCAGCGCGCCACGGAGTTCGACCTCTCCCAGGCGCAGTCGACCGGGTCCTGATGCAAGCGCGAAGGAGGAGCGTGGAGAGAGCATGAAGATCGACGTGCACACCCACATCCTCCCCGAGTCCTGGCCCGACCTGCGCGAGAAGTACGGCGCCGGCGGCTGGGTGAACATCGAGCGCTGCGACGCATGCACCGCCCGTCTCTGGAAGGGCGGGGAGATGTTCCGCCAGATCGACGCGAACTCGTGGGATCCGCAGACGCGCATCGAGCACTGCGAACGCCACGCCGTGAGCGCGCAAGTCCTCTCGACCGTCCCCGTCATGTTCTCCTACTGGGCGAAGGGCGAGCACGCGCATGATCTCGCGCGCTTTCTGAACGATCATATCGCGGAGGTTGTCCGCGCCCATCCGACGCGCTTCGCCGGGCTCGGGACCATCCCCATGCAGGCGCCCGATCTGGCCGTGCAGGAGCTCGAGCGCTGCGTCAAGGAGCTGGGTCTCTGCGGCGTCGAGATCGGCACGCACATTGAGGGGGACATGGGCACCGGGCGCGCGCACGACTGGAACCTCGACGAGCCGGCGCTCTTCCCAATCTTCGAAGCGGCCGCGGAGCTGGGCGCCGCCGTCTTCATCCATCCCTGGGACATGATGGGGATGGAAAACATGCGCAAATACTGGCTCCCCTGGCTCGTCGGCATGCCCGCGGAGACCAGCCGGGCCATTTGCTCGATGATCTTCGGCGGCGTCTTCGAGCGCCTGCCCAACCTGCGCGTCCTTTTCGCTCATGGCGGCGGGTCGTTCCCCTGCACGTTCGCGCGCATCGAGCACGGCTGCGCTGTTCGTCCCGACCTTTGCTCCATCAACTCCAAGACCTCCCCGCGCGAGGCGCTCGGACACTTCTGGGTGGATGCGCTGGTCCACGCCGAGGAGAACCTGCTGGCGGTGATGCGCCTGCTGGGCGAGGACAAGGTGGCGATGGGCTCCGACTATCCCTTCCCGCTGGGCGAGCATCATCCCGGCGCCCTCATCGAGGGCTGCAAGGGGTTGACGGGGCGGCAGAAGCGTTTGCTCCTCGCCGAGAACGCGCTGGATTTTCTGGGCCCGAACGCGGCCCACCTGAGAGGGCAGGCGGCGGAGGCGGAACGTGCCTGAGTTCGACGTCTCCGAGAAGCGCGCCAAGGCGCTCGATGAGTCGGATCCGCTGCGCGCACAGCGCGCCAACTTCGCATTCCCCGAAGCGCTGCGCTTACCCGACGGTCCGGAATGTGCTTATTTCGCGGGGAATTCGTTGGGACTCATGCCGAAGCGCGCCCATGAGGCGGTGCAGACCGAGCTGGAGGACTGGGCGCGCCTGGCGGTGGAGGGACACTTCGAGGCGCGGCATCCGTGGGCGCGGGCGCACGAGGAGCTCCGCGAGCCGCTGGCGCGACTGGTCGGCGCGAAGCCTAGCGAAGTCGTGGCGATGAACTCGCTGACGGTCAACCTGCATCTGCTGATGGCGTCGTTCTATCGCCCCACCAAGCAGCGCTGGAAGATCCTGATGGAGGAGCGGGCCTTCGGCTCCGATGCGCACGCCGCCCGCAGCCAAGCGAAGTGGCACGGCTTCGATTCCGAAGATGCGATTGTCTGGGTTCGACAGGAGGGTTCATCGGATCTGCTCGGAACGGACGCCTTCATGCGCACGCTGGAGGCGCATGGCGACGAGATCGCCTTCGCGCTCATCGGCGCCGTCAACTACCAGACTGGCGAAGTGTTCCACGTGGAACACTTGACACGCGCCCTGCACGAGCGCGGCGTGCCGGTCTGCTGGGATCTCGCCCACGCGGCGGGCAACGTCGAGCTGCATCTGCACGACTGGGGCGTCGATTGCGCCGCGTGGTGTTCGTACAAGTATTTGAACGGCGGCCCCGGCGCGCTGGCGGGAACGTTCATCCACGAGAAACATGCGCACAAGTGGGACGGCCCGCGCCTCGAAGGCTGGTGGGGGACGGACCCGAAGTCGCGCTTCACGATGTCGCCCGACTTCGTCCCCGCCCCGGGCGCCGACGCGTGGCAGCTCAGCAACCCGCCGATTCTGGCGCTGGCGCCGCTGCGGGCGTCGCTGGCGGTCTTCGACGGCGTGGGCATGCAGGCCCTGCGCGCCAAATCCGTGTCGCTCACCGGATATCTGGAGGGGTTGCTCGACGCCGTGCTGGGCGAGCGGGTGTCGATCGTGACGCCGAGGGCGCCGGAGCGGCGCGGCGCCCAGCTCTCGGTGCGTGTCTTCGCCGACCCCAAGGCGCTGGTGCGCGCCCTGCGGACGCGCGGGGTCGTCTGCGATGCGCGCGAGCCGGACGTGATTCGCCTGGCGCCGGCGCCGCTGTACACGTCCTATCACGACTGCTGGCGGGCTGTGGACGCATTGAAGGCGTGTCTCCCGGCGTCGCCCGCAACCGGAAAGGCCTGAGGAGCGAAGCCATAGATCATGGCGCATGCATCGGAGCGATTCATCATCGTCGGGGCGGGGCTGGCGGGTTCGCTGCTGGCGATCTCGCTGGCGCGGCTCGGGCGCACCGTCGAGGTGTACGAGCGCCGGCTCGATCCGCGCCGCAAGGGCTTCGTCGGCGGGCGCTCGATCAATCTGGCGCTCTCCATCCGCGGAATCAACGCCCTGGAGCGCGTCGGGCTGGCGGAGCGCGTGCTGCAGGACGTGATCCCTATGCGCGGGCGGATGATGCACGGCGTTTCGGGTGGGCTCACGTTCCAGCCCTACAGCAAGGATCCGTCGGACAACATCAACTCCGTCTCCCGCGGCGGGCTGAACATCACGCTGCTGGACGCCGCGGAGGCGTGCGAGAACGTCACGATCCGCTTCGGGGTGCGCTGCGTGGACGTCGATCTCGAGAACGCCGCGGCGACGTTCGTGGATGAACAGAGCGGCGAAGAGTTCACGGCCCGGGGCGATGCGATCCTGGGGACGGACGGCGCCTTCTCGGCGGTGCGCGGGGCGATGCAGAAGACGGATCGTTTCAACTACAGCCAGGAATATCTGGAGCACGGGTACAAGGAGCTGACGATCCCGCCCGGGCCCGACGGCGGATTCGCGATGGAGCCGCATGCGCTGCACATCTGGCCGCGGGGCGGGTCGATGATGATCGCGCTGCCGAATCAGGACCGCTCGTTCACGTGCACGCTCTTCTGGCCGTATCGCGGTGCGCACTCGTTCGAGGCGGTCCGGCGGCGCGAGGACGTCGCGCCCTTCTTCGAGCGGCACTATCCGGACGCGGTCCCCCTGATGCCGACGCTGGCGGAGGACTTCGAGACGAACCCGACGTCGTCATTGGTGACGGTGCGCTGCCGGCCCTGGCGGGTGGGGCGGTCGCTGATCCTCGGGGACGCGGCGCACGCGATCGTGCCCTTCTACGGGCAGGGGATGAACTGCGCCTTCGAGGACGTGGCGGCGCTGGCCGACCGGCTGACGGCCTCCGGCTTCGATATCGACGAGGCGTTCGATGAGTTTCAGGAGCGGCGCAAGCCGAACGCGGACGCGATCGCCGATCTGGCGCTGGCGAACTTCATCGAGATGCGCGATAAGGTGGGCTCGCGCTGGTTCCTGCTGAAGAAGAAGGGGGAGACGATTCTGCACCGCCTCTTCCCGAAGGCGTTCCTGCCGCTGTACAACATGGTGTCGTTCACGACGATTCCTTACGCGGAGGCGGTCCAGCGGGCGCGGGGGCAGGCGGGGACGATCAAATCGGCGTTGGCGGCGGCGGGGGCGCTGGTCGTGCTCGCGGTCGTGCTGCTCATCGCGACGGTCTTTTCAGGAAGTGGCAACGGATGATCTACGACATCTCGCCGGCGGTCTCGTGGAAGCTGAACGTCTGGCCCGGTGACAATCCGCCGACGCGCGAGGTGCTGATGGATATGACCAAGGGGGACAACCTGACGCTCTCGACCTTGCGGATGACGGCGCATGCGGGCGCGCACGCGGATGCGCCGAGCCATTACGTGCGGGATGGGCAGACGATCGACGAGCGCGACGTGGCGCGGTACATCGGGCCCTGCCGGGTGATCGATGTGCGCGCGACGAAGGGGGAGCGCTTCGGGATGGACGCGCTGGAGGGGGAGATCGATCAAGCGCGGATTCTGCTTCGGACGGGGACATTTCCGTCATACGAGAACTTCACGGAGGACTTCGCGGCGCCGGAGGCGGGGCTGATCGATGCGCTGGCGGAGCGGGGAGTGACGCTGATCGGCGTGGACACGCCGAGCGTGGATCTGTTCTCGTCGAAGGATCTGCCGAGCCACAACGCGTGCGCGCGGCATGACATGGCGATCCTGGAGAATCTGCTGATGAAGGACGCGCCGGCGGGGGTGCACGAGCTGATTGCGCCGCCGCTGCGGCTGGTGGGCTTCGACGCGAGCCCGGTGCGCGCCTTGCTGAGGACGATCGAGTGAAGACGTACGAGCTCGGGCGCAGCGAGGAGGGGGTGGTCGTCGTGCAGGGCGCGCGCGGCGGCGGCGATCTGCCGATCCGGGAGATCTGGTGCGTCGGGCGGAACTACGCGGCGCACGCGGCGGAGCTTGGGAACGAGGCGCCGGAGCGGCCCATGTTCTTTTCGAAGAATCTGGCGTCGCTGGCGCTCGATGGCGAGGACATCGTGATTCCGAAGGCGTGCCAGGACAGGGAGCAGGTGGATTACGAGGGGGAGATCGCGGTGGTGATCGGGCGGGATGCGCGGGATCTTGACGAAGCGTCGGCGGCGGAGTTCATCCTGGGCGTGTGCTGCGCGAACGACGTGTCGGCGCGGTGGTGGCAGAAGGAGGGCTCGGGCGGGCAGTTTCACAAGGGCAAGTCCTTCGACACGTTCTGCCCGATCGGGGCGAGGGTGGCTGAGGTGGAGGATCTTGAGTCGCTCGCGCTGACGACGCGGCTGAATGGCGGGGAGGTCCAGTCGACGCGCGAGGAGGAGATGATCTTCTCGATTCCGCGGCTCTTGGCGGAGGCGTCGCAGGGGACGACGCTCCTCGCGGGGACGATTCTGCTGACGGGGACGCCCAGCGGCGTGGGGGCGGGGCGGAGGCCGCCGCGGTTTCTGCGGGAGGGCGATGTCGTCAAGGTGGAGATCGAGGGCGTGGGGAGGCTCACGAACACGGTGCGGCTCGAGTCGTAGCGCCTCGGCGAGCGACCTGCGCGAAGGTCTATACTGCGGGTTCGTTTCGGACTCGGCAGACGCCTGAGGGAGGTTGCGCGTGGCGACGTCGGCGGAGATTCGCAGGCAGTTCATCGACTTTTTCGTGGAGCGGCACGGGCACACGTTCGCGCCGTCGTCGGCGGTGGCGCCGCACGACGATCCGACGCTGCTGTTCACGAACGCGGGGATGAATCAGTTCAAGCCGATCTTTCTGGGGCAGGCGGATCCGGGCTCGAAGATGGGGCGGCTGAAGCGCGCGGCGAACAGCCAGAAGTGCATCCGGGCCGGCGGCAAGCACAACGATCTCGAGGACGTGGGCAAGGACCTGTATCACCACACGTTCTTCGAGATGCTGGGGAACTGGTCGTTCGGGGATTACTTCAAGGCGGAGGCGATCCAGTGGGCGTTCGAGCTGCTGGTCGATGAGTGGGGGCTGGATCCCGAGCGGCTGTACGCGACGTATTTCCAGGGGAACAGGGATGAGGGGCTGGAGCCTGATCGGGAGGCGTACGAGCTGTGGCAGCGGCATCTGCCGAGCCGGCGCATCCTGCCCGGGAACATGAAGGACAACTTCTGGGAGATGGGGGACACGGGGCCGTGCGGGCCCTGCTCGGAGCTGCACTACGACGGCCGCTCGGACGCGGAGCGCGCGAAGACGCCCGGCGACGGACTCGTCAATCGCGATCATCCGGACGTGATCGAGGTGTGGAACCTGGTGTTCATCCAGTTCGATCGGCGCGGGCCCGGCGCGGCGGGATTGCACAGCCTGCCCGCCAAGCACGTGGACACGGGGATGGGTCTGGAGCGGATCACGCGAATTTTGCAGGGCAAGACCAGCAACTACGACACGGATCTCTTCACGCCTCTGTTCGAGCGGATTCAGGACGTGACGGGCGCGGCGGCGTATGGCGGGGAGCTGGAAGAGGCGCGGGACGTGGCGTATCGCGTGATTGCGGATCATGTTCGCGCGCTGACGTTCGCGATCACGGATGGCGCGGAGCCGAGCAACGAGGGGCGGGGGTACGTGCTGCGGCGGATTCTCAGGCGCGCGGTGCGGCACGGGCGGCAGACGCTGGGCGCGACGGGGACGTTTTTGCACGAGATCGTGCCGACGGTGGTCGCGGAGATGGGCGGGTTTTTCCCGGAGCTCCGGAAGGATCCGGAGCGCGTGCGCGGGATCATCAGGGATGAGGAGGAGGCATTCGGGCGGACGCTGGATCGAGGGATTGCGCTCTTCGATCAGGCGGCGCAGCGGGCAGGCGATGGCAAGGCGATCGGCGCGGAGGATGCGTTCAAGCTGCACGACACGTATGGCTTCCCCATCGATCTGACGGAGGTGATGGCGGAGGAGCGGGGGATGACGGTGGACGTGGCGGGGTTCGAGCGGCTGATGGAGGAGGCGCGGGAGAAGGCGCGCGCAGGCGGCGCGGCGGGCGCGGCGGAGCATCCGGCGGCGACCCTTCCCGGCGACGCGGTGGCGCGATTGCAAGGGCTGCGCATCAAGCCGACGGACGACTCCGCCAAGTTCGATCTGCGGCCGATTCAGGCGACGGTGCGCGCGCTCTGGAACGGGCGCGATTTCGACGAGAACAAGCATGCGGCGCACATGAAGCTGGACGATCGCATCGCGGTGGTGCTGGACAGGACGAACTGCTACGCGGAGATGGGCGGGCAGGTCGGCGACACGGGGCGGATGACGGTGTCGCGGGAGGCGCGCACGTCGACGCGCGACGCGAAGACGGGGGGCGAGTTCGTCATCGAGGACACGCGGATGTTCGGCGGGTATGTGGCGCACATCGGGCGCGTCAAGAACGGGGAGATTCGCGTGGGAGACGAGGTGCGTGTGAAGGTGGAGCCCGTCCGGCGGCGGGCGATCATGGCGAATCACACCGCGACGCATCTGCTGAACTTCGCCCTGCGCGAGGTGGCGGGGCCGAATGTTGATCAGAAGGGCTCGCTGGTGGCGCCGGATCGGCTGCGCTTCGACTTCACGCGCGGCGGAGCGCTGTCGGCTGAGGAGATCGATCGCGTGGAGTCGATCGTGCGCGAGCAGATCGAGGAGGATCTGCCGGTGTCGTGGGACACGGCGCCGCTGGAGCTGGCGCGCCGGATCAACGGACTGCGCGCGGTGTTCGGGGAGACGTATCCGGATCCGGTGCGCGTGGTTTCCATTGGCGCGCCGGTGTCGGCGCTGGTGCAGGCGCCGGAGGACGAGGCGTGGCGTGGGCTGTCGATCGAGTTCTGCGGCGGGACGCATCTGGAGCGGACGGGGGAGATCGAGGCGTTCGCGATCGTCGAGGAGTCGGCGGTGGCGAAGGGCGTGCGGCGCGTGGTCGGGCTGACGGGGCAGGAGGCGAAACTGGCGATCGAGCGGGGCGCGGCGCTGCTGGAGCGCGCGCAGCAGGCGGCGGAGAAGCCGGATGAGAGGATCGAGCGCGAGGTCGCGGACATCGCGGCGGAGCTGGAGGGGCAGGCGATTCCGGCGGCGCTGCGGCGGCGGATCGCCGCGAGTCTGGAGGCGCTTCAGGAGCGCGCGCGGAAGGCGGCGAAGGCGGCGGCGAAGGCGGAGCGGGCGTCGGCGGTGGATTCGGCGCGGCAGCTCGCGGAGCGCGTGTCGGGGGAGGTGATCATCGAGGCGCTGCCGGACGCGGGGACGGATCGGCAGGCGCTGCTGAGCGCGATGGACGCGGTGCGCTCGAAGCATGAGGGCAGCGCGGTGATGCTGCTCGGCGCGGATGAGGCGGAGGGGAAGGTGGTGATCGTGGCGAACGTGCCCAGGGGGCTGATCGATCGCGGGCTGAAGGCGGGGGACTGGGTGCGCGCGGCTGCGGAGGCGTGCGGCGGCAAGGGGGGCGGGCGTCCCGACTCGGCGCAGGGGGGCGGGACGGAGCCGGGGAAGGTGGGCGCGGCGGTGGAGTCGGCGCGGCGGTTCGCGGCGGAGAAGCTGGGCTGAAACGAGTGGGGGGGGGGAATCAGCCGCGGTAGGGCTCGAAGCGGGCGGTGAAGCCTGAGTCGTCGGCTTCGCCGGGGATGCCTCGGACGTCAACGTTCAGCGCGCCGGAATCGTCAATGAAGTAGCGGAGGGTGCGCGGGCTGATGTCGTTGACGCCTTCGAAGGTGGCTTCGTTGTCGCCGGTCGAGACGAGTTCGAAGGTGAGGGGCGTGGCCTTGTCCGACTCCCAGACGGTGTAGTCGGCGTTGAAGTGCTTGAAGCGGTAGACGACCTTGCCCTCCTCCTCGGCGATGACCATGAACTCGAGAATGGGCGGGCGGTCGGGAAAGACGAGACGGAAGAGACCCGTCATGACGCCATTGCGCGGGGCGAACCAGCCTTCGTCGGCGCGACCGCCGAAGAGGTTGTCGGTTTCCCAGTGCCCGGCCATGAAGGCGAGGTCGGTGATGGAGGGGGAAGTCTCGCCGGGCTTCGGCGCGGCGGTTGCGCTGTGCAGCGTGACGAGGAGAAAGAGTGCGAATAAGGCGATGAGGGCGGAGCGGATGCTAAGCATGGGGCGGAGTCCTCTCGTGTGCGGGTGTTCAGGCGGCGCTGGAGAGATTTTGGGAGAAGATAGGCTTGTTGGGGGCGATCGTGTCGGGGAGGCGCTGGCGGGAGGCTTCGCGTGGTTCGCACGCGATTGCGTGTAGGTTTTGTAGACAGCTTGATCGGAGCTCTGCGACTGGTGGAGGGGGAGGAGAGACGGCTCGGCGAGCCGTCCCACCAGGAGGGGGAAGTAGGAAGAGGGTGGCATGGGCGCACGGCGGCCTGCCCCACCGTCTCTGGTGTGAGCGGAGGTCGCGTGCTGCGCAT
>CAYVIJ010000049.1:0-9800 GCA_964451515.1 uncultured Phycisphaeraceae bacterium | reverse complement strand
CCTTCGCCGCCGCAACGCCCACCAGCAGCGATCCGATGAGCCCCGGGCGCGAGCCGACGGCCACCGCGCCAACATCCTCGTATCCACAGCCCGCCTGATCCAGCGCGCGCCGGATGACGGGCAGGATCCGCTCGACATGCGCCCGGCTGGCGATCTCGGGGACCACGCCGGCGTACTCGCGATGCAGATCCTCCTGCGAGGCGACGACGCTCGAGAGGACACGGCGCCCATCCTCGACGACGCTTGCGGCCGTCTCGTCGCAACTGGTCTCAACGCCGAGGATGCGCATGCCGCGCGCCCCTATTCATCCCCTCCGCCGGATTCGCCGTCGGCGCCGCCCTCGGGCGCGATCCGTTCGACCGGCGCATCGATGAGCCAGCGGGCGAAGGTGTCGCGCAGGATTTCCAGCTCGGCGACGAGCGCGCCCTCCGCGTCGTAGATCTCGACGCGTCCGCCCGCGAGAGGCTGATCGAGAGCGACGGCGTATTCCGGCTCCTCGGGCGGCGGCGCGGCGGCGGAGAGGGCGTCAAGACGCGACTCCACGCGCTCCATCTCCCGCAGCAGGCGCTCGCGCGCCAGTCGCAGGCGGCGCAGCTCGCCGAGCTGAACGGCGTCCTCAACCGTCGCCTCTGAGGCCGGGGTCCACTCGCCCGATTCGAGCTTGCCGCGCAGCGCGCGCAGCGCGGCGACGAGCTGCTTGTCGTTGGTCGCCTCCCGCATCGCGTCAGGGTCGGCGGGCAGCGTCATCGCCTCCTCCCCGGCGCGGATGATCTCGCGCTCGTTGCGCGAACGGATCATCTCGCGATATTCCGCATCGCTCATGGGCATGAAGAAGCCGGGGGACGGATCGACGCCCCATTCGGTCGAGTCGTCCAGGCGATGGATGATGCGCCCGGAGGGGCCGTAGTAATGCTGCTCCGTGATCTTCAGTTGGCCCCGCCCCGACGGCAGCGGCGCCACCGTCTGCACGGAGCCCTTCCCGAACGTGCGCTCGCCCAGAACGATCGCCCGTCCCTGATCGCGCAGCGCCCCCGCGACGACCTCGCTAGCTGAAGCGCTCTGGCGGTTGACGAGAACGACGACAGGCCAGTCCGGGAGCGTCCCATCGGGCGCCGCGTAGAACGACTCATCACGGTCCGTGCGCCCCTTCGTCGAGACAATGAGCCCCTCCTCGAGAAACAAATCCGCCATCTGCGTCGCTGCCGGCAGCAGACCCCCCGGATTGAAGCGCAGATCGAGAATCAGCCCGCGGACGCCCCGCGCGCGGAGCTGGTCGATGGCGCCCTCAAGCTCCGGCATCGTCGAGCCCGTGAACTGCGCCACGCGGACATAGCCGATCCGCGCCGACGGATCGAGCATGTACGACCACCCGTTCCCCGCCCGCCGGGCGATTCCCGTGACGGTGGGCGTCTGAATGTTCCGCCGGATGACCGTCTTCTCGATCCGCTCCCCCTCGCGCTCGACGACGATTCCCACCTCCGTCCCGGGCTCGCCCGAAAGCAGATCGATCGCCTCATCGATGGACAGCCCGATCGTGGACTCGCCCGCGATCTCGACGATCCGGTCGCCCGCGAGCAGCCCCGCCTCGAGCGCCGGGGAGTTGTCAAGCGGGGTGACGATCGTCAGCACGCCGTCCTGCATGCGCACAGAGGCGCCGATCCCAACGTACTCGCCGCGAACCGACTTGTTGAACGCCTCAAGATCGCTCGGCGAGAGATATTCCGTGTAGCGATCGCCCAGCGCCTCGACCATGCCGTCGATGGCCCCCTCCTGCATGGCGCGCAGATCCGGCTCGCGCACGAAGCGCGAGAGAATCAGCCGCTGCACATCGACAAGAGGATCGAAGAAAGCGTACGGACTGGGCTGATCGGATGGGAGCGTCTCCGGAGCGGCGTCCGCCCGCGCAGGCGCCCACACGACGCCCTGGAGCAGCGCCGCGGCGATCAAGACGACAGCGAATTGGCTTCTCATGCGGGAACTCCTGAGAACTCTGAAGAGCCCCCTCTCCCACCGGGAAAGGGTTGGGGTGAGGGGGATTTCGATCTGAAATCGACGCCTCAGACCAGGGACGCCGGTCTCTTGCGCGACTATTCAAAGATCCCTCCTGTCAGCGTCGAGGCGCATCGTAGGCGTCGGCCCCTGTGGACCCGCCTCCCACCGGCGTACAGTTGAGCGCCGCGGCGGTGGCGATCCGGGCGGCGAGAACCAGGGAGACGCGTGCAGGCGAAGGAACGGACCTCAATCAAAGTCGCGGCCGAGCGGGCGGTGCTCGCGGCGGTGCATCTGCCCGCCAGCCGCTTCGACGAGCGCGATCCGCTCGGAGAGCTGGCCTCGCTCGCCAGGACGGCCGGCGCGGAGGTCGTCGGGACGCTCATTCAGAAGCGCATGCGCCCGGAGGCGGGGACGTTCCTGGGCAGCGGGAAGGTCGAGGAGTTGAAAGCGCTGTGCGACACGACCCGCGCTACGCTCGTCATCTTCGACCATGACCTCACCCCCGCGCAGATCGCCAACATCGAGAAGGTCGTCGAGCGCAAGATCGTCGACCGCTCGGAGCTGATCCTCGACATCTTCGCCAGCCGGGCGACGACGCATGAGGCCAAGCTCCAGGTCGAGCTGGCGCAACTCGAGTACACCTACCCCCGCCTGCGCGCGATGTGGACGCACCTCGAGCGCATCGTGGGTGTCGGCGGCGTCGTCGGCATCGGCGCCCGCGGCCCGGGCGAGCAGCAGCTCGAGATCGACCGCCGCATCGTGCAGCGCAAGAAGACGGCGCTCAGCCGGGAGCTCGCGGAGATCCAGGCGCGCAAGCGCCGCGAGGTGCGCCGGCGCAAGGACGATCATTTCATGGTCGGGCTCGTCGGCTACACCAATGCGGGCAAATCCACGCTCTTCAACACCCTCACCACCGGCGGCGCCTACGCCGACGACCGCCTCTTCGCCACCCTCATGACGCGCACGCGCGAGTGGGACCTCGGCGGCGGGCGGACCGTCATGCTGTCGGACACCGTCGGCTTCGTCCGTGATCTGCCGCACAACCTCGTCGCCTCCTTCCGCGCCACGCTCGAGGAGACGACGCACGCGGATCTGCTGCTGCTCGTCCTCGACGTCAGCGACCCGGCCGCGGAGATGCAGTACGAAACGGTCATGCGCACGCTCGATGATCTCTTCGAGGAGACGGAGCGGCTGGAGAAGGCGGAGGGCGTCGAGTGGCGCGCCCCGGAGCGGCTGCTCGTGCTCAATAAGGTCGATCGTCTCGAGGACCGCGCAGAGCTGGCGGTGTGGCGGAACCGCGAGCCGGGATGCGTCGCCCTCGCCGCGAAGGATCCCGAGCATCCGGGCGTCGACGATCTGACGCGCCGCGTGAACGCGGCGGCGCAGGGGCGGATGGAGGAGCTGACGCTCGAGATCCCGCTGGCGGACTCGAAGACGGTGCACACGATCGAGAACCGCGGCGAGGTGCTGAATCGCTCCTACCAGAACGGCGCGGTCCGCCTGCGCGTGCGCATCGGCTCACGCGTCCTGGACCAGCTCCGCTCGGCCGGGGCGCGGATGTGCGTGCTGGAGGGCGGCCGAGGCGTGGAGGAGGCGGGCTGACTCGCGACGGGTCGTCCGGAGCTCGGTGGCTGCCTGCTCGGGCCGATCCTGCCCCCGCTGGACATCGAACCCCTCGCCCCCAATACTGCTCCCCTGCCGCCACCTTAGCTCAGTTGGTAGAGCGGAGCTTTCGTAAAGCTCAGGTCCGGGGTTCGAGTCCCCGAGGTGGCTTTGGGGGCCTCTGGCGGGCGCAGGCGGCTTCGTGCGAGATCAGGCCGAGGGCCACTCGCCGCCGGCATGGCGGCTCGATGCGGTCGCCGTCCGCCGCATCTGCTCCGCACCAGTTCTGAGAGCGCGAAAGCCGCGCGGCCGCTTGGGCGGACAACGGGCCCCAGAGACGTTCGAAGTCGAGCACATGCGCAACTTCACGCCATCGCACATGGCGGAGTCGAAGACGCGATGACCGCCAGTAGGCCCCCGCTACGGCAGCGGCGTCCGCCAGCGATCCTCCAACTCGCGCAACCCGCGCGCCGAGCCGTCGAAGAAGACCGTCTGGAACACTTCGCCGCCGCCATGCCAGAAGCCCAGCCGCGACGGAACGTGTCCCGCCTCGCGGAAGTCGA
The DNA here is from genome assembly GCA_964451515.1 of uncultured Phycisphaeraceae bacterium. Taxonomy (GTDB): domain Bacteria; phylum Planctomycetota; class Phycisphaerae; order Phycisphaerales; family UBA1924; genus CAYVIJ01. The sequence continues at coordinate 5,643 of CAYVIJ010000049.1, read as the reverse complement.
TCACGCTGAACGTGCGCGTGGGCGGCGGCTGGCCCGGGCCCCTCGGCGCCGGCGCCGAATCGATCAGCAGCGGCAGACGCGATGGATCCAGGATCCCATAGAAGTCGATGTGCGCACGCTCTGAGTCGAAATCGTCCGGATCGTCATCGCGACCGGCGTGCCCCGTCGCGTTCATCGCGTAGGTCCGCGTCATCTGCGGGCCCAGAGCCGCCCGGCAGCCCGGGCAGACGAGGATCGACGTCTCGCTGTAGAGCTCCGAGGCGGTGTCGCCCGAGCGCCCCGCGCGCGACTGGACGACCAGCGCCCAGTTGGGCGGCGATCCCCACGGAAGCCCGATCGCCGGGCCTTCGCCCCTGTTCTCACTGGCGTACTCGGCGCAGATGAGATACGCCTGCCGGAGGTTGGAGAGGCATGTGGCGGCGCGGGCCGCGTCCCGGGCGCCGGCCAGGGCGGGCAGCAGAATCCCGATCAGCGCCCCGATGATGGCGATGACGACGAGCAGCTCGACCATCGTGAAGGCGCCCAGCCGCCCGCGGCGCGCGGGGAGCCCGTCGGGCGCTGAGGGCGGGCTCGCGGGCGGGACGCGCATGCCCGCAGGATAGCCGGGGGCGGCTGGCGATTCGCGGAGCGGGTCGATCCATGGAATACTGGCGGGCTGGCGGGGGTTGTCCCATTCCCAGAGAAAGGGAGATCCACCCATGCTGCGCCCGAAGATCGTCATCGCTCTCATCTCCGCCGTCGCCCTCATCGGCGCGACGCTCACGGTCCGGGCCATCGCCCAGTCCTCCGAGCAGCCCGAGTCGCGCCAGAGCTCGGCGTCGCGCTTTCAGAATCAGCGGCTGGACGAGTTCCTGAGTGAGAACTTCGACCTCTCGAACCCGCAGGTGGATCTGAGCGAGATCCTCGGGCCGTTCGTCCCCGTCGACGGGATTCCACCCATCGACGATCCCGAGCGCACGGCGGCGGGCAGCGCCACGTTCCCGGGGCCGGGCGGGCGCGTCGTCGTCGTCGAGATCAACGGCCAGCCCGTCGCCTATCCCATCGACATCCTGACCTACCACGAGATCGTCAACGACGAGGTCGGGGGCGTGCCCATCGCCGTCACCTACTGCCCCCTCTGCGATTCCGCGGCGGTGGCGGATCGGCGGCTGAAGGACGAGCAGGGGGAGACATTCGTGGCCCGCTTCGGCGTCAGCGGCGTCCTCCTGAACTCCAACGTCGTGATGTGGGAGAAGAACACGCGCGGGTTGTGGTCGCAGGTCGCGATGAAGGCGATCACGGGACCGCACGCGGGCCAGACGCTCGACTATCTGCCGATCAAGGTGATGAGCCTCGTCGAGTTCCAGTCCCGACATCCGGGCGGCGAGATCATGACCACCAACACCGGCCACCGGCGCGATTACACCATGAACCCCTACGAGGAGCGCGGCTACTTCGAGGACAAGCACAGCGTCCCGGCGCAGTTCGCCTTCGAGTTCGACGAGCGCCTCCCAGCCAAGACCCTCGGGCTCGGCGTCTTCGCCGAGGGCGAGTCGATCTTCGTGCAGGCCGATCACCTCAAGGAGGAGGAGCGGACCATCGAGACCCCGCTCGGCCCGGTGCGCGCCCAGGCCACCAAGGCGGGCATCGAGGTCATCGAAGCCCCCGAAGGCGTCCTCACCATGCAGACCTTCTACCATTCGTGGGCCGCCTTCCACCCGCGCAGCGCCATCATCCCCGATCCGGGCGTCGGCGAGCCGCGCTGAGCGCCGCCCCGGCGCGGTAGGATCATCCCGGCCTATGACGGGAGTCCGCCGCGATGATTCAGATCCGCTGCGACCGCTGCGACAAGCCGATCGACGCGCCCGACGAAAAGGAGGGAGCGAAGATCGACTGCCCCTTCTGCGGGGACGTGAACCGCGTCCCGGAGCGATCGGGATCCGCGTCGGACACGCGCGCCGGCGAGACTGAGCAGCGCGGACAATCCCCCGAGATCGAGCGCATCAACAGCGAGCTCGCGCTCCTCGGCTTCCCCCCCTTCGGCGCCAGCGAGGAGACGGCGAAGGTCTTCCGCCCCTCCTGGCCGCGGACGCATCCCTTCGCCACCGCGTTCCTCGCGGCCATCCCCATCGCCTTCACGATCGTCGGGCTCATCTATGACTGGCGCCCCTTCGCGAACTACTGGGGCTGGGTTCTGCCGCTGCTCGGCTGGGCGATCCTCAGCGCGATCATCCTCTGGACGCGCCTGACGACGCGCTTCCGCGTGACGGGGCGCGGCATCGAGCTTGTCGAAGGCATTCTCAGCCGAACCGAGCGCGGCGTCGACTACACGGACATCCGCACGACCGACGTGAAGCAGTCGCTGCTGAACCGGGTCTTCGGCGTGGGGCTGCTGGAGATCTCGACGGCGGACTCGGACCAGGTGGAAATCGCCGTGCCGTCGCTGCCGACTCCCCGGAAGGTCGAGAAGGCGATCGACCTGTACAAGCACTCGTTCCGAATCGGCCGGCGGTGAGCCGACGACTCAATACTGCTGCGACGCGATCGCCTCGCGCAGGGGCGACAGAATCAGCGGCAGAGCCTTCTCCTGCGCGATCTGATCGAGGAGCTCCGACAGATCCTCGTACAGCTCCGTCGTCTGCTTGATCGCATCCAGCGCCCCCGTCTTGCGGACGGAGAGAAACACGCTGATCGGATCCTCCCGCGGCTCGCCCGAGCGCAGAACCCGCAGCGTCGTCCGCGGCTTGACGTCGAGGAAGACCTGAAGGTCATGCCCCTTGCTCAGCGAGCCCCCGACGACCGGGGCGAGATCGATCGGCAGTGGACCTTCGGAATCGAAAAAGGCGCCCAGCGGACTCCCCGCGAGCAGCGCGTCGTGAATGATCGCGTGGTGGTTGCCGCGGGCCTCGAGATCGAACCCGTAGGAGACCTCGACGCTCGAAACGTCGAGCGGGTTGACGCTCAGGTAGAAGGGCGCGATCTGCATCACGAACCGATGCAGGCGGTGGGCGGCTTCCAGCGAGGCGGGATTGACGACGCCCGAGCGCACGGAAGTGCGCCGCAGGGAGACCCATCGGTCCGCGGCGTTCTCCACCCCGCGCGACTCCAGCGCAAGCTCGCCATCAAAGCGGCGAAATCGGTTCAGGCCCGGATCCTCGCGCCGGACGCGCTCGAAAAGATCGAGAACCGTCTGCCGCTCCGACGGCAGGTCCATCTTCACGCCCAGGCGAGCGTTCACGAAGAAGTCGTTGCAAAGCGCCTGGTAGCTGGTGGACATCGACGGCCTCCGTGTCCTCGAGGCGGTGGCGAAAGCCGGGCGACTCGGGGCGACCGTCAGTGTACGCCACGGCTCAGGGGGCGTCGATGGGTCGCTTCCAGAGGCGATGAAGCAAGAGGGGGAGGTCCGGGAAAGCGGGCTCAGCCCGCGCGCAGCGGCTGAAGACGCGCGTAGGTCAGCGTGCGCCAGAGCCACTCGAGCGGGCCGAACCGAAACGCCCGCAGCCACAGCGGGCTCCAGATGAGCTGCACCGTCCAGATCGCGACCACGAAGAGAAGCAGCTCCGCCCGACCGTACGCGCCCCAGAGACCGAGCCCGTATCCATAGAAGATGAGCGTCGCGAGAATTGACTGCGCAATGTAGTTCGTCAACGCCATCCGTCCGACCGCCGCCAGCGCGTCCTGCATGAGCCGCAGCGCGCCGATCCGGCACAGCGTCATGATGAGCCCGACGTGCCCCAGCGCGACAAACAGACTGCCGACATAGTTCCACAGCAGGCCATCGGTCAGAACGAGGTCGACGTCGAACTCGCGCCGAACCATCTCCCGCGCGCCGACCGCCACGATCGGCAGCCCCACCGCGTAGCCGCCGACGAGCAGCCCGACGTAGAACCGCACAGAGCGCCTCGCGGAGAAGACCCCCCACTTCATCAGCGCCATCCCCACGAGCATCAGCCCCCCCGCGCGCCACAACCCCCAGAAGAAGAAATACATCTGAATCTGAAAGGCCATCCCGGCGCGGAAGGGGAGCATCTCGATATACCCCAGCTCATGCGCCCGCTCCTCCTCGCCGAGTTGCCGCTCGCTCGGCTCGAACCACGCGCGCTGCATGTCCCATGCCTCGATCTTCGCCTCCTGCGCCGCCGTCGGCGCCTCCCCCGTCTCCGCCAGCAGCGCCTGAATCTCCCCGACTTCATGGCGGAGCCGCACCGCCTCCTGCCCGCTCCAGAGCTGAATGGGGATGACGACCATCACGCCGAGCAGCCCGATCGCGAGCAACGCTCCGGATGGGAGCTTCCGAAGCGGATAGATGAGCATCCCGCACAGCGCGTAGGTCACGAGAATGTCGCCGTGCCAGATGAGGTACGCGTGAACAAGCCCGAACAGCAGAAGCCAGCCCATGCGCCGGTAGAAGACGCCCCCCAGCGGCGACCCGCGCTCGTCGGCGCGCCGCGTCATGATGATGATCCCGGCGCCGAAGAGCGCTGAGAAAATCGCCATCATCTTCGCATCGAAAAGGAAATGGCTGGCGAGCCACGCAAGCTCATCCCAGACGCCGTACTCCGGATCCGCCGTCGGGATCATGAACCACGACATCGGCGCCGCGAACCACGGCATGTTCATCACCAGAATCCCGAGCAAGGCCACGCCCCGCAGGACATCGATCGAGGCGATGCGCTCGCGCTCCGCCACAGGCGCCAGCGGAGATCCAACGGAGGAGCGCGCCTCGGGAGAAGGCGGCGGCGTCAACTCTTCTCCGTCGCCTGCCGCGCTGCGCTGGTCGGATTGGTCAGCCACTCAACGATCTCCGAAGTCGCGCCCAGATCTTCGAGGGCGAGGTGGGCGCCGGCCTGCCGGAGATCATCCGCCGAATACCGTCCCGTGCCAACCCCGAGCACCCGGCAGCCATGCGCAAGCCCGCACGCGACGTCATGTGGCGTGTCCCCGATGATCGTCACCCGCTCTCCCTCAATCGCGCGCCCGTGCAGCGCCTGATAGCGCTCGATCGCGACCGCCGGAAGATGATCGCGCGAGGGTGGATCGTGCGGCGAGTCGCAGCCCCAGACTCCAAACGCGAACGCTTCCACGTCCAGCCCCGCCGCCTTCAGCTTCAAGGCGCCCGTCTCAGGGAAGTTGCCCGTCAGCAGCGCCAGCGTCGCGCCCCGAGCCTCCCCGCTCAGCGCGCTCAGCAGCTCGACAACCCCCGGACAGGGGCGCGCGATCCCCGGCGCCGCCAGACGACGAGCCAGATGCTCGCCATAGGCGCGCCGAAACGCCTCGATGCGCTCGGGCGTCGGATCCTCTCCCGCCGCAACCAGCAGATCGGCGATGATCAGCGGATCCAGCCGCCCGGCGTACTCGACGGATTCGTGGTCGAAGTCATCGCCGAACAGCGCGCGCCCGGCGTCTCCCATCGCGGCGATGCCGCACCGCGAGGTCGTGACGAGCGTGGCGTCAATGTCGAAGAGAATGAGCATCAGACGTGCGCACAGCCGAGCCGGAGTCGAAGAACGAGCGCCCGGGAGCGTAGGAACATCCCACCCGCCCGCGCCTCCCCCGCTCACACAAAAACCCGGCGGGGCAGGCCGCCGTGCCTGCCCGTCCTTGCTCCCTCGCGCACACAATCCCCCTCCCCCAGGCGCACGGCTCTGCCGAAGCCGTCTACAC
>CAYVIJ010000048.1:0-10048 GCA_964451515.1 uncultured Phycisphaeraceae bacterium | reverse complement strand
TCGCGATCCGCTCCGGATCCGCCCCGACGCACACCAGATTCCGCACGCACTCATCCACCGCCGCCAGCGCCATCAGATACGGATCCCCGCCCCGCGCCGGATCCCCAACGCCCGTCGCCAGCCCGCACCCGATCGCCAGCCCCTTGCCCGTCCCAGGCGCCGGCTCGATGACGGCCGCATCCCCCGGCCCGCGCCCCTCGGGGCCCACCAGCGGCTTCAACACGGTTGCGCCCTGCACCTCATGGTCGTACTGCCGCACGATCCAGCGCTTGCTGGCGATGTCCGGATGCGCCAGCAGGTCCAGTAGCGTCCGCTGCACGTCCAGCGGCGCTGGATCGGTCGATCCCCTGGGCGCCGCCGCCGGCGCTCGCCATACCGCCTCGCGCTCCGGCGTCGGAAGCCCCTCGTGCAGGAAATGCATCGAGAGCCGCCCGACCTCCACGCCCGCGAAGTTCAAAATGAGCTCCTCGCCGGGCGTCCCGAACGTCCCGAGATGCGCCAGCTCGACATCCTCCTCCGCGCAGAGATCCTGAAGCGCCGCCAGCTTCTCAGCCGGCACGGCGAGCACCATCCGCTCCTGCGCCTCGCTGATCCAGATCTCCGTGTACGTCAGCCCCGCATACTTCAGCGGCGCACGCTCCAGATGAACCTCCGCGCCGATCTCCGCCCCCATCTCGCCGATCGCGGAGGAGAACCCGCCCGCGCCGCAGTCCGTGATCGCGCTGTACAAGCAGCCCCCCTCGAAGTCGCGCGCCCGCAGGATCGCGTCGAGAACCTTCTTCTCCTCGATCGCGTTGCCGATCTGCACCGCGTGCGCAAACTCGTCCGCATGCGTGTCCGTCAGCTCCGCCGAGGAGAACGTCGCGCCGTGAATCCCGTCGCGCCCCGTGCGCCCGCCCAGCGCCACGATCAGATCCCCGGCCTTCGCTTCGCCATGGACCAGCTCCCGCGGCATGACGCCGACACACCCGCAGAAGACGAGCGGATTCCCCACATAGCGCTCGTCGAAGGCGACGGCGCCGTTGACCGTCGGAATCCCCATCCGGTTCCCATAGTCGCGCACGCCCGCGACGACCTGCTTGAGAATGCGCCGCGGATGCAGACATCCCGCGGGGATCTCCTCGAGATCCGGCGGCGCCACGCAGAAGACATCTGTGCTCGCGATCGGCTTCGCCGCCAGCCCCGTGCCGATGATGTCGCGGATGCACCCGCCGATCCCCGTCGCCGCGCCGCCGTACGGCTCGATCGCGCTCGGATGATTGTGCGTCTCAACCTTCACGCACACCGCGCGCTCCTCGTCGAAGGCGATCACGCCCGCGTTGTCGACGAAAACGGAGAGCGTCCAGTCGATCCCTTCGTCGATCAGCTCTCGCGTCGCCGCCGCGACCGTCGAGCGCAGCAGGTTGTCGATGATGATCGTCCCGTCTTCCGCGCGCATGTGACCCGGACGCTTCGACCAGTCGATGCGATCGGCGCCCTCACCGCGGTAGCGGATCCGCGCCTTCATGGTCTTGTGCACGCAGTGCTCCGACCACGTCTGCGCCAGCGTCTCCAGTTCGATGTCCGTCGGCTCCCGCCCCAGCCGGCGATATTCCCCCTGGATCGCCCGCATTTCCTCGAGACTCAGGAAGAGATGCGCATCCCGGCTCAGCCGCTCGAGCGCCGCGTCATCCAGCTCGACCAGACTGATCGTCTTCACCCGCTGCTCGACTGCCGTCCCCTCCGGCAGCGCTTCCGGATGGAATGGCGACGCATGAATCGCGTGGATCACCGGATTCGCCAGCAGCCGACGGGCGATCAGATCCGCCTGCTCGCCCGTCACGCCCTCCAGGTCGCACCGCAGCCCCGTCGCCGCCTTGACCTCGATTTCCAAGATGTCATGGATCGCCGCCCCCACCGTCAGCGCCGGCGGGTCCATCACGCCCGGAAGCGGATGAATCTCGATCGTCCACGCCTCACCGCCCCCCGCGCCTCTCGCCGCCGCCGCCCCTTCGTTCCAGCGATCGAGCACCGGGCTCGAAAGCAGAGCTTCCGCCACCCGCGCGACGGCCTCCTCCCCGAGCGGGCCTTCAATCAGGAACACGTCGGCGAAGCGTGCGGAGCGGAGCGGAACGCCGATGGCCGCCGCCTCCCGAACCAGCGCGGCGGCGCGGGGATCCTCCCCCTTTCGCCAGACCTCCACCCGCACGACGCGCGAGGAGGCGAGCGTCGCCGAAGTTCCGGAAAAATCGCCCTGATCTGGTGCAGCCGACGACGCCATGGGCCGATCCTATCCGCCGGCCGATCCCTCCGCGAGCAAAGACCGCCCCTGCGGCCGGCGCGGCGCCCGCCTTGAATCCGTCCCAGATGTCGACCGCCGACGGAAAACCACGAGACCCCCTGACTGAGCCCGTCTCCCGCGCGACGGCGCCGCAGCTCGCCGGCATGCGCGTCGAGCAGGAGAAGCCCCTTCTTTTCGAGGTCGCCTGGGAAGTCTGCAACAAGGTCGGCGGCATCTACACCGTCCTCCGCTCCAAGGCGGCGCACATGGCGCAGCGCTGGGGCGACCGCTACACGCTCATCGGCCCCTACAACAAGGAGACGGCAGACCTCGAGTTCGAGCCGACGCGCCCCGAGGGGCCCGTCGGACGCGCCGTCAACGTCCTCCGCGACGCCGGGCTCGTCGTCCATCACGGCCGCTGGCTCATCTCCGGCAAGCCACGCGTGGCGCTGGTCCAGCATGAACTCGGCCCCGCGGAGCTCGCCCGCCTCAAGGATCGCATCCGCCATCACCACGCCATTTCCTTCGACGGCTGCGACCGACTGACCGACGGCGTCGTCTCCTTCTCCGACGCCGTCTTCCGCCTCCTCGCGGCGATCTGCCATCACAACGGCGCAGATGGAGCCACCAGGACCGATCAGCCCGCGGGCCCGCCCGCGCCCATCGCCGCCCACTTCCACGAGTGGATGGGCGGCCTCGCGATCCCCATGATCCGCCACGCTCGCCTGCCCGTCGCCACGACCTTCACAACGCACGCGACACTGCTCGGGCGCTATCTCGCGTCCACCGAGCACGATCTTTACGACCGCCTCCACACCTTCAGCGACCAGAGCGAGGCGCAGCGCTTCGGCATCGCGCCCCAGCACGCCATCGAGCGCACCTGCGCGCACGGAGCCCATCTCTTCACAACCGTCTCCGCCACCACCGCCGAGGAATGCCGCATCCTCCTCGGACGCGAGCCCGACGCCCTGCTCCCCAACGGCCTCGATCTCGGCGCCGCCCCGCCCCCTCACAGCCTCCAATCGCTGCACGATGAGCATCGCGCCGGAATCGACCGCTTCGCCATAGGCCATTTCTTCCCCTTCGAACGCTTCGATCTGAAGCGAACGCTCTACTTCTTCACCTCAGGACGTTTCGAGCCCCGCAACAAGGGCTTTGATCTCTCACTCGAGGCGATGGCCCGGCTCAACGCCGAGCTCAAGGCGGCCAAGCTCGGAGTCACCGTCGTCTTCTTCATCGTCACCGAGCGTCCGACCGGGCCCATCCATCCCGAGATCCTCGACGCACGGGGCGTCCTCTCCGAGCTCCAGGAGGTGACCAGCCGCATCCGCGAACAGGTCGGCGCGCGCCTCTTCCAGCGCGCCGTCTTCGGGGAGACGCCCAGCCTCGATGATCTCGTCGACGAGTATTGGCGCCTCCGCCTGCGGCGCACGCAGCACGCCTTCCGCCGCCAGGGGCTTCCACCCGTCATCACCCACACCCTCGCAGAGGGCCAGACCGACCCGGTCCTCGAACACATCCGCGCGCTGTGGATGCGCAACGCCCCCGAGGACCCCGTCAAGATCGTCTACCACCCGCGCTTCATCAGCCCCGTCAACCCGCTCTGGGGCATGGAGTACGACCACTTCGTCCGAGGCTGCCACCTGGGCGTCTTCCCCTCCGCCTACGAGCCCTGGGGCTACACGCCGCTCGAATGCGCCGTCTCCGGCGTCCCTTCGATCAGCAGCGATCTGGCCGGCTTCGGCCGATACGTCCAGGAGCACATCCTCGGGCACGACGAGCTCGGCCTCCAGGTGCTTCCCCGGCGCGGCCGATCCTTCCATGACGCCGCTGCGGATCTCGCCGCCCGCCTTTTCCAGTTCTGCCGACTCGATCCGCGCGAACGCATCGCCTTGCGGAACATCACCGAGCGTCAGTCCCGCGCCTTCGACTGGTCGAAGCTCGTCGCCGCCTACCACGCCGTGCATGAGCAGTCATTCGACCTCGCGGGTCTGCCCGCGCCGACCCGCTGAAAACCTCGCCGGGAAAACGAGCGAAGATTTCGGATTTCGGAATAGACCCGCGCCCGTCCGTGTTCTCCCGCGAGAACGCCGTCCGAGACGGCGCCAACACCGACCCCCACAAGGTCGTCGCCGCACCGAAAGGTCGCGGCGACGTCCCCCCACGAGGCTCGGCGTCTTCAAGCGAGACGCCGGGCTTTTTTATTTCGATCGATCAACCGTCCTCGGGATCGGGAGCCGCGCCGCCCTCCGAACCCTCGCCTCTGGAAGCGCCGAACTCGAGCTCGGTCTCCGGAGGCAGCTTGGTGATCTCGGTCGCCTCGTACCCCGTGATCTGCCCCGTCGCCGCGTCGTAGCGCACTTCGAATCGCAGGCGCACGATGTCGCCGATCGAGAGGCTCTCGATCGAGACGCCCTCCCTCGGGGGAAACGGCATCACCATCGCGTTCATGCCCAAATCATCGCTCGTCCACGTCGGACGGAAATCGGGGATCGCCTCGTGACGCACCCGGAACTCGGATGCGGGCTCGCCCTCCGCCGGCAATGACTGCACGATCCCGCGGGTCTCGTAGACCGCGGTACGCGCCTCGACCGCTTCGCCGGAAGCCTCCTCAGCCTCTTCGCCCCCGCATGCGGGAAGCACGAGAATGAACAGGGCGAGCAGCGGCAGCGCAACCAGCGACCAGCGCAAGCGGGCAGGCATCGGTAAGCCTCAGGCCGCCTCGACGCGCACGAGCCCCGAGACGCTCTCGAGATCCGGCGCGACCTGCGGGAAAAAGGGCATGGTCCACGATGCGCCCTTCTCCGCGCGCGTGATCAGCGACGCCCGCGGGCGAACGGCCCACATCCGACCTCCCCGCATATGCGAGGGCAACGTCCGCCGCCGATGCTCCTGCGCCTTGGTCAGCGCTTTCTTCATCTCCGGATTGATCCCCATCAGACGTCGCAGCGTCTTCCGCTGCGCTGAACGACGCGGCTGCTCCGTGATCGTGACGCGAATCTCCTGACCCGGGGCGAATTGCTCAATCATCGCATGCTCCAGACAGCGGCGGCGACAGGCTCCGGAACCCCGGAGCGGACCGCAGAGGATACCGCCCTCCACCCCGGACGCCAACACATCGACCCTCGATCCTGAATCGGTGGCCCTCCCCCACTACACTCGCAGCGCCATGAGCGATTCACCACAGACAGGCGACCAGGGCCAACCCCAGCAGAGCCCCAAGTTCAATCCCGACGCCCCCAACCAGCAGCGCCCCAAGCTGCGGCCCGTCCGGGGTTTCGCGGCCAAGCAGGGCGAGCAGGCGCTTCTCGGGATCATGGACGCCCAGCAGATCTCCCAGAAGGTCGTCTTCACCATCCCGGCCGCCCAGGTCATCCTCCCTCACATGACGGGGGAGAACGATCTGGACCAGATTGTCGAAAAAGTCGGTCAGGGGCTCACCAGGCCCATGCTCGAGCAACTCATCGCGCAGCTCAATGACGCAGGGCTCATCGAAGGACCCGTCTTCGAGCAGATGCGCGACGCCATGCGCCGCGAGTTCGACTCCGCCGACAACCTCCCTCCCGGCGCCACGGCCCAGTTTGCCGACACCCTCGCCGCGGAGGAGCTGGGCGAGGACGCCGGCGAGGAGCAAAAGCGCGAGGTCGGCGCCACCAGACTCCGCCAGAAGTTCGACGAATGGATCGACCAGGCCCTCCGCGAGTCCGACAAGCCCTCCTTCGACGCCCTGCCCCGCGGCGTAATCGCCCCCCAACTCGACTACCCACGCGGATGGGTCAACTACGCCAACGTCTACGGCCGCATGCGCGTCGTCGATCGCCCCGACCGCGTGATCATCCTCGGCGCCAATCACTTCGGCTCAGGCTCCGGCGTCGTCGGCTGCGACAAGGGCTACGAGTCTCCTCTCGGACTCTGTCCCCTCGCGGAGGATTTCAAGAGCGCCCTCGATGAAGCCCTCGGCGCCGAGCTGCGCGACCGTCTGTACGAGCATCGCTACGACCATGAGCGAGAGCACTCGATCGAGCTGCACATCCCCTGGATCCAGCACGTCTTCGCTGACGCGGAGGGGCGCCATCCCTCCGTCTATGCGGCGTTGGCGCATGATCCGTCCCGCAACAGCGGCGAGAGCTACGACGGTCAGGGCGTCGGAATCGATCCCTTCGTCGACGCCCTGCGCACGGCGCTGGAGCAGGTCGACGGCAGAACGCTCCTCGTGGCGTCTGTCGATCTCAGCCACATTGGCCCCCAGTTTGGCGATCAGGTCCCCATGCGCGACGACAATCCGCAGGCGACCTCGATGCGCGATCAGGCGATGGCGACCGATCGCGAAATGCTCGAGATGTACAGCCAGGGACGCGCCGACGAGCTGATCGCCTCGATGGCGTGGCGCCAGAATCCCACGCGCTGGTGCAGCCTTGGCGCCATGACGGCCATCTACAAGGCCCTCGAGCCGGCGCAGGTCGACATCCTCCACTACAACGCCGCGGTCGACGCCCAGGGCTCCGCGATGGTCTCCTCCATCGCCGCCGCGATTCGCTGAAGACGTGATCGCCGTCCTCCAGCGCGTCTCCTCCGCATCGATCATCGCCCGCGCTGACGATGGACGCGAGCACACAGACGCCATCGGACGCGGAATCGTCGCCCTGATCGCCGCCGAGCGCGGCGACACCGACGCGCAGGCGGACTGGATCGCAGACCGCATCGCGCGCCTCCGCCTCTTCCCCGACGACGACGGACGCATGAACCGCTCGCTGCTGGACATCGGCGGCGAGGCCATGGTCGTCAGCCAGTTCACGCTCGCCGGCGACGCCCGCAAGGGAACACGTCCCTCCTTCACAGCCGCCGAGGCGCCCGAGCACGCCGCGCCGCTCGTCGAGCGCGTCGCGCAGGAGCTCGCGCGCCGCCATGGCGTGCGCATCGCGACGGGCCTCTTCGGAGCGTCCATGCGCCTTCGCCTGGAGAACGATGGACCCGTCACAATCATCCTGGAGCGCCGCCCCCGCGCGTGATCTCCCTCCGATCACGCTGGCGGGAGCGGGCTCTCAACACGGCGTGGCGGCCTTTCGACCGCCACGCCGCCGTGCGGGGCGTGTTTGACGGTTGTGTCCGGCCTAAAGGACACTGCCCCAATTCGAAAGCATGATGGCGAGGTCGAGCGAATCCACGACGCCGTCGCCGTTCAGATCGCCCGCCGCCACGCGCGGCGGCTCCTCGCCAGGGCCCGGTTCGTCGGGCGTCTGATGCCCGACGTGACGAATCTTCAACGTATACCCCCCGCACACCCCGTGTTGCAGACTGCTCTCCAGCGGACGACCCGCGCGGAGATTGAGCGCGCTCCAAGCCTCCCGCGGCAGCCGGACCACCGCGCTCCCCGACCCATCCTTCACGCTCGATCCGCCCACGTATTCCGCCTCGATGTCGAAGACGAAGAACAGTTGGCGCACGATCTCGCGCAGCGTCGGCTCCACCGCGTCCAGGATCCCGTCGAAGTCCTGATCGCCCGAGCCCGTGACCGCGAAGCGAATCACGCCCTGATCATCAGCGAAGACGCACAGATCCGCGAAGACGCCCTGGCCCCCGTTGTCGTCCTGCCCCTCCGCGCCGCCGATCTGGAAGCCCTGCTTGTCGAACCACCCGAGCAGCACGTCTGTGTCCAGACATTCCTCGTTCAGACCCGCGATCGCCGTGACGCAGTACGGCTCGCCCGGACGCAGCCCGCGCGCCTCGAAGTGATCCACGTCCCAGCAGACCTCGACCGTCCCCGTGTCCTCCACGCACCAGACGTCCGCCGTCGTCGCCCCCGGCGGCGCCTTGAAAGCCACGCGCAGCGCGTCGGCGCCGTTCTCGAAGCGGAAGACGTACGACGCGTCCGGCTCATCCACCGCCGGATCGACGCCCTCCGGCGCATCGAAGAACACCTTGATCGTCGCCTCGCCCTTCTCATTGTGGAACCCGTTCTGGGCGAGTCCGTTAATCGTCGCGTCGAAAGCGTCGGTCACCGCGGCGACGCCCAGCCGCAGGACCGTGTGCTCATCCAGCGCAACATCCTCCAGATGCCCGTCGCTCGACGCCGCCAGCACGCGCTCCGTGAACTGCCCCAGCACCGGCTCGCCGAACTCGTCATAGACCTGAAGCGGCTTGCCGAACGCGCGCAGCGCGCACTTGGGCTCGCGGTCCCAGACGCAATCCCTCTGGAGTTTGCCGTTCACGTACACGCCGTCACGCACACCTTCAAAACCGGTCTCCACGACCGCCTGATCCACGTCCAATATCTGCCGCCGTGCGAACGCGTCGTTGTCCTCGACTTCACGGAAGGTGAACGTCGGGTCGCCCTGAGGGTCGGCGGACGCGATGGCGCAACTCCATGCGGCGACGACCAGGGCCCCCGCGGAAACGCCCCTGGTGAGCATTGGTCTCCACTCCAGTCCGGGGCCATGAAGCCGTCCTGGCCTCACGTTGTCCGTGCCCCTTGAAGCGGCGCCGCCAGGTCTCCCCGATGGCGCCGTGATCTCTCTCCCAAACTCTCCCGTCCGGAGACGCCGCCTTACTGGACGGTCGCCCCCCAGTAGTTCAGCAGTGTGGCCAGATCGGCCGAGTCAATTCCGCCCGAGCCGTCGAAGTCCGCAATCTCCTCAAGCGGCGGCTGCTCGGGCGGCGGCGGAACGTCGTCGCTGTCGACATGATCCGCGAGTCGGACCTTGATGCAGTATTCACCACTCACGCAGTGCTGCAACAGCGTCTCCAGCGGATTCCCGCAAGTCAGCGCCGCGCAGAAGATCTCGTCCCGCAGGTCCTCGTCCGCCCAGACCGAGCGCGGCAGGCGAACGGCCCCGCTGCCGTTGTCCTTCGTGCTCGAGCCCGGAACGAACTCGACATCGATGTCGTGGTTGAAGAACAGGTACAGGCTCAGGAAGTCGCGCAGCGCCTTCGTGCCGTCCAGGAAGCCGTCGAAATCACGGTCCCTGTAACCCGAGACGCCGAAGCGGATCCGCCCCATGTCGTCCGAAAGGACGCAGAGTTCCTCGGCGCCCGACACGCTCGGCTGCGAGACCTGAAGCAACTGGCAGCTCTTGTCGAAGAGCCCGAGAATCGCAGGCGTCTTGAAGTCCGGGAACTCGAACTCGGGGAACGAGCTGTCCGTCGCCTTGATCTCCAGCGCCGTGAAGTCCCGCTCAGGCGGCTCGATCGTCCAAACCGCGCTCACGCTGCCCCGAAGCGACCACGAAAAGTCGCGCAGCGGCTGCTCGCCAACGATGCCGACATAGCGAAGCGGCACGCCTGAGCCGTCCGCACGCCGGAACGCGCGAATCTCCTCCGGGAAATCCAGGATGCTCTTGCCGGTCAGCGTGACGTCGCTGATCTTCAGCAAAGCCCCGCCGTCGTCGTTCCGGCCCTTCGCCGTGATCCACAGCGCATCGAACGGCTCCGGCACGTCGAACGCGACGCTCGTCCCGCCGATCGTCCAGCGCGCCACGCCGCTCTGCGCGTCGTAGCAGAGATCGAACTTGTGCACGGTCCCCGACGGGCCCCAGTCGAAGTCCCTCTGCTCGAAGGTGCCCACCTGCCCCGGATCGATCCCGAGCTTGATCTCTTTCTCCGCGGCGTCGGACTTCACATGGCGGAACTGTGCGAACCACTTGTTCTCGCCGAAGTTGTTGTCGTTGTCGGCGAAGCCTTCGCCCACCGCGGCGAGAGCCGCCGGGAAGGGGCTCATGTCAGTGAGCCCGCCCACCACCGTCAGGCAGTACGGGCGATTCGGCTTCAGGTTGGTGATGTTGTAGAAATCCG
>CAYVIJ010000047.1:0-11341 GCA_964451515.1 uncultured Phycisphaeraceae bacterium | reverse complement strand
CAAGTGCGCCAAGATCGCCGGCGACACCTCCGGCAACTACCACCCCCACGGCGAGAGCGTCATCTACCCCACCCTCGTCGGCATGGCTCAGCCCTGGCGCATGCGCGTCCCCCTCGTCGATCCCCAGGGGAACTTCGGCTCCATCGACGGCGATCCCCCCGCGGCCATGCGGTACACCGAGGCGCGCATGACGCCCGCAGCGGTGGACATGCTCGAGGACCTGAAGCTCGACACCGTCGACTTCCAGGCCAACTACGACGAGCGGTTGCAGGAGCCGACGGTCCTGCCCGGGAAGTTCCCGAACCTGCTCGTCAACGGCGGCGTCGGCATCGCCGTCGGCATGGCGACGAGCCTCGCTCCGCACAACCCCGGCGAGATCTTCGACGCGATCGTCGCGCTCATCGAGAACCCCGAGATGGAGCTCTCCGAACTTATCGAGATCGTCCAGGGCCCGGACTTCCCGACTGGCGGCGTCATCTGCGGGCGGCGCGGCATCGTCGAGGCGTACGCCTCCGGGCGCGGACGCGTCACCGTGCGCGGGCGCGTGCACACGGAGACGCTCCCGAACGGGCGCGAGCAACTCGTCATCGACGAGATTCCGTATCAGGTCGTGCAGTCGACGATCCTCGAGCGCATCGTCTCCGCCATCAAGGACGAGCGCATCAAGGACATCTCCGACGTGCGCAACGAGTCGGGCCGCAGCGCCCGCACGCGCATCGTCTGCGAGCTGCGCAAGGGCGCGGATCCCGCCGTCGTCGAGAACCAGCTCTATCAGTACACGCCCATCCAGCAGACGTTCTCGATCATGAACGTCGCCCTCGTGAACCGCCGCCCGCGCACGCTCACGCTCAAGGATCTGATCCAGCTCTACATCGACCATCGCGTCGAGGTCATCACGCGCCGGACGCGTTACCTGCTCCGAGAGGCGCAGAAGAAGGCTCATGTGTTGGAAGGCCTGATCTACGCGGTGTGCGACATCGACGAGGTCATCGCCCTGATCCGCGCCAGCCGCCGGCGCGACGAGGCCATCGAGAAGCTCATGGAGCGGCGATTCCGCATCCCCCCCGATCACGAGCACGCGCCCAAGATCCCCGAGCGCCTCATGCGGCGCGCCGCCGGCGACGTCGAAACGGGCGGGACCGCCCTGACGCGCGTTCAGGCCGAGGCCATCGGCGCGATGCGCCTCATCCAGCTCGTCGGACTCGAGATCGAGAAGCTCGTCGGCGACTACCGCGCGCTCGTCGAGCAGATCGAGGACTATGAAGCCATCCTCGCCAGCCGCCAGCGCGTCCTCGACATCATCAAGGATGACTGCGAGACGATGCGCGCCCGCTACGCCTCGCCCCGCCTCACCGCCATCGAAGAGTCCGAAACCGACATCGACATCGAGTCCCTCATCAAGGAGGAGGAGATGGTCGTCACCATCTCCCACGAGGGCTACATCAAGCGCGTCCCGCTCGAGACCTACCAGGCCCAGGGGCGCGGGGGGCGCGGCGTCATCGCCTCCGACGCCAGAACGGGCGACTTCATCGAGCATCTCTTCGTCGCCAACACCCACGACGACCTGCTCTGCTTCACCGATCGCGGACGCGTCTTCAAGATCAAGGTCTACGAGGCGCCGCAGATGTCCCGCACCACCCGCGGACGCGCCATCGTCAACCTCATCGACCTCCGCCCCGAGGAGCGCTGCGTCTCCTTCATGCCCATCAGCGACTTCGAGCGCGGCGAGTACTTCCTCGTCTTCGCCACCGCCCAGGGACGCATCAAGCGCTCGCAGCTCAAGCTCTACCGCAACGTCCATCGCGGCGGGCTCATCGCCGTGAACCTCAACGACGGCGACGCCCTCGTCGGCGTGACATGGACCAGCGGGCGCGATCACCTCATGCTCGGCACCGCCTCGGGCATGTCCATACGCTTCCGCGAGTCGGACGCGCGCCCCATGGGCCGCTCCGCCGCCGGCGTCAAGGGCGTCGATCTTCGCAAGGGTGATCGGGTCGTCGGCCTCGTCAAGATCGAGATGTCCGACGCCGATGAGGACGGCGCGCAACGACCGCTCCATCCCGAGGCGTCGCTGCTCACCGCCACCGCCAACGGCTACGGCAAGCGCACCGACCTCGATGAATACCTCGTCCATCGCGAGGGTCAGAAGGTCGGCGAGCCCCAGGGACGCGGCGGCAAGGGCCGCATCGACATCCGCACCACCCCGCGCAACGGTGAGGTCGTGGCGGTCATGAGCGTCTCGCCAGGCGAGGACGTGATGTTCCTCACGCACCGCGGCCTGCTCGTCCGCATCCCCGCCGATGACATCTCCCTCATCGGGCGGGCCACCCAGGGCGTCCGGCTCGTCAATCTGAAGCAGGGGGATCGCCTCATGGCCGCCGCGCGCGTCGCGGAGAAGGGCGAGGAGGACGCGGAGGGCGGCGGCGGCGACAGCGAGGGCGGGGCGGCGGCGGAGGCCTGATCCGAATCTGCTACGCTGGCTCCGTCAAGCCCACGCACCTCCGAGAGGACGAGGCCGGTATGGCAGTCGAGTGGTCGGATCGCATCCTGCTCACGGATCTCGCGGACGAGCCCGCGCTCTCCGAGGAGCTGAACAGCGTCGTGGCGCGCCTCTCCGAGACGGAGGAGAAGCCCGACGTGGTGCTCAACTTCAGCGAGGTGAGCTACCTCAACTCCTCCAACATCGCGCAGGTGTTGCGATTGCGCAAGCTCCTCGTCGAGGACGGACGCTCCCTCGTCCTCTGCGGCGTTGGCGACGCCGTCTGGTCGACCATGCTGCTCACGGGGCTCGACAAGGTCCTGCGCTTCACGCCGAATAAGGCGACGGCGATCGCGAGCCTCCAGATGGCCGAGCGCGACGAGGAGGCGTAGAGCGCGTCCGGGCGACGGACCCCGGGCGCCAGCCCGCCCGGGTAGCTTAACTCTCCATGACGAGCGTGATCACGCTTCTGGTTATCGCCTCCCTCGCCTTCCTGATCATCCGCATCGGGGCCAAGGCGCTCGAGCACACTGGCGTCGCGCGCGACGCCGCGCGCTTTCAGGCGCTCAGCGCCTTCTTCGGCGCCGGGTTCACCACGGGCGAGTCGGAGATCGTCATCTCGCATCCGGTGCGGCGGCGGATCATCCGCGACCTGATTGTCGTCGGAAACATCGGCCTGCTCACGCTGGTGGGCACGACGGCCGTCACCTTCTTCGGGGGCACGACGGGCCAGCTCCTGCAACACGGCGGCGTCGTGCTGGGCAGCCTCATCGTGATGTGGGGTGTGGTCTCGTCGAAGCCGATGGATCGGCTGCTCGATCGGATCATCGACTTCTCGCTGAGCCGGACGGGGGCCGTGCGCGCGCTGGACTATGAGCGCGTGCTGCGGCTCGGACTCGGGTACGTCGTCTCGGAGATCACCATCGAGCAGGGCTCGCAGGCGGCCGGGCGGACGCTCACGGAGCTGAAGCTGCGCGACCGCGGCGTCAACGTGCTGGGCGTGAGGCGCGGCGGAGGCTCCTACGTGGGCTCGCCGAGGGGGCCGACGAAGATCGATGTCGGCGACCTTCTGATCATTTACGGGGAGGAGAGCGCTGTCCGCGCGCTGGCGAAGCGGGGGGCGGAGAAGGGCCCCTCTAGCGCAAGCGGGTGAAGCGGGCGCAGGAAGCGGAGGACGCCGCTGACGTACACTCGCCCGCATGTTCGCGCTGGAGACCGAGTTCGCCCACCTTGCGACGATCCTCCTGGCGGCCGCGGTCGTGGGCGCACTGGCGACGCTTCTGCGCCAGCCGCTGATCGTCGCTTTCATCATCGTTGGCGTCGTCTTCGGCCCCGCGGGATTCGGTTGGTCCGAACTCGATTCGCAACTCGATCTGCTGGCGACCGTCGGGATCGCGGTGCTGCTGTTCCTGGTCGGGCTGAAGCTGGACCTGGGCGTGATCCGAAGCATGGGGCCGGTGGCGTTGGCGACAGGGCTCGGACAGGTCGCATTCACGTCGATCGTCGGATTTATCCTGTGCCTGGCGATCGGTCTTTCGCCGACCGCGTCGATCTACGTCGCGATCGCGCTGACCTTCTCCAGCACGATCATCATCGTGAAGCTCCTGTCCGATAAGAGAGAGATCGATTCGCTGCACGGACGGATCGCGATCGGATTCCTCATCGTTCAGGATCTCGTCGTGATCATCGTCATGATCGCGCTCTCCGCGCTGGGCGGCGGCGATGGCGAGAGCGCCTGGCGGTTCGGCGCTCTCGTTCTGGTCCGGGGGGCGGCGCTTGTGGCTGGAGTCGCGATTGCGATGCTGTGGGTGCTCCCGCGGGTGAGCCATGTGCTGGCGCGATCCACGGAGATGCTCACGCTCTTTGCGATCGCCTGGGCCGTGGGTCTCGCTGCGCTGGCGGAATGGCTGGGCTTCAGCAAGGAGGTCGGCGCATTTCTCGCAGGCGTCTCACTGGCGCCCACGCACTACCGCGACACCATCGGCGGAAAATTGACCAGTGTGCGCGATTTCCTCCTCCTCTTTTTCTTCGTGAAGCTCGGCGCGGGCCTCGAGCTCCAGAATCTCGCCGGTCAGATTGCGCCCGCCTTGATTCTGTCGATCTTCGTCCTTGTCGGAAATCCGCTGATCGTGCTCATGATCATGGGCGCCATGGGATATCGACGGCGCACAGGGTTCCTCGCCGGCTTGACCGTCGCGCAGATCAGCGAGTTCTCCCTGATCTTCGCCGCGCTTGGCGTGTCGCTCGGGCACATCGATGAGTCGACGCTCGGGCTCGTGACGTTCGTCGGCATCGTGACGATCGGCGCCTCGACCTACATGATTCTCTACTCAGGCCCGCTGTACGAGCGCATCGGGCCGCTCCTCAAAGTCTTCGAGCGCCGCGATCCGCATCGCGAGCGCGCCGAGGAGAATGGCCTCGATTCATCCTTCGATGTCGTGATCATCGGCCTCGGACGCTTCGGGACCCGCCTCGCCGATCGTCTCGAATCTGAAGGCGTCAGGACGCTCGCCGTCGACTTTGACCCGCGGATCGTTCTCCATTGGAAGCGCGAGGGCCGCCCAGCCGCCTACGCCGACGCGGAGGACCCGGAGTTCCCGACGGTCCTTCCGCTGACCAACGTGGCGTGGGTGGTCTGCACAGCTCCGGATGTCGCCGTCAACCGGGCGGTGCAGCATCACCTGCGTCGATTCGGCTACGGCGGGCGCATCGCTTTGACGGCCCACACCGAACACGCCGCCCGACGCCTGAAAGAGCTCGGGGCCGATCGCGTGCTTCTCCCCTTCGCGGACGCCGCAGATCGGGCCGTCGAGGCCCTCCTCGCAGACGTTTCGAAGCGCGAATTCGGTGGTCCGCCCAAAGAGGGATCAAGTTGAATTGCATCCTGCGCCCACGCGAGCGGTAGACTCCGCGGATGGCCGCGCTGAGCGCTGAACACATCGATCCGGAGACCCGCCATCCCGGCGGCGGGCCCGCCGACAGCGACGCCGTCGCCGAGGTGCGGGGGGTCCGCAAGATCTATTACAAGCCCGACGGCTCGATCCTCGTCGAAGCGCTCAAGGGCGTCGACGTGCGCATCGGACGGGGCCAGTACGTCGCGGTCATGGGCGCCTCGGGCTCGGGCAAGTCCACGCTCATGAACGTCCTCGGCTGCCTCGATCGCCCCACGGAGGGCGCCTATCTCCTCGACGGGCGCGACGTCTCCACGATGGACGACGAGACGCTCAGCGCCTTCCGCGGCCGCAAGATCGGC
This sequence comes from uncultured Phycisphaeraceae bacterium, assembly GCA_964451515.1. Taxonomy (GTDB): domain Bacteria; phylum Planctomycetota; class Phycisphaerae; order Phycisphaerales; family UBA1924; genus CAYVIJ01. Next base: position 5,609 of record CAYVIJ010000047.1, on the reverse strand, counting down.
TTTGTCTTCCAGTCCTTCAACCTGATCAGCCAGCTCACCGTCGAGGAGAACGTCGAGGTTCCCCTTTTCTATCAGCACATCAACCCCCGCGAACGCCGCCGCCGCGCGATCGAGAAGCTCCAGATGGTCGGCCTCGGCGATCGGCTGGGCCATCGACCGACCGAACTCTCCGGCGGCCAGCAGCAGCGCGCCGCCATCGCCCGCGCCCTGATCACCGAGCCCGTCGTCCTCATGGCCGACGAGCCCACGGGCAACCTCGACAGCGCCACCGGCGAGGCGATCCTGGAGATGTTCGAGAAACTGCACGCCGAGGGGATGACCATCATCATGGTCACGCACGACGACGCCGTCGCCGACCGCTGCGAGCGCGTCATCCGCCTGCACGACGGCCTGCTCGAGTCCGACCAGATGCAGGCCGACCGCTCCTGAGCGACCCCCCGCTGGGACGGCTCTCCGAGCCACCACTTCCTGCGCATCAACGCGTGCCCCGGGCGGCTTGCCCGCCCGTGCGTTGGCGCCTCGGCTCTTTGGTGGGACGGCTCTCCGAGCCGTCACTCCTTCTCCTCTGCCGCCACCAGTGTTGGCGCGGGCGGCGCGCCGTCGAGAGAATGTCTGCGTCTCGAACACGCGCCGCCTCACCACGCAACAATCGCCGCGCATGAAAAAACCGGACCGGCGAGACGAGTCTCAGCCGATCCGGCTTCCGGGGGCATGGTTGACTGGCGGCGAGTATAGCGGCGGCGAGCCGCCTGTCGAGATGGTCATCAACAACTGCCCCGAAATGGAAATCTGGGGGATGGACAATCCAGGAACATCGCTGTGCCGTCAGCTCGGGCTGGACCGATAGCATGCGTGACGCCCCGACTGATTCGGTCTCTGGTCGGGCCTCGTCGTGGAGAGCCGCTTTGCGAATCGTGGGCATTGATCCGGGATCGCGCCGCACGGGCTACGCCTGTCTCGACTGCGACGATCGAGGCGACGCTGTCGTCGTCGAGGCGGGCGTGATCCGCTTGCCCCGTGATGCGCCCATCGAGCGCCGCCTCGTCGAGCTCGATCACGATCTTTCGGAAATCATCCGTCGCCTTGAGCCCCGGCGCGCCGCTGTGGAGAAGCTCTTCGCCCATCCGCGCCGCCCGCTGACGGCCGTGACGATGGGTCATGCGCGGGGCGTCGTTCTCTGTGCGCTCGCCCGGGCGGATGTGGAGATCCGCGAGCTCGGCGCCGCGGAGGTCAAGAAGGCGGTGGCGGGCGACGGACGCGCCGGGAAGGCGTCGATGCAGGAGGCCGTTCGCGCGATCCTGCGCCTCGCGGAGCCTCCCTCGCCCGACGACGTCGCCGATGCGCTCGCGATCGCCCTCTGCGCCGCGCGCCGGGGAGCGACGGCGGCGGCCCGGTAGACTCTCCCGCCATGGCCAACAGCGAAGAGACACCCCGCGCTCAGGTGCTCATCGTCGAGGATGAGCCGGATCACGCCGACGTCATGGCCGAGGCCCTCCGCCGCCCCGGGCACGTCTCGACGATCGTCAGCTCCGTCCCCGAGGCCCTCGAGGAGCTGAAGGGCGGCGCCTTCGACGTCATCGTCACCGACCTCCGCATGCCGAACAGCGCCGGCAGGAACGGCGTCAGTCAGGACGGCGGCGACGCCGGCATGGTCATCCTCCGAGCCTCACGCGAGCTCCAGCCCGAGGCGGAGACGATCATGGTCACCGCTCATGGCGACGTCTCCACCGCCCGCGCCGCCTTCAAGGAGGGCGCGTACGACTTCATCGAGAAGCCGCTCGATCTCGAGGTCTTCCGCTCGCTCATCAACCGCGCCGCCGAGACGGTCCTCCTCCGCCACGAGTCGGGCGAGCTGTCCGATCTCGTCCAGCACGATGGATTCCAGGGCATCGTCGCCGGCTCCGAGGCGATGCGCCGGATCCTCCAGACCGTGCGCACCGTCGCCGGCTCCAATCTGCCCATCCTCATCACGGGCGAGAGCGGCACGGGCAAGGAGCTCATCGCCCAAGCCGTTCACAGAAACAGCCCCCGCGCCAAACAGCGCTTCGTCACCTTCAACTGCGCGGGCCAGAGCGAGAGCCTGCTGGAGGATCAGCTCTTCGGACATGTCCGCGGCGCCTTCACCGGCGCCGAGAAGGATCGCGAGGGCGTCTTCGAGTACGCCCATCGCGGCACGCTCTTCCTCGATGAGATCGGGGACATGCCGCTGGCGATGCAGGCGAAGCTGCTGCGCGTCCTCGAGAGCGGCGAGGTGGTTCGACTCGGATCGAACGAGCCGCGCCACGTCGACGTCCGCTTCGTCTCCGCGACCAACCGCGAACTCCAGGAGATGGTCGGCTCGGGCGGCTTCCGCGAGGATCTCTTCTTCCGCATCAAGGGCGCCCACGTCCATCTCCCGCCCCTGCGCGAGCGGCGCGACGACATCCCGCGGATCGTGCATCACGCCATCGCCCGCTTCGCCGCCCAGATGCGCCCCAGCGAGCCCCCGCCCGCCATCACCGACGCCGGGATGATGCGCCTGACCGCCTACTCCTGGCCCGGCAACGTCCGACAACTGCTCAACGTGGTGCAGAACATGGTCGTCATGTCCCTTGGCTCCGGAGCCGACCAGATCGACGTGCGTCACATCCCCGAGGAGATCACCTCGGTGGATGTCGAGGATGCGGGCGAGACCGCCTCCGTCGGCTCCCTCGCCGGCGCCAGCCTCCAGCAGCTCGAGAAGCGCGCCATCCGCGAGACGCTCCGTCTCACAGCCGGCAACCGCGAGCAGGCCGCCAAGCTCCTGGGCATCGGCGAGCGCACGCTCTACCGCAAACTCAAGGAATACGGCCTGCGATGAGCCTCCGACGCGCATCAAGCGCGCGTCCGGATTTCGCCGAAGCCCTGAAGCACAGGCGCCCGTCGAACGATGAAGAAACCGCGGGAGCGGATTGACTCTGGTGTTCCGGCGTGAGTCTGCGTATAGTGGCGCGGACATGTCCGCACTGCTGCTTGCCATACTGGCGGGCGCGGCGCTCCTGACCGCGTATCTCACATACGGCCGGTGGTTGGCGAAGCGCGTCTTTCAGCTCCGAGAAGACGCCCCCACCCCGGCCGTTTCTCTGCGCGACGATCGCGACTACTGCCCCACCAAGCGCTCCATCGTCTTCGGCCATCACTTCACCTCGATCGCCGGCACCGGACCCATCGTCGGACCCGCCATCGCCGTCATGTGGGGATGGGTCCCCGCCGCCCTTTGGGTGATCATCGGCGCGATCTTCATCGGCGCCGTCCACGATCTCGGCTCCCTCGTCGTCTCCATGCGCAGCCGCGGGCGCACCATCGGCGACATCGCGGGCGATCTGCTCGGCCCGCGCGTGCGCCTGATCTTCATGCTCGTGCTCGTCATGGCGCTGTGGGTCGTGCTCGCGATCTTCGGGCTCGTCATCGCCTCCGTCCTGCGCGACTATCCAAACGCGATCTTCCCCGTCTTCGTGCAGATTCCGCTTGCGATCGTCATCGGCCTCACCGTCCATCGAAAGGGCGGCTCGATTCTGCCGGCGTCGCTCTTCGCGCTCGCGATCATGTACGCCAGCGTCATCTGGGGCGACGTCGGCTGGCTGCACGACTTCAATCTCGCGCTCGCTGCGCAGCCGCTCTGGGTCTGGGTCATCGGACTCCTCGCCTACGCCTATGTCGCCAGCGTCATCCCCGTCTGGGTTCTCCTCCAGCCGCGCGACTACATCAACGCGCTCCAGTTGCTCACCGCCCTCGCCCTCCTCGTCCTCGGCCTCGTGGTGGCCGGAACCATCGGCGGCTTCGAGGCGACCACCGCGAGCGCGACCGAAGCCGCCGAGCGCACGCGCGTCCCGCTCGAGATCGTCGCCCCGGCGGTCGATCTGCACCCCACCGGCGCGCCGCCGATGGTCCCCATCCTCTTCATCACCATCGCCTGCGGCGCCATCAGCGGATTCCACTGCCTCGTCGCCTCCGGCACCACCAGCAAGCAGCTCGAAGCCGAGCCCGAGGCCCGCCCTGTCGCCTACGGCGGCATGCTCACCGAGGGCTTCCTCGCCATCCTCGTCATCATCGCCTGCGCCGCGGGGCTCGGGCTGGGGATCACGAAGGCGCTGGAATACCGGGGGACTTGGACCAGCCCCGAGAACGACACCTACGCCTTTTCCGAGATCCCAATTCAAACCGGCGGCGAGCGCTACCACGTCGTCGCGATGATGAAGAATCCTCGCTGGAGTCTGTATCCCGTCACGCCGCCACCAGGCGAGACTGTCGACGGAGAGCTCTCGGCGGCCGTGATGCGCTTGCCGGAAGGCATGCGCGCCAGCTTTGCGACGTACTACGACAGTCCTGCCATCGTGGCCGACAATCCGAAGCTCCCCGCCGACGATCCGCGCGGCATGAAGACCGACCCCATCGTCTACGGCGAAGGCGCCGAGCGCACGCCGATCGGTGAAGGCGCCATCGCCTTCGATCGTGAAAGCGCGACCTACACGCTCGTCGGACGCCCCGCCTTCGACAAGCAATACGAATCCTGGTCCGCCGCCGGATCGCTCGCCGCCATGGTCGGCGCCTTTGTCGACGGCGCCTCCAACCTCATCCATTCCCTCGGCCTCCCCCTCAAGATGGGCATGGCCCTCATGGGCGTCCTCGTCGCCTCCTTCGCCGGCACGACCATGGACACCGCCTGCCGACTCCAGCGCTACGTCATCCAGGAGCTCTCGCGCACCTTCCTCCCGCCCTGCGCCGAGCATGAATGCCGCCACTGCGGCTACGACCTCTCCGGACTCGACACCGGCCTCGACGCCGGCATGGTCTCCTGCCCCGAATGCGGCCGCATCGCGCCGCCGGTGGAAGGCTCGCACGACCTCCGCGTCCAGCGCGCCAAGGCCTCGATGTGGAATCCCTTCAAGGGGCTCGCCACCATCCACGGCGCCACGCTCTTCGCCGTCATCACCGCCGCGCTCCTCGCCGCCGTGCCGCCCCCCGGCTCGTCCCTGACGCTCGCGAACGCCGGCAAGGGCGGCCTGATCCTCTGGCCCCTCTTCGGCGCGACCAACCAGCTCCTCGCCGGCCTCGCCTTCCTCGTCATCGCCGCATGGCTCATCGCCAGGCGAAAACCGTGGTGGTTCATCACCGTCCCGACCGTCATCATGGTCATCCTCCCCGCCTGGGCGCTCACCTGGCAGGCCTTCATCGGCGACGCGGAGAACCCATCCTGGCTCGCGGACCAGAAGTGGCTCCTTGTCGCCATCGCCGGCGCAACGCTCATCCTCGAAGCATGGCTGGTGATTGAAGTGATCCACCGCATGCTCCGCGGCGGCGGACCGGGCGAGCCGATCGAATCATCGAACGGCGACACACGCGCATCCGACGACGGCCCCGAAGCCTGCCCCGCCTGCTGATCCAAACCGCAACTCTTCGGTGGGACGGCTCGCCGAGCCGTCTCTCCGCCCTCCCGAGCGTGAGTCGTGCGCACAAAGAAGGGCAGGCACGGAGGCCTACCCCACCCAATCCCATTCCATTCGCCCCAGGCGCAGAGCTCCGCTCAAGCCGTCTACAAGACCTACACGCAATCGCGTGCGCAGCACGCGAAGTCTCCCGGTGGGGCAGGC
>CAYVIJ010000046.1:0-11489 GCA_964451515.1 uncultured Phycisphaeraceae bacterium | reverse complement strand
GGGGGCGCGGGGGGAGCGGGGGGAGCGGGGGGCGGGACCGCTCACAGTCCGACGAGCGCCAGGAGAGCGCGCAGGACGGAGGTCAGGAGGAGCATGGCGCCCCGGCGCGCGCAGCGGAGGAGTCGAACCCGCGCGAGACGCCGTCGCGCGCCGATTCGTGGGATGTCGATCCCGAGGAGATCCCGAAGCGCGGGCGGAGCAAGAAGACGCCGCCGCAGCCCGCCGCCGGCGACAGGGGGACGGGTGAAACGCCGGATGACGAGCAGGTCGCCGTCAGCGGCTTCCCGGCGCGCGGGGATTCCTGGGATCTCGAACCGGCGGCGGTCCCTCCGAAGCGAGGGCGCTCCGGCGCGGAAAAGCAGGACCAATCAGCAGAAACCCCCGACGCCGCGACGTCGGAAGAGAGCGAGGGCGATTTGCCGGACCCGGACTCCGTCCCGAAGACGGGCGGCGCCGCGCCGAAGAAAAAGTCCTCGCGCCGGAAGAAGCCGACGCCTCAGGCGGCGACGGAGAAGCCGCAGTCATCCAAGCCGAAATCCGCGAGCAAGAAGAAGACTTCGAAGAAGAAGACGAGCAAGAAGACGTCTAGCGCGCGCGGGAGCGGGCGAAAGAAGAAGAGCAAGAGCAGCAGCGCGAAGAAGTCTGAATCGAGCGACGCCAAGGCGGAGGCGTCTCAAGGATGAGCGCCCGGGCGGAGACGACGCGCCGGGTGCTCCTCCTGGGATCCACCGGATCCATCGGGACGCAGACGCTCGATGTGCTCGAGAGTCTGAATGAACACGCGGCCCGCGGCGAATCGAGCATGCGGTTCGAGGTCGTCGGGCTCGCGGCCGGGCGCAACGCCGATGCGGCGCTCGCCCAGGCGCGCAAATGGGGCGTCGATCGCGTCGCCATCGCCGACGGCGACGGAGAGATCGAGGCGCCCGAGGGCGTACGACTCCTGCGCGGGGCGAACGCGGCGGAGGAGCTGGTGCAGGAGGTCGAGGCGGATGTCGTCCTCGCGGCGATGGTCGGCTCGGCGGGTCTGCCCGCGACGCTGGCGGCGCTGCGCAAGGGATGCGACGTCGCGCTGGCGAACAAGGAGACGCTCGTCGCCGCGGGGGAGATCGTGACACGCGTGGCCAACAAGACCGGCGCGCGCCTCCTGCCGGTCGATAGCGAGCACTCGGCCATCTGGCAATGCCTGCCTCCCGAGACGGCGCCGCCGTGCGAGCTCGGCCCGGAGGTCTCCCGCGTGGTGCTCACCGCCTCGGGCGGGCCCTTTCGCACGTGGGACGCCGCACGGATCCGCAAGGCGACGCCCGAGGAGGCGCTGGCGCATCCGACGTGGGACATGGGCGCCAAGGTGACCATCGACTGCGCATCGCTGACAAACAAGGGCTTCGAGGCGATCGAGGCGCACTGGCTCTTCGGGCTGGGAGCGGACCGCATCGATGTCGTCGTCCATCCCCAGTCGATCGTGCATTCCTTCGTGGACTTCTCCGACGGCTCGACGCTCGCGCAGCTCGGGGCGCCGGACATGCGCACGCCCATCCAGGTGGCGCTGACCTGGCCCGAGCGCCGCCCCGGACGCGCCGACCATGTGGATTGGACACGCCTCGAGCGCCTCGATTTCGAGCCGCCGAAGCATGATCTGTTCCCAGGCGTGCGCCTGGCGATGGACGTCATTCGGCGCGGGGGAATCGCGGGCGCGGTCTTCAACGGCGCCAACGAGGCGGCGGTGGCGGCGTTTCTCGAGGGCGCCATCCCCTTCGGGCGGGTCACCGAGCTCGTCGAGGAGGCGATTGCGGAGCTCGTGGGGGACGGGGCGGCGACGTCCCTCGTGAATCTTGACGAGGCGCTTGCAGCCGACGCCGAGGCCCGTCGATACGTCTCCGAGCGGATCGGGTGACGGAGCCCGTGCGACTTCGACCTAGGATGAACGCATGCTGGATGTGCTGATCGGCGCCGGGCAGCTCGCGCTGGTGATCATCGGATTCGGTTTTGTCATCCTCGTGCATGAGCTGGGGCACTTCCTCGCCGCGCGCTGGGCGGGCATCCGCGTGCATGAGTTCGCAATCGGCTTCGGGCCGGCGATATGCTCCTGGCGGGCGGGGCTCGGGTTTCGCGCTGGCTCGACCACGGGCGAATATGAGCGGGGCCTCGCCGAGCGGGGCGGCAAGAACGCCGGCCCCGAGGCGCTGCCGGGCGTCAGCCCCACCGAGTACCGCCTGAACTACCTGCCCATCGGCGGTTATGTGAGGATGCTCGGGCAGGAGGACTTGAACCCCGAGGCGACCTCGCAGGCGGAGGACTCCTACAACAACAAGCCCGTCTGGAAGCGCCTCATCGTCATCTCGGCGGGCGTGGTGATGAACGTCCTGCTCGCCGCCGTCCTCTTCGTCGGGGTCTTCATGGCCGGCTTGCCGGCGCCGCCGGCGATCGTGGGCACGGTCCTCCCGGGATCCCCCGCCGCCACCGCCTCCCCCGTCAACGCCGAGGACGTCGGGATCGAGGAGGTGGGCCTCCAGCCGGGCGATCGCGTCACGCAGATCGACGGTGGACGCGTCCTCTCCTTCAAGGACATCGTCGCGGCCGCGGGGCTCGCCAAGCGCGGGCGTCCGCTGGGGCTGGTTGTCGATCGCCCCGGCGTCGACGAGCCGCTGCGCTTCTCGATCGAGCCGGAAGAGGGCGCCCAATCGCGGCTGCTCGAGCTGGGCGTCGGAGCGGCGCTCTCCGGGAGGTTGGCGAAGGGCCCGGGCGAACGGGCGCCGCTGCGCGAGCGCTGGGACGAAGCGCTCCGGCGCGCGGGGCTCTCCGAGCTTCCGGCGGGCTCGCGACTTCTCGCCGTCGAGGGCGAGCGGGCCTCGATGCTGCACGAACTGACGCGGGCGCTGGAGGAATCGGGCGGGGAGGCGGTCTCTGCGACGTTCGCGACGCCTGACGGCACGGAGCGCACGATCGCCATCGAGCCCGCGCGGAGACTGGAGACGCTGATCGCGCCGCTGGGCGGTCAGGAGGCCGCGGATGTCGTGGCGCTGACGCACCTGCTCGGGCTGACGCCCGTCATCCAGGTGGCGGAGCCACAGGAGCGCGGCGCGGAGCTCGGCCTGCGCGCCGGCGACGTGCTGACGCGCATCGGGGATGTGCGGTTCCCCAATCTGGCGCGGGGGATCCGGGAGATCCGCCGCCACGCGGGCGGCTCGATCACGCTGGCGGCGCTTCAGGAGGGCGCCGAGCGCACGATCGATGCGAGCGTCACGGGTCAGGGGACCATCGGGTTCTCTCCCACCGAAGCGACCGACCGCGCGCTGCTGGCGGCCCCTCCGCGGCGGGCCGCACAAGGCGACTCTGAAGATCCCAAGCGCATCAGACTGCCCGCGGCGCGACTGAACCTGCCTCCCGGCAGCGTCCTGGAATCGATCGACGATGCGCCCGTCGCGGACTTCGCGGAGATGCGCCGGGCGCTCCGCCGCGCGACGGCGGACGCCCATGCCCGAGGCGCCGGCGCCGAAGTCGCGCTCACGGTGCGGCTGCCGATCGGCTGGCCCGCTCCCGAGCGTCCAACGCAGTCGCTCCTCTGGTCCCTTTCGCCCGAAGACGTGCAGTCGCTGCACGCGCTCGGATGGGAGAGCCCGATCAATCCAGCGCTGTTCGAAGTGGCGACGGTCTCGCTCGAGGCGGACGACCCCGCCAGCGCGCTCGGAATGGGGCTGTCGGAGACGAAGCGCGTGATCGTGATGACGTACATCACGCTGCTGCGGCTGTTCGAGGGGTCCGTGCAGGTGGAGCATCTGCGCGGCCCCGTCGGCATCGCTCATCTGGGGACGCAGGTGGTCGATCAGGGACTGATCCACCTGCTCTTTTTCCTGGCGGTGATCAGCGCGAATCTCGCGGTGATCAACTTCCTGCCGCTGCCGATCGTCGACGGCGGGCACGCGGTGTTCCTGATCTCCGAGTGGATCACGGGCCGCCCCGTCTCCGTGGCGGTGCAGAATCTCGCGACGTTGGCCGGCCTCATCCTGATCGGCGCCGTCTTCCTCGTCGTGACCTTCAACGACATCTCGAACATTGTGGCGCCGTGACGCCGCTCAGAGACGGCGCGAGACGACCGTGTCGGCCAGATCCAGCAGCAGGGCCCGCGCCTCCGACTCCGGCAGGCGCCTCGCCAGCGCCTTGGCCTCCGAGACAAGCCGCCCCGCCACGGAGAGCGCGTAGTCAAGCGATCCCGACTCGCGGATGAGCTGAAGCAGCGCGAGCCGCTCGGCGTCGCCGTTGCGCTCGGCGTGCTCGCTGCGGGCCTCGATCAGCCGCAGCGCCCGTCCGCGCGACTCCGGCGGGCTGCTGGCGAGCAGATGAATAAGCGGCAGCGTCAGCTTGCCCTTTTCGAGGTCCTTGCCGAGCGTCTTGCCGACAACCGCCTCATCGCCCGTGAGATCGAGCAGATCGTCGACGATCTGAAAAGCGACGCCCAGCCGCTCGCCGTACTCATACATCGCGCGGGAGATCTCATCGGACGCCCCGGAGCAGAGCGCGCCCAGCTCGCAAGCCACCCCGATGAGCGAGGCGGTCTTCCGGCGGATGATCTCGAAATACGTCGGCTCATCGAGCGAATAGTGTTCGCGGTTGGCGAGCTGAAGCAGCTCGCCCTCGCACACCTGGTTCGTCACCTCGCCGATACGCAGCGCATAGCGCTGCATGTCGAGCGTCGAGCAGAGGTGGAACGCCTTGGAGATCAGATAATCCCCCAGGATGACCGCCGCTTCGTTGCCATGCAGGCTGTTGATCGTCCGCCCGCGCCGACGAGTCTGGGCGTCGTCAAGGACGTCGTCGTGCACGAGCGTCGCCAGGTGAATCATCTCGATGACGGCGGCGATGGTCCGATGCGCATCGGAGACCTTCGGCGCGGTCGCAAGCCCGGTGAGGACGACCATCGTCGGACGGAGCATCTTCCCTCGAAACCGCTCGACATGGCGCGCCAGATCATCGACCGGCGGCAGGTCCGAGCGGCTGTGGTCCTCGAGGACGCGCTCCACGCGCTCGAGCTCCGTCTGCACGCGCCGGGCGGCGCTCGCGTGGCGCGGAGCCAGATCGAGAATGGTGGCCATGGGCGTCGCTCCCGCGGAGGGGCGGCGGGGGAACCGTCTCCCGCGTCCCATCCGCGCCGCATCAGGATAGGAGGGCGCGGCCCGCGTGCGGGCTTGATCGACCGTCGTCCTCAGTCCCCCCGCTCCGCCACGATGTAGCAGATCCACCCCGGATCGGACTCCGCCGACTCGACCTCCTCGAACTCCCCATTGCCCTCGCCGTCCTCATCCGCGCCCTCCCAGTAGAAGCGGATCCCCCCGAAACCGGCCTCCTCCAGCAGATCCCGCAGCTCCGGAAGCGACCAGAGACGCCAGGTGTAGGAGAACGCCTTCTTCAGGCGGGAGCCGTCCGCGAACTTGAAGTGGATGTAGCACCGCATGCGGTGGTTAATGGGGTCGAACTCGTCCTGATCCCAGATGTAGTCATACTCCCCGATCTCGCCCTCAACCTCCCGCTCCTCGCTGATCGTGCGATGGGCGTCCCAGCCGCCGTAGGCGTCGAGGAAGAGCAGCCCGTCGGGTTTCAGCGCCCGGCGAGCGCGCCGGAAATACTCCAGCATCGTCCGGCGCTGCTGGAAAAGCCAATAGGAGAAGTTCATCGCCAGCAGAGCGTCGACGGGCTCCGTCTCCACCTCCAGGACATCGCCTTCAATGAGCGCCGCGCGCTGCTGCGAGTCCGCCGGGAGCCGACCGACGTTGTGCTCGCGCCCCCAGTCGAGCACCTCAGGATCGTTGTCAATGGCGAATCCGCGGTTGCCGACGCGGCGCTTCACCCATTCGCAGGTCGTCGCGGCGGTTCCGCAGAAGTCCTCCCGAAGGACCTCGGCTTTGCGCCCCCGGATGCGCTGGAACGTCTGGTCGACGAAGTCGATCTCCGACTCGACGTCCTGCACCGACTCCTGATAAAGCGCATGGCGGTCGACCGTCTCGGCGATGGGCGGGCCCGACCGCTTCTTGCCTTTTCCGCGCTTCTGATTCTTCTTCTGCTTGGTGGCTGCTGGCATGGCGCGGAGTGTATGGCAGGGAGGGGATTCGTGCGCTGGGCGAGGCGTTACACTCGGCGCGATGGCGCCTGATCCCGCGACGATCCCGCGCGAGGAGGATCCACCGCCCGCGGCGCGCGTGGAGGTGTGCGACTGGCTCGCGGGCGCGCGCCGCCTCGAAGCCCAATCGCTGGACCTCCTCTACGCCGACCCGCCCTTCAACACGGGCGGACGACGGACCGGCTCAGCGGGCGGATTCGACGACGCCTGGAGCTCGACAGGCGCCTACATCGACTGGCTGCGGGAGCGGCTCCATGCGACCCTGCCCGCCCTGCGCCCCGCCGGGGCGCTGCTCCTGCATGTGGACTGGCGCACGTCGCACCATGTGCGCCTCCTGCTGGACGAGCTGCTGGGGGCGCACCGCTTCGTGAACCACCTGATCTGGTCCTACGGGCTCGGGGGCTCCTCCCGCCGGCGCTTCGCCCGCAAGCATGACGACATCCTGTTCTACAGCCTCGATCCGGAGTCCTGCTACTTCGATCCACCGCTGGTTCCCTCGACCAGCCGGCGCATGGCGGGGCGGGCGAAGAAGGCGACGGATGTGCTGCCGATCCCCGCGATCAACAACATGGCGACCGAGCGCGTCGGCTGGCCCACCCAAAAACCCCTCGCGCTGCTGGAGCTGCTGATCGGCGCGTGCTGCCCCCCGGCGGGCGCGGTCCTCGATCCCTGCTGCGGCTCCGGCACGACGCTCATCGCGGCGCGGCGGCTCGGGCGGTCGGCGATCGGATTCGATCTCGACCCGGCGGCGGGGCGCCTGACGCGCTCGCGCCTTGCGGATGTCCAGAACCGCCCTTCAGAGGCGGCCCGGGCGCCGGATCAGTGCCCCCCTTCGCGCATCTCGTCCAGCGAGGGCGGGAAGGGATAGGAGGGAAAGACGCCGACATCGCCGAACTGCCACATCTGCGGGCTCGGATAGACGTCGCCGCGATACCCCGCCTCATACATCGTGCGCAAAGCCGCCTCGAAGGAGGGCTCCTCGCCTGAGCGCTCCTCGTAGAGGCGGTTGGAGCGCGCCCCGATGAAGGAGACCGAAGCGACGGGCTGCCGCTCGCGCCGCCCGTGCAGCATCTTCACGACCGTCTGAAATCCACGGCGCAGATCGGTAAGCGTGAAGTGGTCCCGCCCGCTCGGACGAAGCAGGGCGAAGATGAGGATGCTGTCGAGGTCGTATTTCAGAATGTAGGGCTCGCGATCCTTCGCCGCATGGACGGAGACGGACTGCTGAAACAGGCGGGCGTACGAGGTGACCGCGTTGGCGCTCCACTGGCTCGTCGTCACCATGTCCACGATCTGACTGATGACCCCGTGGCTGTTGTCCTCGTCGTTGACGCCGCAGACCACGGCGCGGTAGCGCCCCGCCAGCAGATCGGCGATCATGTCCTGGCCCCAGAGGATCCGAATGCGTTCGTGCGGATCCGTTCGATCGTAATCGGCCGGAAGCAGCGTCACGCGATCGACGGTCTGGGCGGAGGACATCAGCAGCTCGCCCTCGGCGTCGTAGAGGTGGACCTGCTCGGATCCGGAAGGGTTGGTGGCGGCCATCGCTCGCTCCTGCGCAGAAGGGGAGAGGGGGAGTTCACCGCGCATCGGCGCGGGTCGAACTCATCCTAGCGAACACTCGGAGATCGGCGAGAGGCGCCGAGGCGGGCTTTCGAGCCGGCGGGGGCGCGGGTATAAGATAAGCGTGGATGGGGCCCCGGCGCCGGGCGGGCGGCGTCGGGAAATGGGTCGAGAGTCGAGTTCCACCGGATTCAGCGAAGGAGTTTTCCGTGAGCCAGACCACCGCTCCGACCGCGCAAGGGCTCGCAGGCGTCATCGCAGGGGAGAGCGCCATCTGCTCCGTCGAGCAGGATCAGCTCATCTATCGCGGGTACTCGATCGAGGATCTCGCGGAGCGCGCCACCTTCGAAGAGGTCGCCTACCTGCTCATATATGGGAGAAAGCCCGCCGCCGACGAGCTGGGCCGCTTCAACAAGGAGCTCATCGAGTCCCGCACGCTGCCCGAGGACGCCCGGGAACTCGTCCGCCGGATCGCGAAAGCGCCGCACACCCATCCGATGGACTCGCTCCGCACCGCCGTCAGCTATCTCGCCCACTTCGACCCCGAATGCCAGGACAACTCCCCCGAAGCGGAGCGGCGCAAAGCGACGCGCCTGATCGCGCAGATCGGCACGATCATCGGGCACATGCAGAACGCGATCGACGGGCGCGATCTCGTCGCGCCGGACCCGGATCTCAGCCATGCGGCCAATCTGCTCTACATGATGCGCGGCGAGAAGCCTTCGGAGGAGGAGACGAAGATCCTCGACACGGCGCTCGTCCTTTACGCCGAGCACGATTTCAACGCCAGCACGTTCACCGGACGCGTCATCGCCGGAACGCTCTCGGACATGCACGGCGCCGTCACCGGCGCCATCGCGGCGCTCAAGGGCCCGCTCCACGGCGGCGCCAACGAAGCGGCGATGGCCATGCTCCAGGAGATCGGCGCGCTGGAGAACGTCAAGCCCTACATGGAGCGCGCCTTCGCGGAGAAGAAGAAGATCATGGGCTTCGGGCACCGGGTGTACAAGCACGGCGATCACCGCGCCGACATCCTGCACCAGCTCGGACGCCAGTATGCGGAGGGCAAGGGGGATGAGGCATTGCGGTGGTTCAGGATCAGCGAGGAAGTTCAAAGGATCATGAACGATGAGAAGGGGATCTTCCCGAACGTGGATTTCCCCTGCGGGGTGACCTTCTTCGTCATGGGCATCCCCGTCGCGCAGTACACCCCGCTCTTCGTGGCCTCGCGCGTCTCCGGCTGGGCGGCGCACATCATCGAGCAGCACGAGACGCGCAAGCTGATCCGCCCCCTCAGCAAGTACGTCGGCCCCACCGGCCTGAAGTGGAAGGGTTGAGCGCCCGTCCTACAGCGTCACGGCGCTTTCGTGCACGCGGATGGTCGCCTTGCCCTTGTCAGGCCGTTCGACAGCCACCACGTCGATGCGCACAGGGCCCGTCCATCGACGCTCCTTCGCGATCGCCTGCGCCATAAGGAGCAGCCGTCGGCGCTTGGCGGCGGTGATGGACGCCTCCGGCGGCGGAGCGCCGGCGCCCGAGCCGATGCGCCGAGCCTTGACTTCGACAATCACCAGCGTCTTCTTATCCGGCGCCAGCGTCAGCAGGTCCGCCTCGCCCACGGATCTCGTCACGTTGCGCGCCAGCACGCGGTGCCCGGCGCGCCGGAGCCGGCGGGCCGCGACCCGCTCGCCCCACGAGCCCAGCGGATCGCGACGATCCGCCCACCCAAGCAGCGATCGCAACCCCCGAGGCGCAGTCATTCGTCGACGGCGGCGCGCCCCGCGATGAGATAGCGATCGGCCGCGATCTGGAAGAGGCGGCGCTCCATCGTCTCGATGTCCGTCATCGTCCCCCGATTGATCAGCGACTCGAGATACTTGGAGTTCTCCTCAAGGAAGCGCTCGTTCCAGAGATCCCCATAGATCTCCAGTTGAAGCTCGAAGAGCGTGGGATCGGGGTCGTCGACCTCTTCGAGAGACAGCCACACGGCTCGGTTGTTCCAGTCGATCGGGCCCAGCCTCTCCCCGGGCGAGAGCCGGCGGGCGGCCTCGTTGAGCTGCGGCGCGCCGAAAATGGTCGAGTCGGCGTATTCCTCCGCATCGAGAGTGACCTCAACGAGTCCCCCCTCGGCGCGTTTGAAGTCGCTGAGCTCGCGCGCAACGTCCTCGAACGCATCCCCGCCCTCGATCCGACGCTCGACCTCCGCGAGGCGCTCCGCATCCCCCGCATCGACCCAGATCATCCGCAGCCGCGCCGTTCCGGGCGGATCCCATTTCTCGCGATTGCGCTCGAACTCCGCCTGCACCTCGCGCCAGGAGACGTAGATCCGGCTGGCGACCTCCTGACGAAGCTGCTGGTTGATGAATTGGCGATCGCGGATGCGTCTGACCTCCTCATCGAGACTCGATCCCTGCTCGCGGAAGCGCCGCTCCGCCAGCGCCGCGCTGCCTCGGTTCTCCGTGACGAGCTGCTGACGGATCTGGCGCACGAACGTCAGCAGCCCTTCACGCTGCTCGGTCGGGATCGACGCCTCGAACTCCGCGAGCAGAAGCTCATCGATGATGCGCCCTCGCAGCTCGCGCTGAATCTCGGAGCGCGCCTGGCGCAGCCACGCGTCGGGAGAAAGGCGCCTCGCTTCGGCGCGCAGACGGGCGTCCATCGACTCGAAGAACTCGGAGGCGAAGACGGGTCGCCCGTTGATCTGACCGACAAGAGCGTCGATGAGAACCGGATCCCCCGAGGGCTCGGTCGCGGTGGGACGCCCGCCGCCGCCCGCCGCCGCTTGCTGATACGCCTCATCAGACGCCCCGAGCGGATTCGGCGCGGACGGCTCTGATCGGGGCGGGGGGCCCAGAAGCACCTGCACATCCTCCACGCCCTGGGCCGCCTCTTCGGCGCTCATCGTGCGCTCGACCGTCGTCTCCGGCTCGATCTCCTCCCCCACCGACTCCCGGGTGGCGGCGATGGAGTCGCCGCTGGGCGCGACGAGGTTGTCGATATCCCCCAGCTCCGCCTCGTAGCCGATGGCGAGGGCGCCGCAGGCGGGCAAGGCCAGCGGCGTCGCGCCGAGCGTCGCCATCCAAAGCCAACTGAATTCCAGCTTCCTTCGCATGGCGCTCCCCTCGGGCCTCAGCGACGACCTCTGCCTTTCTCTCCTCATCGGCTGGCGGCGGCCGAGGGCCGGATTATCCGGCTTGGGGCGCGTCCCGTCCAACGCGACGACCCTAGACTGGGAGTCCCAACCAACACGCGAGGATTCTGAGAGTAAGGAGCCCCCATGGCTGATCCGCACGAGCTCGGCGGCGCCCCCCAGGGCGAAGACGGCGGCGAGAAGAAGATCTTCGTCGACACCGACTGGAAAGCCCAGGCGCAGGCGGAGAAGGAGAAGCTGGCGGCCGAGGAGGCCAAGAAGTCGCAGCAGGGAGAAGGAGAAGAGGAAGGCGCGGGCAAAATGCCCCAGGCCGACTTCCGAGCGCTGATCGGCTCCCTCGCGACGCAGGCGCTGCTCTACCTGGGCGGGATCCCCGACCCCGAGTCGGGGCGGTCGATCGTCGGTCTGGACTACGCCCGCCACTACATCGATCTGCTCGGCGTGCTCGAGGAGAAGACCCGGGGCAACCTCACCGATGAGGAGGCGAAGGAACTTGCGGAGATCCTCCAGGAGCTCCGCCAACGGTTCGTCCAGATCTCCCAGGCGATGCTCCAGGCGGCGGAGGCGGGTGAGCTCGACTTCGATCCGCGCAAGGGCGGCGTCATCGGCGGACCAGGGGGAGCTGGGGGAGGCGGGAGAGGACCAGGAGAACCGCCAGGAGGAGGT
>CAYVIJ010000045.1:0-14647 GCA_964451515.1 uncultured Phycisphaeraceae bacterium | reverse complement strand
TGCGGGGGGCGCGGATGAAGCAGCGCTCGGGGGCGATGGGGCGGCGGAGGAGACTGTGGCGAAGGAAGCCGACGAGCCGGCGGCGCAGGAGGGCGCCCTGGCGGCTGATGACGGGCGTTTCGAGATTCCGGGCTCGGGAACTCGGGAGGATCCCTACCGGCTGTCGTGGGATCTGCTGCTCTCGGCGAATGAGACGTACCGCCCGCGGCAGGGGATGAACGATCTGCCGGGGTGGACGGAGAAGCT
Organism: uncultured Phycisphaeraceae bacterium; assembly: GCA_964451515.1. Lineage (GTDB taxonomy): Bacteria > Planctomycetota > Phycisphaerae > Phycisphaerales > UBA1924 > CAYVIJ01. The sequence goes on along the minus strand of CAYVIJ010000045.1, from coordinate 14,401 downwards.
GGACGGCAAGTGGGTGCAGATCTCAGGGTTCATCGCGTATCCGATGTTCGCGACGGAGGTGGATGAGGTCCTGCTGATGAAGAATCAGTGGGACGGCTGCTGCTTGGGCGTGCCGCCGACGCCGTATGACGCGGTGGAGGTGACGCTGGAGGCCAAGTCCGACGCGAAGCAGCATAGCTTCCTGTACGGATCGATCACGGGTCGGTTCAAGGTGGAGCCGTATCTCCAGGGGCGGTGGCTGCTGGGGCTCTACCTGATGGAAGAGGCGTCGATGCGTCTGGACATGTGATCCCGCTTTGAGCGCGGCGGCGGGGGATTCTGCGCGGTTCGTGCGCAAGCTCTGCGCCCTGCGCGGCGCGGCGATGGACGGGCGCGGCGGCTCGCGGTTTGCTCCGATTGTCTTCGGGCGTGCGGACTGATTCCGCAGATAAGTGCGGACGTTCGGCGAAGTTCCCGGAGCGAGGGACCGATGAGATGGAGCAGGTTCAACCGCTGGCAAGGAGGCCGCGATGGGACACGGCGCTGACTGGTCGGGATGCGGGAGCGATGAGGCGCGGAAGGCGTGCGCGCGGCTCTTTCGGCGGACGCTGGCGTCGTGGGCGTCGGATGCGCTGGAGCTGCGGCGGCGGGGGCTGGATCGTCCGAGTGTGCGGTGGTCGGAGCGTCCGGCGCGCCCGCTGCGCCGGGCGGCTTGAGCGCGTCGCGCGGGGTTCAGGGAAGGAGAGTCGTCGGCGATGAGCGGCATCACGACAGGCGTGGGCATCTTCAGCGGCATCGACACGAGGTCGCTGATCGATCAGTTGATTCAGGTGGAGGCGCGTCCGCGGCAGTTGGCGCAGCGGCGGCTGCTCCAGCTTCAGACGGAGCAGGCGGCGTTTCTGGACATCAACTCGGCGCTGCTGAGCCTGCGGACGGCGTCGGCGGGTTTTCGCTCGAACGACATCTTTCGGACGAGCCGGGCGACGAGCAGCGCGCCGGAGGTTGTGACGGCGTCGGCGGGTCTCGGCGCGACGACGGGCAGTTTTCAGCTCACGATCGATCGACTGGTGAGCACGAATCAGTCGATCTCGCGGGGGTTCGCGGATCGGGACACGGCGGGGATCGGGGCGGAGGCGTTCACGTTCGAGGTGGGAGGAGGGCGGCTGGACAGCGAGACGGAGCTGGCGTCGCTGAATGGCTCGGCGGGTATTGATCGAGGCAAGATCGAGATCACGGACTCGCAGGGGGGGACGGCGGAGATCGATCTGTCGCGCGCGGTGACGGTGGACGACGTGCTGGAGACGATCAACTCGAACGCGTCGATTCAGGTGAGGGCTTCGGTCAGCGACTCGGGGTACGGTCTGCGGATCGCGGACGACAACGGCGGGACGGTGACCGTCTCGGATGTCTTCGGCTCGCAGACGGCGACGACGCTTGGGATCGCGGGGTCGGAGGCTGGTGCGATCGAGGGGACGGACATTCTGCGGCTGTCGGAGGCGACGTCGCTGAGCGCGCTGAATGACGGCGCGGGTGTGTCGTTTCTGCTGGAGACGGGTCCGGCGAACCTGCCGGATTTCCGCATTCTGGTGGAGGACGCGGGCGGGGGCAACGGGACGACGCACAACATCAAGCTGGGCGAGTTCATCGAGACGATCGATGAGGAGCCGACGGCGACGCGTCCGGCGGTGACGACGCTGGGGGGGCTGTTCGACCGCATCGAGGAGGACACGGGGGGAGCGGTCACGGCGCGGCTGAATGACGACGGCACGGGGATCGTGCTGGAGACGACGGATCCGTCGAAGCAGCTCACGGTGCAGGCGGGGACGAGCCGTCCGACGGCGCGCGATCTGGGCCTGCTGTCGTCGGGGACGGGCCAGAGCGTGGAGAGCGGGAAGCTGCTGGCGTCGATCAACTCGACTTTGGCGTCGAATCTGAACGGAGGGTCGGGCGTCAGCGACGGGACGATTTCGTTGACGTCGCGCGATGGCGGGACGGTCTTTCAGGTGGATGTCTCGCAGGATGACTCCGTCTCGGACATCATCCGGAAGATCAACTCGGGCGGCGGGGGCGTGATCACGGCGTCGCTGAATGACACTGGCAACGGGCTGCTGATCGAGGATTCGAGCACGGGCGGGGATCTGGTCATCAGCGACGTGACGGGGACGGCGGCGGCGGAGCTGGGCATCGAGACGGCTGGGGAGTCGAGCGGGCGGGTGACATCGGGCAACCTTCAGACGCGCTACGTTTCGGAGGCGACGCGGCTGGACTCGCTGCGCGGCGGGGAGGGCGTGGGGACGGGGACGATCCGCATCACGGACTCAGTGGGCGGGACGCGCGAGTTCGAGATCACCGAGGACGACGTGACGATCGCGGACTTGGCGCAGAAGATCAACGGATTCCCTCAGATCGATGTGACGGCGCGCGTGAACGACACGGGCGACGGGATCGTGATCATCGACGAGGCGGGCGGCGCGGAGGTTCTGACGATCGAGGACGTGGAAGGGCGCGTGGCGCGGAACCTGAACCTCGCGGGCGAATCGGAGAGCGCGGCGACGGATGAGAACCTGATCGACGGCTCGTTCGAGCGCCGGGTGGAGTTCGACGCGACGGACACGCTCGATGAGGTGGTGGACAAGATCAACGCCGCGGGCGTGGGCGTGGACGCGGCGGTGGTGAACAACGGATCGAGCGAGAATCCGTTTCAGATCGTCTTCACGTCGGAGCAGAGCGGTCGAGTGGGGCGGTTCCTCGTGGACACGGGCTCGATCGATCTGGGGCTGAGCACGCTTTCGAGGGGTGAGGACGCGGTGGCGTTCTTCGGGGCGTCGAGCGCGGCGGACGGTGTGCTGCTGCGGAGCTCGACGAACACGTTCGCGAACGTGGTGGCGGGTGTGACGTTCGAGGCGCAGGGGACGAGCGACACGCCGGTGGAGATCAGCGTCGGGCGGAACACGACGGCGATCGAGGAGGCGGTTGAGGAGTTCGTGGACGCGTTCAACGGCGCGCTGGACCGGATCGACGCGCAAGATGCGTTCGATGCGGAGACGGAGACGCGCGGGGCGCTGCTGGGCGATCAGACGGTGGCGAACATCCGCTCACGTCTGTTGCGCGTGGTGCAGAGCGCGCCGCAGGGGATCGACTCGCCGCTCTCGGGCCTTTTCGAGGTGGGAGTGCAGATCGGCGACGGGGCGCGGCTGGAGTTCGACAAGGAGCGTTTCCGGGCGGCGCTGGATGACGATCTGGAGTCGGTGCGGGATCTGTTCGCGGCGTTTCAGCAGGCCCCGAATGAGGATGAGGTGCTGGTGGCGGGAGACGACGGCAGTCCGCTGATCACGACGTCGAGCGATGAGGAGACGTTCCTCCAGCTCGGGATCGCGGAGCAGATCAAGCGGCTGACCGACAATCTGACCAACTCGCTGGACGGGGTGCTCTCGAACCGGTCGGACACGCTGGACAGCCAGATCCGGCTTCAGGAGCGACGGATCTCGGCGATCGACCAGCAACTGGAGGTGAAGCGGTTCCGCCTGGAGCAGCAGTTTCTCCAGATGGAGCGGGCGATCGCGCAGCTCGAGACGCAGCAGTCGGCCCTCGCCTCGCTGGGCGGCTGAGGCGTTGCCACCGGTCGTGGCGGGCCTTTGTGGCAGACTGGGAGAGTGGGTAGGTGTTGTAGATGGGCGGGCAGGGGCGCCCGCGGCTACCTGTAGAGGAAGTAGGGGGTAGAGACGGCTCGGCGAGCCGTCCCACCAGAAGGGTGGGAGAGCCGGTTCGGAGAGGCTTCCCACCGGGAGGGGGGAGGCGCCGATGCTGGAAGGGCGGATTTGATCCCGAGCGCGAGTGAAGTGGGGGCCCGGAACGTCCGATTCATTGAGGGCTATGACCAGCGAGACCGCCAACGCCTATCTCCGCACGAAGGTGATGACCGCCAGCCCCGCGGAGCTGCGCCTGTTGCTGTTCGACGGGGCGATCAAGTTCGCCCTCCAGGGTCGGGAGGGGCTTGCGCAGAGGGACTTTGAGAAGAGCTACGAGGGTTTGTCGCAGGCGAAGTCGATCCTGATGGAGCTGATCACGTCGCTGCGGCCCGAGGTGGATCCGGAGCTCTGCTCGCGGCTCTCGGGCCTGTACACCTACATGTACCGCCAACTCATGGAGGCGAGTCTCGAGCGGAAGCCCGAGATGGTGGATGAGGTGGTCGAATTGCTCGAATATGAGCGCGAGACGTGGTCGCTGCTGATCGAGAAGCTGGCGAAGGAGAAGGGGGGCGCGTCATCCGATGGCGCGTCCGGGAACGCCTCGGGAGACGAGGCGACCGACGGCGGGGCGCCGCCTGCGCCGAGAAAGCCGCTGAGCGTGCAAGGCTGAGGCGCGCAGGGGACACGATTTTACTTTCGGCTGGGTTGATCTGAACTCCGATCCGATTCGGGCCGATCCCGAAGCGCCGCTCCAAGGGACTGGAGCGGATGGGGGTTCTTCGCGTGCGCCAAGATCAGACGCCCGCCATCGATGAGGCCGGACGGCAGCTTCTGCCGGTGGCTGTGGACTCGATTGACGAGTCGTCGCTGAAGATGGATCTGTATCTGCGGCACGCGTCGAGGCCGCCGACGCTGTATCGCGCCTCGGGCGTGGCGTTCACGGCGGAGGACCACGCGCGGCTGCGCGAGAAGGGGATCGGTTTTGTCTACGTGCCGAAGGAGCAGTACAACGCGTATCGGCGCGCGGTGGTGGATCGGGTGGAGAAGCTCTTCGAGAACGCGGATCTGGCTCGCGAGGAGCGCGCTCGGTTGATCAGGGCCTCGTGCTCACAGCTCATCGAGGATGCGCTCATGGATCCGGCGATGCTCGGGCCGGACTCGCCGCTGCGGGGGCTGAGCCGGAAGTTCGGCGACTGGGCGGTGAGCGATTCTTCGGAGTTCGCGGCGCTGCTGGATATGTCGGAGCACGACTACTACACGGCGTCGCACATGCTGAACGTGGGTGTGGGATGCGGGCTGCTGGCGAGTGAAGCGGGCGGGGCGGATCCGGAGTGGATCGGCAAGGTGATCCAGGGGGGACTGGTGCATGACGTCGGCAAGCGCCACATTCCGGAGGACGTCCTGAACAAGGAGGGGCGGCTGAGCGAGGCGGAATGGGAGCTCATCCGGGCGCATCCGACGCGCGGGGTGGAGATGCTGCAATCGGCGGGCGAGGGGGCGGCGGTGGTTCTGGAGATGACGCGTGATCATCACGAGCGGCTGGATGGCGCCGGTTATCCGGGCGGGCGGAAAGGCGACGCCCTGAGCCGGGCGGCGCGTGTCTGCGCCATCGTGGACGTCTATGACGCCCTCTCGACGGCGCGGCCCTATCGGAAGGCGATTCCGCCGCTCCAGACGCTGTCGATGATGGCCGAGGGAAGCGGTCAGGCGTTCGATGAGGAGCTGTTGTCCGTGTGGCGCGGTGTCATCGAGCGGCAGACACCGGGGGAGCGCCGGGGTCTCGTGGTGGAGCCGAACTCACTGGAGCACATGATGGCGCAGGCGCCGGATCCATCGAATGTCGAGTCGCCGAGCGGGCGGGATCGCCGACTGTCGGAGCGATTCGAGTGTGATCTTCCCGCGCACGGGGTGTTCGTGCGTCAGGGGAAGGAGCTGCCGGTCGAGCTGGGGGAGCGGTTCGAGCTTCGCATCCAGGATCTGAGCCGGACGGGGCTGTCGCTGTCCGCGCCCTGGCCGATGGCGCGCGGGGATCGGCTGGACCTGGAGATGACGGGCGCGGGGGGGCGTGTGATCAGGCGGCGCGTGGAGGTGGTGAGCGTGCGTTCGCCGCAGGAGGGGCAGTGGCGGATGGGGGTCCGGTTCATTGGTGAGGAGGAATCGGCGCCGACGGCGGAGGCGGCGTGAACCGTCGCGGCAGGTCCGGATAACGGAAATTTTCCAAAGAGTGGCCGGCGATCTCGCCGATGCGACGCTTGATGGACCCGATCGGCACGAACATCGCGTCTTCCGCGAGCGCCGCCAGCCAGGCGGAGCGCAACGCCACGAAGCGCAACCGTCGCGTGGAGGACTCGAGCCACCCGAAGCGCGCCGAGGACGAGGCGGAGCTTCATGTGGACGAGGTGGAGGCGTCCGACCCCGCGCGCAAGCTGAAGGGGAACATCGACGAGGAGTCGCATGAGGATCGGCTCGAGCACGGCGCGCTGGAGCGGTACGACCAGAGCGGGCAGGCGGCGGAGGATGACGAGCCGCCGAAGCTGGATCTGGAAGTGTGACGGCGGCGCCGCCCTTGAGCGGGGGGCGGCGGCGGATGTCAGCCGCAGGCGGCTTCATCGAGATACCAGCGGAGCTCACCGGCGAGGGGGCGGATGCCGGCGGCGGGCATGTCGTGCGCGGTGGCCTCGCCCTCGGCGAGTCTGGCGAGTGCGGGGCGGACGTCCTCGCCGACTGCGACGACGGCGATGAAGCGCGAGGCGTTGAGGAAGGGAAGGGTCATGGTGATGGGCGTGGGCGCGGGGGCCTCGGGTCCGGAGGCGACGGTCATGAGCTCGTTGCCGGCGCGCAGGGCGGGATCGCGCGGATGCAGTCCGGCGAGCTCGCCGCCCGGACCAAGCGCGAGCAGCGCGTAGTCGAGGCGATCGTGGCCCTTCTCGCGCCAGGCGAGGGCTTCGCGCAGCTCGCGCTCGTAGCGCTGGGCGGCGTCCTCTGCGAGGGGGAAGATCGGATGCGTCTGCTCGCGCGGGATGTCGGAGTGGTCGACGATCGTCTCGCGCAGGAGACGGAAGGCGCTGCGCTCATCGTCGAAGCCGACGCGCCGGTCGGCGGTGAGCCAGAGATGCGTGCGCTTCCAGGGGAGCAGGCGGTAGTTGGGGTCGTACATGAGGCGGACGTAGGCGGCGTCGAGCGCGGGCTCGCCGGAGAGTGCGGCGTGGAAGTCGCCGAAGGCGCGCACGCAGTTCTGGGCGTGCATGAACATGTCGGCGAGGATGGCGTCGATGAGCGCGTCGGCGCTTGGGCGCACGATGACGCTTCCGGGCAGCGCGGGGGGCGTCGGGGCGGGATCGAGTTCGTAGCCTCGTCGGGGTCCGGGGCGTCCGGAATGTGGGTCGTCCGGCGTCACGTGAGGAGGATAGGCGGAGGGACTCAGGCGGCGGGCTGGAGGGAGGCGTGGGCGGGATCGCCGGTTTGCGCGGGGGCGCTGCGGAGGGCGCCGGCCTCGAACTGATCGAGCGCGGCGCGCACGTCGGCTGTGGATCGGGCGGTGCGGACGGCCTCCTTGAATGGCTTGCAAGGGGGCAGGCGCTTGGCGAACCAGGAGATGCGCCGGCTGATGTGCGTGAGGGCGTAGCGCTCGGATCGGAACTCGATCATGCGCTCGAAATAGCGGCGGATGATCTCGATCTTCTCGCGCTCGGTCGGCTCGGCGGGAATGGCGCCGGTTGTTTGGGCGGCCCAGCAATCGCGGAAGATCCAGGGCGCGGAGAAGGCGCCGCGCCCGATCATGACGCCGGCGCAGCCCGTCTCGCGGAGCATGCGCAGGCAGTCGTCGGGCGATGTCACGTCGCCGTTGCCGATGACGGGCATCGGATCGGCCGCCTCGACGACGGCGCGGACGCCTTCGAGCGAGACGGCGCCTCTGAAGCGCTGCTCGGTGGTTCGGGCGTGGACGGTCATGGCGGCGACGCCCATCTTTGCGAAGGCGCGCGCGAGCGCCGGCGCGACGATGCGCTGGTTGTCCCAGCCGAGGCGGACTTTGCAGGTGAGGGGGACGCGTCCGGCGGAGGCGCGCTCGACGGCGTCGCGCACTCGCTCGGTGAGTCGGAGTGTCGATTCGGGATGACAGAGCAGGAGGGAGCCGCCGTTCTTCTTGGCGATCTTGTCGACGGGGCAGCCCATGTTGATGTCGACGACGGTGGCGCCGTGGTCGACGGCCCAGCGCGCGCCGTCGGCGAGGAGGTCGGGTTCGCAGCCGTAGAGCTGCATGCCGACGGGCTGATCGAGGTCGTGCGTGCGCGCGAGGTCGAGGCTCTTGGCTGTTCCCTTGAGGAGGCCGTGGGGGGAGAGGAGATCGGTGCAGGCGAGTCCCACGCCGCCGCAGGAGCGCGCGGCGATGCGGAAGGCGAGGTCGCAGTAGTTGGCGACGGGCGCGAGGAGGAGATTCGTCTCGAGACGGATGGGGCCGATCTGGAGGGGGGCGCCGATCACGCGGTCATGGTACGCGCCGGGAGAATCGGGTCAGGCGCTTGCGAAGCCGCGAAAGCCCTTGGCGATGACGTACATCTCGCGGGAGACGTTGCGGCTGGCCTTGGGCTTGAAGCCTTTGACGTCGCGGAAGAGTTCGCCCGCGCGATCGAGGAGGTCTCGGTAGGCCTCGCCCTCGAAAACCTTCATCGCAAGGTTGCCGCCGCCCTTCAGAACGCGCGGGCAGAGATCGAGGACGCGGTCGCAGAGGCGGACGGAGAGGAAATGGTCGGCCGAGCCTCCGCCGGCGCCGCTGGTGCTCGGGGCCATGTCGGAGAGGAGGACGTCGTAGGGCATCGCCTCGCGGGCGCCGATGGTGACCAGTTCGCTGGCGGCGAGGTCGAAGACGTCGCCCTGGAGGGCGTCGATGTGCGCCTCGCCTCTGAGGATGTCGGTTCGGAGGTCCTGGAGGTCGACGCCTGCCACGCGGCCGGTGGGGCCGACGATCTCGGAGGCGACTTGTAGCCAGGCGCCGGGGGCGCAGCCGAGATCGAGGACGTGGTCGCCCTTGTGGATGAGGCGCTTCTTCTCCTGGATCTCGACGAGCTTGAAGGCGGAGCGGGCGACGTAGCCACGGGCCTTGGCCTGCTTGAAGTATTGATCGTGGAGTACGCGGCGGGGCATTGGGGGCAGTCTACGCGGCGGATCCGGCGTGACGACGGGCGAGGCGGGGCTCAGGTTGACCCCGGCGGGTGAAGGACTACGCTTTCGTCTCCCGAGGGCCGATATGGGCGTGCGGGGGTGGACAATTCGTGTCAGATGGGGCCGTAGCTCAGTTGGGAGAGCGCTTGCATGGCATGCAAGAGGTCGTCGGTTCGATCCCGATCGGCTCCACTTCACGCAAATCACGCTGATGGGCGAAGTTAGCCCAACCCGCCGCGAGGCGGAGCAGCCGAAACCAAGGTCATTACGGGTCGTCCCCGACCCGTAATCCGCCGAGGAGGTTGCTCCCCATGCCCCGGAAGATCAGCAAGAATCCCCAACTCAGGCGTCACGCGAACGGCTCGGCCTACGTCACGCTCAACGGCCGCAAGGTCTACCTGGGTCCGCACGGGTCGGAGGCCGCTTTTCATGCCTTCCACCGCATCCTCCTCCGCTGGCGGGAAGGCGGGATGCAGCCTCTCCGGCGAGACGCGATCGAGGAGATCATCGCCGAGACTCGCGGGCGGGCGCACGGCGGCGAGTCTCGGCGGTCCGCGACGATCTCGCGCGTCGCCGACGAGTTCCTCGCCGACGCGAAGCGGCGTGGGTTGTCCGACCCCCACCGTGTTTCGATGCGCTTGGCGATGGGGACGCTGACGGACCTATTCGGGTCGATGGCCGCAGACGATTTCAGCCCGACGAAGTTGAAGGCCGTCCGCGAGCGATTCGTGCAGCAAGGGCTCGCGCGCGTGGAAGTGAACCGCCGCACGATGCTAGTGGCGCAGGCGTATCGCCTCGCGGGCGAGAATGAGCTTGTTGCGGACGGCCGCAAGTTGGACGTGGTGCGAGGGCTCCGCCCGGGCGAGGGCGGGCGCGAGACCGACCCAGTCAAACCCGTCTCCGATGAAGTCGTCGCGGCGACGCTGCCGCATCTTCCGCCGATCGTCGCTGACATGGTTCGCGTCCAGCGCGCGACGGCAATGCGCCCGGGTGAAGTGTGCGGTATGACGTTCGGCGAGATTGATAGGGGCGGCAACGTCTGGTGGTTCAATCCGACGAATCATAAGAACGCGCGGCGTGGCAAGGCCCGGGAGATCCCGATCGGGCCGCGGGCGCAAGTAGTTTTGATGAAATACTCGGACGGCCGCCCGGATGGTCGGGCGATCTTCCGCCCGGTTGAAGCCGTTGAGCAGATGCGCGCGGAACGTCACGCGCAGCGCACGACGCCGCTTTGCTGCGGGAATCGCCCGGGCAGCAACGGAACCACCAACCCTGCCAAACAGCCGGGGGAGCGGTATTCGAGCGGGGCGTATCGCGTGGCGGTCATGCGCGCCGCGCAGCGCGCGGGCGTGGAGTTATGGCGGCCCAACCAATTGCGGCATGCGGCGATCACGGAAGTCGATCGTGCGTTCGGCGCGCGCGAGGCGCAGTTGGTCGGCGGACACGCCAGCGGGCGGACGACGCGTGGATATACGGCGGTGGACCGGGGGCGGCTCGCGGAGGTCGCCGAGGCGGTCGGCTGACGGGCGATCGGCTGAACACCTCGCAAAAGTTGCGCGCCCCGCCCCTGTGTGTTAGCATCCTGACGCTGAAGACTCGACCCTCCGCGGGATGCGGGGGTTGAGCCGCCCCAGGCGAGATGCTCGGGGACGAGGAGCGCTAACTCCTGGAGACCCAGCACCGTTCGGTCCATTGTCTCAACCCCGACCTAAGTTGGTCGGGGCGCAGGAGTATTGTTTATGTCCACCAGCACCAGCCCCACCGTCGCGCCGCCCCTGGCGGGCGAGTCGCTTCTTACGATGGCGGAGGCCGCGCGCTTCTATGGCTCGCGGTCCGGCTTCCGCCCGCATCCCAGCACAGTTTTTAGGCACGCGCGCCGCGGCGTCGCCGCCGCGCAAGGCGGCGGACGCATCCGCCTGGAACACGTCCGCGTCGGCGGAAGGATTTTCACGAGCCGCGAGTCGATCGAGAGGTTCTGGGCGGCTTGCGCGGATGCAGACGCGGCGCACTTCGACTCGACGAACTGAACTCCCTCACTCTTCTAAGGAATGCCGCGGATTCCGGTCAGGGCGATCCGCGGCGCATGAAAGCCATGTCTGATTATACCACGAACGCTGCGGGGGTCGATACTCCCCGCAACAAAAACGGATTCGCTCTTCTCCGCCTCATCTTCAACGATGGCGACCACTTGGAGTTGCGCTGGATCGGCGAAGAGCGCGGGAAGGCGCGCTCGACGTTCCGCCGGATGTCGGCGACGCTGGGCAGCGACGATTCGCTCGGCGCTTGGATCGAAGCCCACGACAAAAGCGGCGGCTGCTACTTCGGGGCCGCGCCGCGATCGAGAATATTCGGTTCGGGGAAGGGTGGCGCGGCCGTTGACAGTGACGTCAACTTCACCCGCGCGTTGTGGGTCGATCTCGACCTGGCCGGCTTGACCGTCGAGGAGGTGGTCGAGCATGCGCGCGAGGCGATCCGCAAGGCGGGCGTCCCGGCTCCTACGGCGCTTGTGCATTCGGGCGGCGGCGTTCATGCGTGGTGGCGGCTCACGGAGCCCTTAGATGCGGCGGATATCAAGCCTCGACTCACCGGGCTCGCGCGGGCGATCGGGTCGGACGATAGCGTTGTGAATCCGAGCCGCGTTATGAGATTGCCCGGGAGCTTCAATCACCGGCGAGGCCGGGCGTGTGAGATCGTCGAGATTGACGCGGATCATGTCTACGACATCGAGGCGTTCCCCGCGCCCGTCGAGGCCGTCGAGGCCGACTATTCAAGCCTCGCCCTCGCCGACGACGACATCGATCCAGACTTCAACAACTTGTGCAGAAAGACTCAACTGTTTCTCACGATTGACCGCATCCCGGAGGGCGGCGGGGGGACCGAATGGGCGGGTCGAAACGCGGCTCTGATCGCTGCGGCGATCGACTTCCGAGCGAACAACTTCTCGATCGAAGACGCCCTGCGGATACTCGGAGACGAGCGGGCTATCTCGCGGGACGGTCTCCCGCGCGACGAAGCCTATCGAACGATCCGCAACGCCTACCGTCGCGCGGATGCGAAGCCTTCACGCTTGCCCGTCGCTTACCCGGTGGACACTGATTTCGATGAGCTTCTGCGCCTCACGAATCACGACGCTCCCTTCTCGCTCGTCGAGTGGGAAGCGGTTGACGTTGGCGACGGAGACGACGAAGACTCGCCTCTCCCCCGCCTGGGCGGGCTCGTGGTCCCGGCGACGCTGGAGGCGGGCGCGGAGCCGGGCGCGGAGCCGGGCGCGGAGGGCGGCGAGGCGGTCGCGGAGGCGAGGCCGAAACACAAGGCGCGGATTCGAGTGGTCCCGGGTCAAATCGCCCCGATCGTCGATGCCGCGACGGCCGCGCTTCAAGCGTCCGGCGCGCCCATTTACCAGCGCGGCGGCGAGCTGGTCCGCGTGGTCGAGTTGGAAGCGACGGAGGCGCGCGACGGTGTGATCCGGCAAGCGGGGACAATCTCGATCCACCCCGTGTCGGCGCATTGGTTGGTAGAGCAGATGTCGGTCGCGGCGACCTGGGTTGCCCCGAGCGCAAAGAAAGATGTCTTGGCAGATCCGCCACATAAGTACGCGCGGCACCTTCTCGCCCGCGTCGGCGATTGGCCCTTCGCACACCTTCGAGGGATCGTCAACGCCCCGACGCTGCGGGCGGATGGCTCCATCCTCGACGCCGAGGGGTACGACGCTGAGACAAAACTTATCGCCGACTTCGGCGGCGTCGAGTTTCCCCCGATTCCCCGCCGCCCAACGAAGGCCGACGCGCTCGCGGCGTTGGAGCAGTTCGACCCGCTATTCGCTGGCTTCCCGTTCGCAAGCGAGGCCGATCGTTCGGTCCTCTACGCTGCGATCCTTACGGCGCTCATCCGACGCACACTTCCAACCGCGCCGCTCTTCGCGTTCTCCGCGCCGGTTGCGGGCTCCGGCAAGAGCAAACTGACAGACTGCGCGGCGATCTTCCAAACCGGCCGGAAGGCGGCTTTCGCATCTCAGGGAAAGAGTGAGGAGGAGGACGAAAAGCGTCTTTCATCCATGCTGCGGGCGGGGGACGCCTCGATCGTTCTCGACAACTGCGAACGCCCCCTCGACGGCGACTTCTTATGCGCGATGCTTACAAGCGAACTTGTGCAGGCGCGTATTCTCGGAAAGTCCGAGCGCATGGTGCTCCCGACGAACGTGACGATGATGGCGTCAGGCAACAATTTAGGTATCGCGGGCGACTTATGTCGGCGGACGCTGGTGTGCCGCCTCGACGCGCAAGTCGAGCGCCCCGACCGGAGGCAATTCACATTCGATCCCGTGCGAGTGGCGCGCGAGCGCCGCGCGGAACTGGTGGCGGCTGGGTTGACGGCGCTTCGAGCTTATATCAGCGCGGGGCGTCCTCATTCGAGCCTCGCCCGAATCGGCTCGTTTGAGGATTGGAACGTCGTCCGCGAGACTTTATGTTGGCTGGGTCGGGCCGATCCCATCGAGACGCGCGAGCGGATTTTCCGCGCGGACCCCCGCCGGGAGGATGTGGCTGACACCCTCGCGGCGTGGATCGCCGCCTTCGGCTCGGAGCCGCTGACGGTTTCGGAGGTCCGGGAGCGAAGCCTGGCCGCGGGGGAGATCCCAGCCGTCTACGACTTGCTGAGTGAGAAGGCGAGGGGTAGGAGGTGGAGCACGCGAAGTGTTGGCCGGTGGCTGTCCCGGCATCGGGATACGATCGTCGCCGGGCTCCAGCTCACGCAAGACGGCGAGACCCGCGGGGCGGCCCGGTGGTCCGTCCGGAGGGCGTCATGATGGGCGCGCGGGTTTGCGGGTTTGCGCGGGTTTGTTTCGGTCCCCTGAAACACAGAACTCTCCTCAGATTCAGAAATTCCTCACTCCAAAGGGGCCGCCACAAACTCGCGCAAACCCGCAAACCTGCGCAGGGTGTTCACCCCGGTTTTCGTACTAAATCGCGGCGGAGAGGCTCTGACGGGGGTGTGTATATAGGACAGAGTCATCCGTGTTTTCCGTCACGAGGCCCATTTTCGCCTCCTCGCCGCTGGGGCGGAAAAGCGGGGCGAGCGCGGACGGTTGACGGAAATGGAGGCCCTATCGGACGCCTAACAGATTGCCCAAAGCCCGCCTACCGCGCTCGGGCTCCAAACCGAAAACAGGATCTTTACCTCGCCTTTACACAACCCAATCACCAATACAGACCCCAAACTCCTAAAAAGGAATCAAGATGGAACCCCTCGCCCCTTATCAGACCGCCCCATCCGCTTTGCTCGCCGCCATCGAAGCCCGACCCGGCACGGAGTGGTCCGCCTACGTCGAGGCCGTCGCTCAGGCGGTCGAGGAGGAAGCGCGCCTCACGGTCGCTGATGAGATCCGCGCGGGCCTCCTCGACCCCTTGACCCGCCTAGGCGCCGCCGCCGAGCTCGACGCTGGCCCAGCCTGTTGGCGCGAGGCGCTGGCGACGGAGGCGGTCATGGTCGCGCTCTACCGACTCTTCATCCCGACCCGCGCCGACCACCGCGCCCTCGACGCGATCCGGCGGGCAAACCCCACCGGAGTGGCGGAG
>CAYVIJ010000044.1:0-15226 GCA_964451515.1 uncultured Phycisphaeraceae bacterium | reverse complement strand
ATCCGAATCTCCCCATTCCCGCTTGACTTCAAGACAGTCGCTCCGTGCCTGCCCGTCCGTGTCGGCCCATTTCACAATTCCCGGTGGGACGGCTCGCCGAGCCGTCTCCTCCCCCCTGGCCTCCCGCGCCAACGCGCGCACGAACGCTCACCAGCGACGCCCTCCACCGCCAACGCGCAACCACATCCTGCGACCAACACCCGCCCGCCCCACCGCGCACACAACCCCCCGCTCCCACCAACCCCGAGGGGGCGCGGGGGAACCCTCCCCTGCGGAGCACTCATCCACCACGAAGTGGCGACAACAGGCCTGAAGGCGGACCTCGACGCCTGGCGGAGGGAGCACCGGCGGTTCCCGTACCAGCACCGCCACATGCCCGCGACGCTCGACCGGCGCGAGCACGGCCTGGAGGCCTCGGCCTGGTCCTCGGCCACGCCAGCGCCCGGGTAACGGACGCGGTCTACGCCGAGGAGGACCAGACGAAGGTGGCGGAGATCATGCGGCGGGTGGGGTGATAACTGGCCGCTGATTTATGGCTCAACGCTAGAAGCCGTGCTCAGAAAGACACTCCTCAACTCGCTGCTTCTCCGTCCGGATTATCTCCGCGACTCTATCGTCCCCCACCACTTCCGCCGTGGCGAGAAGCGTTTCGTAACGGAATCGAACAAACGCTGCCGACAGCACACGCTGGTGCTCCGGCTCGACACCTTTGCCGACGAAGAACTCGTTTCCGACAAACTGCTCTGCCTGGACCAGGCCGTATTCCTGTTCACTCATCGCGTGGCAGAGCGCAACGCAACTCTCTGGAGACGAGCATCCGTGGTGGGTAATGTAGTGACATATTTCCTTGCAGTCTTCGAGCGATTGCAGCATGTAATCCCAATGCCCCATAATAGACATCATCGTGTGGATCTGGAGGGCACACAACGCCGTTGTCTGATGCTGACTCGGAGTCGAAAGCCCGACCGCGTCAACGAACTGCTGTCGGTGCCGATCGAACCTCTCCATAGTGGCCTCAGCTACCTCGTACTGAGTCACTCGGGTCGCCCTGCCCCCAACGGGCTGCTCGGTCGATGGTCGTGGCCCTTCTTCGTCGGCCGAGGTAGCTTCCCTCGACTGGATAATGGCGTTCGCCACAACAGCGGCATGATTGCTCAAGGAGACATTTGAGCGCAGATAGTCCTCGCCGATGCATTTGCAAAACTTGTTGAGAAACGCAATCGCACGCAGATCACCTCTGAACGAGCTGCTGACTCTGTGCCGAAGGGCATCGCAGGCGTCTACCGCAGCTTCGCCAACGCCTTTTGCGAGCAGACCGAAGCCCTTTGTTTTGAAAGTGAACTGCGGCTGTCTCATCGGCTGCAAAGTGCATTGAAACACGAACGCACGAGGTCCACCGCATCCAGTCCCACGGCGTTCCAAAGATCCCGCTGTTGAAGCCTCGAACGTAACGACGGGAGCCCTGAGCGAATTGGCGATATGTGCCGCTTCCGCACGTCCGTTCAGATTGGACATCAAGCGCACACAGAACAGTCCAAGCAGGCAGCATGCCTGCTCAATCGCAATCTCACCCGCATGAAGTCAAGGTGGACCGTGGGGCTTGAGCCTTGCGGCACATCCACCTGTCCATTCAGGATTAGGGCTTCCTGCGACATCGGAGACAGTGTACATTGGGATGGTCGGCTCCGACATGGAGCGACGCTGGATGCACGCCTCGCTGCGGAGCCCACGGATCATGGCAGAACTCGACGAAGCGGAACGCCGAGCCATTCGAGAACGATGCGAAAGAGAAGGCGTCATCAACAGCGATGAACTCATCGACATGATCGAAGGTGGATTGGGGGCGAACAAGCGTGAGAAGCAAGTCATCGCAAATCGTTTCATTGCTGCCGTTGTGCTGGTTCTGCTTGGCTTGGCGGTTCCTCCCGCCATCGGAGGAATCGTCTTGCTTGTCGGCATTGGCATGGCGATCTGGGGAATCAAGGGGATCATCGAGTATGTCTCGTCCTGATCCGTCACCAGTCAAGCCGCGATCAGTACTACGACTCCGATCACAGCAACCACCCAGCCCAAGAGGTTCATGCCAGACACCCATGTTGGAATAACGCCCTTGCCAGCGCTTGCCTCCATCATGTCTGCCTTCTCATGGCTCGAAAGAGCATCCAGCGGAAGGCGCTGCTTGAAGTAGTGCCCGGTGAGTCGGCCCGAGACGAGAATCAAGACCACGCCAAGAATGATCAGAATGATGCCGATGGTCATCGGTGCCTCCTTCAGCGCATGCTACCGTGCTTAATCCCACGGCCAGGTATCCCTGTAGAGCCCCAGTCCGGAGCGTTGCGGGTCGCCTGCTATGCCGGGAGCGAGACAATCTGTATTGAAGTCTCGGCCCTCCCACCACGGGAGGGCCGCTGTCGTTGCTGCCCCGCGCAGTAACTTGAATCACCGACCTACCGCCCCAAACCAGCCCGAACGCCCCGCCCACCGAGGAGCACATCACGCTCCCCCACCCCGCGAAGCTGGCGGCCCCCTTAACCCTCCCCTCACACAACCCCTGCTACCCTGCCGGGCCCACTCCCATGACCACCACCATCGCCATCCAAAACCTCGCCAAGCACTACGGCCAGACCCGCGCCGTCGATGACGTCTCACTCACCATCGAGAGGGGCGAGCTCTTCTTCATCCTGGGCCCCTCCGGCTGCGGAAAGACCACCCTTCTCCGCATGATCGCCGGGTTCATCGAGCCCACCGCCGGCGCCATCCGCTTCGGCGATCGCGACGTCACACGCCTCGCCCCCAACAAGCGCAACACCGGCATGGTCTTCCAGTCCTACGCCCTCTGGCCCCACATGACCGTCAGCCAGAACGTCGGCTTCGGACTGAACGTCCGCAAGGTCGCCAAGCGCGAGAAAGAGGCGCGCATCCGCGAGGCCCTCGCCACCGTGCAGATGGAGCATCTCGCCGAGCGCCGCCCGGGCGAACTCTCGGGCGGACAACAGCAGCGCGTCGCGCTGGCGCGCGCCGTCGTCATCCGCCCCGACGTCCTCCTCCTCGACGAGCCCCTCTCCAATCTCGACGCCAAACTCCGCCTCGAGCTGCGCCACGAGATCAAGCGCGTCTGCTCCGAGTCGGGACTCACCACCGTCTACGTCACCCACGACCAGAAGGAAGCGCTCTCCATGGCCGACCGCGTCGCCGTCATGCGCGACGGCAAGGTCGAGCAGATCGGTCCGCCGCGCGAGCTCTACGACCGCCCCGTCTCGCGCTTCGTCGCCGAGTTCCTGGGCGAGACCAACTTCATCGACGCCACCGTCCGCGGGCGCGACAACGGCGCGCTCGTCCTCGACTCTGCCATCGGAACCCTCCACTCGACCGCCAACATCGCCGAGCAGCCCCCGAGCGAGGGCGCGGAGGTCACCTGCTCCATCCGCCCCGAGGCGCTGCGCGTCGCGAATGGCGCGCTCGAGCGCAACGTCCTGCACTGCAAGCGTTTAGAGTCGATCTACCTGGGCGGCATGGCTCAGCACCTCCTCACCGGCCCGGGCGACGTCGCCCTCCGCATCGCCGAGCTCAACCCCCCTCCCGGCGAGCGCCCCCCCGAGATGAGCGTCGTCGTCGAGCCGAGCGACGTCGTCGTCCTCACACACTGACACCCCGCAACAAAGCCGCCTGCGCATCTTTTTTGTTGCATTCGGGGTGAGGGGTAGATGCAGGAGACAGGCGGGCAGGGACGCCCGCCCTACCGGGAGGGTGCGGCGAGCCGTCTCGTCTTCGCTACGGAACCACTTCGCCGCGTTGACCCCCCTACAGGTAGGGCGGGCGTCCCTGCCCGCCCGTCTACATGTCCTACTCATCTCCCCCGGCGGGCACGCCAGCCCGCCGCTACCAATTGTTGCATGGCGGCCCACCGTCCCCGGTGGAATTACTATAAATCACTGTGCCGCAGGAAGTTGCATCCGAAAACACGTCCCCGACTCGCCCGAGGACTCGACTTCGATGCGCCCGCCCGCCGACTCGATCAGGCGTCGGCAGATCGCCAGACCAAGCCCTGGGCGCGGTCCCTCGCCCGCCGGGATCGACGCCTCCGCCGACGCGCTCGCAAAGAGATCGAAGGGGCGCGCTGCGACCGACTCGGGCAGCCCCGGCCCGTCATCGCGCACCGTGATCGACACCGCCGGGCCCCGAGCGGGGGGGGTGTTCCACGTGGAACAGTTGGCCGAGATCGTGATCGTGCCCCCCTGCTGCTCGCTGGCCGCGATCGCTCTCTCCGCATTGCCGATCAGATTCAGCAGCACCTGCTGGAGAGAATGCGGCGCCATCGCCGCCGTCAGCCCCGCGGGGACATCCACTCGGAGGCGCACATTCGACTTCCGCGCCGCCGAGCCCAGGCAGGCGATCGCCCGCTCGACGCAATCCTGCACGTTGGCCGCCACCTCCCCGTCCTCCCCGGGCCTCGCCTGTCCCAGGATGGCCTCCGCCACCGAAGTCGCCTGCTGGATCGCGCCAACCGCCTTGTCCAGCGCCTTCTGCGTCAACTCGCTGTCCTCGGGCGCCCTCTGCGCCATCTGCGCATAGGAGAGAGCCGGCGTCAGGACGTTGTTGATCTCATGCGCGATGGCGCCCGCGAAGATCCCGAGCGAGGCCAGGCGGCTCGTCCGCTCCAGCTCGAGCTCCAGCGCCCGCAGGCGCCCGGAGACAGCCTCAATCTGGCGCAGCGCTGTGGCCGCGACATCGCTCGCATCGGTCTGGGAAGGGTGGGGCATGGTGAGCGTCCGGCGGGAATCGCATGCGTCATCGGCGATTCCGAAGGGCCGCTCAAGCCCGGCCTACGCGTCCGTGAGCCAGACGGGTGAGTGGGGAGGCTCCGCCGGATCGAGCTTTCGGAGCCAGGAGTGCAGGACCTCCGGCTGGAAGCCGCGGGCCTCCAGTTCCCCCACCGCCGCCCATTCGAAGCCGATCTTCTTCTCGAGACTGGTGACTCGCTCAGGCGGGGAGGGGGGGTGTTCCACGTGGAACACCAGGCTGTATTCGTGCCGAAGCCGCCCCTTCTGCTCGAATCGGGCCTCCGCGATCGCCAGCAGACCCCCCACGGCGACCTCCAGCCCCGTCTCCTCCAGCAGCTCCCGTCGGCACGCCTCCGTCGCCGCCTCTCCGGGCTCGACGTGCCCCCCGGGCAGATAGGTGTGCCCGTGTTTCAGATTTCGGCACAGAAGGAGCTGGCGTCCACGCCAGATGAGCGCACGCGCGATGACCTCGATGGGTTCATATGGAGGGACGTTTTTCAACGAGCTCGGAGTCGGGTTCGGCGTAGGGGGCATGCGCAATCCGTGCGGTGGTCAACCCGAGTGGGTACCCTGCTTTGAACCCGCGACTCGAGCATGGAGGTTCATGATGGGCAAAACGACAAAGCCAAGAAGGCTCGGCAAGGGACTCTCCAGTCTGATCGGCGAGCCAGCCCAGGTCAACGCGCGCGACGCCGCGCCCTCCCGCCAGGAAGAGCGGGGGGGTGAACGCGGAACGGAGGGCCGGTTGCGCGACCTGCCCATCCGCCAAATTGTACCAAACAAATACCAACCACGCGAGCGCTTCGACGAGCATTCCCTGAAAGAGCTCGCGGCCTCCATCCGTCAGTCGGGGCTGATCCAGCCCATCGCGGTGCGCCTGGCGCCGGGCTCGGAGCGGGAGGAGCCCAAGCGGCGGAAGTATGAGTTGATCGCCGGCGAGCGGCGCTGGCGCGCGGCGGAGCTGGCCCGGCTGGAAACGATTCCGGCCCTTGTCGTGAAGGCCACGGATCAGGAGGCGGCCGAATGGTCGCTGGTCGAGAACCTCCAGCGCGAGAATCTGGATCCAATCGAGCGCGGTTGGGGCTTCCGTCATCTGGGCGAGCGCTTCAACCTCTCGCAGGGGCAGATCGCCGAGCGTGTGGGGCTGGATCGCTCGACGATCGCGAACCTGGTCCGCCTCACCGATCTGGAGCGGGAGATCCAGGATCTGCTGGCGGAGGGTCGGCTCACACTCGGGCATGGCAAGGCGCTGCTGGGGGCGCGCCCGGGCGCCTGGCGGGTGAAGCTGGCGGAGCGCGCGGCGACATCGGGTTGGTCGGTCCGTCGGACGGAGGCGGCGTGCGCCCCGGATTCGGAAGACCAACGGGCGGGCGGCTCGGAGGCGACGGAAGCGGCGGATCCGGACGGTGGGGGGGCGGAGCAGGACCGGCGCGAGGCGGCGCGGCGCGATCTGGAGCGCCGTCTCGGCGAGCACCTGGGCACGCGGGTGCGAATCAACACGCGCGCCGGCGGGCGCAAGGGTCGCATCGCCATCGACTTCTTCGATCTCGACCATCTGGAGTCTCTGCTGGCGCGTTTCGGGCTGGAGGACGCCTGATCGATCCGGGTCGGCGCGGATGGGGCGAGGCGCGAGACATCACATGAGAATATCGCCCGGGAACGGGCATCGGTTGCTCGTTATTGACGCACGGGCTAATGTCGTGGTTTCGACACCCCCGCCAGGGGGGTGATGAACGGTTCCTAAAACGTCCGGCGTCGGCGCCGGCGGTCAACATTTCAGACTCAGAGGAAAGGGAATCCCAGTGGCACGACCGCGCAAGCTTGAGAAGATTTCAACCACGGACCTTCAGTCGGAGCTTCGTCGTCGGATGGAGGATGTGCATGCGCTGGAGGTGGAGCGCGATGAGTTATTGGCGCGCGTGGAGGAGCTCAACGCGGAGATCGAGCGGCTCGCGGGGCAGACGGGCGGAAGAGGTCGCGGGCGTCCGCGCGGGCGCGGGCGTCGTCCGGCGGCGGGCGGACGCCGGCGCGCCGACGGACCGCGGAAGCGCCCGCGCAACGAGATGAACTTGGTCGACGCGCTCGCGCAGACGCTGAAGGGCAAGACGATGTCGGTGACCGATCTCTCGGAGGCTGTTCAGCAGGAGGGCTATCGCACGACGTCGCCCAACTTCCGAACAATCGTGAACCAGACGCTCATCAACAATCCGGATCGCTTCACGCGCGTGGCGCGAGGACAGTACACCGCAAAGTGATCGGCGTTCGCTGCGCCGGCGCGATCATGACTACGGCTGCGTCCGGGCGTCGCCATTCGGCGGCGCTTTTTTCTGCGCGCCGTCCGGCGCGGGGGGAGGCTCGGTGCGCCCGATGTCGCGGGAGAGTCGGAGGAACATGATCGCGCCGATCGCCGTGACGCCCGCGAGGATGATGAACGTCCAGCCGCGGACGCCCTCCCAGGCGAAGCGGACATCGCCGATGGAGAAGGCCCAGCCGCTGTAGAGGAGCGTGCCGATGAACGGGGCGATGGCGCCGCGGACGCCGGTGAGCGTGACGTGAATGCCCATGTAGATGGTGGCGAGGCCGCGCGGCGCGAAGTCGTGATGCCCGAGATTCCAGGCGAGCATGCCGCCGCCGATGGCGAAGCCGAAGATGAGGCGGGCGGCGAAGAGCAGGGGGAGACTCTCGAGCAGGACTCCGGCGCCGAGGAGGAGATTGGCCGCGACGAAGACCCACGAGTGATAGACGCGGAAGCGGACGATGTGCATGCGATCGAGGAGCTTGCTCCAGAAGGGGATGGCGACGAGGGGCATGATCTTGGGAATGACCTCGGTGAGCGCGATGGAGGGGAGATAGCGCAGATCGAGTCCGCCGGCGCCGAGGGCGAGGATGAGCGGGGGAAAGGTGGCGAGGTTGCCGACTCCCAGCATGAACTGCGCCGCCATGTAGCGGCGGTAGGTCTCGTCGCGCTGGAGGACGCGGAGCATGCCGCGCGGGGTGGCGGGGTTGTCACGCGCATCCGCGGGCGCCGCGCGCTCCTCACGCCGGGCGGCGCGCCGTCCGCGCCAACGGATGCGCGAGAAGAGGACCACGCCGATCACGCCCATCACCGCGCAGATGAGGTAGGCGGCGCGGAAGGCGGTCTCCGCATGCTCCTCGTAGATGTCGAGGATGACGGCGATGAGCAGTGCGGCGGCGCTGACGGCGAGCGAGGCGACGATGGTGAACTTGCCGGTGATGCGCGCGCGGTCGGTGCGCGGATAGTTGGCGCCCCAGAGATCCGAGCGCGCGGTGAAGACGCCCGTCATGCACATGCGCCCGACGAGCGCCGCGCCGACGAGCAGCGCGGTTCCGAAGGCGTTGATGGGCGCGAGCGCGATCGTGAGGACGGAGGCGACGATGCCGATCTGCACGAGGTTGACGGCGCGGACGCGGTCCTTTCCCCGGATGAGCATGGCCCAGAGAAAGGAGGTGATGTTGGCCAGGGGCGGCGCGGCGGTGACGGTGGCGATGGCCAGCGGCGGGGCGCTGAAGACGCGCTCGGCGATGACGCCGATGACCATGGCCTCGACGCAGGAGAGGGAAAAAGGGAAAAAGAACGCGCTGGAGAGTTCCCAGCGGTACGCCTGGCGCGACATGAGAGGCACGGCGCGCGGGGAGAAGGACGCGAGAAAACGGAGCAGGATGGGGGGAAAGGGTGGCGAGCCCATGAAGAGCGACCATAGCGCCTCTTACTCCGGAGGAGTGAGCGCGCCGCGCGGCGAAGCGGGAGTGGCCGAATGCCTCAGAAGCGGTTGCCGCGGTCCGCTGGGCTCGCCGGAGGGCGAGTGGAGAGAGTTGCAGGCTGGCGGGCAGGGCGGAGTTGTGCGGTCGGACCAGCAAGTCCGGGCAGGCACGGCGGCCTGCCCCACCGGGAGACTTCGCGTGCTTCGCACGCGATTGCGGGTAGGTGGTGAAGACGGCTTCGGCAGAGCCGTGCGCCTGGGGGAGGGGGATTGTGTACGCGAGGGAGCAAGGACGGGCAGGCACGGCGGCCTGCCCCACCGGTTTTTGTGTGAGCGGGCGGGGGGCACGGGCGGGCGAGTTGGTCGTGGCGCCCCAGAAGGCGACGCGACCGTGGCGCGCAACGACATTGGTGGCGGCAGGATGCTTTGCCCGGCGGGGGTGGGTGCTGGGGAGGGGGTCAGTAGGGGAGGTTGCGCTTCTGGAGGGCGGAGGGCTTGTCGGTGAGGAGCAGGCGAGCCACATCTTCGTGGATCGCGCGGAGGTCGGTGTTCCAGCCCAGGAAGACGGTGTTGCTGCGCTCGGCGCGGGTCTGGCCGGGGGTCTTGAGATCGGGCGTGGGGCGGAAGCGGTAGTTCGAGCCGCCGCAGGCGGTCAGGGAGAGGGTCACGAGCGCCAGGGCGGCGAGGGCGACGGGGCGCGAGGACGAACGAAGGGCGTGAAGTCGGTGCGACCGAAGCATGGAGCGTCTCCTCTGTGTCAGCCCGCTGTGGCGCGGGATCCCACCTGCGAATCCGCTGTGTAGCGGGGCGGCTGGCCGGCGTCAACGCGCGGGGCGGATGGTGGGGGGCGTGGGTGCGTCTGTGGGGGATTGGCGGGGGATTGGGGGGGTTGTCGGGAGATGATGGGAACTGGGCGGAAATGTTCGGCGGAGGATCGACGGCGGTTCCACCAGGTGCTAGCCTTGCGGTCAAAGGTCTGACTCCAGACGGGACGCCGCAATTCGAGCCGTTGTCTTTGCTCGAACCTTACAAGCACACCCCTGAGGGAGCCTGGACTGCGGACGATGGCCAAGCCTCCTTTGAGTGGAAGGCCGGGCGCCGCGGCAGAAGGCGCCCACTTTGCAGCAGGGGTTCGAGCATTGAACGGCGCGGCGTTTCGGGTGGATCGGGCCTTTTTTATGCGCGGGGCTTGTCGGGGTAGCGGGGCGCGGTCGATAAGATCGGCGAGATGGGCGCGGCAGGACAGGATGGTCCGGCGGCGCGGCGCGAGGCGTTCGCGTCGTCGGAGGCGGCGCAGCGGCTGCGGGAGTCGGTGCTTGCGGACGAGGTGACGCGGCATCTCGGCGCGACGCCGCTGCCTCGCCCGGATCGGCTGCGCGCGTTCGTGGAGCTGGTGCGGGAGGCGGTGTTCCCGGGGTTCTTCGGGGCGAGCGATCTGTGTGAGGAGGGTCTGGAGGCGCATCTGGAGGCGCTGCTGGAGCGGATCGGGCAGGTGGGGTACGAGCAGGTGCGCCGGGCGCTGCGGTATGCGCGGCATCTTCCCGCGGGGGCGGCGGATGACCCGGCGTGCGCCGAGTGCGACGCGGAGGCGCGTCGAATCATGCGGAGCTTTCTCGATGGATTGCCGGCGCTGCGCTCGGAGATCGCGCTGGATGTGCAAGCGGCGTACGACGGTGATCCGGCGGCGCGGCACACGGATGAGACGATTCTGTGCTATCCGGGGGTTGCGGCGGTGGTGTCGTATCGGATCGCGCACAAGCTGCTGATGGACGGTGCGCCGATGGTCCCGCGGATCATCGCGGAGTTGGCGCACAGCGACACGGGGATCGACATTCACCCGGGCGCGCGGATCGGGCGGTCGTTCTTCATCGATCACGGGGCGGGGGTGGTGATCGGGGAGACGGCGTTGATCGGGGACAACGTGAAGCTGTATCAGGGGGTGACGCTGGGGGCGAAGTCGTTTCCGGTGGATGAGCGTGGCGAGATCATCCGGGGGCAGAAGCGGCATCCGACGATCGGGAACCGAGTGACGATCTACGCGGGGGCGGTGATTTTGGGGGGCGACACGGTGATCGGGGATGACTGTCTGATCTCGGGCGGTGTGTTTCTGACCGAGTCGGCGCCGCCGAGGCATGTGGTTCGGCAGAAGAAGCCGGAGCTGGTGATGCGGGCGAACCGGACGGCGCCGGGGATTTGAGGGGGGAAGGCGGGGGGGACGGGCACGCAACGACCCTGGAAGCGGCGGGCCTCCGTGCCCGCCGGGGGATGTGGGAGAGGAATCGGAGACAGGCGGGCAGGGACGCCCGCCCTACCTGTAGAAGGGGGAGGAGACGGCTCGGCGAGCCGTCCCACCAGGAGTCGTGGAGTTGGACCAGCAGGTACGGGCAGGCACGGAGGCCTGCCCCACCGGGAGGCTTCGCCCGCTGCGCGGGCGATTGCGGGTAGGTCGGGGAGACGGCTTCGGCGGAGCCGCGCGCCTGGGGGAGGGGGATTGTGTAAGCGAGGGAGCAAGTCCGGGCAGGCACGGCGGGTGGCGGCGCCGGGTTTGGTGTGAGTCGGCGAGCGACTATCCTCGCGGGATGAGCGCTGTGACTTCCGAGGCCATTCGATCGCAGTTTGAGTTGGATCCGGACGTGGTGTTTTTGAATCACGGGTCCTTCGGGGCGCGGCTGAAGGTCGCGCTGGAGGCGCAGGGGGAGCTGCGGCGGCGACTGGAAAAGAATCCGGTGCAGTTCATGGCGCGGGATCTGGAGCGGCTTCAGGATGAGGCGCGGGAGCGGCTGGCGCCGTTTCTGGGCGTGCGTGTGGAGGACTTCGCGTTCGCGCCGAATGCGACGGCGGGGGTGAACGCGGTGTTGCGGTCGCTTCCGATCGAGCCTGGCGATGAGCTGCTGACGACGACGCATGAGTACAACGCGTGCCGCAATGCGCTGGAGTTCGTGGCGGAGCGCGCGGGGGCGACGGTGACGGTCGCGGAGATTCCGTTTCCGATTCGCTCCGAGGATGAGGCGCTCGATGCGATTCTCGAGTGCGTCTCGGAGAGGACGAGGATCGCGCTGATCGATCACGTCACGTCGCAGACGGCGCTCGTTCTGCCGATCAAGCGGATCGTTCAGGAGCTTGATGCGCGCGGCGTCGACACGCTCGTCGACGGGGCGCATGGGCCGGGGATGTTGCCGCTGGAGATCGACGACATCGGCGCGGCGTATTACACGGCCAACCTGCACAAGTGGGTGGGCGCGCCGCTGGGGGCGGCGTTTCTGCACGTGCGCGCAGACAGGCAGGATGAGATTCGGCCCATCGCGATCTCGCATGGGGCGAACTCTCCCAGGACGGATCGGTCGCGGTTTCAGATCGAGTTCGGCTGGACGGGGACGCACGATCCGACGGCGGCGCTGGTCGCGCCGGTGGCGGTGAAGGCGATGGGGTCGCTGTTTCCGGATGGCGGTTGGGCGGCGGTGCGGGACGTGATGCATTCGCGTGCGCGCGCCGCGCGGAAGCATTTGTGCGCACAACTGGAGATCGAGGCGCCGGCGCCGGAATCGATGATCGGCTCGATGTTCTCGCTGCCGTTGCCGGACGGGGCGCCGGATCCGCCGAAGTCGGCGCTGTATGCGGATCCCTTGCAGATCGCGCTGTATGAGCGGCATCGGGTGGAGGTCCCGATCATTCCGTGGCCCGCGCCGCCGAAGCGGCTGCTCAGGCCTTCGTGCCACGTGTACAACGGGGCGGAGGAGTATGAGCGGCTGGGGGAGGCGGTTCTGGCGGAGCTGGCGGCGGAGGCGGCGGCGGGATGAGGATGGAGTCGTGATGGCGCGGGCGAGCGAGCAGATCGAGCGGGCGGCGCCGGAGCGCGTGCCGAATCTGGCGGAGATTCTGGGGCAGGAGCGCGCGCTGCATGTGCTTAGAAGCGCGATCGCGTCGAAGCGGGTGCATCACGCGTGGGTGTTTCACGGGGCGGCGGGGGTGGGCAAGGAGACGACGGCGCGGGCGTTCGGCGCGGCGCTGCTGGATCCGACGACAACGGTTGATCTGTCGGGCGTTCCCACGCCGGATCCGGATTCGGAGACGCAGCGGCTGCTGCGCGCGGGAGCGCATCCGGACTTTCATGTGATTACGAAGGAATTGGCGCGCTTCGCGGCGGATCGGGCGATCCGGGAGCGGAAGCTGATCACGATTCCGAAGGAGGTCGTGGATGAGCA
Organism: uncultured Phycisphaeraceae bacterium; assembly: GCA_964451515.1. GTDB lineage: Bacteria > Planctomycetota > Phycisphaerae > Phycisphaerales > UBA1924 > CAYVIJ01. Next base: position 2,521 of record CAYVIJ010000044.1, on the reverse strand, counting down.
TCTGCTGAAGCCGGCGGGGCGGGCGCCCTCGATGCGCGCGGGGGGTCTCTGCGGGAAGGTGTTCATCATTGACGAGGCGGAGCTGCTGAACACGGCGACGCAGAACGCGCTGCTGAAGACGCTGGAGGAGCCGGCGGCGGGGAGCGTGATCATTCTGGTGACGTCGGCGGTGGATCGGCTGCTGCCAACGATTCTGTCGCGCTGTCAGCGCGTGGCGTTTCAGCCGCTGACGCGCGCGGACATGGAGACGTGGGCAAGGCGGTGGGCGGCGGAGCGGGAGGAGCGAGGGGAGGCCGGGCCGTCTGCGCGGGCGATGGAGTTCGCGATCGATTTTGCGGAGGGGGCGGCGGGGCGGGCGGTGATTGCGCTGGAGGGGGATCTGCACGAGTGGGCGGCGGAGCTGGATCCGATGCTGGAGGGGGCGGCGCGCGGGTCGTATCCGGCGGGAATGGGGGCGGCGATGGCGCGGATGGTGGACGAATGGGCGAAGGGGCAGGTGGAGAGAAGCCCGCAGGCGTCGAAGGACGCGGCGAACAAGGCGGGGGCGCGGCTGCTGCTGTCGCTGCTGGCGATGCGCTTCCGGTCGCGGCTGCGGGAGGGGGCGGATGATCCGTCGGCGGTGGAGGGCGCGCTGCGGGGGATCGATCTGCTGCGGGAGGCGGAGGCGCATCTGGCGAGCAACGTGCACATGGGGGTGGCGCTGGAGAATCTGGCGGCGCGGCTGGGGCGTCGAGTTCAGGTCTGAATGCCCCTCACCCCAGCCCTCTCCCGGGGGAGAGGGGGTTTTGAGAATGCCCCTTACCTCGGCTGTCCCCCCCGGGGCGGGCGTCGGTTGGCGTGTGAGGGATTGGGGAAGGGGATTGGCGCGGGCGGGGCGGGCCCTAGAGTGGTTCTGTTTTGATTGGTTGGATGTCAAAGGAGTTGCGACCGTTTGCACGGGCGGGCGAGCCGCCCGTGGCACACTCTGAGGGGGCCATTCTCTGCCCATTCTCCATGGGGGTTTGCTGATGTCTGGACGCATTGCTCTTCGATTGATCGCCGTTTTCGCCGTGTGCTGTGCGCTGGCGGCGGCCTCGCTGGCGGATGTGGTGACGCTGCGGGATGGGCGCGTCTTCGAGGGCGCCATCACGAAGAAGACGGCGGCGTCGATCACGATCGACACGAAGGTGGCGGGGATTCGGACGACGCTCTCGTTCCGGCGCTCGGAGATCGAGTCGATCGAGGAGAAGCCGCTTCCCGAGGATTTCTTCGCGCCGAAGAAGAAGCGGTCGCGGTCGGAACGGAAGACGCGCGAGGCGAGGCGCCCGGAGCGCGAGGAGCGGTCGGCGGGAGCGACGGCGCGGTATCTGGAGATTCCGATCCGCGGGGAGTTCGGGAAGGACGTGGTGGCGGCGGGTGTGCGCAAGGCGCTGGCGTGGGCGAAGCGGCGGGGGATCGAGCACATCGTCTTCCGGATCGACTCGCCCGGGGGGATGGTCATGACGGCGGAGAAGATCGCGGAGGCGATGCGCGATCATGAGGGGGCGTTGACATACCACGCGATGGTGGAGAAGGAGGCGCTGTCGGCGGCAATCTGGGTGGTCTTCGGCTGCGACACGGTGCAGATGCTTCCCGGCTCGAGCGTGGGGGCGGCGGTGGCGTATTTGCGGGAGAACACCACGGGGGAGATCGAGGTGGATGCGAAGCTGAACAGCGCGCTGGCGTCGAACGTGGCGGCGGCGGCGGAGCGGAAGGGGCATGACGTGGACGTCGTGCGCGCGATGATGCTGATGGAGGCGGAGCTGTGGGCGGTGGAGAAGGGTGAGGGCGTCGAGCTGGTCTCTGAGTTTCCGCGCGGCGCTCGCGCGGCGGATGTGCAGCGTGTTGACTCGGCGGATGCGGTCCTGACGCTGACGGCGGAGGAGGCGGGGCGCTTCGGCGTGGCGCAGATGATCAAGTCGGCGGAGGATCTGGGGGCGGCGCTCGAGATCGGCGATTTTCGTTCGGCGGGCGGGTACGGGCTGGTGGCGATGCGCGACGCGAAGGCGGAGCGGCTCAAGCACCTGGATGAGATCAAGGAGATTTCGGAGCGGATTCCGATCGCGGTGACGTACATCGAGACGAACATCGAGGAGGCGGCAGCGGCGAATCCGCGCAACGAGCAATACTTCGTTTGGGAGGGGACGCAGGATCTGACGGACGAGTCGCGCCGGAAGTGGCGCCAGCGCACGGACGAGGCGATCAAGGCGTGGGAGCGGGTGCTGGACGGTATTCGGGAGCTGGCGCGGCTTCAGCGGCGCGCGCGGGAGCTGGAGATTCCGGAGTTCACGCACGATCTGGTGCTGGAGGAGGCGGCGAACCGGGCGCGGCGGGAGATCGAGCGGCTGAAGAAGGATCGGGACAAAAGAACGCTCTAGATTCGCCCGCTGCGCGGGCGATTGGGGGTAGTTCGTGTAGACGGCTTGAGCGGAGCTCTGCGCCTGGGGAAGGGGGATTGTGTGCGCGAGAGAGCAAGGACGGGCAGGCACGGCGGCCTGCCCCA
>CAYVIJ010000043.1:0-17735 GCA_964451515.1 uncultured Phycisphaeraceae bacterium | reverse complement strand
TCCGGGTCGGGCCGGATTATTACGGGTCGGAAATCGCCGATCCGACCCGCAATAGACTGAGACGACCCGAAATCGGCTGCAGCGCTTGCAATGGCCGCACCGCCTAAGTACGATGCTGGCAACGGTTTCGGCGCGTGAGAGCGGATCGGAAAAAACGCCCAATCGGCTTTGCAAGCCAGGGGTTGCCGGTTCGATCCCGGTCCGCTCCACTTCCGGCGCTTTGCTTACGATTCGAATCGAAAGCGCAGCGCCCCCGCGCCAAAGCACACGGCCCCGATCGCCACCAACAGCGCGCACGGCAGCCACATCTCGCCGAACGACGCCCCGCGCCACACCGCGTGCTCGATCGCGATGATCGCCCAGCGCACCGGACTCACCACGCTCGTCGCCCGCATCCAGTCGGGCATGATGAACAGCGGCGCCATCGCCCCGCCCAGCATCGCGAAGACCAGCAGCACCGCCCAGCTGATCGTTCCTGCGCTCTGCTCCGTGCGACCGAGCGACGCCAGAAGCATCATCAGCCCCACAAAGCACAGCGAGGCGGACACGATCGCGCCGAGCAGCGCAACGTACGAGAGCGGCCGAATCCCGAAAACGGCGATCCCGAACCCCAGCAGGGCCGCAGAGACAATCGCCGTCGCCAGGAAGCACGCCAGCCCCTTGCCCGCCAGCGCCGCCCACGCCGGAATCGGCGCCACTCGCAGACGCGTCAGAGTCCCGCGCGTGCGCTCGACCACCAGCGACACGCCGAACCCCGCGGCCGTGGCGATCAGCGCCCACGATGTCGCCTGTGGGAAGGCAAAGGCCCACGAACTCGGCGGAACGCCCTCGGGCCGCTCGCCGATGACGGACTCGGTCTCGATCTCCACCGGCGTCAGGCCGAAGCCTCCCGCGGCCTGGCCATCGCCGTCATTCCCATCGACGTCATCTTGAATGGTCGGGAACTGATCGAAGAAGGTGCGGGTCGAGTTCAGGAAGGGCGTCAGCACCATCCGCGTCTGGGGCGGCGCGTCGCCCTCCTCCAGCGATTCCAGCGCGGCGTCCACGTTCGCCTTCCCCTTCGCCGGATCGCTGAAGACCTCCTGCAAACGCTCGAACGCATGCTTCGTGACCAGACCCTCCACCATCGCCGCCTCGGCGCCGCGCGAGGGGTCCGTCCCCAGCGTGAGCTCTGGCGGATCGCCGGTGAAGATCGACTCGCTCTTCTCGCCGAAGCCCTCCTCGAGAATCAGGAACGCCGCGCGCTGCCCGCGGCGCACCATCGAGCGCGCCTTCTCCGCATCCTCCGCGATCAAGACCTCGAACTCATCGCCCGCCGCCAGCGAGTCGACGAACTCGGCGCTCGCTTCCGACTGATCGGCGTCGAAGACGATGATCCGGATCGCGCTCCCGCCACCGCCCGAGCCCATGTTGCTGAAGATCGATCCGAAGAAAAGCGCGAAGATGGCCGGGAAGCCGATCACAAAGAAAAAGCCCGCCCTGTCTCGCACGAGCAGCTTCAGATCCTTCATCGCCAGCGACGTAATCGCGCGCAGCATCAGTCCCTCAGACTCCTTCCCGTCAGGTTCAGGAACACGCCCTCGAGATTCGGTCGCTCGACTGTCACAGTCGCCGCCTCGCCGTTGGAAAGGACGGCGCGCACTTCCTCCGCCGAATTCTTCGTGAACCGCCGCTCGACTTCACCCGTGCGATCCTCGATGACGAGCACCGCGTCGCCGCCGTGCTCGGCGATGAGCGCATCGACCGTGCCGAAGGCGAGCGTCTTGCCGTGATCCATGATCATCACGCGATCGCACAGGCGCTGCGCTTCTTCCATGTAGTGCGTGGTGTAGAGGATCGCGCGGCCCTTCTCCTTCTCCGACGCGACCAGATCGAAGATTGCGTTGCGCGACTGCGGATCGACCCCAGCCGTCGGCTCATCCAGCAGCAGCATCAGCGGATCGTGCGTCATCGCCATCGCCAGATTCAACCGACGCTTCATGCCGCCCGAGTACGTCCCCGCGCGCCTCCGACACGCCTCCGTCAGCCCGACGCGCTCGAGCAGCTCGTCCGCGCGCTGAGCCAGCTGGCGCCCGCGCAGCCCGTAAAGGCTCCCCATGAAGCGCAGATTCTCGACGCCCGTCAGCTCGTCGTAGATCGCCAGCGCCTGCGGCGCCACGCCAATAGCGCGCCGTGCGCCAAATTCCCCCGGCGAGCCGAAGCCTTCGAGCTCCACGCGACCCTCGTCCGCCTGGAGCAGACCTGTCGCCATGGAGATCGTCGTCGTCTTGCCGGCGCCATTCGGGCCAAGCAGACCAACCATCTCACCCGCGTCAATGTGCAGCGAGACGCCGTCCACCGCCTGCACGCTTCCGAACCGCTTTTTCACCTCGTCGAGCGCGAGCATCCGCGAGAACCTACTTGTTGCGCCGCTCCGCCGCCATCGGACACGCGCGCATGAAAAAAGCCCGTCTCGTCTTTCGCGAAACGGGCTCGGGAGTTTCAAGGAACAATCGCTCGATCAGGGACACGGCCCCCAGCCGCCCAGCAGCACCGCCAGGTCGGTCGGGCCCACGATTCCGCTGCCGTCGACATCCGCCGCGCCCCCCTGACCCCAGTTTCCGAGCAGCAGCGACAAATCGGTCGGGCCCACGACGCCGTCTCCGTTCACATCCTCCGGGCACGGCAGCGTCTGGATCAGATCGATGTCCCAGCCGATCAGGCTGAAGGCGAGCAGGTCGGCATCCTTGATGAGCCCGGGCGGATTCTGCGATTGGCTGAACGTCGGATCCATCACGCCGATGACCTCGGGAATGCCGAGCAACGAGTCGTCTTTCCAGTGGCTCGCCTGCCGCCCATCCCCGTTGTTGGCGCCCGTCGAGAAGCGGAATGCGTCGAAATCGATCGCGTCGAACGTATCCAGCGCGCAGTCAATGCCCGGCCGAAACTCGCGCTCGAACGCGCCGAACTCCGCGAAGTTGTCCCAGTCGTTGAAGCGGCCGACGATCCCGCCCCGGAAAAGATCGAGAATGTGGGGGACCCAGACCTGGCTCGGATCCGAGAAGACGTCCACGCCGCTGATGAAGCCGAGCGCATGGCCCAACTCATGCACCATGACGAAGATCACGTCCACGCCCGTCAGGCCGTCGCTCGGATCCGTGTCAAACGAGAAATCCGTGTTGAAGACGATCGAACCGTCCGCCTCGCCCGGGCTCAGAGCGCTCGAAAACCCAAGAGCCTGCCGGTTCGGGTTGCTGAGCGCGATTCCGCCCAGCGCGCCCGAGTTCTGCGTGCCCTGCGTTGTGATGAAGGGCGCATCCGACGACGGAAGAGCGTTCAGATAGTCCGATTCAAAAGCCGCAGCGTCGCTCGTCATAGCCGAACGCGCCGCCGAGTAGGTCGAGGCGAAGCGCGACGTGCTCGTCGCGGCCAGAAATCCCTGTCCCGATGTGAAATCGACCCCAAACGTGACCGTCACGGGATCGTCAATCACGGCTTCCCAAACCTGCGCCGCCTCCTCGAGCGCATCGACCCAGCCAGGCGTGTTGATCACCTCCTGGCTCAACTGGTACTGGATGTCCAGCCCGCCCGCGCCGCGCGTCAGGTTCTCTCCCACCAGCGTCAACGGCTTCTCGTCCATCAGCCCAATCGCGTCGAGCGCCTCCGCTCGCTGCGCCTCCGTCGGCGCCGAGCACACCACGCCCGGCAGCACCACCGACACATGCGGCGGCAACTCGAACGCTTCCTGCTCGCCCTCCGCCTGCGCGACCTTCACCCCGCCGACCGCCGCCATGCCGAACGCAGCGGCCAGAGCGATCGCCTCGCCAGTTCTCTTCTCGATCATGTCGTCTCCTCGATAATCCTCTTCTTTGCCACTCCGCCGGATGGGGCGCTCCAAGATCGAAGCTCGTCTCTCTGACCCGATTCGAAGGCGACTCGCCTCCGCATCCGCCCCCGAAATCCCCCAAACGCCCGCGATTGCCCATGCTGTGCGGACTCGCCTCGGCAGCGTCGCACGCCCATTTTCGGGACGCCGACGCCGGCGGCGGTGGTTCTCCGTTGTATCCCCTCGAAACCACTGGTCCAAGCGCTTTCTTCGGAAAAACCGCTCCATTGAGAAGACCCTTCAGGTCCTCAATGACGCGCGAGTCCGCGATACGCCGCCAAGGTGTACAGCGTCAGCGCCGCCACACCCCCCCAGAGCAGCGTCAGCCCGAGCGTTTCGTGCCTGGGCACGATGTGCTCCCCTCCGCTGATCGTCACCACCGCGCCAAGCGCCGGGAAAAAGCTCCACAGGTAGACCGTCAGGGGCATCCCCTCGCGAAGCCGCAGCGCCATCACCGCCCCCGTCAGCGTCATCACCAGACACGCCGCCGACAGGGCGAACCGCTCGTGATGATTCCCCACGATGTCACCGCGCAGACGTTGGATCCGCTCCTCCAGCTCCTCCATCGCCTTCCGGGTCGCCTCCGCCGAGCCGCTCCAGCCCGCCGCCTCCAACTCCGCGGCCACGGATGAGGCCGACGCCAGCAGCGCGCTCGAACCCGTGGCAAACAGACCCTCTGATGGATCATTTCGCAGGCGCAGGTCCGTAAACGTGAGTTCCCGCCGGCTCGCCCCGCCGACCTCGGGCGTCTCCACACCCTGGAGCCGCAGCGTCGCCGCCGTCGCGCCGCTGCGCGCCTCGGAGGAGAGGCTCAATGCGGCCGACGCCGCCAGATGCCGGCGGATGGATCCATCCGACAGACGACGCGTCGCCTCGAGACGCTGTCCGGATGGCGGGACGAACCGAACCTTCCCCAGCGCGACCCGCTCCACACGCCCGCCCTGCACACTGATGCGCTGACCATCCCGCCCCAGCAGCGTCACGCGCCCCTCCGCGTCCATCGCGTGCCCCACCTCCCGCTGCGCCAGAGCCTGCGCCAGCGCCGCCGCGAGCGCCCGCCGGCGCGCATCAACGCTCCTATTCAAGTCGGGATTATCGCGCATCGCCACGAGCTCATCGTACGTTCGAAACTTGGGCCGATCGCGGAAGTCATGTGGAAACACGAACGGGCGCACCTCCAGCTCTCCCTGATCGCCCAGCCCCCCCTCGCGCTGCCACCACGTCGCGCCGCGCAACCGCATGCGCACAACCGTCGCGTCCGTCCCGTCGGGGCGCCGCTCCGTCGTCAGCCAGACGTCGGCGCGCTCCGCCGTCACATCCGCCTTGACATCTCCATTCTCATCGAGCGACATCGCCAGCACGCCGTCCATCACCAGCACGTCCGTCGCGGGTCCATGCTCCGGCTGGAGGCGATGCACGTCGTCGGCGCGCACAATCATGTCGCCGAGGTTCACCGTCTGCCCCTGTCGGATCTGAGATTCGATCACCCGCGCCGCGTCCCGGTGCGCGACCAGCTCCATCGCCCGATAGAACTTCGGAATCACCTGATGCGACAACCCCGCCACCACCAACGCCGCCAGCAGTCCCGTCACCCCCGCCGGAACGAGCAGCGCCCGGTAGCTGATCCCCCCCGCCGAAGCCGCCAGCGCCTCATTCTCTGAAGAGAAACGATGATGCGACAGCGTCGCCGCGAAGCCCGACGCGAAGGGCAACGCGAACTGGAGCATCGGAACGACCGCCAGCCCCATGAACCGCAGCGCGTCCAGCGGCCCCACCTGCCCCTCCGCCAGCGGCCGCACCGCCGCCGCAAATGCGATGACCGTCACCAGCCCCGTCGTCGAGAGCGCGAGCAGCCGCCACAGGTCTCCCAGCAGCATCCGCCACAGGATCGCAGGCGGTCTCAGCATCGATGCATCGCCGGTTCGCGCTCCGCCGCGCCGGCCCCGCTCAGCGCCTCACAGCGTCGCCGACGTGTACGGCAGCAGCCCCATGTACCGCGCCCGCTTGATCGCCTGCGCCACTTTCCGCTGATCGCTCGCGTTCATCCCCGAACGCTTGCGGCCATGAATCTTCCCGTTCGGGCTCATCAGGCGGCGGAGGTTGTCCGCGTCCTTGTAATCCACGTACGCGACGCCGGCGCCGCTCTTTTTCACGACCTTGACCGCCGGCCCAACCCCGAAACGCGCGAAACGACTCATTCAGAAATCTCCGTCCTGGTCTGATTCGGCCCGCCGACATCATCCGCGGCGAGCGACGAAGAGAGCACCGCCCGCCGCCACGCGACCACCGCGAGACCGGGCGAGCAAGTCCGGAAGACTAGCACTCCCACGGGTTTCCGTACAGTGCCCGCCATGTCGGGCCTGCTCCTCCTCCTCGCCGCCGGCGCCCTCGTCGCCATCGCCCTCCTCACGCTCGCGACGATCCTGCGCCTCCGCCGTCCACCCAGGCGCACCTACGCCTCCGCCCTGCGCACAGGCGCCCCGGGCGATCCCTCCGAGCTCAGCCATCCCCGCCCCTTCCGCTCGACGACCTGGACGCCCTCCTCCGCCCCGCCCCCATCCAACCGCCACGCTTTCCCGCTCTGGGACATCCAGGGCGACGATCCCGCAGGACCACTCATCCTCTCCACGCCCGGATGGGGCGACTCCCGCATCGGCATCCTCCCGCGCCTCGACGCCCTCGCCCCCCTCGCCTCCGCCCTGCTCGTCTGGGATCCCCCCGCCGCCGGCGAGGCGCCCGCCCTCTCGCTCCTGGGCACGCGCGAGCACCTCATCCTCGCCGATCTCATCCACCAGCTCGAACGCGACGACCGACTCGCCGGCGGGCTCATCCTCCACGGCTGGTCCCTCGGCGCCGGCGTCGCCATCGCCGCCGCGGCTCATCTGCACGAGCGCCCAGACCTGCGCGCCGTCATCGCGGAGGCTCCCTATCGCCTTCCCCAGACGCCCGCGCGCAACGTCATGCGCCACGCCGGCTTCCCCCACCGCATCAACACGCCCCTCGCCTTCCTCACCCTCGGGCTCCGCCTCGGCGTCGGCCCCGGATGGACCGGCTTCGATCGCGCCCAACTCGCGGCGCGCGTCCCCTGCCCGCTGCTGGTGGTGCACGGCGAGAACGATCAGGTCTCGCCCATCGAGGACGGGCGGGCCATCGCCGACGCGGCGCCAGCGGGCCGGCTCGTCGCGATCCCCGCCGCCGGGCACAACGACGTCTGGGCCGAGCCCGAGCTCATCCGCGCGATAACGGAGGCGATCCACGACTTCGTGCGCACGAACGCGCCCGCGCCTCAGGGATAGTCCTGCCGCGTCGCGCGGATCACCACGTCATTGACATGCACGTTCACCGGCTGCGTCACGATGAAGGTGACGAGCCGCGCCACGTCCTCCGGCGCGAGCACGGGCCCGATGCGCTCCATGTGCTCGCCGAAACCCTTCGGGTCGTACCCCGCGACGTCCTGGAACTCGCTTTTCACGATTCCCGGCTCGATCAGCGACACGCGAATCCCCCGCGGGCCCAGCTCGCGCCGCGCCGCCTCCGCCATCGAGTTCACCGCGAACTTCGTCGAGCCGTACATCGAGGAGAAGGGCGAGATGTGCCGCCCCACCGTCGAGCCCAGCACCACCAGATCCCGCGCGCGCCGCAGCGGATCCTCCTCGGGCGCCATCTCCAGCATCCGCTTCCCGGCGCTGCGGATCAGGCGCGCGCAGCCCAGGAAGTTGATCCGCGTCATCTCCTCCCACTCAGCCGTGTTGGAGCCCATCACGCTCCCCGCAAGCCCACGACCAGCGTTGGCGACGACGATGTCCGCGTCCGTCAGCCCGCCGCCCAGACGCTCCGCCATCGCGCGCCCGGCGTCGAGCATCGCATCGATGACGGACTGATCCGCCGCGTCGCCCGCGATCGCCTCCGCCTCGCCGCCCGATTCCCTGAGGTCCGAGACGAGCCCGGAAATCTTCTCCTCGCGCCGCGCGTTCACGATGACTCCGGCGCCATTCGCCGCCAGATCCCGCGCGACGGCCTCGCCGATGCCGGCGCTGGCGCCCGTGATGACCGCGACCCGTCCCGTCAGCCCTCGCTGCTCCACGACGACCATCTCCTTCCGCTCGTGCGAATGATGCTCCGAGAAGCATCCTACACGGACGACTCCATGCCGCCTCCCTTCCCACGAGCCCGCGATCTGCCGCCCGACACGCCCCTCGAATCCGTCTCGCGTCGCCCGCCCCTCATCCCGCCGCTGGATCGCCTGACGCTGCTGCTCACCTTCGCGTTGTTGACGCCGCCCTTCGCCATCGGCGTCCTTCCGGCGCTGCATCGCCACGCCATCACCGACGGGCTCTTCGCTCACCCGCGCTTGCTCTTCAGCGAAGCGGGAATATATCTGCTCTGGTACGCGCCGGTCCTCCTGCTGCTCATCACGGATCGCATCGGACGATCGATGATGCGCCGGCGGATCGATCGCTGGCTCGAGACGCGTCCCAACGCCACATCCGCCGAACGCGCCGCCGCCCGCGCGCGCCGACGCGATCCTGCCAGGCCTTTCTCGCACGCCTGCTTCCGCAACGAATCCGACGGAGAAGAGCCGCCGGCGCTGCTGCTCATGGACCACGCCTGGCCGCGATCGGCGCCCACGGAGGCGATCTCCGAGACGATCGACCTGGGCCCCGCACGCGCCCGTGGCGCCCAGGAGCGCCGCGCGGTGAAGTGGACGCTGATCATCCTCGCATCGGTGGCGATGGTCACGAGCGTCATCGGGTTCCTCGCGGGCGATGCGCGCTCGATGATCTGGTGGGGTCTGCTCTTCGTCGCGATCGCCATCTTCCTGCGCCCCGTCATCGCCCGGCGCGGCGCCAACCCCTTCGATGTCTCGGCCCTGCTCGTCTCGCCGAAGCGGGTCGAGAAGGTGCGCCTGGGAAGGGCCACAGCGTTCACACCCGAGGACACGACGCTCGTTCTCGAGCGCGCGCGACTCCCGGGCGCCTTCCTGATCCATCTCGGCGGCGCAATCCTGCGCGCCGTCGGTCGACTCGCGCCCTTCCTCGCCGAGCCGCTCGCGCGCGCATGGCGCCGGATCGTCGTCCACTTCATCCGCGCCGGCTGGCTGACGAGCTGGCGGCGCATCGAACGCGCGCTGGATCTGGCGCAGTTCTCCCCTCCCGTCCGCGCCACGCTCATCCGCGACGACGGAAAATCACACGCGATCCTCTTCCTCTCCGGCCGCCCCGACCCATCACTCGCGGACCTCACCGCCCGATGGCTCGACCTGCGGCTCCAGGCGAATGCAAAAACACCGGTGGGGCAGGCCGCCGTGCCTGCCCGTGAGTGAGCCACCGCCTGCAACATTCCTGATGCGACACCTCCCGCTGCGACAGCTCTCCAAGCCGTCTCGGCTCCCGGTGGGACGGCTCTCCGAGCCGTCTCCTCTTCGTTGCGTGCGGATGCAAGGGCGTCGGTGGGGCAGGCCGCCGTGCCTGCCCGTGAGTGAGCCACCGCCTGCAACGTTCCCGATGCGACACCTCCCGGTGGGACGGCTCTTCGCTGCGTGGGAATGCAAAAGCACCGGTGCGGCAGCCAGAGACACCCGCCGCGCCGCCTTCGTTGCCTACAAAAGATTGACGGCTCGGAGAGCCGTCCCACCGGGAACCGTCCGAGCCGAAACGGGAGGACATCAATACCGCCGCAAGACCCCCGTCACCACCCCCTGAATCTTGCAGTCCCGGACGTAGATCGGATCGAAGTCCGGATTTGCGGGCTGCAAACGAATGCGGTCCTTCTCCTTGAAGAAGGTCTTCAGCGTCGTCTGGCCATCGGGCAGCAGCGCCACCACCCGCTCGCCGTTGCGCGCCGTCTCGCGGCGCTCGACGATCACGTAATCGCCCTCCAGAATCCCCTCGTCGCGCATCGAGTCGCCATCGACGCGCAGAGCGAACGTCGCGCCCGTCGCGCCGATCCGCGGGCCGAAGACGGACTGGAGATCCAGCTCGTCCGACTGCGCGAACTTCTCGATTGGATACCCCGCCGCGATCTTGCCGACCAGCGGGAACCGCAGCGTCTGGTCCTCATCCGGAAGCGTGACGCCTTCAGCGATCGACAAAGAGCGTGCCTTGTTCGGCTCGCGCACCAGAGCGCCCTTTTTGATGAGCGCCTCCGCGTGCTCGAACACGGTGACCTTGCTGACGCCGAGCTCGTCGGCGATTTCCTGCATCGTCGGCGAATAGCCGCGCCGCACGCGGCTGTCCCGGATGAGCTTCAGAATCTGCAACTGCTTCGGCGTGAGATTGAGTGTGCTGGCGGTCACCAAACACCTCCTTTGTGAGATCCGCTCCCCCGACTGCGGCCCAGCCCCCGCTGAGCCTCCCTGCCGATCGATGTCCCGCAGCGATCTCCCATCCCCACGCCGAGGCCAGGTCGCGCAATTGCCGCGACTGGGCGCCCAGCAGCCGCTCCGCGGCCAGCATCAGCCCCGCCCGCGCGCTCGCAGCGGAGACCTCCACCGCATCCCGAGCCGCTCGCTGGCGGCGACGCCTTCCGCCGCCCTCGCTCGCCGAGTTCTCCGACGCCGCCCGCTTCCGCAGCAGGCGTCCGCCTCCCGCGGAGTGATATTCGGACGTGAAGTCTCCGCCGGGCCCCAGCTTCAGAATCGTCGCACTCTCGAGCGCCATGAAAGCCGCTCCCATCGGTGCGCCCACCCGCGTGCGACCGCCTCTCCTCCGAGTCGGCGACGCCCCGAATGAGCGCAAGGTCTTGTGCTTTCGAATCCTGCGGCCGCGCTCCGCGTCGACGCCCGAATCAGACCCCTCATCAGAGAAGGACCACTCCATCTGGGCGAGCCGCCATGTCGGTCCCCGACATGTTGAGCCTCACAAGGCTCGGCGCCCTACTTTCGTCCACTTCTCCTCGATCGCTGCAACAAAGGCACACGCCTCTGTTCGGGATACGGTACCCGATCAGGCTCCGCACGGCAAGACATTCCCCGAATTTTTTCGACCAGCCCCCTCCCCGATCCATCCGCCCCAGTCGCCCCTCAGCGCCGGCGCGCCAGCCGTCCACCTTCGCGGGTGACGACGCCGCGCACCTCCAGGATCGTGACGTCCGCGCGCACGACGCCCGCATCCAGCCCCGTCGTGCGCACGAGTTCGTCGAGACTCCGCGGCTCCACCAGCGCTTCAAAAAGCGTGCGCTGCGAGACCGTCAGATCGTCCGGCAGGGCGCGAGTCGGCTTCGCCTCCACGTCGCGCTCGTCATCCAGCGGGGTCGACGGCGGCGACGGCGCATACCGCGCCGCGTGCGTGCCGCCGTGCGCATGGCGCGCGCAGGCTTCGAGCGTGTCGAGCACATCCTCCGGCTTCGCCACCAGCGCCGCGCCTCCTGATTTGATCAGTTCGAGCGAGCCTTCCGACGCGGGCGAGTCGACGCGCCCCGGCAGCGCCATCGTCTCCCGCCCTTGCTCCTCCGTCGCGAGGCGCGCGGTGATCAGCGCGCCGGATCGCTTCCCCGCCTCGATGACGAGCGCCCCCAGAGATATGCCGGAGATGATGCGGTTGCGCGCCGGGAAGTTCTCCGCGACGGGCGGCGTCGAAAGCGGCAGCTCCGAGAGGACCGCACCGCCCTCCTCCACGATCCGCTCGAAGAGTTCCGCATGCTCAGGCGGATAGACGTTGGCGAGCCCGCAGCCGAGCACCGCGATGGTGCGCTCCTTGACGCGCAGCGCGCCCTCGTGCGCCGCCGCGTCGATCCCACGCGCCCCGCCCGAGATGATCGCAAGCCCAGCCCCCGCAAGCCGCGCCGCGAAACGTCCCGCCTGCTCGGTTCCGTAGGGCGTGCAGGAGCGCGAGCCGACGATGGCGAGGGCGTAGCGATCGCGCTGCGGATCGAGCGATCCTTTTACACTGAGAATCGGCGGCGCATCGCGCAGTCCGCGCAGCAGCGGCGGGTACTCCACGTCAGCGCGCGCCGTGAAGCGCACCCCCTGCTTCTCAGCCAGCGACAGCTCCTCCTGCGCCGCCCGGCGCGCAGCGGAGCGCCGCGCGACGATTGCCTCGGCGCGCTTCGCCCCAACCCCCTCGATCCCCGCAAGCTCCGACGCCGACGCGCCGAGCGCGCCGGCGGCGTCCTCCCGGAAATGATCCAACAGCCGGTTGGCCAAAACAGGCCCCAGCCCCGGCGTGCGGATGAGTGTGAGCAGATCGAAGAGGCGGGCCGGATCATGCGGTGAACAGGGGTTCTCGACGCTCATGGCGACCACAAGTCTACCGCCCGCCGCGCCCGGCGCCCGCATTTGGAAATCGAGCCCGCCAAAATTTGGCCCGAAAACCCTTCCAGTTTTTATCGGGTTCTGGTATCTCTATCCGACGCACAGAGGGAGGGGTGAGCACGCGCGGATCGATGTGGAAGTGATGACTCGCGCGGCGGCCGACGCGGCCCCGAGGAAGGACGACCGAATGAGCATGGGGTGGATCTACGCCGCGACGCTGTCGCTGGCGACCTGCTGCGCCGCATCCGCGGCGACGCTCCCAGTCGCAGACGGAGACACGCAAGGCCTCATCAACGCCATACACGAGGCCAACGCCACGGAAGAGCCCGACACGATCTCCCTGGCCGAGGACGGCGTCTACACCCTCACCGAGGTGAACAACACCGATCCCATCCGCGCCGACACCGGGCTGCCTCGGATCACGACCGCCATCACGATCGAAGGAAACGGAGCGACGATCGAGCGCGCGCCGACGGCGCCCTCGTTCCGCCTGTTCCTGGTCGACGCGGAGGGTTCGCTGACGCTCGAACGGCTTACGCTCCAGGGCGGCGCCACGCCTCATCAGGGCGGCGGGGCGCTGAGCTTCGGCGACCTGACGATCACGATGTGCACGATCCGCTCCTGCGCCGCCACCGATGGCGGCGGAGGCGTCTACACCGACGGAAGCGGCGCCGCCCTGATCCGTCGCAGCTCTTTCGTCGACAACACCACGCCCGACGATGGCGGCGGCCTGTTCATGAACGCCGGGACGCTCCACATCGAAACCTCGACCTTCAGCGGCAACCTCGCGGGCGTCAACGGCGGCGGGGTCTACACCGCGGCCGACTTCTCCATCTCCAGCGCCACCATCTTCGACAACCACGCCGTCTCCTACGGCGGCGGCCTCTTCGCCATCACGGGAACCGGCGACGTCTCGAACAGCGTGATCGCCGGCAACACCGCGATGGCGAGCCCCGATGTCACGGGCGCCTTCGCCTCGCAGGGGCACAACCTCATCGGCTTCGCCTTCGGCGCCTTCGGCTTCGGCGTCGAAGGCGATCTGGTCGGTCGCGAGGCGCCGATCGATCCCATGCTGGCCCCCCTTCGGATGAACGGCGGACCCACCCCCACCCACGTCCCGCTTCTCGGGAGCCCCGCGATCGACTCTGGCGGCTGCGTCTCCGCCGCCGGGCAGATCGATCAGCGCGGCGCTCCGCGCCTGCTCGGGGCGGCGTGCGACATCGGCGCCGTCGAGCGGAGCTGCGTCGGCGACATCAATCTCGATGGCTTCGTGGACAGCGCCGATCTCGCGTTTCTCTTCATCGACTGGGGCCGGTGCGAGGCGGACTCCCCCGCCGACCTGAACCACAGCGGATGCGTCGATTCGCTCGACCTCGCCGTCTTCCTCGGCGCCTGGGGACAGTGCGACTGACGCGCCCGGGCGCTCAACCCGCCCCGCGAGAGCGCGCTCAGGGGAAGATGCCCCGCATCGTGTAAACCTTCCCGATCTGATCCAGCGCCGCGATGTACGCCGCCGTGCGCATGTCCACCTCGTAGCGATGCCGCGCGAGCTGCACCCGCCGGGCGGCGAGGACCATGTGCTTGTTCAGCTCGGCGTCGACGCGATCGATGTCCCACGTCACGGACGACTTGTTCTGCACCCACTCGAAGTAGGAGACGGTCACGCCGCCCGAGTTGCACAGAATCGCGGGGAGGATCTCGACGCCGTTCCGGAGCAGCACGCGCTCGCCCGCGGGCGTCGTCGGCGCGTTCGCCCCCTCCGCGTAGAAGCGGCACTTGATCCAGGAGGCCCGCTCCTCATCGATCATCTGCTCGAGCGCCGCGGGGACGAAGAGGTCGACCTCCGTCTTGTAGAACTCCTCCTCCGTGATGTCCTCCGCGCCGAGCTCCGTGTGCTTGCCGGATTCGCTCGCCGTTCCGCGTCCGAAGCCGCGGACACCGCCCGTCTCGGCGCAGTGGTCGGCCAGCATTTGCGCGTCAACGCCATGTTCATTGCGGATGGCGCCCGTGTGGTCCATGACGGCGACGATCTTGCAGCCGCGCTCGGCCAGCAGGCGGCCCGTCCAGGAGCCGACGTTGCCGAAGCCCAGCAGCGAGACGCGCAGCCCCTCGAGCGGCACGTTCATGGACGGAAGCAACTCCGCCACGACGTCGACGAGGCCCTGTCCCGTCGCCTTCTCGCGCCCGACCGAGCCGCCCAGCTCGATGGGCTTGCCCGTGACGATGCGGCGCGAGTCGTGGCGGGACGCCGGGCCGATGATGTTCTGGTAGGTGTCGGCGAACCACGCCATCACCTGCGCGTTCGTTCCGACGTCCGGCGCCGGGATGTCGTAGTCCACGCCGATCTGCGAAGCGATGGCGGAGACGAAGCGCCGCGTGACGCGCATCAGCTCGTCATTCTCCAGCGTGTGCGGATTGACTTTCACGCCGCCCTTGCCCCCGCCGAAGGGCACGCGAACCAGCGAGCACTTCATCGTCATCAGCGCCGACAGCGCCTTGACGTCGTCGAGCGAGACGTCGGGATGGAACCGGATGCCCCCCTTGTAGGGCCCGATCGCGTTGTTGTGTTGAACCCGGTAGCCCTTGAAGAGTCGGAAGCTCCCGTCATTCATCCGGACGGGAAAATGCGCCATCACCTCGTTCTTCGGCTGCGCCAAAATGATCTGCACGTGATGCGGCAGCTCCAGAATCTCCGCCGCCGTCAGGATCGCGTCGATCGTCTGGAGATACAGATTGTGGGGATCGTGGGGCATCCCCAGCTCGTCGAAGACGTGCTCAGCGCGGAAGGACTTGCCTTCCTTTTGGGAGGTGGGCGCGGCGATCGTTGCTTTGGCCATGGCCTTGTTTCGCGGATCGGTTGGGCGAGCGGTCGCATCGCGTCCAGCGCCGCCGGTGGACGGATGGCTCTCCCGGGGGACAATGGACGAGAGCTTCGGCGATCGGACGGGCGGCGTCCGGATCGTCGGGCGGATGAAAAAGACGAAAGCCCCGGGATTCAAAGGCGTCCCCCGGGGCTGCGCAAGCTTGGAGCGGCGAATGATACTGTACTTTGCGGCAGACCTCATCTGGGCCACGAGAATCAAATCCACCGCCGAAGCGCTCGCCTTGCCCTGCCGACCCGTGCGGAGCGAGCGGATGCTCTTGGACCGCCTCGCGGACTCCGACGTGCGCGCCCTTGTCGTCGATCTCGACAAGGCCGAGGAGGCCGTCGCCCTCGTGAGGCGGCTCCGCGAATGGGAAGCGGGTCAAGCTGGCGAAACGGCGCGGATCCGCGTCGTCGCCTTTGGGCCCCACGTCAACAAGGACGATCTCCAGGCGGCGCGGGACGCGGGCGCCGATGACGCTATGGCCCGCGGCGCCTTCGAGCATCATCTCCCCGAGATCCTCGTGAATCTGAGCGGACGATCCGCCGCCCCCTGAGCGCCCGGACGCCGCCCGCCCCCCGCCTCAGCGCGGCAGCTTGCGGATGTCCTCATCGAAGCCCGCGATCACCAGCGTGTCGTCGGCGGCGAGGCGCGAGGTCGGCTGGGGAAGATCCACCACCTGCTCGTCGTACGACTCGCTCCCCGTCTCCGTCGCAGACGCCACCCGCCGCTTGATCGCCACGATTGTGACGTTGTGCTTCGAGCGGACGTCCAGCTCCACCAGCGTCCGCCCCACCCACGCCTCGGGCGGGCGGACCTGCACCAGGGCGTACCCCGCCCCGATCTCGATGTGCTCGATCAGATAGGGCGCCAGCAGCCGGTGCGACCACCGGTCCGCCGATTCATCCTCGGGGGAGACCACCCCATCCGCCCCGATGCGCTGGAGGATCCGCGCCTGCATCCGATTCCGGGCGCGGGCCACGACCCGCCGCACGCGCAGCGACTTCAGCAGCGCCGTCGCCAGCGCGTTGGCCTCGAAGTTCTGCCCGATGCCCACCACCGCGCAATCAACCTGATCGATCCCCTGAATCTTCAGCGCCTGCTCGTCCGTCGCGTCCAGCGCGATCGCCAGCGTGACCTGATCCCGAAGCTCCTCGACGATCTCGCGGTCGCGATCGATCGCGATCACCTCCACCCCCGTCTGCGCGAGGTTGGTCGCGAGACGCGAGCCGAAGCGTCCAAGTCCGATGACGGCGAATCGTTCCATGATGCCGCGTCAAGGTATCGCGGAGCCGTCCCCCGCGTCAGTAGATGACAACGCCCTCCGTCGGATAGGCGTACTGCACGCGCCGCCTCGCCGCGACCGCCACGAGCGACGCCAAAACCGCCAGCGGCCCGACGCGACCCACAAACATCCCCACCATCAGCGCGATCTTGCCGGCGTCCGTCGAGCGCTGCGTCACCCCCATCGAGAGCCCCGTTGTGCTGACCGCGGACGTCGCCTCGAAGATGATCGCCCCCAGCCTCGGCTCCAGGCGCTCCGCCGGTTCCCCCGTCGCCTTCGCGACCGCCCTCGCCGCCGCCAGGTCCGCCGGATCGCCCGGATCCGTCGCCGCGAGCACCGCCGAGACGGCCATCACCGTCGCCAGCCCCAGCACGATGATCACCGACGACTTCCGCACCAGCTCGTCCGGCAGCGTCCGCCCGAAGGCCGTGTTCACCGTGCGCCCCCGGATCGTCGACCACACCGTCAGCGCCAGCACCGCCACGACCATCATCTTGATCCCGCCCGCCACCGATCCCGGCGAGCCCCCGATGAACATCAGCAGGATCAGCGAGAGCCGCGAGAAGATCCCCATCTCCGCCGGCGCGATCGTATCGAAGCCGCTCGTGCGGTTGATCGTCATGAAGTGAGCGTCGAGCAGCACGAGCGACACCGGCTCCTCCGTCTGCGCGATCTCGCCGACGAGGATCGTCAGATAGCCGAAGAGGTAGACGCCCAGCGTCGCGGTGAGGATGAGCTTGGTGTTCAGCGAAAGCCGGATGAGTGCGCCATCGCGCACGCGCCGCCGACGCAGCCGCGCCCAGAAGACCTCCCACAAATTGTTCAGCACGGGGAAGCCGATCGAACCCGCGATGATCAGTCCGCACAGCAGAATGTGCGACGTCCAGTGCGTGCGCAGCCCCTGCACGGAATTCGCCGTCGTGACGAATCCGGCGTTGCAGAAGCCCGAGACTGCGAAGAAGAGCGAATGGAAGAGCCGGTCGCCCGCCGTGGCCATCTCCGGCGCGCCCTCCCACGTCTCGGGCCAGCCGAAGTAGAAGATCGCCACGCCGATCGCTTCGATCGCGTGCGTCACGATCACGATGAACGCCACCAGACGCGAAAGCGAGAGCTGCCCGACCCAACCCTGCTCCGTCGGCTCCGACAGCGTCTGCGTGGCCCGCAGCCCGATGGAAGATCCAAGAAACAGCGCGAAGACGGCCCCGAAGACGAGGATCCCCAGCGCGCCGAGTTGGATCCACACCATGATCACCGTCTGTCCGAAGCGCGTGAACTCCGACCCCGTGTCGCGCACCACCAGGCCCGTCTGGCTGGTCGCCGACACGGCCGTGAACGCCGCGTCCACGACGGAGATGTCCACATCCTCAGGCGTCGCAGCCGGCAGCAGCAGCGCCCCTGTCCCAGCCGCGATCAGCACGATGAACGAGCCCACGAAGACGAGCCCGGGTGGAATGTCCGTCCGCTGCACCG
>CAYVIJ010000042.1:0-18038 GCA_964451515.1 uncultured Phycisphaeraceae bacterium | reverse complement strand
CCTCTCCGACGCTGAACCCCGCCGAATTGACCATGAGCACGCCCAGCAGCAGCAGAGCGAGCGCGCAGAGACCGACGATGTCGCCTCTTCGGACCACGACTCCTCATTCGGCAACCGGCGGAGAATCCATGCAATTGCGCCGACACGCGCAGCGTGTCATCGGACTGGAGCGTGTGTTCTGCGCGTGCTGCGCACGCGCGGCGGGCAGGGACGCCCGCCGCTACCTGTAGAGGAAGTAGGGGGAGGAGAGACGGCTCGGCGAGCCGTCCCACCGGGGGAGATAGAAGGGGTAGGAGACGGCTCGGAGAGCCGTCCCACCGGGAGCTTTGGGATTGGATCAGCAAGTCCGGGCAGGCACGGCGGCCTGCCGCACCGGTTCTTCTTGCATTCGTTTGCGCGTGCTGCGCACGCGACGGGGGCAGGGACGCCCGCCGCTACCGGTTCGGAGGACGCAGAGGAGCGCGCTAGGATGGCCTATGGCGCGATCGGAGTGGTATACGGATGGGCTTCGGTTTGAGTGCACCTGCTGTGGCGAATGCTGCACGGGCCCGTCGGGGTACGTTCTCTTTACGCCCGAGGAGGCGGAGGGGATGGCGGCGCGGCTGGGCGTCTCCGTCGACGAGTTCTACGACCGCTACGCCCGCAAGACGCGCAAGGGCTGGTCGCTCGAG
This sequence comes from uncultured Phycisphaeraceae bacterium, assembly GCA_964451515.1. Lineage (GTDB taxonomy): Bacteria > Planctomycetota > Phycisphaerae > Phycisphaerales > UBA1924 > CAYVIJ01. Next base: position 17,367 of record CAYVIJ010000042.1, on the reverse strand, counting down.
GAGCGGAAGACGGAGCACGGGCTCGACTGCGTCTTCCTCGACCGCGCGTCGGAGCCCGGGAAGGCGATTTGCAGCCTCTATGAGGACCGCCCGACGCAGTGTCGGACGTGGCCCTGGTGGCCTGAGAATCTGCGGGATCGGCGGGCGTGGCAGCGAGCGGCGAAGCACTGCGAGGGGATCGGGCGCGGGCCGGTCGTGCCCATCGAACAGATCCGGATCGATCGTGACGCCACGCCCTCCTGAGTCATCCGATGCGGAGCTGGCGGCACACTGGCGCCAGGCTGCGGCTGATGCGGTGATCGTCGCGCGTCTGGAGGCGGTGTACGACTTCGTGTCGGACGCGGTGGCGGAGCGCGGGCCGGCCTGCTGGGCGTCGGGGCGTTGCTGCAACTTCGATCAGGCGGGGCACCTGCTGTACGTGACGGGGCTCGAGGCGGCGTACACCGTGCAGCGCGCGCACGATCCAAGACAATCGACGTCGCTGCCGATGCTGCATGCGTGTCCCTACCAGGAGGGCAACCTGTGCGGCGCGCATCCGATGCGCCCGCTCGGTTGCCGCGTGTACTTTTGTGATCGCAGCGCGCAGGAGTGGCAGCGCGAGCTGGCGGAGGAAGGCATCGCGCGCGTGCGGGCGATCCACGACGAGCATGGCGTCCCGTACCGCTACGGCGAATGGCGAAGGATGCTGGCGCTGATTCGGACTTGAGGGTCAGGCCTTGAGCAGACGCTCGAGGAAGTGGATGTCGATGCCGCCCTGGACGAAGGCGTGGGTCTCCATCAGGCGGCGGTGCAGCGGGATTGTCGTCTTGATGGGCTCGATCTCGAACTCATCGAGGGCGCGGGCCATGCGGGCGATGGCCTTCTCGCGATCCTCGTCATGCACAAGCAGCTTGGCGATCATCGAGTCGTAGTTGGGCGGGACGCGGTAGCCGGCGCGCGCATGCGTGTCGAGGCGGACGCCCGGGCCGCCCGGGGGGTCGAAACGATCGATCGCGCCCGGGGAGGGGGCGAAGTTGCGGTCAGGGTCCTCCGCGTTGATGCGGCATTCGATGGCGTGTCCCTTGGGCTTGATGTCGCGTTGGCGGAAGGGCAGGGGCTCACCGGCGGAGACCTCGATCATCGCGCGCACGAGATCGACGCCCGTGATGAGCTCGGTGACGGGATGCTCGACCTGGATGCGCGTGTTCACCTCAAGCATGTAAAAGCTCTGCTTCTCATCGAGGAGGAACTCGACGGTCGCGGCGCCGGAATACTCCGCCTTGCGGATGAGCTTGGCGGCGGCCTTGCAGACCTCGTCGCGGCGCTTGGGATCGACGCCCGGCGCCGGCGCCTCCTCGATGAGCTTCTGATGGCGACGTTGCGTGGAGCAGTCGCGTTCGAAGAGATGAATGGCGCCGCCGTGCTTGTCGCCGAGCACCTGCACCTCGATGTGGCGCGCCGATTCGAGGAACTTCTCGACGTAGACGGCGCCGTCGCCGAAGGCGGCCTCGGCCTCCTGGCTGGCGCCCGAGAGATTGGCTCGGAGCTCATCCTCATTGCGGCAAACGCGCATGCCGCGTCCTCCGCCGCCGGCGGCCGCCTTGATGATGACGGGAAAACCGATTTTCGTGGCGAGCTCGACGGCGTCCTCCGGGTCGTCGATCGCGTCCTCGGAGCCGGGGAATGTGGGCACGCGCGACGCCTTCGCGAGCTTGCGGGCCGATACCTTGTCGCCAAGGCGGGCCATCGCCTCGGGGGAGGGACCGATGAACTCGATGTTGCAGTCTCGGCAGACCTCGGCGAAATGCGCGTTTTCCGCGAGGAAGCCGTAACCGGGGTGGATGGCGTCGGCGCCCGTGATCTCGGCGGCGGCGATGATCGAGGGGATGGAGAGGTAGGACTCGGAGGCCTTGGGCGGACCGATGCAGACGGCGGCGTCGGCGAGCCTCAGGTAGGGAGCATCGGCGTCAGCCTGGGAGTAGACGCAGACGGACTCGACGCCCAGTTCGCGACAGGCGCGGATGATCCGGAGCGCGATCTCGCCCCGGTTGGCGATGAGGATTCGATTGAACATCTGGAAGAGCGCTTCAGGCAGGCTTGATGAGAAAGAGTTTTTGTCCGAACTCGACGGCTTCGCCGCTTTTGACCAGAACTTTCTCGACAGTCCCGGCGACCTCCGCCTTGACCTCGTTGAAGACCTTCATCGCCTCAACCAGGCAGACAACGGTGTCGGGGCCGACGGAGGCGCCGACGGAGACGAAGGGCGGCGAATCGGGATTGGCTGAGGTGTAGAACGTGCCGACCATCGGGGATTCGATGGCGATCAGGCCGTCCTCCCCGTCGTCGACAGCCTCGGTCTGCGCTGAGACCGGCTCGCCTGGCTTGCGCGACGGCTCGGCGCCCGCCTGAGCGGGGGGCGGAGCATGATGGGCCGGCGGAGGCGGCGGCGCGGCGCCGTACCGCTTGATGGACACCTGCTCATCGCCGTCGCGCAGATCGAGCTCCGCGAGTTCGTTGTCGGCCATGAGCTGCACAAGCTCTCTGAGTTTTTTGAGGTCAATCATCTGGTCGCCCAGTCCAGTGTCTTGGGAAGAGAGCAGAGGTTCTTCGATCCGCCCTCGGTGACAAGGATGTCATCCTCGATGCGGACGCCGCCGAGCCCCGGAATGTACACGCCCGGCTCGATCGTCACGACCATCCCCGCCTCGAGAACATCGCCCGAGGTCTTCGCGAGGCGCGGAGCTTCGTGGACGTTCAGCCCGATGCCGTGGCCCAGCCCGTGACCGAACCGCTCGCCGTAGCCCGCCCGCTCGATGATGCGACGGGCTGCGTCGTCGACATCCCGGGCCGCGGCGCCCGGACGGACGGCCTCGATCGCAGCCAGATGGGCGTCGAGGACGATCTCGTAGATGCTGCGCAGCTCCGCGGGCCATCGGGCGAGGGAGAGTGTCCGCGTCATATCGCCGCAGTAGCCGTCGACGCGGGCGCCCCAGTCGATCAGGAGCGGACGGCCCTTCGCGCTGCGCCGGGCGCCGGGGACGGCGTGAGGCAGGGAGCCGTTGGGTCCCGCCGCGACGATCGTTCCGAAGGCGGGCTCCTCGGCGCCGCGGGTCTTGAGCTCGCGCTCGAGATCGGCGCAGATAAGCGTCTCGCTGCGCCCAGACTCCAACGTCTCGAGCACTGTCTCGAAGGCGGCCTCCTGCACGCGCACCGCCTTGCGAATGGCCCTGATCTCGGCGTCGTCCTTGACGGCCCGCAGCGACGTGATAAGCCCCGTCGCCTCCTTCAGCCGGCGGGCGCCCACAGCCCGCGCCAGGGCGCGCCGGAAGGCGAGGGAGCAGTGCTCCGCCTGAAGGACGAGCCGATCTGGAGCGAGATCGTGAACGACATCACGGATGGCGTCGATCATGCCGCCTGTGCGGATCCGGACCGAGGCGCGAGAGCGAACGGCGCTGAGCTCCTCCTCGAAGCGGAAGTCGGAGATGATGAGCAGCCGTCGCGGCGCAAGGACGGCCACGCTGTCTTCGCCGCGGAAGCCGGTGAGGTAACGGATGTCATTGGCGTTCGTGATGAGAAGCGCATCGGCGTCGAGCTCTTTGAGCTTGGCGCGCAGCCGCTTCTGACGATCGCGGAAGACCGCGTCGGGTTTCGATCGGGAGGCGCTGCGGCGTGAAGCGCCTTTGCTCCCGCGACGCGCGCGTTGCTTGGTGGCGGCTTTCGCCGTCGCCGGCTGCATAGGGGAAGGAGTATATCGACGATGGCGCGGCGCTGAAAGCAATGCGAGACGAGTGAGCGAGCTCGTCTCAGCCGAACGGCATCGACCCGGCGGAATGATCCGGGTCGCGCATGCAGACGGGCTTGTTGAAGACCTCAAACATGATCACCGCCTCGCGCAGGCGCTCGCGGTTGAAACGCGCCGGTCGCTGTCGCGTCTTGCCGGCGGTGGCGCTCATCGCCTCCTGCGAGAATGGAACGAGCAGGGAGCGCGTTCCGGACGCCTCGCGGGCGCCCGTCTGCCGTCTCGGCGTCTGGGTGCGCTCGACCTCGATGATGCGCTGGCCCCGCTCGTGGCGTGTCCGCGTCGGAGGCGGCGGCGCCTGACGGCGCTGCGGCGTCTGTCGCTGCGCCGACTTCGGCGGGCTTTGCGTCCGGGGAGTCGGGGACCGGCGCGTCGGCGTTTGGCGTCCGCTTGGCGGCCCGGCGGGCTGCTGCGGCGTGCGCATCGTCGGCTGGCGTCGGATGGGCGGCGGGGGGGTGGGGCGGCGCGCCGGCTGAGGCGGCGCCGCGCTTTGCCCGCGCGTCCATGAGGATGGATCCGGAGGGCGCGTCGTGGTTGTCTGACGTCCGCCGGCGGCGCGGCGCATCCGCTCCGCCTGCTGCTCGCGGAGGGCGCGAAGCTGCTCCTGCCGACGCTGGGCGAGGGTTCGCAGATCCTGCGGCATGCCGGCGCCCTGCGTCGCCGTCGGCGCGGCGGCGGGCTCTTCCTCCGATCGCCCGGTTCGCAGCGACTCGTCGTAGCGCCGACGCGACTGCTGCTTGGCGCGATTGATCTCCGCCTGCTCCTTGAGCTTGCCAAAGAGCCAACTGAGGAAGGCGATGCCGCCGAAGATGAGCAGGAGCCAGAACTGATTCATACCTTGGGGATCGTAGCCGACGCCGAGGTCTCGCGCGGCGACTCGGCGAGCAGGACGGGCCCACCGGCGGTCTCCACCTCCTGGAAGCGCGCATCGAAGACCCGCTCCAGGACGGACGGGCTCAGGGCCTCCCGGACGGGTCCATCCGCAACCACACACCCCGCGCGATCGAGGACGAGCGCCGACCCGGCGATCCGGCGGGCCATCGTGAGATCGTGCAGAACCACGAGCACGCCCGCTCCGCGGCGCGCGACGGCGGTCAGCAGCGCCGCCGTCTGGAGCGCGTGATCGGGATCCATTGCGGAGAGGGGCTCGTCGGCGAGCAGATAGGGCGGCGGAGTCGCGCCCGTCGTGAAATCGGTCCGATGATCAAGCTGAGCCAGCGCGCGCGCGATCGCGACGCGCTGCTGCTGTCCGACGGAAAGCTCGGCGTACAGCGCGCGCCGGCGCTCCGTCAGGCGCGCGTCTTCGATGGCGGCGTCGATCGCCGCCTGGCTTGGCGGAAGCGCGTGACGCCCGAGGGCGATGACGCGCTCGACGCTGAACGCTGCGGACAGCGACGAGCGCTGCGGGACGTAGGCGAGGCGCGTCGCCCGTGCGCGCGCTGGAAGGGCGTGAACCGCCTTGTTGTCGAGTAGGACCTTTCCCGATCGAAGGCGCAGGAGCCCCAGCAGCGCGCGCAGGAGCGTCGTCTTTCCTGATGCGTTTGGACCGACTACCGCGGTGATCGCGCCCGGCGCGGCGTTCATCGAGAGGTCGCGCAGGACAGGCTGCTTCGGGACGTAGCCGACGGTGATGCTGCGGGCGGCGAGCGTCATGCGGAGAGATTCCGGGCTCGGAGGAGCCAGAGGAAGACGGGCCCACCGAAGAGCGCCGTGAGGACGCCCAGCGGCATGCGCCCGGAGGCGAGATCGATCGCGCGCACCAGCGCGTCGGCGCCGACGAGCATCGTGGCGCCCGCGAGGGCGGAGGCGACAACGAGCGGGCGGTGCGCCGGGCCCGTGATGAAGCGGACGGCGTGGGGCGCGACGAGCCCGATGAAGCCGATGGGGCCCGCGATGAGGACGGTGGCGGCGGTCATGACGCCCGCGGTCAGGAAGAGCGTCAGTCGAAGGGGAGCGATGGGGACGCCGATCGTGCGCGCCTCGTCCTCTGAGAAGGAGGCGGCGTCCATCGCGGGCCCCAGACGGAAGGCGAGGGCGACACCCGCGAGGGTGACGGCGCCCGGGAAGAGGAGCCGTCGCCATGCGACGTCGTCGCTGAGCGAGCCCAGCAGCCAGCGGAAGCCGGCGGCCCAGCCTCGATCAGGCATGAGCTGGAGGATGAAGATCGTGGCGGCGGAGGCGATGAGACCGACGACGACGCCCGTGAGGATGAGCGAGAGCGGATCGATGAGCCCGCGGCGCTGCCCAAGCGCGTAGACGATCCCCAGCGCCGCAAGCGAGCCCAGCAGAGCCGCGTAAATGGGGGGGCTGTACTGCACGATCGCGCCGGTGGCGAGGTAGCCGATGTAGATGTGGATCGAGACGGCGAGCCCCGCGCCGCTGGTGAGGCCGAGGATGCCCGGAGCGGCGAGTGGATTGCGGAGCAGCGCCTGAAGGAGCACCCCCGAGGCGGCGAGGGCGGCGCCGACGATCGCCGCGGCGACCACGCGCTGGCTGCGAAGACGCCATTCGAGGGTGTCCGCCGGCCATTCGAAGTGGGCGCCGCCGGTTGGGGAGGGGGCCAGGGAGAGGCGCAGCGCCGCCACGCCCAGGAGGGCGGCCGCGAGCAGCACAATGGCGAGGGTTGAGCGGCGAGGCACGCGTCTGAGCCTACCGGAGCGCGCGCGGGCATGAGGTAGGATGACTGGGTGGATCGGGATCGAGCGCGGGCAACGCGGGCGTGGCGGCTGGGTTTGCTGCTCACTGGCGATCGGGAAATGGCGGCGGTGGTGGCGGCGCGCGCCATGGCGGCTCAGCCGGGGGACGTCGCGATTCCAGATGCGCGACTGGATCGGCTGGTGCTCATGCGGGTGAGGGAGCTCCCGCCGGGGGGAGGGCGGTCGACGGGGCGAGTGGCGGGCGCGGGGGCCCTTCGTCGGGCGCTCCAGCGGCTCCGCGCGGCGCATCATCACCGCCGGCTGGGCGAGGGATGGGAGCAGCGGGAACGGAAGGCGCGTGCCCCCCGCGCGCTTCCCGCCGAGGCGGGGGAGGCGCTCGACGCCGCGCGCGAGACGCTCACACAGACGGAGCTGGAGGCCTTCGCCCTGCGGGAGGTCGAAGGACGCGGCGAGATCGAGGCGGCGCAGGCGATGAACTGCTCGCGCTCGGCCACGGAGCGGGCGCATGCGCGCGGCGCGGAGAAGCTGGAGGAGGCCTTGGGCATGTCGGCGGAGCAGGCGGCGCGTCTGCTCCGCACGGCGCTGGATGAGAGTGATCCTGAGCTCGTGCTCCACCGTCACCGGGAGCTGCGCCGCACACGCCTGCGCCGACGGGCTCTTCGGGCGCTGGCTTTCGCGCTGATCCTGGCGGCGATCGGTGTGGGAGGCTGGGCGCTTTGGCGTTTGGGCGGGGCGGAGGAGCCCTCTGAGTCAGCGGTGGACGGGACGGAGGCGGGCGAGGCGCCTTGAATGAGGTTGGCATGAAGGAAGATGGATCACGCCCGGGGCTTCGGCTCGCGACCCGACGCCGCCCGAGAGCCCGCCAGGCGACGCTCTTCGGGGGGATGCGGATCCGCAAGAAGCTGATCATCCTCCACACCGCCTTCTCGCTGGCGCTGGGGGCGGCGCTGCTGTTGCTGGTGCGCCCCGCGGTGACGGAGGTCGTCGAGCAGGCGGAGCTGCGCGAATGCCGAGTGGTCGTCCAGCTTCTCGCCGCGGCGCCGGATGAGGCTCAGCGGGCCATCCTGCGGGAGTCTGTCTCGGAGAATCTGGTCGTGGGCATCGGCAGCGCGGAAGCGCTCGGGCTCGATCCGACGCTGGCGGGGGAGGCGCAGCGTCTTCCGGGAGAGATCGCGATCGGACGATCCTCCGCCGGCTGGCCCCGCGCCGCGATATGGGATCCCGCAGAGCGGGTGTTCTACTCCGCGTCGGCGCGGCAGACGGCGGCTCGCTCGGGCGTCGCGCAGCTCTACGGGCTGCTGGTGATCGCGGTGGTGGGCGTGTACATCCTCATCGCGGCGGTGCTGGAGGTCTTCGTCCTGCCTCGGGAGGTGTACCAGCCGATCCGACGGGTGCTGGAGGCGGACAAGGCGGTGCAGTCCGGGGACCGGGCGCGGGAGCTGATTCCAAAGGATCAGATCGCGGCGGATGAGCTTGGGGAGATCATGCGCTCCCGCAATGAGTCGGTGCGCAAGCTGCGGCGGCAAGAGGAGGCCTTGGCGGACGCGCTGGAACGTCTGGAGGTCGTGGCGAACGACCTGCGGCGCAAGAACCACCTGCTCGAGACGGCGCGGCGCAACATGGCGGATCAGGATCGCCTGGCGAGTCTGGGCATGATGTCGGCGGGGCTAGCGCATGAGCTCAACACACCGCTGGCGGTGCTCAAGGGATGCGTTGAGCGGCTTCGCGAGCGGGATCGCCCGATCGAACGGTCGCAGGTGGACCTGATGTGGCGGGTGGTGACCCGTCTCGAGCGGCTGAGTGAGAGCCTTCTTGACTTCGCTCGTGTGCGTTCGCCGTCGACGGAGACGGTGGATCTGCGGCAGGTTCTCGAGGAAGCGTGGACGCTGGTGCGCCTCGATCGCGAGGTGCGCGATATCGAACTGCGCAACGAGACGCCCAGCGGCGCGACCGTGCAGGGCGATTCCGACCGCTTCGTGCAGGTCTTCGTGAATCTGCTCCGCAACGCGGCGGACGCCATGAACGGATCGGGCCAGATTCACGCTCGCGCGGAGCACTTCCGTCGCGAGGAGCGGGACTGGGTCTCGATCACGATCGCCGACAACGGCCCGGGCATCGACCCTGAAGTTCTGCCCCGTCTCTTCGAGCCCTTCACCACGACCCGCCTGGACTCGCGCGGCACGGGGCTGGGGCTCGCGGTGGCGGAAGGGATCGTCAGAGAGCATCATGGGCTGATCCTGGCCCGGAACCGTCCGGAGGGCGGATCCGAGTTCGAGGTGATGCTGCCGGTGTCGGGGCCGCCCGAGAGCGTGGAGCGTCAGGCGGAGATGGCGGAGGACGTGGAAAGGAGCGCTTCCTCATGAGCGCGGACGCCGAGGTGACAAGCGAGGCGGGAACGCGCGCAGCCCTCTCGATTGCCGCGCTGGACGACGACGCCGACTTTCGCGAGTACGTCAAGGCGGTGCTCGAGGGGGAGGGGCATGAGGTCCGCGTCTGCGCGACTCCGAAGGAGTTCTTCGAGTTGTGCGAGGAGCGGCTGCCGGATGTGGTCCTGCTGGACATGAAGATGGGGCGGCACTCCGGCGAGGAGGTGCTGGGGCGAATCCGCGAGCGGTGGCCCAAGCTGTGCGTCATCGTCGTGACGGGTTATCCATCGCTTGAGACCATGCGGCAGACCTTCAAGCAGGATGTCTATGACTATCTCGCCAAACCATTCTCGCTCGAAGAGCTGCGCGCGACGCTGACGCAGGCCGCGACGGAGCTCGGACTGGGCGGGCGTCCGCAGGATCGACTGCGCGCGGGGCTCGGGCGGCAAATCCGCTTGGCCCGGACGGAGCGCGCCTGGACGCTCAAGGATCTCAGTGAGGCGAGCGGGATCAGCGTGAGCCAGCTCAGTTCGATCGAGCGCGGCGCGCACATGCCCAGCCTGGAGTCGCTTCTCGGCATCGCGCAGGCCCTCGATGCGACCCCCTCCGAATGGCTGGGGTCGACGGGCTTCTGAAAGGCTGCGTCTAATAATGACAGCGACGCCGGCGAGCGCGCATGGCGGCGCGATGCGCACACGGGCGCGACGGCGACCCCCAACGCAGGGGGATCTTCCTCCCGCGATCGGCGGGATGCTCAAGCCTGAGCCGGCGAGGCTCGACATAGAGCCGGGCGGTCGACCGGCCCGGCGTGGGGCCGCGGCGCGTCCGGTTCATTATCGAGTGAGCGCGGCCATGCTTCAGAAGATTCGATCCCTCGGACTGTCGACGAAAATCATCGCGACGACGCTGATCGTCGTGATCGTGGTGGTGGCCGCGAACTACGCGGTCTTCATGAGCGGGTACAAGGAGGCGGCGAAAGAGGCGCTCGTCGACGAGGCGAAGTATTTCACGTCTCTGGCGAACGAGACAAAGAACCACGTCGCGGAGCTGCATAAGCGCGACGCGTTCGACATGGAGACGCTGCTCGCCGAGCTCAAGGCGCAGCAGGAGTCAGATCCGAACTTTGACTACACGCAGGCGCGGATCTTCGGAACGATCCCCGTCGTCGCGGGCTGGCAGGCTGGCGACGCCGCGGCGGAGAAGGAGGGGCTCGACTTCCGCACGCCCGCCTTCAACGCGCGCAATCCGGAGAACGATCCGAAGAATGATCCAGACTCGACGATGGCCGGCTTCCGGACCGAGCTGCTCCAGGATCTGCGCGCCCAGGTGGCGGGGGGGCAGGCGGATCAGATCTACCGCGTCAACGAAGAGGCCAACACGCTCCACTACATGCGCGCCCTCACGCTCGACGCCTCCTGCATGACCTGCCACGGAACGCCTGGCGACCCCAAGCACGATCCCGATGGCGATGGTTTGGATCCGCTGGGCTTCCCGATGGAAGGCTGGGCGGTCGGCGATCAGCACGGCGCCTTCGAGGTCATCTTCCCGCTCGAGCCGATGGATGCGCAGGTCGCCGGATTCTTCAGTCGGGGGATGATGTTCACCATTCCGCTGGTGATCGTCGCGGCGGGTGGATTCGTCCTGCTACTGCGAGGCCTGATGACGCGCCCAGTGAACAACCTCGTCGATATGGTCAAGGACGTCGCGACGGGCGAGGGCGACCTCACCAAGCGACTGAATTTTCAGCGCAAGGACGAAATCGGCCAGCTCGCGCACTGGTTCGATCTGTTCATGGACAAGCTCCAGGCCCTCATCAAGGAGGTCGCGGGCGTGACCAACGAGGTCGCCTCCGCGGCCACGCAGATCGCGGCCTCCAACGAAGAGATGGCCCAGGGCATGCAGCAGCAGCAGAGCCAGACGGGCCAGGTCTCGTCGGCCGTCGAGGAGATGTCGGCGTCCATCACGGAAGTGGCTCAGAAGGCCGGGGACGCTGCGACGAAGTCCGTCGAGGCGGGCGAGCAGGCGACGAGCGGCGGCAAAGTGGTCGAGCAGACCATCGAGGGCATGAACGCCATCAGCGAGCAGGTCAACCATTCCGCCGTCGCGGTCGGCGAGCTCGGCAAGCGCGGCGAGCAGATCGGTGAGGTCATCTCGGTGATCAACGACATCGCCGACCAGACGAACCTGCTGGCTCTGAATGCCGCCATCGAGGCCGCCCGGGCCGGCGAGCACGGACGCGGCTTCGCAGTCGTCGCCGACGAGGTCCGCAAGCTGGCGGAGCGGACGCAGAAGGCGACGGAAGAGGTCGCTGAGTCGATCAGCGCGATCCAGGAAGAGACATCGCGCGCCGTCGAGAAGATGCAGTCGGGGCGTGAGCAGGTCGGCGCCGGCGTGAAGCTGGCGGAGGAGGCGGGCGCCAGCCTGACGGAGATCGTGACGGCGTCGCGGTCCGTCGCGGAGATGATCCAGTCGATCGCGGCCGCTGCGGAGCAGCAGTCCTCGGCGAGCTCGGAAGTGTCTCAGAGCGTCGAGTCGATCAACGCCGTGACGAACGAGTCGGCGGAGGGCGTCCGGCAGGCGTCCGAAGCCGCTGCGCAGCTCAGCGGCAAGGCGGAGCAACTCCAGGCTCTGGTCAACCGGTTCAAGCTGGAGTGACGAGGCTGAGAATCGGGGATGTTCGAGAAGCGGGCGCCCGTGACGGCGCCCGCTTTCTCGTGCGCGCGCGCCGAAGGGTCAGGTGGAGCGTTCGATGAGCAGGACGCCCGCGAAGAGCAGCAGCACGCCCAGCGCGCGCGCCGGCGTGATGCGGCGAATCTCGTAGCCGACAAATCCGGTTTGATCCAGAGTCAGCGAGGAGACGAGCTGCCCCGCGACGAAGCAGGCGATGAGCAGGGCCGCGCCGAGCACGGGCGCCGCCATGAGCATCGTCAGGACGAGCGTGGCGCCCAGGAACCCGCCCATCATCGACCACCACGGCGCCGAGGTCAGCGTCGACCACGAGGGCGGGCCGATGCGTCCGATGAGCACGACGGCGAGGACCACAACGAAGCCGACGAACATGTTCACCAGCGCCGCTTGCAGGGGATGCTCCGCGTGGCGGCGGAGTTCGGCGTTCATGCCCGCCTGAATGGGCTGGAGCATCCCTGCGAAGAAGACGGCCGCGAGGAGGATCCATCTCATGGGGCGTGCCTCCGACTGATGGTTGTGGCGCCCCGGGGCGTGGACGCCGCATTGAGGAAAAACGGAGCGCCGCCGCGAGCGCGACGACGCGATCCCAGACTATCCGCCGCTCGCCCGCCCCCAGCCTCCGCCGCCGGGGGTCTCGATGATGAGCCGGTCGCCCGGGGCCAGTTCGGCGCCGTCGCGCCAGGCGAGCGGCTGGACGACGCCGCGATGGAGAAGCCACTGTCGGCCCGAGGCCCCGGCGCTGCCGCCCTGGGCGCCCGGGGGGCCTACGGCGCGGCGCTGTGTGAGCACGGTCGCGGTCATCGGCGCCAGCGCCTCGTACACCCGCCGGACGCCGTCGCCGCCGCGGCGGGCGCCGTCGCCTCCGGAGCCGCGACGGATCTCGAAGGCGTGGAGCCTGATGGGGAAGCGGTGTTCGAGCGCTTCGGCGTCGGTGATGGCGGTGTTGGTCATGTGCTGGTGCACCGCGTCCGCGCCTGGAGCGTGCGCACACGCCGGAGAGCCGGAGCAGATCGTCTCATAGACGCTGAAGAAGTCGTTTCCGAAAAGTGTGTTGTTCATCGTCGCGGGGCCGCCGGCGGCGAGCCCGAGCGCGCGGAGGAGCATGTCCGTCACGCGCTGACTGGTCTCGACGTTGCCGCCGGCGATCGGCGGGCAGCGTTCGGGGTCTCGGTCGAACACGGGATTCAGGAGAGAGCCTTCCGGCGCGATGAGGTCGATCTGGCTCAGGAATCCGTCGTTGAGAGGCACGTCGTGCCCGACGAGCAGGCGGACGACGTACGCGACGGCGCTGCGCGTGACCGCCAGCGGCGCATTGGTGTTCCCGTCGACCGCTCCGCCGGTTCCGGAGCAATCGATCACCAGCCGGTCGCCGCGCGGCTCAACGCGGATCCGGAGCGGGGTTCCGTCATCCATCTCGTCGCGGAGCTCTGCCGTTTCGAGCCCGGCGTGACCGATGTGCTTGCCGACGACGGAGGCGGTGTGGGCGAGAATCCAGCGCATGGCCTCGCGGATCTCGTCGACGCTCTGCTCGCTCGCGAGCGCACAGAGCAGTCGGGCGGCACGGGCGCCGGACGTGACCTGTGCGGCGATGTCGGTCGCATTGTCGTCGACGGCGCGCGAGGGCAGGCGGTGGCTGGTGAGGATTCGGCGCAGGAGGTCGATTTCGGTCCGGTTGGCGCGCGCGATCAGAATGGGAGCGATCGGCACACCCTCGTCGGCGAGCGTCCGGGCGTTGGCGGGCATGGAGCCGGGCGTCAGTCCGCCGATCTCCGCATGGTGTGCCCGGCTTGCAACGTACCCCAGCCGCGTCCCGTCATCGAGCGCAACGGGTTGGACCACCGTGAGGTCGGGCAGATGCGAGCCGCCGGAGGCCGGGTGGTTCGTCAGCGCGGCGTCTCCGGGCTCGAGCGGCCCGAGCGCCTCGATCACCGCGCGCACACAGGGCCCGAGAGCCCCGAGATGCACCGGCAGATGCGCCGCGCTGGAGACGAGCCGCCCTCCAGGATCGAGCACGCCGCAGGAGTAGTCCCGCCGATCCTTCACGTTGACTGAGACGGCGGCGCGCTCCAGCGCCTCGCCCATCTGCTCAGCGATCGACGCGAGACGATGAATCACAATCTCGCGGCGCAGCGCGCCGCGCGCCGACCGGCGGGCGCGCTCCGCGCGGGTCAGGCGCAGGGCGCCGGTCTCGTCGACTTCGGCGGTCCAGCCCGCGGGGAGCCAAGCCTGTGTGGTCGGCTCCGTGATGATGGCGGGCCCGTGAACACGCGATCCCTGTCGCAGCTCTCCACGCGTGAGCACCGCCGCCTCGGTCCAGCGCGAACCGTCATGGACCGGGCGCACACGCTCGATCGACTCAACCATCTCGGCGAAGGCGTCGCGGGCCAGCCGCTCTCCCTGCGGGCCGCGAGCGGTGACGAGAAGACGCACGAGCTCGATCGCGCGCGTCGGAGGCGGGCCGTGGACCTGCTCGTAGGCGATCGCGAATCTGTGCGCGAGCTCATCGATCGGCTCGGCGGAGATCGCGATCGTCGACTCCTGCCCGACGCACCGCGCGCGCATGACGACCTCGACGGACTCCACCCGCTCGCCCTGCTCTTCGAGCGCAACCTGCGCCTTCTTGGTCAACTCGCTGATGGTTCGGTCCAGATGCGGAAGCGCTTCGTCGAGCGGTTGCAGGATGTCGGACTCAGCGGTCGCCGTTGGCCTCGCGGCGTCAACGCCGACGGCGCTGAGCAGGCTCGCATGCTGCGGGACCAGCGCCGTGCGGACGCCAAGGCGCTCGGCGACGTCGCAGGCGTGCTGCGGGCCTGCGCCGCCGAAGGCGACGAGAGCGTGATCGGCAGGGTCGTACCCCTGCCGAACAGAGACGGACCGAATCGCCTCGGCCATTGACTCGTTGGCGAGCATGAGCAGCCCGGCCAGAATCTCATCGCGCTCGGCGCGCGGCTCGGGAAGCTGAGCCATCAACTCCGCAGCCGCCGCCTCGGCGGCGCGCCCATCCAGCGGGAGCCCGAATGACGCGGGTTCGAGACGCCCGAGGAGGAAATTGACGTCGGTGACCGTCAGCGGCCCGCCTCGTCCGTAGCAAGCAGGCCCCGGCGCCGCGCCCGCGCTCTCCGGTCCGACGCGGGGGCGCCCGTCGAGTACGGAGCAGATGGATCCTCCGCCGGCGGCGACCGTCTCGATCGCGATCCCGGGACGCGCGATCGTGAAGCCGCCGACGCGATGTCTGGGCGCCAGCTCGGGATGGTGATGGATGCGCGCCACATCCGTCGACGTCCCGCCCATGTCGAAAGAGATCACGCGCTCGAAGCCGCTTCGCGCGCCCACCTCCGCCGCGCCCACCACCCCGCCGGCCGGGCCCGAGAGAAGAGTGTCGATCGCATGAACCGCGCCCACGGAGGAGAGCCCCCCGGCGCTGGTGAGCACTTTGCATGTCGAGCCCGGCAGACTGCTCTGCACGCTGCCGAAATAGCGCGAGACAACGGGCTCGAGCGCGGCCTCGATCGTCGCCGAGGTCGCCCGCTCGAGGAGTCCCAGGCGGGGAACGAGCCGGGCCGACGTCACGACCGACTCGAAGCCCGCCGCGCGGCAAAGTTCGGCGCAGCGGTCCTCCTGGCCAGGATCCATCCACGCGTTGATCAGCGCGATCGCGATCGTCTCCATCCCCGCGGCCAGCGCTTCCTGCGCCGCGCCGCGGACGGCGTCCTCATCGAGCGGGACGATGACCGATCCATCGGAACCGAGCCGCCCCGGGACCGCCCACGTTCGCCGCGTGATGGGCGCGGGCTTGCGGATGGGCCACTGGTAGATCTCAGGCCTGGTCTGGTCGCCGATGTCGAGCAGGTCGGCGAATCCTTCGCTGGTGATCAGAGCGCACCGGGCGTGACGGCGCTCGAGCAGGGCGTTCGTCGCTCGTGTTGTGGCGAGGCGGAAATCGGTCGGCGGCAGGGGCCGCCCCGCCACGGTTCCTGTCACGATCCGGGCAGCCAGGATGGGCGCCGGCTCCGGGGAGACGATGTCGATCGGCGCGCCGGGCTCGAGCTTTCCGAAGTTTCGATCGATGCGCAGGCGCATCACTTCGCCCTCCTCGATTCGGTAGCTCTCGCCGCCGATCGTGACGAAGCCGCCGACGAAAGCGCCGGCGGGCGCCGTCGCTCCGTTCGAGCGGAACTCGAGCCATCGCCCGGACACGCCGTGAAGCCTCCCGCGCACGGCCGACGTGCTCAACACCTTGGCGAGGTGGAGCGCGCCATCCGGCGCGCGCGCCACGCAATCGGTGAACGTCCCGCCGACATCCACTCGGATGCGCCAGCGCTCCCCTGTCACGACCCTTCGTCCCGTGGTTGCGTCGCGAGCGAGACGGCGATGTTCACGAAGACGGCGAGCAGGAAGGCGATGGTCAGGTTGTAGAAGGGCAGATCGATCACTTCGCGATCGGAGAGCTGCTTCCATGCGATCGCCGTCACGAAGCCCGTCGCCATGCCCGCAACGCAACCGGCGTACGTGTTCCGTTTCCACAGCAGCGCGAGCGCGATCTGGGGCCCGAAGGAGGCGCCGAGGATCGCCCAGCCATACGTGAGGACGTACGTATAGATGGTCACCTGCTGATCATGGACAAGGATGCCCGCGCCGAGCCCGAGCCCGAGGACCGCGGCGCGATTGATCCAGGGGGCGAGGCGGGAGCCGCCCTTCGAGACCAGACGCTCGTAACCATCCGACGACACGGCGCTCGCCGCGACAATCAACTGGCTGTCCGCGGTGGACGCCATGGCGCTGACCATCGCGGCGAGCACGAACGCCGCCACCGCCCCGGGCAGCAGCCCCTCCGCGGCGATGATCATGGAGAGCTCGCGGGAGCTCTCGTCGATGCCCGCGGCCCAAGCCGCGCCGCTCTCGCTCGCCACGCGGGCGAGCAGGCCGGTCGTGATCGCCCCTGCGTAGATCAGGACCGTCCAGGAGAGTTGGATCGCCGCGGCGGCGGGGATCGCCTTGCGCTCCTTCAGCGCCATGAGCCGGACGAGCACGTGCGGCTGCCCGGGATACCCGAAGTTGATGCCCAGCGCGCCCGAACCGAAGAGAAAACCGATCAGCGCCACGCCCGTGGCGTCCGGCAGCGCCGCCACGAGCGCCGGGTCGGCCGACTCGAGCGTCCGCAGCGGCGCCTCCCCCGCGGCGCCCGACGCCAGAATGACGATGGGCATCGCGACCAGCGCAAGCATCATTGCCGCGGACTGAACCATGTCCGTCCAGCACGTCGCGCGGAATCCGCCAAAGACCGTATAGGCCAGCACGATGGCCACGCCGATCGCGACGCCGGCGCGGTAGGGAATCGCCGGAAAGACCTCCGCGAACATCTGCCCCGCCGCCGCCATCTGCGCGGCGACGTACAGAAACATCGCGGAGAGGATCACGCCGATGCTCATCAGACGCAGGATCGGCCACCGCTCCCCGAAGTGCATCGCCAGCAGATCGGGGACTGTGACAGCGCCGATCTCCTCGGACCGCCGCCGCATCGGCCCCGCCAGGATGATCCAGTTGAATCCGATCCCGAAGAGCACGCCCGGGATCAGCCAGTACGCGCGAACGCCCGACATGAACGCGAGGCCCACCAGCCCCATCGCCACCCACGATGAAGATCCGGACGCGCCCGAGGAGAGCGCCGAAAGCCACGGGCCCAACTCCCGCCGGGCGAGGAAATAGTCAGCGCTCTCGCCCTTCGTCCGCCGACCCGAGAAGAGCCCGATTCCGATGATGATCGCCGTGTAGAGAACAAACGCGGCAATGAGCCCGGTCATGGGCGGAGGATAGCGGCGCCCGCCCTCGTTCCGCCGCGGATCCCGCCTCGCCGAAGCGAGTTTTCACGCCGCCATGT
>CAYVIJ010000041.1:0-18068 GCA_964451515.1 uncultured Phycisphaeraceae bacterium | reverse complement strand
CTTGAAGGCTTCGAGCTCGTCGGATCGTGCGGCCATGTTTCACAGTACAACAGAAGCGGGCCGCATTGGAAGCTTGCGCTGAGCGCGGCGATCGTGATACGGTCAAAGAGTCATATGGAAACAACAGTGTTGAGGACGAATGTCATGGGTTGAAAACTGGCGCGAGTGGATCGCGTGGCCGTTCGATTTTTACCTGGGAAACGGCCAGAGCGTGCCAAAGCCTGCCGATCCGAGGTTCCGGGAGATGACACGCGAAGACCGCAAGCGGTGCTTGCGCAACGCGGCCGAGTGGGACAAAACCCGCTCAAGGATCTGCTACATCCGCCAGAAGTTCGCCGACGTCGGCGGGGCGATGACCACCGAGATCGTGGATCGCCAATACGGGGACGAGATACCGCCAACGCTCCGCCTCGACGATGCCGTGCCTCAACCAGACCAGGCACCGAGCCAGGAGATCGGCTAGGACGTTCAGAACTTGTAGCTCTCTGCTGCAACTACGCCCGCTTCATGTATCCACGGCGACAGAGGCGTAGCGCCGTGCCACGCCGGATCAAACGCGACAACACGGTTGTTGCCGCACAACGCGACAAGGCGTCGCGGTTTGGGCGCGACCCCATCGTCGGAGTAGGGACATGCAACCGGAGCGCCAACCTGCTTGCGGGCGTTGATGTTCCAAGTCCTCAGACCACCATCTTCGTACCCCGCGAGAAGCGTGGTGTCGTTGAGGAACAGCAAAGCGGTGACAGCGGGATGATCCATGCTGCCCGACTCGAAATCACTCGGGATCAACGCGAATGAATCGGACTCTTGGTCGAGCTCGACCACGTGGATCACACCGGCCTGCGTTCCGACGGCCAGGCGGTTCCTGTCTTCGCTGAGCGCGAGCGCGTGGATCATGTTGGCACGATGGCTCACATCGTCGGTTCCGGTGTAGTCCTCTCCGTGACCATCTGGGGTTTTGACCTGGACATCGCGAATCAGCTCAAGCGTTCTCGTGTCCCACTGACGAACGTATCCGGTGTGCTGACCTGTGAAGAACTGATTACGGGTTTCGTCAATCAAGCCGGCCTGGTCCGATCCCACACCCTCGACCGTGCCTTCTGCGAACGGTGTCGCGACGGTCTGAATGCGCTTGCGTGAGGCGGGGTCCCAGATAGAGAGCCGTGTCGCCACACCCGGTGCGGTGAGTCCTCCGCCGTGGGTCAGGACAGATCCGTTGTCGAGCACGTGGATGGACGCGGCACGCTCACCGCGAGACTTGATCGGCTTAGTGACGTCCTGTCCCGTGTCCAGGTCGATGCACCGGAGCCAAGTCCGGTTGCAAATCCATACGTGGGCCTCACCAGGAACGACGCCGAACGTATACGGTTGATCGGGCTCCCCGCTGAGCGGAACGAACGACAACAGTCCGAGGGTCTTCGCGTCGTACACGCCAAGCCGAGGCTTCTTGCCCTCATCGAGCTCGCTTGTGACGAACCGTGAGCCGTCGCTCAGATATTCGAGCGCGATCACGCCGCGGGCGTCGTTGAACGAAGCCGACCCCGAAGGCGTGACCGATCTGTTCGCCAGCTCCGAGGATTGGCCGGGGCCGATGATCTTGGAGGCGACGGCGCGGGTGAGCGCCCGCTGCGGTTTCTCTTTCTCGTCGGGATCGCGGTCGTAGTGGGTCACGGGCAACTCCTTGAAATAATGCGGCGTGCTCAGGCGGAGCGCCCGCTTTCCGGTCAGGGTGATGACGACGCGAGACCGCTCGGCTTCCATGTAGTCCTTGAGCTGCTTCACATACGCGATCGGGCGATCGCGTCCGGCCTCGTCGGTGAATGAACCGAGCTCATTTTCAAGATACTCCAAGGACTTGTTGTGGTTGCTCGCCATCCAGAGCACGGCGTCGGCGTTGCCCAGGAAGCTCGCCCACGTCTTGGGGTACGTTTCGCCCAACAGCCCGAGGTCCTGGGTGATCGCCAGGAGCTGCACGCCGTAGGAACGCAGCACCGGGGCCGCGAGCTCGAACGCCTCGATGCGGCCGAGGGACGGCATCTCGTCGATCGCGAACATCGTGGGGTACTTAGGACGCCCAGGGACACGCTCGAAGGTCTCCGCGGCCATCACGGCCAACAGGCGGAACCAACCGGTGTAGGTCTTCTGCACGTCGGTTGTCTTGGCGCACACGAACACGCTCACGTCGCCATTCTTGAGTTCGTCGAGCGAGAAATCAGAGCGCCCAGAGATTCCCGCGATGCTCTCGTAGTCGATCCATCCGAGTTGTACGATCGCGGATGACAGATACGTCCCGAAGTTGTCGCGCTTGAGCGCGTCGCGGACCAGGGCGGCGGCATTGGCGATTGCCTCGAAGGCATCGTTCTGGCACATCTCCATGATCAGCCGCTCGATGCCGGTCATGTGCTCCGTGCCTGGCGTGATCTCTTCGTTCCCGCAGGTGAGCTTTCGCCGGAGATAGACGAGGTTCTGCTGCCCGGTAGGGATGGTGGTGTAGATGTGGAGGATGAGCCCCTTCACGAACTCGCGCGAGGCGTTGGAGAAGAAGGGCTGGCTATCGCTGTCCTGTGTCACGATCGCGTGGGCCATCTTGTCGGCGATCTCGGGGAGGTAGCTGCGTCCCGATGTCTTCTCGATCGTGGCCATCTCATGGAACGGGTTCCAGTGGGCGCTCGTGCAGCCGTCGATCATGCCAAGCGGGTCGAGCACAAACGCACGCTTCCCCTTGCCGATGATCCCGTCGCCGCCGGCTCCCATGCGACGCCGCAAGATGCGCGTGAGCTGGCCCTTCGGGTCGATGACGAAGGCGTTCCCGCGGTGGAGCGCCAACATCGCGACCAGTGTGGTGCTCTTGCCGGCTCCCGTGCCGGCGACGGCGACCAGGTGGCGCTTGGTCTTGATCCCAACGGGCATGAACCAGGGAATGTTGAGGATGTTCACGCGGCCAAGGAACACCATGCCGGGCCGGTACATCATGCACAGTGTCGCGATCGGTCCCGCCCACTTGGCGGTCTGCTTCTTGCCCATTGAGAAGTAGGCGAACCACTTCTGGAATCGCACGACTGGCTTGAGCGCTGTCCGCCACGGAACACGCGGCAAAAGCCAGTAGTGATCTGGGTTGAAGAGCCCGAAGAAGCGCAGAACCCCGAGGATGATGGTGCGGGCAAACCACAGAACGACGGCGCCGATCACAATCCACTTGAGAGCGAAAAAGACCGATCCGATTGTGATCTCGTCTGGCATAGTTGTGTGTTCCTCGAAGGATAGCCTAGTGATAATTACCGGTCAGGGCCGCTGTCGCGAGTCGGCTCGTTGTCGTTCGCCGCATCCCGGTCGGGCAGGTAGTCCGCCATCCACTGACGCTCGGCGTCGGTCAGCCCGCCGGCGACGTCGGGCTCCTCGGTGGTTTCTTCTTCCGGTTCGAGCGTGGCGGTCGCCGCCTGGCTCTGCGTGAACTCCTCGGCGTCCTGGGTGCGGACCTGGCCGTAGGCGATCTCCCGATCGTCGCGGCGCTGCGACCACTGCGCACGCCCGGCCGCGGCCTCCATGTCGTCGGTCAGGATCAACGTCGATCGCTCCGCCTCGAACATCGCCCGCTGCTCGGCGAGGGCGAGCTCTGAGGCTCTTTGGATGTCCGCCTGGCGTTGTTGCTCGGCTTGAAGCTGCTGGGCGTGGAGGGCCTTCTCCTCGGCCTCCTGGGCACGCTTGAGCGCTTCCAAACGCGACCCACTCGACGAGAAGGCCCCGAAAGCCTTCCCGAGCTTCTGGCGGAACAAGCCGGGCTCCATGATGCCCTTCCAGTCGGTGAGCCGGGAGGCGTTGCGCATCCGCCCCAGGAAGCGCTCCTCGTTCTCCTCGAACTCTGCGAGCTGGTCGGCGTGCCACTGGTGCAGGGATTCCCACCGCGGCCGGTAGGACCCACGGACCTCCTCCTGGGCGGACCAGGTGTCGCGTTGCTGCTGATCGTCGATCTGCTCGACGCTGCGGCGGTGCCAGTCCTCGAACGCCTTCCAGGTCTCCGTCCGGCGTTGCTCCTTCTCGCGTCGCTCACGGGCGACCTCGGCGTCCTTGGCCTGCTGCTCCGCCTTGATCCGATCGGCGTCGGGCGTGTTGTCGTTGCCCGATTCGAGCTCGTGCAAGTGCCGCGGCCGATTGGGCTCGCCGCGGGTGTACTCGCCCCGGTTCCGGGCGGCGTTGTTCACCACACGCTGAGGGCAGAGCACCTCCCCGCGTTCCTCCTCATAAGACTGTGCCCACGCGGACAGGTTCAGCTTCTCCTTCGACGAGCTGAGGATCGTCCCGTCCTCCTGGGAGACCCGATTGACCAGGATGTGGATGTGCGGCTCCGGTGTGTCGTTGTGGGCCGTGATGAGGGCCTGGCGGTCGCGAGCTCCGAGCGTGTTGAGCGCCCCGTAGGCCGCCCGCATCATCTCCTCACGGCTGAGGTTTTCAGCTTCCTCGGCGTGCCAGGACAGCGTGACGTGCAGGACGTGATCCTTGGATTTCCGGCCCGCGTTCGAGACGCCGGCCTCCTGCTTGAGACGGGCCTGATCCATCGAGGTTGCGGCCATCACACGCCAGGCAACCTCGGGATCATCGCTGGCGATATTGACCGTCGCCGTCCACTCGACGCGCTCGCTCGTGTCCGCCTCCTTGTCGTGGAGGACGTACTGAGCCGCACCGCGGAAGCTCTTGCCCTTCTTGTGGATCTTCGGCACCATCGGATCAGGTGCTCACGATCCGCGAGAGGGCGTCAGACACGCGGCGCTTCGTGTCGGCGATCGCGTCGGCGATCTCCTCCCAACGGCCGTGGAAGTGGCGGTCGGTGTGGACGGCGCGAGCGAGCTGATTGGCGTTGTTGCCCAGGGCCTTGAGCTCGACGCCCAGCCGGTTGATCTCGGTCACGAGAGCGGGATCGGAGCGGCGTACAGAGCCGCCCGATGGGACGACGTAGTTGAGGGAGCGAGCGCGGAGGTAGTCGGGCACGTCGAGCCCGGCCGCCGCTGCTTGCGTGCGGATGTGCTCCATCTCCGCCACGGTGAAGCGGAGGTTGTTCTGCTCGGACCGCTTCTCGTGCGGCTGCTTCCTCGGGCGTGCCATCTCACGCGCTCCTTTCTTCCTACAGCCCCGCATCCAAGGCCGAGCCTTGGTCCTGGGGGACGGGTCCAGGGTGGGGGAGGGAAGATCCCCCGTGACCCTGGTCGTGACCCAACGCCGAAACGTTGGCCAGATCGCCGTCAGGTGCCCCGTAGGGGGGTTTTTGCGTAGCATAAACACATCTGGCTACCCTTTTATCTTGTACCATTACCATAACCACTATACCCCGTCAAACTCGTCGCATCCTCGGTCCATCCCTGCGCACTGACACCCCTCTCCGTTCACGATCCGTTCCCGGAGAACTCCCCACGCTGCTCTCTCGTGGCCCGCGTCCCCTCAGACCCCTCGTCTACCGCACCACCACACCCGCCGCCTCAATCCCAATCCCACCGAACTCACAGCGTCCACTACGCCCCCGACGCCTTCGATCCCTGCGCTCCCGGTGCCTTCTTCCTCGGCTTCCGCTTCATCGGTGTCCCCGCCTCTAGCCTGATTCCCAGCCCCCTGCACCGTTCCGCGATCGCCTCACCCGCCGCCTTCTGCCGCTGCGTCTTGAGACCAGCCTCGGCCTCCCCCAACGCCTTCTTCATGGCCTTGAGTGCATCACTGCCCAGTGTGCCCTTCATGCTCTCGATCTGGCTCCGCAGAGCCTCGATCTTCCCCATGCTCGGAGACGGGCTATCCAGCCACTCCCCGAGCTCCTTCGCGAACCGATCAACGATGTGTGTGAGCGCATCTTCCATGCCCCGATCCTACCCGCCCGTGCTGCATTGCAGCAACGAAAGACCTTGACGCCCGTCCTCAATCTGTGGCATCTCCCTCGCCATTGTCATAACCAAACGAGGGGGCACGCATGGACGCGTCATACACCGAAAACGCCCTCCGCCAGAGCTAGAGCGATGGCGGTGGACATCTACAAAGCGGTCACGGACCGCATCATCGAGCTGCTCGACAAGGGCACCGTGCCCTGGAAGCACCCGATCCGAAAGAGTGGGGGGGACGACGGCTTCCCGACCAATCTCGACTCGGGCCGGGCGTATCGAGGGATCAACGTCTTCCTCCTGGCCATGACGGCCTGGGCCGAAGGCTACGAGTCGCCGTACTGGCTCACCTTCCGCCAAGCCAAGCAGAAGGGGGGTCACGTCCGCAAGGGCGAGAAGGGCTCACTCGTCATCTTCTGGAAGCAGTACGCCACCCAGGACCGGGATTCGGGCAAGGACATCACCGTCCCCGTGCTCCGGCGCTACACCGTGTTCAACGCCCAGCAATGCGAAGACATCGAGGTCCCCGGCCTCCCGGAACCGGACCCGGACGCCGCACCCTTCGAGCCTCTCGAAGAGGCCGCGAAGATCGCCGCCGGCTACGCCGGCGGGCCCCGGATCGAGCACCGAGGCGCGAGGGCGTTCTACCGCCCACGCGAGGATCTGGTGCAGCTCGCCGAGCCCGAGCGGTTCGTCGATCGCGAGTCCTACTACGTCACGCTCTTCCACGAGCTCGCCCACTCAACCGGGCACAAGTCCCGCCTGGATCGCGGGCTCGAAACGAGCCCGCCAGCCTTCGGCTCACCGGACTACTCGAAGGAGGAGCTGGTCGCCGAAATGGGCGCGGCGTTTCTCGCCGCGGCCGCCGGCATCAGCACGACCACGATCGAACAATCGGCCGCCTACATCGACGGGTGGAGGAAGAAGCTGAGCGGCGACGCGAAGCTCGTCGTCCACGCCGCCGGGGCGGGCCAACGGTCAGCGGACTGGATCATGGGAAACAGAGGGCCGAACTCACCCGGCCCATCACGCTGATCTGGGCAAACCCAGATGCTCCTCCATGTTGTTGAGCCAGAGCTCCTCCGGCGGGCCGCTCTCCGGGATCGTCAAGCCGAACCGATGCCCCGCATCGGCTTCGGCCAGCGCGAATGTCGCCAGGTCGTACGCCGCCTCTCTCAGAACATCGTCCGCCAGGTCGTGGCCCTCGGCCACGGTGGCGGCTCGGAACGCATCGAGCCACGCCTGGCTCGTGATCGTCCGGGCGCGGAGCTGATCGAGCTCGTGCGGCTCGATCTCCATCCAAAGCGGGTACTCATCGCTAGAAGCAAACACTCTCACAGAATGATCCTCTCTACTTCGTCGAGCGTCGCCTCTTGGTCGTGGCGGTCGTAGAGCTTCGTTGTCTTCGGCGAGGCGTGCCCCGCCATGTACTGCGCTCGTTCGAGCGCCCCGTCGTTGCTCAGATACGCCGTGATCCCTGTCCCGCGGAAGGTGTGGTTGGTGAACCGATCGCCCAGGCCCGCGGCTCGTGTGCGTCGTTTCACCATCGCCAGGGCCTCGCGTCGATCGAGGCGGTTGGCGGTGTACCCGGTCCGCTGCCGGTTGATCGTGCGGAAGAGCGGCCCCTCGTCCGCACCCAGCTCCGCGAGGTAGGCGTCGAGATACTCGATCGCCGTGTGGTGGGCGGGCATCTCGTGATGCTTCCCGCCCTTCTCCTGGAGTCGGATGCGCATCGTGCGGCCGACCTGGTAGTAGTCATCGACGTCGAGCCCGATGACGGCGGAGATACGGCCGAAGGTGTAGACCATCACGCCCAGGAGCGCACGGTCCCGGAGCCCGATCGGCGTGCTCGGGTCGATCGACGCGAAGAGCTCGCGGGCCTCCGGCCCGGTGAGCACCGGCGTCTTGCCCGTCCGCACAACGTGCTTCGGCCCCCGCACCTCGGTCGCCGGGTTCCGCGGGAGCACCTGGCGGACGACCAGGAAGTCGCCCAGAACGCGGAGCGCGGCCAGGTGCTGCTTGACAGTCGGCACCGCCGACGTCTGGCCCAGATCCTCGATGTACGCGGCGACGTGGAAGGGCTCGACCTGGGGCAGCGTGACGCCGCGGCCGTCGATCCACTCCATGAACCGACCAACGGCGCGGCCGTACGCCGCCCGCGTGTTCGCGTTCCTGATCTGAGCCGTGAAGAAGTCGATGAACGCCCGCGCCGCCGGCTCGCCCATGTCGCTGATGGGGCGGGGCAGTAGGAAAGAGGAATCTGTTCGACGGGCGATCTGCGTCATGTTTCGGCCCTCCCTGGCCGTCCCCCATTGTATCTCATAAACGACGTTATGGGATACTCTCATCGGCGATAGGGGGGTCAACCGTCCACAGGAAGTTTGACACGCTCGCGGGAGCTGTGGCATGGATGGCTGATGACGATCTCGGCGCAGTTCGCGGCCGTGAGCGTGTCGAAGCGGGTCCGGTTCTACAACGCCCTCCGCTACAAGCACGATCAACGTGCCAAGCCCAAGCCCTCCGGTGGACGACGCCGGCGGAAGCCGAGGCACGCCCGACCGAAGCGGTGACCCACCTGTACCTGAGCCGGAGAAAGACCCGCCCAGGATCGGGCGGGCCTGACGAGCCGGTCAGTGCTCGGACGGGAGGTAGAGCGTCCAGTGCTCGCCGTCGAAGCCAGCCCACACGTCGATGTGGTCGAGCGGGAAGTCCGTGCAGGGGATCACCTGAGTGATCGCGGGCTCATCGCCGCTGTCGGCAAGGCATGAGGCGACGGCCGAGCGGTCGTCGCGGACATCGAGACGCCAGAACTGCATCCAGGCGAGCCGGTCATCGTCGCTGATGGCCTGCTTCATGATCTCCGAGCCGTAGTAGCTCGCGATCAGGTCGATGAGCCAGTAGGCCCCGGCACGCTCTGCGAGATGCCGGACGCCGGGGGTGTAGATCACCCGGCGGTTGAGGCCGTGGCGGTAACGCTCCAGATCGCCGGTGAACTGGCGGAGCTCGTCGTGGGAGAGGGTGCTCATGATGCACCCCCTTCCTGGTCGCCCGCTCGGTGGATCGCGATCTCGTCGTAGGCGATATTCGCCAGCCGAGCGATGCGGAGCGGTTCGGACCCGGAGTAGCTGTGCGAGTCGTGATACTTGCCCTGCTCGTCGGTGTAGGTCCGTGAGAGCTCGACGGTGTAGAAGTTGCCCTTCTCCCCGAAGCGTTTCCAGATGGTGGCCTTGAGGCTGCCGTCGCGGATGGTGTCGATGGGTTTGTCGTTTGTGGTAGTCATCGGTGGTTCTCCTTTCGTGGTTGGTTGACCGATGCCAGCCGATCAACGATCGCGGTGAGCCCAGGGGTCAAGGGGTTGGTGCGGGCAGGAGCGCAGCGACAACACGGCCACTTGACGCGGGGGCGGCGATCGTCAGGGTGCATCGTCCAGGTCAACCCAGCCCGGAAGGGGCACAAGAACGTGCCTCAAACGGCGAAACCGACACCGATCTGTGGGCTTCCCAGGCCCACCCAAACGCCCAGGGAATCGGCACTCAAGCGTTGACAATCCCTCGCCGATGATGTAGCATAGAATAATCTGCTAATAGTCTGATGGAGGCCTAGCGATGGTCAATCTGAACGACATCCACTCGATGACAGGGTTCTTGCGGAACCACAAGGCCCATCTCGACCGGCTCAGCTCCACGGGACGCCCCGAGGTGCTGACCGTCAACGGCGAGGCCCGCGTGGTCGTCCAGGACGTGGCCGCCTACCAGAAGATGCTCGATGCCCTCGACTACGCCGAGACGGTGCAGATCCTCCGCGAGCGGCTGGCCGCCATCGACGCGGGCGAACCGGGCATCCCCGCCGAGCAGGTCTTCGCGGAGATGCGAGACATCGTCAACGGGAACACGCCATGATGCTCGCGTGACCTACCGCATCGTCTTCAAGAGTGAAGCCCGAGATGAAATGCTCGACGTGCTGCGCTATCTCCGTGAGGAAGCGTCTGTTGAAGTGGCGCACGACTGGTATTCCGGACTGATCGAAGCGATCACATCGCTCGAAACACTCCCCCACCGCTGCGCACGAGCACGCGAGCACGCGGCGTTCCCCGATCTCGAACTCCGCCAACTGCTCTTCAAGTCGCACCGGATCATCTACAAGGTCGCCGGCGACGAGGTCTTCATCCTGCACGTCCGGCACGGGCGCCAGGACAGCCTCGACGAGGTGTGAGTGGAGCCGACGTTCACTGGTGCTCGGTGAACGCCTCCACCAGCTCGGCGAAGGTCGAAGGCGTGTGCTTCTCGAAGCTCTCTTGATCCACGTACACAAACCGGATCGCGTTGTCAGGCCCCGCCTTGGCCACGTCTTCGCACCACTGCTTGAGGCGGGCCATCTTGAGGGGCACGTCGAGGTCTTCCTGCCCCTTCGTCTCAACGATAAAGCGCCTGCCATCCTTGAGCTTGACGAAGAAGTCCGGGTAGTAGTTGCTGATGTCGCCGTCTGCGTTCACATAGTCGAGCTTGAAATGCACGGCCTGGTAGTTCTTGGCGAACGACATGACGTCCTCGCATCCCTCAAGGAAGCTGTCGAAAAGCAGCTCCAGGTGACTGTCGCCGACGATCCGGTTGAACACGCTTTTCTTCGGGGTGATGTAGTCTTGGTCCTTGACGACGAACGGGCGCGTCTGCCGCAGCTTGATCGTGTCGCGGATCTCGGCGTCCCCCCTGTCCTGGATGGTCAGGTCGTTGATGGCTCTCTTGATCGTCTCCAGCACGGTCTTAGTCGCCGCCAGCTCAGACAGGTTCCGAAGAGTGTTGGCATCCTCCAGGTCTACGGACTGCCCGAAGAGGTGGTCACGCACGAAGGCTTTGACCTTGGCGTAGAGCACGTCGTAGCCGCTGACCAGGCGGAGCTCCCGCTTGATCGTCTGTGTGAAGTACCCGATGACGCTGCGGTAGTCCGCGACGCCGGCCGTGTCCATCACCGTTGTGTGCGTGACCTTGCCCGACGTGATGTCCTTGAAGACGATCTCGCGTTGCTCTTCCTCTGAGAACGTCTTGTATTCGACGGGCTTGTGGCCGAGTGCCGCGACGTCGATGTCGTCGAGCTGCTTGTACTCGCGGTAGATGCGTGGCGTGAGGACGGGGATCTCGATGTCGAGCGCTTCCACGTCTTTCTTCTCGTTCCCTTCGTCCACTTCGACGACAAGGGGCGCCTTGGGCCTCGTGCCTTCACCCATGGACTTCCGCTCAAGCTCCACCCCCTCGGCCTGGATGCTCTCGATGAAATCCATGAACGCTTCGGTCCCGACGACGCTGACGTACTCCTCGGTCCCGCCGGGATACATCTTGCGGAGCCCGCGGCCGAGCGTCTGCTCAGGGAGGATGTTGCTCTTTGAGGAGTACGCCCGCAGACCGACGATCGTGGTGACGTTGCGGACGTCCCAGCCCTCCTTGAGCATCAGCACCGACACGATCGCCTTGTAGGGGCTCGTGCTGCTGTCGATGTCGTTCGCCTGCTCGCGGAGCTTTTCGAGTTCTTCCTTCGCCTTGCCCGACGCCGCCTCGGAGATCTCGCCGTTGTTCTTTGTGTGGATGGTCAGGACCGCGTCTTTGAGATCCGGGTAGTGCCCCTCCAGGTACTCGGCCACCTCGTTGGTCCAGCCGGTCATCTGCCGGCCGCGGGTGTCGAACAACCCACCGGCGAGTTCGTCGTCCGCCGCCGACTTGCCCTCGGCTCTCGGCTCATCGACCTGCTCGATGGTCTGGAATGGCAGGACGACGTTGCACACCTCGCTCGTCTTCCCGTTCCAGACGAGCTCGACCTCGCGCTTGTCGCCAAAGAGCAGGAAGCGGTACTTGTCCGGCAGCGGCTTGTCGGTGTCCAGGTAGCGCAGGATGTCCTGCTTCTCGGCTTCGGTCAGTTGGAGCTTGTTCGCGCCCGACCGACCGTTCGGAGCTGGATTGGATTCCGACTTCGTTGCCACAGTTCACTCCAAGCGAGGAAGATGATGACTCCCTTATCGGCCATAGGACAGAGTGTACGATCGCCCTTCTGACACCGCGAGCGATCAGAGCTCGTCGTCGCGTGTCCATCGCTGCGAGAGTTTCAGCTCGTACGACGCCTCGACCGCTTCCCAGTGGTCGCGGGTCCACCCCTTCGCGCTTCGGGCCAAGTGGAAGGGCTCCGTCCCTCGATGTCGTTTGGCGACCTGGCGGCAGGCGACGACGATCTTCTCGTCCTCGGTGAGCTCTAGCGGCTTCGGCTGTCGCGGCGGTGCGTTCTCACCCCCCCACTGTTCTCGGCGTTGATCCCGGCCGTACAGGTGCGACTTGATCCGCCTGGCGGCCTCTTCCTCGTCGGCATGGGTGATGAACACCGACTTCCGCTCGCGGAGGAGCCAGAAGAACAACGCGCCCGGCTTCTTCGCCCGGCACCTGGCCCGCTCGGCGAAGGCCACGAAGTCGAGCCGCCCCCCCTCGCCGGCTTGGGCCATCCCGATCTCGACCGCCTGGTCGTAGAGCTGCAAGAGCCGCCCGGTGTCGTTGAGGTCCTCTGCCTGAACGTCGCGGATGTTCGGAGCACTCGGCGGCGAACGCCGCCTGTTCTTTTTCCTACTGCCCGTCTTCTGCCTTCGCGTTGATCGAAGAGAAACACCAGCCGGTCCTGCCCGCATGGGGGCGGGTCTTCTGGTGTTTTGATTCCCCGTAAGGGGAAGAGATCTGTTTAGATCAGGGCTGGCAGGTTCACCCCGAAAATCGGCCGGAGGGCTGGCAGATTCACCCTCGGCGATCGAGGCGACTTCAACCCCCCCACTGCTCTCGTCGGACGCGGACCAATCGGTGTTGATCGCGTCGTGCGCACCGTACTTGTTGAGCATCCACTGCGGGGTGTCGAGCGGAACAAGCCATCCGATCTCGGTCAGGCGTGCGCGCGCATCGGTCACGGTGCGCACAGAGACGCCGAAGACCTCGGCGATCCACTCGCGCTTCGTCCGTCCGTCCGTGCGGTACTCGCCCGTCTCCTTGTGCCAGAAGAGCGAGCGGATCAGCATGGCGATGACGACGGCCGTCACACCGCGCGTGAAGCCGGCGGCGAGTGCGCGAACCATCCGACGCGGCACGGGGACCGATCGGCGAGGATGCGGGAGCTGGTTGAACATCGACCAGAAGCCCGTCACGTCATCAACGGCGATCTGATCGACGGAGACGGCGAACTCGATGGCGTGCTGGGTGATCTTGACCAGGCCGAGACGCCGGAGGCGTGTCACGTCCGCGGAGAGCTCCGCTGACGCGGACTCGGAGCCTCGCCCCCCCACCAACGCTTTGAGCTCGTCGAGTCCGTAGTCGGGCCGTAGAGGCCCGTTGGCAGGATCGGCGTAGCGTCGTCGCTCGGCCATCTCGTGCGCGGCGAACCAGACGCGGAGCTGGCGGCGGGTGATGTGCCCCGCCCGGTGGCACCACCACGCGAGCGCGAGCTGGTGAACGGTGATCTTTCGGAAACGCCCGGTGATCTGGTCCGTGCGGACCCCCCCACTCGGGTGTTTATGCCGCGGCCGTGCGGCGAGGGTTGTCGATGCCATTGCGGAACTCCATTTCCGCGCAGGCACAGCGATCCCGTCGGTCGAACCCTTTGGGCTTGACGGAGTCTTGGGATCGCGCTATCTTCAGGGTGCTAACACAAGAAGAAGTCGATCCCGGCATCCCTGCCCGGTTCGGCCTTGAAGACCGCCCATGAGAGCATCCACTCTCGGGCGGTTTTTCTTTGTCGAGGCTTCGCTACGCCATGCGCCTCCTTGCGGCTGGTGAACCCCCCTACGGACACCCCGCGAGCCGGGGCAGATGTTGGGGGAGAGATACTGTTATGCTCAATATGTGGTGAGTCGGCTGTCGCTGTCAATAGCGAAAACTGCGCGGATTGCGGCGTTGTGGCCACGATGGCCACGACGGAGATGACGTAACGGCACCGATGTAGCCATCGTGGCCATGATGGCCACGATGGCTACTTGGCCATCATGGCCACTACACAGATCGTGGCTTGGTAGCCATCGTGGCTACGTAGCCATCAGGTGTTCCGAGCAACACGATGAGCACGCGCGTCATGGCCACGATGGCCATCGTGGCGCCAATGGTGCAAAGGGATCGTGAGCCGTGAAGCCGATCTTCCGGGAGGTCAGGCGTGCTCGTGGTAGCCACGACGGCCACAACGGTGATTTGTGGACTTGCGCGCAAGACTCGGACGATGGTACACTGCGGCAGGTGGTGAGCGCCATCATGGCTACGACGCCCGTCGTAGCTTTGTAGCTCTCATGGCCACGACGACCACGATGGCTACAACGCCATCACGGCTACGATGGCCATCGTAGCTACAACCAGAAATAAAAAACTGCAAGGAGGCAGCAAATGAACGAGAACACACCACGCACGACTCGGGTGATCGCCTTCGGCAATCAGAAGGGCGGCGTCACGAAGACCTCGACGGTCGTGAACCTGGCCGCCGCGCTCTCGGAGCTTGGCCGGAAGGTGCTGGTCTGGGACCTCGATGTGAACTGCGGGAGCACGCGCCTCTTCGGCATCCCGCAGGGCCTGAACGTCTACGGGACCTACGAGGTGATGGTGGGGGAGGAGTCCGTCGAAGACGTCGTGATTCGCCCCGGCGATCACGAGACGGTGCAGTTGCCCGAGAACGTCCACCTGATCGCTGCCCACACCAAGCTGGAGACGGTCGAGACCGCGATCGCCGAGAAGATCGGCCCGTTCGAGAAGCCCTGGGAGGTTCTCAAGCGTCCCATCGAGGCGCTCAGCGGGGAGTACGACTACATCTTCTTCGATACGTCGCCCAGCATGACGCTGCCGACGAAGGCCGCGTACATCGCCTCGGAGTATTTCGTGCTCACCGCCGTTCCCGAGCGGCTGGCGATCGAGGGCCTGGTCAACGCGATCAAGTACCTGGAACACGCCAGAACGAGCGGCAACCCACGCCTGCGGCTGATGGGCGTGGTGATGAACCAGGTGCCGGGGCGGGCCACGCGGCTCTCGCGAGCCCTCATGGACGAGGTTGATCGGCACTTCGGGGCCGGTGACGAGTTCATGCGACGCTACGAGTCCAGCATCACGGCCTCGACCATCGTCCCGAGCGTCCAGCAGCAGGGGAGCACGCTCTTTGAGGCGGCCCCGGACCACAAGGTCACCGACCAGTACCGTGCTCTGGCCAAGGAGATGGAGGGCCGGTTCGATCGGCTCGCGGCCCGCGGCCAGTCGCCCACCGTCGAGGTCAAGACGCAGCCCGAGATGATGGAGGCTGCAAATGGCTAAGTTCGGAGAGCAAGACCGCGGCTACGACCCGTTCAATCAGATTTCGAGCTCGCTGAGCGCGCTCCAGGAGCCCCCGGTCGAGGAAGAGCCCGCGGCAGAACCACCGAAAGCGGCGGAGCCGGCTCCAGAGCCGCTTCTGAACCCCGCGCCCGTCGCCACGCAACCGGCTCCGACCAGGGAGCCCAGGCCGCAACGACGCAACCGCACGCCCGCGAGCAGTGGGGGGGTGGTGGCCGAGGCCAAGCCCGCACCCGTCCAGACGCCGGTGTCGCCGGAGGTTGCGCTGCGGGTGACCAAGCGGTTCAAGACGAACAAGGAGGAGGCCAAGAGGCTCGACCATGCGGCTCTCAAGCTGGGAGCCCACCTGGGGACGAGCGTGGATATGAGCAAGATCACCAGGGCCTTGTGGGACGTGTACCTGCGTCACGAGGAGGAGATCCTCCGGAGCCTCCCCGACGACCAACCGACGCAGCGTCCGGCCAACAACGACGCCGTGGGCCTGGCCGAGCTCGACGAGCGATTGGCGGACATGATCGGCGAGGGCCTGATGATGGCGTGTATGCGGCAGAGGCGCTCGTAGCCGTCGTGGCCATCACGGCTACAACGGATTGTTTGGACCTGAGACTTCGGCTATACTCCTGCCAAGAGAAACACCCCGCTCATGGAGCGGATCAGAAGGAGAGAGACATGCTACTTCGTACCCAGGCTGCTTGCGCTGTAGCCATAACCGCTATTAGCACGGCAGTAAACGCCCAAGTTGTTCTGGGGCCGGGCGATGTCTTCCAGCAAGCTGATGGCGTGAACGCACCCGGCGAAGCGATCGACCTCACAGTCCTCGATGGCGGTCGCATTATCGAACGATCTGATGGCGGAGTAACACGGTTCCTCAACGGACCGCTAGATTTCCAGGGTGGCAGCCTGGAAGCTCGAATGCTGCTGAATCAATCGGTCGTCGATATCGCCGGCGGTGTGTTCACGAGTCATCTTGAAACACGGCTATCAACCCTGAACATCTCAGGCGGCACGTTCCAAGACACGGGTCAGTTCTTCGAGCTCGAAATTCTCTCAAGCAGTTCGGCCACGATCACTGGCGGAACGTTTGACCGCAAAGTGAATGTACGTTCATCCGATGTTGATATCAGCGGTGGAACTTACAACCAGGAGTTCGAGTTAGATATCGCGACTGGCATCATTTCAGGTGGGGTCTTCCAAGACTTCCGCATCGACCGTCATCAAGACGGTGAGATGATCGAGATCACTGGCGGAACCTTCCTGGGAAACGCCGTCTCAGATCGCGCCAACGGTGATCTCTTCATCAGCGGCGGAGACTTTCAGCAGGGCTTGAGCTTCTCAAGATTCCAAGACGATACCGCAACGATCACATTGGCTGGATCGGACTGGCTCTTCGGTGGACTCGCGGTTGATTTTGGCGACAGCGATTCGTTCATGCTGAGCGGAGGCGGGTTGATTGAGGGTTTCCTCGCAGATGGCAACGCATTCTCGCTGAATGTCGGAAGCACATGGGATGTCACGCTCATCAATGTTCCAGCCCCAGGTACGGCCGCTTTCGGGTTGCTCGGCTTCGCGGCGATGCGCCGTAGGCGCTAAGTCGCGTTGGTCGGGTGCTGGATGCCGTGTCGGGCGCAGAGCGTCCGCAGACGGCCGAGGCGTTTGATCCAGTTCCGTTTGTCATAGCGTGAGCGTTTGAGCTGGCGCTCGAACCGCTCGGCCGAGGGCCGATCCAGAAAGCATTTCACGGCGAGCAGGTGCCACCGACGCCCGCGGGTCCAACCCCGGTTGTTGGAGGCGTTGTGCTGCTTGAGGCGGCGTCTCAGATCGCCCGTGGAGCCCGTGTAGGTCTCGCCGTGCTCTGAGAGCAACAGGTAGACCCAGAAGCGTGGGAGGCGGGGCCTGGTCATCTCACACGATGCCTGGTCCATCGGACGAGGGCAGTGGGGGGGTCGAAGCGATAAGAGCGTCGTTCCAGTCTGTTCCGCGGATCTGGGGCCGGTCATCGACCAGGGCCAGGTCGATCCGTTTGGCGGCGGCGTAGAGGTCGGTGATCCTGGCGGCGAGCTCGTCGCCTCCCTCGTCGTTGTCGAGCGCCATCACCACCCGCCCGCCCTGGGGCATCTTCTCGATCGCCGATTGGATGAGACCCGGCTGATCGTTGTTGAGCTGCCCGGCCGTGCTCACGAAACGACGCCGGTGGTGCCCGCTGAGCGCCGCGTAGCTGAGCGCGTCGATCGCGGTTTCCGCGATCACGAGGTCCCGGTCGGTGTCCGCCGGCACGCTTGCCCAGAGGCCCTTGGTGCCGCCGCGAGCAAAGCCGGTGAAGCGATTGTTCTTGAGCTCGAACCCGCACACGCCGGAGCGGTTGAAGTGAACAAAGACCGCGTTCCCGCGTTCGTCGGTGCGCGTCCTCGAGGCGAATGCCTCCTGGGCGAGCAACGCCGCGGGGATCTTCCGCCTCTCGACCAGGTACGGGTGATAGCCGTCGATCGGCTGGGCGCACTCATAGCGTGCGCGCACGGCGAGGATGTCGCGCTCGATCGGTTCGAGTTTCGGCATCGGCGCGGACCGCCGCGGCAGTGGGGGGGGAGCGCCGCCATCCAGGAACGGGCGGAGCGCCTTGCGGACGTCGCCCAGGTTCCCGCCCTGCCGGCGTTGCCAGAAGTCGATGACGCTGCCGGCGTCACCAGGGTCACGCACCGAGCAATAGATCCAGTGGCCATCGGGCGCAACGGCGATGAGCACACGATCGCCGGCGGCGTTGTCCATCACCTCGGAGCCGCGGCTCGATCGCTTGTGATTGCGCTCGTAGCCGAGGGACGCGGCGACCTCTCGGAGGTCCACGTCGGTCTTGAAGGCTTCGAGCTCGTCGGATCGTGCGGCCATGTTTCACAGTACAACAGAA
>CAYVIJ010000040.1:15889-18526 GCA_964451515.1 uncultured Phycisphaeraceae bacterium | reverse complement strand
ACGGCTCTCCTGGTGGGACGGCTCGCCGAGCCGTCTCTACTCCCCCTCCCCCCTCTCTACCGGTAGCGGCGGGCGTCCCTGCCCGCCGTCTCCAACACCTATTCAGTCCCCCGGCGGGCACAGCGGCCCGCCGCTACCGCCGTTGCTGCGTGCCACGAGCGGCTCGCCCACCCTCTTTTTCAAGCGCCACGGGCGCCTCGCCCGCCCGTGCATTGCAGGAAAAAGGGACGCGCCACCAACGCCTCGCCCGCCCTGCCAAGCCGCCAAGCCGCGCACAACCCACTCCCAACAAGCCCTCGCAGCAACCCTCCCCGCAACCCCGTCACCGCTGCGGTCAATCGCGCCAGACGCGGTTGACAACGTCGTCCTCGAACTCGACGTAGACAGAGCGGATCGTCTCCTCCCGGCTCTTGCCGCGGAGGAGCAGAAGGACGCTCCCGCGGGACGTCTCGACCTTGCGGTAGTCCCACTTCCAGAGCTCGACGCCGGTCGAGAGCGAGTGTTTCGCGGTGGGTTCGTCGAGGACGGCGCGCACCCACTCCTTCGTCGTCTCGCCGGGGACGATCTTGGCGATGGTCTGATCGCCGATGTAGCGGCCCTCAGAGAACTCGACGCTCCGCCCGGAGGCAAGGCAGCCGGTCAGTGTGAAGACGGCGAGGGCGGCGAGAAGGAACGCCAGCAGCAGGCGGGGCGTGGATCCGAGCGTCGGACGCATGAAAACAACTCCTCATGAGCGCGTCGGGGTCATCGATGGTTCTACCGCGCTGATGGCGTCTTCGGAAGACGTCGCCCGCTTTTTCGCGCGGGATGCTGGAGAATTTCGGCCAGCCGCTGGCGCCGATAGAGCTCGCTCGTCCAGACGGTGGGTCGCGGCGGCGGGGAGGCGGCCTTCCCTTCGGGCTGAACATGCCGATTCGCATCGGCGGGGCGCGTGCGAGGGGCGCCCGGCCGCGCCTCGCCGGCGCGCGCGGCGGGCAGGAAGGTCGCGGCCCGCGTGGGGCCCGCGGGGGAGCGGGCGCTCGGGACGGCGGGGGCGGATCCATCGGCGCCCATCGGCCCGGCGGGAGGCGGAAAATGCGCCGCCAGGGCCTCGGGGGCCGGCTCGCCGATGAAGAAGACCGCGCCCGCCGGCATGACCGCCACGACGCCGTCGCGCGTCTGGAGATAGCGGGAGCGCCGGAAAACGACCGTCACACCCCCGGAGCGGCGCATGAGCAGGTCCGCCCGCTGAGGAACGACGTACACGCTCTCAAAGTCGGCGTCCTCGCGGGCGATGGGCTGGAGAACGCGAAGGCTGGTGCGGAGCGGGCCAACATCCTCGGCGCCCTCCACAAGCGGGCGATCGGGATCTCGGGATTGGAAGTCCTGGATTCGCAGCGGGAGCGGGGAGAATCGCTGCGGGGCGTTCTCCAGCGCGGGGTTGCGATACGGATCCGGCGCGACGGGCGCCTGCCCGAGCGCGAACGGAAGGAGCAGCAGGATCGGAAGAGGGAGAGCCACGTCGGGGAGTATCGGACAAACGGGCGGCGGAGTCGATCCGGCGGGTCGGGCCTTTCGCGGCGTTATCCAAGGATCAGCCCGTCGTGGGCGAGCGCGATGTTTCCGGGAAGCCTGGCCTCCGCGTCGGCGTGGCGGACCTGATGGGCGATGTGAACGAAGTAGGTCTGCTTCGCGCCGGCCTGCTGGGCGGCTTCGACAGCCTGGTCGATGCTCATGTGGGTGGGGTGATGGCGCCAGCGGAGGGCGTCGAGAACGAGCGTCCCCAGCCCGTCCAGAGCGGGCCATGTCTCGGGAGGGATCGTGCTGACGTCGGTGCAGTAGGCGAGGGGCGCCCAGCCGGCGGCGCGCAGGCCCGAGTTCGGCGCGGGCTCGATGCGAAAGCCCAGGATGGGAAGGCGCCCGTGCATGAGCCGGAGCGGCGTGAAACGCATCCCGAAGAGGTCGATGGGGCGGCCCGGCTCGATCGTGGCGGGCAGGATGGTCGCGACGAAGGAGTCGTTGACGTTGTTGGCGGCGTCGAAGACGTGCTGGTACACGCGCTGGAGCGCCTCCATGGTGTGCGGCTCGGCGTAGATGTCGATGGGAGCGCGCATGACCGCGTTGAAGCGGCGGATCTCATCCATGCCGAAGATGTGATCGACGTGGTTGTGTGTGAAGAGAACGGCGTCGCAGCGCCGGAGATCGTGGCGGAGGGCTTGGAAGCGAAGATCGGGCGTGGCGTCGAGGAGGACGACGCGGTCTTGCCCTTCGGGATCGATCCAGGCGACGGCGGCGCCCGTGCGTGTCCGGTTGTCGCGCGGATCCTCGGACGTGCAGGCGGGGCAGTCGCAGGCGATGGCGGGGATGCCCGCGGAGGTCCCGGTCCCGAGGAAGAGAAACTGCATGGACCGAGGATAGAGCGCTCATGTCCCCGCCAGCGCCCGCCGCCGAGCCCGAAACCCCAGGAGCGCCCCCTCTCTTGGTGGCACGCCTCCCCGAGCCGTTTCCCCCCGCTCACACAAAAAACCGGTGGGGCAGGCCGCCGTGCCTGCCCGGACTTCTTGATCCATTCCACACTTCTTGGTGGGACGGCTCTCCGAGCCGTCTCTACCTCCCTCTTCCCCTCTACCGGTAGCGGCGGGCGTCCCTGCCCGCCCG
>CAYVIJ010000040.1:0-15789 GCA_964451515.1 uncultured Phycisphaeraceae bacterium | reverse complement strand
CCTACCCAACCGCCGCCGGCGGGCACGACGGCCCGCCGCTACCGCCTTGGGCGCGATCGGCTCGCCGCCACCAGTAAAGGGGGCAGACCCGCCTCGACGAGCCCTCCCAACCCAGGCGAGGATGCGGCTGACTCCGGGCCCCGCGAACCGCGGACGGGTGATTTTCGTATGGGGAAAGCGACGAGTCCCCCGCCAGGGTTTAGGATTTCCCGCTCGACGCGCCGCACACGACCTTCCCCTCCACTGAAGACGGCTCGCAGAGCCTTCCCAGCGGAGACGAATCCCACCGGAGTGATCCATGCCGAACGATCCCAACCTCGCGACGCAGCGTGATGGTCAGCCCAGCGACGTGCCCGGGACGGCGATCCGCCCCGCGGTGGCGGCGCCGAGCGCACACGAGGACGTCCAGAGCGCCCGCTCGGGAGAGAAGCTGGACGGGCGGACCTCGACGACGGAGTGCTGCTCGCACCACGAGGTGGAAATCGAGAACTGGATCTTCGCGTATCTGGCCGGCGGGGTGCTGGTGGCCGCCACGGTGGTCGCGAAACTGTTCGATCTGGCGGACCCGCAGCTCGCGAGCATTCCCGCGGCGATCGGCGCCGTGCTGCTCTCGATTCCGCTCTTCTGGGCCGCGTTTCACGAGTTGAAGCGCGGGCGTCCGACGAGCTCGACGCTGGTGGCACTGGCGATCATCGCGGCCCTGGCGTCGGGTGAGTACACGACGGCGGGCTTCCTGGCGTTCATCCTGCTGTTCTTCGATCAGATCCTCAGGCGCACCGCGTGGGGCGCGCAGCGGGCGATCGAGCAGCTCATCAAGCTCACGCCGAACACGGCGCGCATCGTGCAGGACGGCGCGGAGCAGATGGTCTCCTTAGAGCAGGTCTCGCCCGGCATGGTGGTGCGCGTGCGCCCCGGCGAGAACCTGCCCGTGGACGGACGCGTCAAGACCGGGGCGACGACGATCAACCAGGCGTCGCTGACGGGCGAGTCGGCGCCGGTCGAGGTGCAGGCGGGGGAGCTGGTGTACGCGGGCACGACGAACCTGACGGGCGCCATCGATCTCGACGTGACCTCGGTCGGGGAGGACACGACGATCGGCAAGGTCTCATCGCTGATCCGCGAGGCGGAAAGCTCGAAGACGCCCCGCCAGCTCTTGATCGAGCAGGTGGCGGCGTACTTCGTCCCCGTGGCGATCACGGTGGCGGGGCTGGTGCTCTTTTTCACCAAGGAAGTCGAGACGGCGATCAGCGTCCTGGTGGTCGTGTGCCCGAGCGCCCTGCTGCTGGCGAGCCCGACGGCGATGGTCGCGTCCTTCGCGGCGGCGGCGCGGCTGGGGATCATGATCAAGCAAACGAACTACCTGGAAGCGGCGTCGCACGTCGACACGGTCATCCTCGATAAGACGGGAACGCTGACGACGGGCGTCTTCGCCGTGAGCCGTCTGGCGCCCGTCGAGGAGATCGAGGGCGCCGAGTTGCTTCAGGCGGCGGCGGACGGCGAGCAGCAGTCCAACCACCCGCTGGCCAAGTCGATTCTCTCGACGGCGCGGCAGGCCCGCCTCACGCCCGGCGAGATCCACGAATACGAGGAGGTCCACGGACGCGGCGTGCGCACCCGGACGTCCTCGGGAGAGATCTATGCCGGACGCGCAAACTGGATCGCGGAGCGCTTCCCGCACGCGGCGGAGCAGGTGCGCGAGGTCGAGGAGCGGATCGAGGGAATGTCCGGCGTGCACGTGGTCCGCGACGGGAAGTATCTGGGGGCGGTCGGTCTCGAAGATAAGCTGCGCGCGAACGCGAAGGACGTGATCGATCGGCTTCGCGCCTGGGGCGTCCGACGGATCGGCATCTTCACCGGCGATCGCGAAGCCGTCGCCCAGCGCGTGGGGCAGGCCGTGGGCGTGGATCTCGTCGAGGCGGAATGCCTCCCCGAGGAGAAGTACGACCGTCTGGAGTCGCTGCTTCAGCAGGGGCGGCGCGTGCTCATGGTGGGCGACGGAATCAACGACGGCCCGTGCCTGGCGTCGGCGGACGTC
This sequence comes from uncultured Phycisphaeraceae bacterium, assembly GCA_964451515.1. Classification (GTDB taxonomy): domain Bacteria; phylum Planctomycetota; class Phycisphaerae; order Phycisphaerales; family UBA1924; genus CAYVIJ01. The sequence continues at coordinate 13,754 of CAYVIJ010000040.1, read as the reverse complement.
GGCGTCGCGATGGGGCTCTCGGGCTCCGACATCGCGACCAACTCCGCGGGCGTCGCGCTCATGAACGACGATCTGTCGCGGATTCCCTTCCTGGTGAGCCTGGCGCGACGCACACGCGCGGTGATTGCGCAGAACATCGTCGCCTCGATCATCATCGCCATCATCGGGCTCGTGCTGGCGGCGACGGGCTCGCTGGCGATCTGGTTCGCGGCCTTCTACCACTTCCTGGCCGACATCTTCGTCATCGGCAACTCCTTCCGGCTGGTGCGCTTCGGCGAGGACTTCGGGGAGTTCGAGTCGGAGGAGCCCGCGACGCCAACCACCGGTCGGCGCACGCCGGGCATGCCGTCGCGCACGGAGCCGGCGGGGCTGCGGACGCCCGCGACGGCGCCGGCGGGCGCCTGAGCCTCGAGCGGGCGCGCGACGATGGCGCCAAGCCCCGCCGACGGACGGCGCAGCGGAGAACGTGAAGGATGCCCGGAGCCGACGGCGCGGAGGGGCTGGGAGCCCGTGGATCGCGCGCTCTTCTCGGACCAGAGGGGCCCCACCGATCCCCTGTTAGGGGAGGCGCGCAAAGGGCGGGGCGGGTTTTTGACGCAAGAAACGGATTTCCAGGCTTCGCAGAACGTCCGCGCTCGCTTATCTTGGGGCGCGAGCGCGTCGGGCGCCGGCCACTTTGGAATCGGATGTCGTGAGGCGATGGCGTCGGATTCCTCGCTCGGCGTGTTCGCCGGATCGAGGCGCGGAACCGCGCGGGCGGCGCCGACGCTGTCATCGACCTTGGAGGGAGGCGACGCGCTGTGACGACGAGCGAGCTCAGGGGCGGCGATCTCTCGGAGGAGGCGTCGCAGCATTTTCACGAGATGGTGCAATCGGTCGGCGTGAGGAACTTCGCCGGCGCGATGCGGCTCTCGACCAGACAGATCAACCGGATGCTCTCCGGGGCGCAGCCGAATCCGCTCGAGCGGCTGATCCGGTGCTTGCAGTCGTGCGAGCAGGAGGCGGGGGATGAGGCGCTGGCCTACATCTGTCAGGAGGCGGGAGGCTACTTCGTCAAGCACGAGAGGACGATCGACGATGCGGCAGTCAACGCCGTGCGCGAGTGCGCGGAGGCGATCGCGGCGATCTCCGACGGACAAGTGACGCAGGTGGATCAGCGCGAGGTGCGCGAGGCGATCACGGCGCTGACGGCGCTGCTGCACGCGGTGCGGGAGCAGCGCCGGACGGCGCCCTCGATCCAGACCCGTCCAATCAAGCCGGCGCCCCACGACGGCATGCGCCAGGGGGCTTGACCTTCAAAATCGAAGCGCGTCGATGGAGACGCCGGCGCGCCCGGCGGCCCGCTCGAAACGCGCGCGCAAAGTCCCGCCGCCCAGCTCGGCGTCGACAGCGAGCAGGCGGGAGAGCTCGCGCCGAATGACGACGACCCGATCGGGCTCCCCCCGGGCGCGCTCCGCGAGCATCTCGATGATCGACGCCCAGGCGCTCCAGTAGACATCCGCGTGCGCAGAGGCCGCGGGCTCGCCGGCGCGCTCGAGCGCCCGCGCCAGTTCGCGATGCGCCGCGAAGGCGGCTTCCTCCTCCCCGCCGGCGCGCAGAGCGTCCGCCCGCCCCAGCAGCAGCCAGGGGCGCCGACCGGCGCGCTCGATGAGGCCGCCGAAGGCGTCAGCAGCGGCGGAAGCGCCGGAGGGATCGCCGGCGCGGGCGAGGAGCGTCTCGGCGCGCAGGATCGCGAAGGGCATGTCCGGGGGAGTGGAGCGCTCGTCCGCCAGGGAGAGGAGGATCTCGCCGGCGTCGGCGAGCGACTCGACGCGCGAAGCGTCCCGCCGGACGCGGGCGGCGCGCAGGGCGCCGGTGAGGGCGCGGGCGAGGCGCTCGGCTTCGGCGCGCCCGGCGCCCGGATCGGCGCGCGCAAGGGCGGCGGCGGCTTCGCCGGCGTCGTGGAGACGGCCCAGCTCACCCAGCGCGCGGGCGCGCAGGCGGAGGGCGCCGATGCGGATGGGATCATCCTCCGCCGCGCCCGCGAGCGCCTCCTCGGCGCGCGCGAGGGCCGAGTCAGGATCTCCTGCGGCGAGCGCGTCCTCGCCAAGAAGAGCGCGGGCGGCGGGATACGCGCGCGAGTTTGCGCCCACTTCGCGGAGGAGCATCTCGCGCTCGAGGGCGCCCTGTTCGAGGAGGGCGGCGAGCTGAACGCGCGCCGCGTCGGCGCGGGCGCCCTCGAGCGCGTCGAGACCAGCGCGCAGAAGTGCGGCGAGCGCGTCGTCGCGCGCAGAGGACGAGGCGGCCCGAGCGGCGGCGGCGCGCCCGAGGGCGAGCGCCTCCCGCCGACGCGTCGGTTCGTCCTCGCCCTGGACGATGGCGCTGCACCAGCGGAGCGAGTCGAGAAAGTCGCGCGCCTCAGCGCGCCGGCGAGCGGCGATCCACATAGCTTCGCGACTGATGACCTCGGCTCGCGCGCCGGCGACGGCCTCCTCCGCCAAGCGGGCGGCGCGGCGCGAATCGAGCTCCGGATCAACCGCGACGGCGGTCTTCAGCGCCGGGGGCCACGCGCTCTCAGGCGCAACGCCCCGCCAGCGGCGCAGACGATCAAAGACCAGCGCGCGCCGCTGCGCGGGCGATCCACCCAGCGAATCGTCGGCGAGCAGCGCGAGATGGACCTCGACGCCCCGAGCGAGGCGGATGTCAAGCGGGGCGGACGCGTCGAGCGCGCCCCGGAAGATGATGTCAGCGGCGACGGCGCGGAGGAGCAAACGCTCGTCCGGCGCGCGCGCAAGACGATCGACATCACGGAGCGCATCAGCCCCGGCCTCCGGACCGTCGCGCGCCGCGAGCGCGCCCTGGGCGAGCCCGGCGAGGGCGTCGGCGCGCCGGGCCAGCGAATCGTTGGGGAAGCGCGCGGCGAGACGGCGCGCGGCGTCGAGCGACGAGGCGGCAGCGGGATCGCCCGACTTCCAGCGCGCCGCGCCGAGGAGCGCGCGACGCCACGCCTCGGCCGGCGAGTCGCCGAAGTCGAGTCGCTCGAGCTCCTCCCGCGCAGCGGGGACGCTCTCCTGCGCGCGCGGATCAAGGGCGGACTCGATCAGACGCGCAAACGCGCGCGCGGCGGGCAGACGCACGTCGAGCAGCTCGACGCCGAGGCGCGCGGCCTCGCTCTGAAGCGCCTCGCTCGTCGCGAAGTCGGGGGAGGACTCGACGCCCTGAAGTCGCTTGAGCAGCGCGCGCTCGGCGCCGTCGAGGGCGGCGATGATGACACGGGCGCGCTCGAGCATCGGGCGGCGACGCTCCGGCGGGAGGCGCGCGAAGAGCGCGGAGAAATCGTCGGCGGAGCGCGCAAACTCGCCCAGCGCGCGCTCCGCCACGGAAAGGGCGCGCTCGCCCTGACCGTCGACGCGTGACGGAGGCTCGCTCTGCGCGCGCGCAGCCTCGATGGATGACAGGAGGATGAGGGAGAGGGCGCCCATCGCGATGAGCAGCGCGCGCGCCCTCATCCGCCGGCGCTCCCGAAGCGCGCGGAGGTGAAGCCCGCCCGCTCGATGGCGCGGAGCGTGCGCACCGCGTGCTCCCAGCGCGCGGTGGCGGCGGGAGCGATCACGAAGGGCTGATCCGGGGTCAGCGTGCGCCCGCGAAGGATCTCGAGCCGCTGGGCGAGGCGCGGAGCGGCGCTGATGTCGTCGAGACCCGCGAAGTCGACGGTGACGACGAAATCGTCGGGCCCTCGACCCTGCGATTCGATGTAGACGCGGATGGGCGCCGGTGGAAGCTCGAAGGGATCAACCTCCGCCGCCGCTTCGCCCGGGAGAGCGACGGGACTGGCGGCTTCGCGGGGACGAAGCTCGGCGACGAGCATGAAGTAGACGAGCAGGAGGAAGACGACGTCGATCATCGGCGCGAAGGCGAGTGTGACTCCGCCTCGACGGCGCGCCGCAACGCGCTTGGCGGCGAAGGCGGCGCCGCCCATGCGCGGGCGCGGGTCGGCAGCGCGGAGCGGGGTGTTCGCAGCGTCACTCATCGGTCGGCTGGAGAGCGATGTCGGCGGCGGGGAATCCGGCGGCGCGGACGGCGCCGAGCGCGGGCTCGACGCGTTCGTACGCTTCGTCGCGCGCGGCGCGAACAACCGCGTCGGCGAGGGGATCGGCCTCGCGCGTCGCGCGGAGGATGGCGGTCAGACCGTCGAGCCCCCGCGGATCCATGCCGAAGCGGCGCCCGCCGATGCGGTAGACATCGCGCCGACCCGCGGAGCGCTCCTCGGGCACGACGTTCACGACGACCCGCCTGTCCTCGATGGGCGCCGCTTCCACAACCGCGTCGGCGCGGGGAAGATCGACCTCGAAACGCTCGGCGCGGGTGAGCTGCGCTACGAGCACGAAGAAGACGATCAGCAGAAAAACGATGTCGATGAGCGGCGTGAGATTCGCTTCGACCGCGCCCTCGGCGCGCCTTCTCCGCCGGCGCGATTCGGCGCTCACGCGGACTTCTCCAGCGCGGGAGGCTCTTCGTCGGCGCCGGGCTCATCCGCACGCGCCTCGTCGCGGGGCGCGTACTGAAGCAGGAGCTCCTCCGCGATGAGCGCGGCTTCGGAGCTGACGCGGTCGATGCGGTTGCGCAGCAGAGCGTGGGCGGCGATGGCCGGAATGGCGACGACCAGGCCCCAGAACGTGGTGGTCAGGGCGGTGCCGATCCCCGCGGCCAGGCCGACGGGATCGGGCGACCCGCCTGTGGCCACAATCTCGCGGAAGGCGACGATCATCCCGTACACCGTCCCGAAGAGCCCGATCATCGGGGAGACGGCGCCGATGATGCCCAGCGTCTCGATTGGGCGGAGCCGATCCATGACGCGCTCCTCCGCGGCCCGTTCCAGCGCGGCGCGCATGGCGTCGTCGCCCGCTGTGCGCTCCCGCAGCGCCGCCGCGATGATCTGCGCAAGGAAGGAGGGATCTTCCTCGGCGCGCTGCTGGGCGGCGCGGGCGTCGGCGCGCTTGAGCAGCCCCTTCATCTCCTTCGCCAGAGGCAGCGGCAGCAGCCGCTCCCGCCGGTTCGCCTGGATCTGCGACGCGATGAGCGCCAGGGAGGCGACGGAGAGCGCGAGCAGAAACCAGATGATCGCCGTTCCAAGCAGCTCGAGATCGCCGGTGCGCTCGTTGCGCTGGATGAAAAAGGCCTCGAACAGAGAGGTGGTCGAGCCGCCGGCGCCGTCGTCGCCGGACGCGTCCTGCGCGAGCGCCAGAGCGGCCATGGCGAGCATGCCAAACGTCGCGGCGGCCAGCGCCTTCCATCGTCTCATTGATCCGCTCCGGTTGAACGGTCGCTGGCGAGATCCCCGCGATTGAAGGCGTCGCGATCGATGAAGTTGTATCCATCCTCGCCCCCATGAAGCAGACCGATCGCGCGGAGCAGCCCCGTCGGATCCTCTTCCAGCACGGCGATCGTTCGAATCGCGGCGGGGCGCTTGCCGCGCGCGTTGCGCGGATTGAGCCGCTCGAGTCGGGCGAGCACGCGCTGTGGCTGAACGTCCGAGCGATCGGCGCCGGTCAGGCGGGTGGAGAGGACGAAGACGGCGTCGGGCTCGAGCGCGAGCGCGGACTCGAGCGCGCCGATCGGATCGGACTTGCCGGCGGGCTCGACGGTCTCGATCCACGCGGCCAGGGCGTCCTTGTTGCGGCGCGTGGCGCTGGCGAGGACGAGCTCGCGCGCGCCGGGAGGAATGGGGGCGTGTCGGTGCGTGGCCCCGCTCCTGGTGTTCTGGATCAGCAGAACCTGGAAACGCTGGGTGGGATGGAGCTGCTCGACGGAGCGCCGCAGCTCGCCGAAGACCTCCTCGAGCGTGGTGAGCATGGAGCCCGAGGCGTCCACCACATAGACGATCGAGCGGGCCTCGGAGGCGCCGACGCCCGCGAAGTCGATCTCGGCGGGCGGCGCGGCGCTCATCGTCGGAGGCGGGGGCGGGGCGGCGAGCGCAACGATGGCCTGTTCCTCCGAGGCGGAGCGCTCCAGAACGGACTCGATGGACTCGACCGGCTCGGCGGCGATCTCGATGGCGATTTCGCCCTGCTCGCTCTCCTCGGCCTCCTCCACCTCGATGGGCGGCGGCGCGGGCGCGTCGAAGGAGACCATCTCGGGCGCCTCGCGCGCGCGACGCTCGGGGGAGACGCTCCAGACGGCGACCAGCGCAAAGGCGACCAGTGATCCGTGCAGGAGGGCGGAGAGGCCCCAGGCCCACACGCGGCTACGCCCCGGCGACAGTTCGGCTTCGCCAGAGGCGGGTCGGGTCACGTCTCGTGGACCTCCCGCTTCTCACCCCTGGACTTCTTCTTTGAGAACAGCAGGGAGTCCACAGCGAGGGCGCCCGGCCCGGCGAAGAAGACGGCGAGGGCCATCATCAGCAGCGCCAGTTGCCAGAGGAAGTGCATCCACGCGCCCGGATTGAAGCCGTCGAGCGGGGGCAGGAATCCCAGGAAGGACGGCGTATCGGCCGGGCCGAAGATGACGGGCCCGAGCTCCGAAAGCCAGACGGCGCCGGTCATCACGCCCACGAGCCCAAGGGCCGCAAGGCGCGTGAAGAGCCCGAGCAGAACGAAGACGCCGCCCGCGAACTCGACGATGCCGACGCCCCAGGCGAGTCGGACGGGCCAGCCGCCCGAGGCGAACGCGGCGGGGAAATAAGCCTCGCTGTCTGGAGGCGGATTGGCCCCGCGATGGATCACGAGGGCGACGTTGTAGACACGCTTCGCGTTCACGCCGGCGGGGAAGTCCTCCGCGCTGAACCGCGGGCGAGGCGGCGCCGGGGCGGTCTGATCGGGTGGGGGTGCAGCCTGCTCAGATTGATCCGGCGCGGGCTCGTCCGGGCGGGCCTCCTCATCGGCGGGAGGCTCGTCCGCTTGGTCGCCCTCGCCCTCCTCATCCCCGCTCTCCTCGCCCTCCTGCCCCTGCTGCTCGGCGAGGGAGCGCTGCACGGGAACGAGCACACCGCCGCCCTCGACTTGACGCCACCCGGGAACGTCCAGATCGGCGCGCTCATCCTGGGCGTCCTCGCCGTCCTGCTCGGCTTCGGTGGGGCCTTCGTCAGGAAAGGCGGGCTGATTGGCTGGCGGCGGCGGCGAGCCCGGCTGGGCCTGGTTGAAGGTGACGCCCATGTTGGCGAGGATCGCCGTGCGCTCGGGGGAGAACTGCACCGTCGAGAAAAGCTTGCCCCAGCCGGCCCAGATGAAGGTGACTGCGAGAGCCAGGCGCAGCAAGAGCGGGGGAACTGCTATGGCCATTCGCTCGCGAAACGTCATGTGGTTCCTCCGCTGTGAGTCTCGACCCGTCGACGGCGCCCCTTGGGGCTCCCCTCTCCATCGGCCGATTGTGGGGCGTTGGTCCGCGCGGGTTCCGGATCAATCCTACCTTGCCGAGCGATGGGATTGCGTGAGGATGAGCCATCAGCCGCCGGGCACGGGCCTGGCGATAATCGAAAGAGCGTACGCTGGGGCGAGCATTCGCCCATAGAGGCGTCCCGCCGGGAAGGGGAGAGAGCATGATCGCCGCGGGCGTGGCGGAACTGGTAGACGCGCGGGATTTAGGTTCCCGTGTCCGAAAGGACGTGGAGGTTCGAGTCCTCTCGCCCGCATTTGAGAACTGGCCCGCTCGCTTCGCCCGAGGCGATTCGGAGTAGGGGGTGGAGACGGCCCGGGCCGAGCCCCGCGCCCGTGATGGGCATCGGCGACTGCGATCTCTCGTCATGATTGGAAGGGCGTGAAGGCGCGTTTTATAGGATGATGGCGACGATTTGGAGAGTCTCGGCTCGCGGGGCCGAAAGATGCTGGCACACTGAGGGGCGAAGGTCGGGCCCGAAGCCATGCGGTAGCGACGGGCCGCCGTGCCCGCCGATGGCAGCTCAATACCCTCGAAACCGCGCGGGCGGCGACGCCCGCCCTCCCCATCGTGTTGAAGACCCATGCGGATCGACGGATCATCCAATCTGGTGTACACGCGATTCGCGGGGGTGAACGGCCCGGCCGCCGCGGGGCCTGCCCAGAGGCCGCAGGCGGGCGCACAGACCCAGACGCTCCGGCGCGCGGAATCGGCGCAGCGGCTGGATCGTCTCGAGCGGAGCGAACGGACGCGGCTTCCGTCCACGATCGATCGATTGGTGGCGGGACGCGTGGCCGGGCGCGTGGATTTCAGCGGGGAGACGGCCCAGCCGAGCGCGAGCGGCGACACGGCGATCCCGCTGTATGGGCGCGCAGCCGATCGCAATGCGGTCGCGACAACGATCTCGCTCGGCAAGTCGCTCGACATCGAGGCGTGATCCGCGCGGGAACCGCTGAGTCCCCGTGCGGCGAGAAGTCAGAAGACGACTCCAGCGGCCCTGCCCGCCCGCCCCGGAAACGCAAACACAAAAGCCGGTGGGGCAGGCCGCCGTGCCTGCCCGTCCCTACCCGTCCGACCCTGAAGTCTTCCGTCCACACGTCCCCACCCCGACCCACTCGTACCCCTCGATCCCGCGCCATCTCCGTCGCGGATTCTCAAGGATGTACTTCACCACGCGCCAATACTCCCGCTCGCCCCGCACGATTCGATCGAAAGACTCCGCCTGCCACACGCGACCGACTCGCCCGAACTCGCGCTGCAGCCGATGCGCCGTAAAGGATTTCCGCGAGTGCAAGATGCTTAACAGCGATTCGTTCGCAATCGGTTTCACAAGCGCGTGCACGTGATCGTCCATCACCACAAAGGCGCGCAACTCATAGCGCTCGCCGTCGAACTCCCGAAGCGCCTCGACCACAACGACGCGCTCTTCCGGCGCGAGCGCTCGCTGATGGCCGGCGAGACGCCATCGCGCGTGATAGACCGATCCTTCGAAGCGCCAATGAGGAAGCCGACGCTTGTGCTTTGAAAGAGACGGCTGCTCACGGGCAGGCACGGCGGCCTGCCCCACCGTCTCTGGTGATTCCTCCCGAGCCGCTCCCATTTCCCCACACTACCAAGGGCGTGCTGATCCACACCAAGAACAAGACCCGGTGGGCCAATACAAAACCCGCTGGGCCAGCCCGCCGCGCCTGCCCGGACTTGCTCATCCGCAACCGCGACTCATCCCTCCCCCAGGCGCAGAGCTCCGCTCAAGCCGTCTACACCACCTACCCCGCAATCGCGTGCGAAGCACGCGAAGTCTCCCGCCGTGCCTGCCGAGGGCAGAGGAGTTCCCAGAAGAGCGCACAGAGACGACCATCGCTGAAGTCAACTCCGGATCGTGGTCAGCGCCCAGATCGCGATAGGGAGCAGCACAAGGCTCGGAACGAAAACCGCGAGTTGAACGGCCAGCCCGGGGAGGGGCGCGGCCACGCCCAGCGTGCCGCCGACGAGCGCGAGCATCCCCATGGGGGCGACCTTGAGCGTCTGCGCGATCAGATTGCCCGGGACCTTCACGATAAAGAAGGACATGGCGATCACGAGCGTCAGCAGGTTGCTGACGATCAGAGCGACGCGCGCGAGGGCGATCCGCAGAAGCTCCTGCCGGCTCTGCGCATCGAGCCGCTCCGCGCCGGCGAGCGTGGATGCGATCTCGCGCCACGAGAGCGACTGTCCGTAGCCCTTGACCTGGTTGAGAAGAATGAGGCGGGGATCGAGATCGGAGTCGACGCGCTCGACGGGGACGTACGCGCTCGGGCGGGTGGGGACTTCAGCCCGCCCGTTCTCGAGCCTCCAGCCCGAGCCGTCCCAGACGGCGGCGTCGGCTTCGATGCGCCGGGCGATGGCGCCCGTCTCCGTGCGCTCCCAGATGTGAACATCGTCGAGCTTCTGCTCTTCGGGGCGAAAGCGGACGGCGTAAAAGACGCGCCCGTCGGGATCGGTGGCGATCGGACCCTGGACGCCGGGGACGACGCCGCCGGCGACGTCGTCCGCGTCTCGGGGCAGAAGATGTCCGACCGCGGAGAGAGCGAACTCCTGGTTCAGAATCGAGAGCGCCGAGAAGGCGAGCGCGACGAGGAGGAAGGGGAGCATGAGGCGGTGGAGGCTCATCCCGCTGGCGAGCGCGGCGATGAACTCGCGCCGCCGGACGAACTGCGCGCATGTGAAGCCCATCCCGGCGACCAGCACGATGCCCAGCAGGTATGTGAAAAGCTGGAGCAGGCGCGGACCCCACAGGCTGGCGATGACGGCGATCGTGGCGGCAGCGACCGATCCTCCCTCGCCTTCGGATTCGCGAAGCTCGCCCGCGCTGATGTAGCCGCGCATGTTGAGAAAGATGTCGACGACGAGCACGAACGCGAAGAGGACGACGAAGAGCGCGCCGACGTTCTTCGTGTACCGGACCGCGATGTGGCGGAGGAGAATGCCCAACCCGTCACGTCTCCTGCCGCGTGGGGCGCACGAGGATCTCGTTCACGCTGACGTGATTCGGCGCACAGAGCGCCCACGAAATAGCCTCGCCGACATCCTCGGGAAGAAGCGGATCCATCGAGTCGATGCGCTCCTGAATGGCCGTCGCCGCCGCGGCGTCCGCGATGTGGCTTTGCAACTCCGTCAGCACGATCCCCGGCGCCACCACGCTGACGCGAATGTTCTTCTGCGCCAGCTCGGCGCGAAGCCCCTCGGAGATCGCATGCACCGCGTGCTTCGTGCCGCAGTAGACGCCGCCCGTCGGAAACACGCGCCGCCCCGCCGTCGAGGAGATGTTGACGATGTGGCCCCTGCCGCGCTCCAGCATCCCGGGCAGCGCCGCGGCGATCCCGTAGAGCACGCCCTTGATGTTCACGTCGACCATCCGATCCCAGTCGTCGACGAGCAGGCTCTCGAAGGGAGAAAGAGGCATGACGCCCGCGTTGTTGACGATCGCGTCGACGGGGCCGAGGGCCTCCTCCGTCTCGGAGACCAGGCGCTCGACGTCGTCGCGCCGGGAGACGTCGCAGGAGACCGCCACCGCCTCTCCGCCCTCGGCCCGGATGCCCTCGACGATGGCTTCGAGGTTCTCGACGCGGCGCGCGGCGAGGGCGACCCGGGCGCCGTCGGCGGCCACGCGCTTGGCCGCGGCGGCGCCGATGCCGCTGCTCGCGCCGGTGATGATGATCGTCCAACCCTCAATGCCGCTCACGCGCGCTCCTTTCCGATGGTTCCAGGCGGCCCGCGGGAGCGAGTCTAGCCACGCCGGCGCATAGCGTGGGCGGGCGGAGCAGCCGCTACCATGCGCGCATGGCCCAGCCGACCAGGGATCAGACGAGCGCAGAGGACCGGCGTGAGCCAGGCGCGGGCGAGGAGTCCGTCCATCATCTGGAGGAGCAGCGGCGAGCGAACCGCGCCGAGATCGCCGCCCTGGGCTTCAACCCCTACGGACGCCGGACGGACGGCCTGCTCTCCCTCGCCGAGGCGCGGAACCGCTACGACGCCGGAGCGGACCAGGAGCACAAGGCGCGCGAGAAGGGCGACGAGCGCCCCGATCCGCGCCCGCTGGTGAAGGTGGCGGGGCGGGTCATGCTGCATCGCGACAACGGCAAGCTCATCTGGATGCAGCTTCGCGACTTCACGCACGAGCCGGAGAAGGAAGGCGAGGGGGATCTCCAGATCGCGGTGTCGAAGCGCGACTGCGACGAGGCGGGATTCAACCTCGCGAAGGTGACGGATCTCGGCGACATCGTCGTCGCCGAGGGCCCGCTGACGAAGACGAAGACGGGCGAGGTGACGGTCTGGGCGTCGCGCTTCGAGGCGGGCGCCAAGAGCCTCGCGCCCCCGCCCGAGAAGTGGGCGGGCTTGCAGGACCCCGAGACGCGCTACCGCAAGCGCTACGTCGATCTCTACGCGAACCCGGAGGCGATGCGCGTCGCCACACTCCGCGCCCAGATCGTGAGCCGCACGCGCCGCTTCCTCGATGAGCGCGACTTCATCGAAGTCGAGACGCCCATGGTGCAGCCCCTGGCCGGCGGCGCGGCCGCGCGCCCGTTTCAGTCCCACCTCAACGCGCTCGACATGACCGTCTTCTTCCGCATCGCGCCCGAGCTCTATCTGAAGCGCCTCCTTGTGGCGGGCCTGCCGCGCGTGTACGAGCTCAACCGCAGCTTCCGCAACGAGGGCGTCGACCGCCAGCACAACCCCGAGTTCACCATGCTCGAGGTCTACCAGGCATTCGGCGACTACATGACGATGCTGGAATTGACCGAGTCGCTGCTGCGCACGCTCGCCCATTTCGTGGCGGTCGAGCGGACGCCCCCCGACACGCCAACCGAATTCAGCGATCCCTCCGAAGTGGCCTTGCCCTTCGGCGATCTCATGATCGACTGGGGCTCGCCCTTCCAGCGCATCACCTACGCCGATCTCTTCCAGAAGGCCCTCGGCTTCCCGATGACCGACGCCACGCGCATCAAGGACGAACTCACCAAGCGCAACCTGGTCGAGCGAATCAAGGGCGTGACCATCCACGACCCCTCAGCGCTGGACGCCGTGGATCCCGTCTTCCTTGTCAACACGCTCTTCGAGGAGGTGGCCGAGCACGCGCTCGACCCCGCCAGGCCGACCTTCGTCCTCGACTATCCCGCCGCCATCTCGCCGCTCACGCGCTCGAAGGACGACGACCCCACCCTCGCGGAGCGCTGGGACCTCTTCATCGGCGGCATGGAGATCGCCCCCGCCTACACCGAGCTCAACGATCCCGACGTGCAGGCGGAAAAGTTCCACCATCAACTCGCCGGCGCCGATGAGGAGGAGCAGGCCTTCCGCACGTTCGACGCAGATTTCATCGAGGCGCTGAAGGTCGGCATGCCCCCGGCCGGCGGACTCGGCATTGGCATGGACCGCGTGACCATGCTCCTGACCAACCAGCGCACAATCCGCGACGTGATCCTCTTTCCCTTCATGCGCCCGCTGGAACGAACGCAGCCATGACACGCGAAGAGCTCGCAAAGCGAGTCGCCGACGCATCCCTCCTGCGCGGGCAGTTCACGCTGCGCTCGGGGCGCACGAGCAGGTACTACCTCGACAAGTACCGCTTCACGACGCGCCCCGAGTTGCTGAGGCCGATCGCCGAACTGCTGTCGCAGCGCGTGGCGGAGATCGAGCGCGCGCGCACGGGCGGGGACGCGGTCGAGCGCGGCGTCGAGCGCCTCGCCGGCGCCGAACTGGGCGGGATCCCCCTGGTGACGGCGACATCCCTCGAGGCGGATCGCCCCGCGCTCTTCGTGCGCACCCGCCCAAAGGACTACGGCACCGCCCAGCGGATCGAGGGCGTCATGGAGAAGGGCGATCGCGTCGTCCTTCTGGAGGACGTCGCGACCACGGGCGGTCAGGCGCTGGAGGCGACGCGCGCGCTGCATGACGCCGGCGCGGAGGTCGTCGGCGTGATCGCCGTGATCGACCGCCAGGAAGGCGCCGCCCCCGCATTCGAGCAAGCGGGAATCCCGTTCCACGCGCTCTTCACGAAGCGCGATCTCGGCATAGACGAATAGACCCTCCGCCCGTGCCTGTCCCCCGCTCACACAAAAAACCGGTGGGGCAGGCCGCCGTGCCTGCCCGTCCCCGCTGGTCCGTTGCACGAAATCTTGGCGGGACGACTCTCCGAGCCGTCTCCTACCCACCTCTCCTCCCTGGTGGGACGGCTCTCCGAGCCGTCTCCTACCCCCCTCTCCTTCCCTGGTGGGACGGCTCTCCGAGCCGTCTCCTACCCACCTCTCCTCCCTGGCGGGACGACTCTCCGAGCCGTCTCCTCCCCCCCTCTCCTTCCCTGGTGGGACGGCTCTCCGAGCCGTCTCCTCCCCCCCTCTCCTTCCCTGGTGGGACGGCTCTCCGAG
>CAYVIJ010000039.1:0-18646 GCA_964451515.1 uncultured Phycisphaeraceae bacterium | reverse complement strand
GATTCCGGCTTCCGCCGGAATGACGAGAGGGATTCCGGCTTGCGCCGGAATGACGGGGGGCTGGGTTGCGCCGGAATGACGGGAGGGGTTCCGGGTTGCGCCGGGATGACGAGAGGGGTTCCGGGTTGCGCCGGGATGACGAGAGGGGTTCCGGATTGCGCCGGAATGACGAAGCACGCCTCGCCGACGAGCTCACCCGCGCCGACGTGCTCTTGAAACGAGCTGGTTTTGAAGTGGAAGGCTCGCAGGGCGCCGGGCGTGTTCCGTTTCTCTGGAAATCACTCGTCGCCGTTGCGCGCCGTCCGGCGACCGCTCCGACAGCCAGTCCAATGGCGTCCGCCTCCGGCGGCGCCGCCCAGACCGCTGAAGTCCATCGGTCCCCATAGGGTCGAAGCTGCGGTTTCTTGGACCATCACTCGCAAACAAGCGGAAAATGCGCGACGCTCGGTTTCCCTGACTCCGGAAGGCCATTCTCCGTCGCTCGCCGCTCCTGCGCCCGTCGCGCCTCCTCGCCCCCGTCGAAGAGCGCCTTCACATCAGCGCCCGCGGGCAGTTCCTGCGGATTGGGCGCCTCGATGCGCACAAGCCGCGTCGCGCTCGCCGCGTCCGCCACCGCCGCCACATGGATAATCGTTCCCTCAATCGGCGCCTCGCGCACGCCCGGCAGATCGATGTACAGCGAAACCCCCTGTCCGACGCGCAGGTCCAGGCTCTGGATCGTGGGAACCGCCACCTCGACCAGAAGAGGATCGATCACCACCAGCCGGATGACCGGGCTCAGCGCCTCCACCCCCTCGCCGCGATCGAAGGCGACATCCTCGATGATCCCCGCCATCGGCGCGCGCAGAAAGAATCGCTCATGCTGCGCCCGCACCTGCTCGAGCTGGCGCTTCGCCTCCTCCTGCCGCTGGAGGAACAGCTCATATCGCAGCTTCGCCCGCATGGCCGAGAGCTCCGCTCGCTCCACTTCAAAATCCGCCGCCGCCCCCTTCGCCAGCGCCTCCTCCACGCGCGATTGATCGGTCACCGCCATCTCCCACTCCGCCTTCGCCGCCGCCGCCTCCAGATCGCTCTCCGCTCGGATCTCCAGCAGTTCGAGCTGCACGCGGATCTCCCGATCATCGAGACGCATCAAGAGCTCTCCGTCCTCGACGCGATCCCCCGCCTCGACCAGCACGTCGTCGATCCGTCCGCCCGTCTCGAAGGAGATCGCCAGATCATGCCGCGCGCGCCCCACTCCCTCGATCATCTGCGCGGGCGACCCCCATGCGATTGCGACGACCATCAGCGACCATGCCAACATTGGGGGGACTCCGTAGCTCGGGAGGACGATTCCGAAAACCGCGCATTCTACGGGTCGGCGACGCGCCGACCTCGCTGAAGCGGCGCCCATCCCGGCTGGCCCACGCCCTCCCGAACGCCGATAAGAAGGGCGGGGCGGCGCGAACCACCGGAGGGATTCGCCCGTCTGAACTGGAATACTCTCGACCAGGCCGCGTCGCCGCCGAACCATTTCTTCCGTGCCACGCGAACCCGAGAGCGAAGGACCCATCATGCCGGATCAGCCACAGCAGCCCGACGACGTCGCCGCCGCCGGACCCGTCAGCGGGCCCGACCTCGTCCAGACCCCCGCCGGGCGCGTCCGCCTGAAGACCACCAGCGACGGCATGACCAAGAGCTACACCAACGCTTTCCGCACCAGGGTCACGGCGGAGGAGGTCGTCCTCGATTTCGGCCTCAACACGCTCGAGCAGTCCCCCGAGCAGGGGCTCGCCGCGGAGGTGCAGTTCCAGCTCGATCATCGCCTGGTCATGACTTATCCCACCGCCAAGCGTCTCGCCATCGCTCTCTCGAAGGTCGTTCGCGCCTATGAGGAGCGCTTCGGCGAGGTCTCTGTGGACTCCGCCAAGCGCGCCTCGGAGCCTCCGTCAGCGTGATTCGCGGCGAGGCCCATCCCGTCGAGAGCGAGGCCGTCGCTCAACCCGGCGCGTCGCCCGAGGAGTTCGTGCGCTCACTGCTGCGCGTGCAGGCCCGCCTCGTCGACGCCGAGCTCGGCGTCATCCTGCGCATTGGGCCCAACGAGACGATCGAGGCCCTCGCGCTCTGGCCTTCGAGCGAGGAAGCCGCAGCGGGCGCCTGGCGCGACCGCGCCGCCGCGCTGGCGCCGCGCGTCGCCGAGACCGGCGAGACCGCCGCCGTCCCGCTCCCCTCCGACGACGATCTCTACGGCGCGGAGCCCGCGCGACGCCTCATCATCGTTCCGCTGCGCGCCGCCGCGCCCGCCCCGGGCGTGGCCGCTCTCGTCGTGCGCGCCGCCAGCTCGCGCGAGCTCGTCGCCAAGCGGGAGCGCCTCGAAGTCACCCGCAGCCTACTCGAAGCGCGCGAGCTCCAGACCGCCGCGGACCAGGCGGCGTCCGAGGCCGCCCGTCTGCGCGCGGCCATCGAGCTCGCCGCCGCCGCCACGACGCCCGTCCGCGCCCGGGCCGCCATGACCGCCTTCGTCGACACCGCCGTCGTCGCCCTCAACTGCCAGCGCGCCAGCCTTGGCTTCGTGCACGATCGCAATGTCAAGCTCGAGGCGATGAGCCACACCGAGAAGATCGTGCGCAAGATGCGGCTCATCCAGGCCATCGAGGAGGTGATGGAGGAGTGCGTCGATCAGGATCTCGAGGTGCTCTGGCCCGATGAACGCGACGCCGCCGTGGTGAACCGCGCCGCCCGACAGTTCGCCCGCGAGCAGGAGCACGAGTCGCTCCTTGTCGCGCCCCTGCGAACCGAGGACGCGGTCATCGGCGCCTTGCTCCTCGAACGAGAGCAGCCGTTCACGCCCTCCGACATCGCCTCCGTCCGACTCGCCTGCGACGTCGTCGCCGGCCCCCTCGCCGAGCGGCGCCGCGCCGACCGCTGGATTGGCGCTCGCGCCGCGGGAGAAGTTGGACGCTGGATGGGCGCCTTCCTCGGGCCGGAGCGTGTCTGGATCAAGCTCGCCGCCATCATTGTGCTCGCCTTTGTCGCCTTCCTTGTCTTCGCAAGGGGGACGTACCGCGTCGAGGCCCCCTTCGCCCTCGCCGCGATGCAGCGCGACGTCATCGCCGCTCCCTTCGACGGCTTCCTCTCCGAGGTCCACGTCGACATCGGCGATCTCGTCCAGGCCGGCGCCACGCCCCTGGCCCGACTCGATACCTCCGAGCTCCGCCTCCAGCTCGCCGCGGCGCAGTCCGAACTCGCCCGGCGGGAAAAAGAAGCCTCCATCGCGCGCCGGGACCGCGAGATCGCCGAGGCGCAGATCGCCGAGGCCGCCGCCGCCGAAGCCCGCGCCGAGATCGAGCTGCTGCGCCATCGCATCGACCGCGCCACGCTTCTCAGCCGCGTCGACGGCGTCGTGATCGAGGGAGAGCAGCGCCGCCGTCTCGGCGCGCCGGTCCAGCGAGGAAGCGTCCTCTTCGAAATCGCCCCCCTTGACGCCCTCCGCGTCGAGCTCTCGGCGTCGGAGGACTCCATCGCCGACATCGCGCCTGGGCAGCGCGGAACGCTCGCCACCGCCGCCTACCCCGCCGATCGGGTTCCCTTCGTCGTCGAGTCCATCGAGCCGATCGCGCAGGTCGCGGAGGGGCGCAACGTCTTCGTCGTGCGCGCGCGCCTGGAGGAGACTCGCCCCTGGCTTCGCCCCGGCATGGAGGGGCTCGCGAAGGTCGACATCGAGCCCCGCCGCTACGCACGGATCTGGACGCGCCGGCTCGTCAACTGGATCCGCATGCAGCTCTGGATTTGACCCCCGATCTGAACGGGACGACGCCGTGACGCTCCGACCGACCTTCCACGAATCCTGGCACCGCATCGCAGGCCTCAAGCCCAGGCTGCGCCCCGCGGTGGACATCCATCGCCAGCGATTCCGCGGGCAGATCTGGCGCGTTGTTCAGGACCCCGCCACCAATCAGTTCTTCCGCCTGAACGAGCCCGCTTATCGCTTCGTCGGCCTCCTCGACGGCCGTCGCACGATCGACCAGGCATGGCGCGCCTGCCTCGATCGCTGGGGCGACGAGGCGCCCACGCAGGGAGAGGTCATCCAGCTCCTCGGCCAGCTCTATTCCGCCAACCTTCTCTCCGCGAATGTCCCGGGCGACGCGGAAGCCGTTCTGCGCCGCCATACGAAGCGCCGCACACGCGAGATCCGCGGCAAGATCGCCAGCTTCCTCTTCATCAAGATCCCGCTGCTCGATCCCGACCGCTTCCTGAAGGCGTGGGCGCCCCTGGCGCGCCCGTTCTTCACGCCCATCGGCGTCGTTCTCTGGTTCGCGCTGCTCCTCTTCGGCGGCTCCACCGTCGCCGCGAACTGGGATCGCTTCCTCACCGGCGCCTCGAGCGTCCTGGCGCCCGGAAACCTCGCCCTGCTTTACCTCGCCTTCGCGGTGGTGAAGCTGCTGCACGAGCTGGGCCACGGCTTCGCCTGCCGCGCCCTCGGGCGGCGCGAAGGGACAGAGGGCGAGGTCCACGAGATGGGCGTCATGCTGCTCGTCTTCATCCCAGTCCCCTACGTCGACGCCTCCTCGTCCTGGGCTTTTCGCAGCAAATGGCGGCGCATCGTCGTCGGCGCCGCGGGCATGATCGTCGAGCTCGCCTGCGCCGCCGTCGCCGCGATGATCTGGGCCAACACCGCCGAAGGCAGCGTGACCGCCGCCATCGCCTACAACGTCATCTTCGTCGCCGGCGTCTCGACGCTCCTCTTCAATGGCAACCCCCTGCTTCGCTACGACGGCTACTACATTCTCTCCGATCTGCTCGAAATCCCGAACCTCTACCAGCGCGCGCGCGATCTCATCTACCACTTCATCAAGAGTCGAGCCTGGGGCGTGCGGCGATCGCAGAGCCCCGCCCATTCAACGTCTGAAGCGTGGCTCCTGGCCCTGTACGCGATCTCGTCCTTCATCTACCGCGTCATCATCTACACAGCCATCGTGCTCTTCGTCGCCCAGCAGCTCTTCATCATCGGCCTGCTCCTTGCTCTCGGAGCCATCGTCGCCTTCGCAGTCGTGCCCGCCGGGAAGCTCGTCCGTTATCTCGCGACCAATCCCGAACTGGAGCGCACACGCGCCCGCGCTGCGCTGTCGAGCCTCGCCGCGATCGCCGCCATCCTCGCGCCGCTCGGGCTCATCCCCGTGCCCGATCACGTGCGCGCCGACGGCGTCGTCGAGCCGGAGCGCATGGCGATCGTCCACGTCGGCATGTCCGGATTCGTCACAGAGCTCGCGCCGCGCCACGCTGTCGTTGGGCCGGAGGGTCCGACGCTCGTCGCGGCCCGCAACGTCGAGCTGGAGGCGGATCTAGCGCGGATCGACGCGCGCCGCCGCCGCCTCGAAGCGCGTCGCCGCCTTCTCCAGCAGGAGGACCTCGCCGCCGCGCAGATCCTAAGCAACCAGCTTGAAGCGCTCGAAGAGCGGCGCGCCCGCCTCGAAACCGATCGCGAGGCGCTGCGCACGCGCGCCCCCGTCGCCGGCGTCTGGATTCCCTCGGATCCCGACCGACTCGCGCGCTCCTTCCTCGAGCGCGGGCAGGCGGTGGGCGTGGTCGCCGACCTCGATTCAGCGCTCGTGCGCGCCGTCGCCACCCAGCCCCTCGCCGCTCTCGTGCAGGCGGAGGGCGCGCCTCGGGTCGAGATGCGCGTCCGCGGCCGCCCCGCCGACTTTCTCGAGGGCGTCATCGAGCGCTTCGCCCCGGCCGGTCGCGAGCGCCTCCCCTCCGCCGCTCTGGGCTATCAGGTGGGCGGATCCGTCGCCACCGATAGCTCCGATCCGCAGGGCGCCACCGCGGCCGAGCGCTTCTTCGAGGTCCTGATCCGCCCCAGCGAAGACAGCGACATCGAGCTGCTGCCCGGCCAGCGCATCGTCGCGCGCTTTACGCTTGAGCCCAAGCCGCTTCTGGCGCAGTGGACACGCGCGATCCAGCAGACGCTCCAGCGGCGGCTGCGCATCTGACGGCGCAAAAAAGAACGAGACCCGCCGAAACGGGCCTCGCTCTGCATACCTCTATAGACATCCGCTCTTCACTGACCGCCGCAACGCGGCCTCGATTCGCGGATGTCAGAGTGGATCGTGAGTCGCCAACGTGACTGTTGGGTGAATTGGGGCGACCCGCTTCCTCCACTCAACGTGCGGTTCGATCACGCGCGACGGCGGCGCATGCCGGCGAGACCGGCGACGCCGAGGAGCGCCACCGCGCCCGGCGCCGGGACGCCCGACACCGTGATGTTGTCAAGGGCGAGATCCTCATCGCCGGAATCGAGCTGGAACACGGCGCGAATGGCCATCGTGTTCCCCGTGACGCCCGTCAGCGCCGCGGTGAATGACTGGAAGGTGTCGGTGATTTCGTTGCCGGCCAAGCCGCCGATCGCAGGCTCCTGATTGAACAAAGTGCCATCGTCGATGGGAAGCACGCTAAAGATGTTCGTCCATGCGCCGCCGTCGACGGAGTACTCGAAGTCGACGAAGTCCGCGTCATCCCAGTCCTCGTTCGTCCCGTCCTGATCCTCGGCCAGATCAACCGAGAAGTTCAGGTCGGTCAAACCGGAGATGCTGAACGTGTCCGTCGTGAGCGAGAGCGGCAGCGTCGCGCCCTCGCCGTCGAGATCCATGCCCGCGAAGAAGTCGCCGTCGGCGCCGTTGTAGTTCACGAAACTGCCGAAGCTCAGGCTCCCGCCGGTTCGGAGGAAAAAGTCACCGCTTCCGTCGCTGAACTGGGGCACGCTCGTGCTAAAGCCCGAGTCCGACTCGAAATCCTGGTTGAACGCCGTCACCTGCGCCTGCGCCGCTCCAGCGATCGCTGACAGCGCAACCACACCGCTTAGGGTGGCAAAAATCCGCATGTTCTTCTCTCCTATGTCCTGACGTGTCTCGGTCTCCCACTCGATCGGAGCGCACGCTGCGCCCGCGATCAGTTGGCCACAAGGTCACAGGATAATGTAAAGGCTGCGCAAACGCCGCGTCACAAAAGCGCATCGGCGCATCCGTGACACGTCGATCCCCTTGCGGCGCAGGCATTTCCATCATTCGGCCGAAACCGACGAGGCGTCTCTCGGCTCATCCCCCCGGGATGACACGCCTTCTCGAGGGCTGTAGCCTCCTCCCGAACCTCGCGATCCTTTCCCCGAGAACAACCCATGTCACACCTCCGTTTTCGTCGCGCGCTCGCCCGCGTCCTGCCCTCGCTGATCACTCTGGCGCCGTCCGCAGCCCTCGCCGGCCCTGACGCCCCGCGGGCCGAGACGCGCCCGACCTTCATCAGCCTCGACGGCGCCCTGGACGACTGGCCCGCCGACGTCCACGCGCTGGCGGATGGTCGTTCCGTCTTCTTCCGATTCGATCCCCCCATCGACTGCACGCTCCAGTCCTGCCAGGTCACCACCGAGATCTGGATGGATCTGGATGACGACGCCCGCACCGGCCTTCCCTTCCATCCGGCCTCAAGGGCGCCGGAGCCCTCCGATGCTCTCGGCGCGGACGTGCGCATCCTCCTCTCGCCCCCGCGGAAGAACCGCCCGGGCGAACTCGGCTCGGGTGTGCAAGTCCTCCATCACGCGGAGCGGGGAGCGACGAATGAACTCTCCCACGCCGACATCGGCTTCGCGTTCCTGCCCACGCACGCCTCCGACGTCTTCGAAGCCCGCATCGACCGGCTCGCCGCCGCCGCGATCCCCGCCCTGCGCGGCATCGCCGACTCCGCCCGCGTCAAGATTCGCGTGGTGCAGCGGAGCGCCTCGGGAGAGCTGATCTGGAGCTCGATCCCGCTCGTCGCCGAAACCCCGCCGCTCGACGAATCGAGCCGACTCGCGGATCTCTCCATCCCGCCCAAGCCCCCCGCCGCCGTGCGCATGCTGCTGTACAACGTGCTCTGGGGCTCGCCGGAGTCGAATCCCGAGCCCTTCGCCCGCGTCATCCGCGCGCTCGAGCCCGACATCGTCCTCGCCCAGGAATGGGATCGCAGGCCCTACGCTCCCGAGGGCGAGGACCCGCCCCCGCGCCTGCTGGCGCGCGATCTTGCGGCGTGGTTCGACGAGCACATCCGCTCCGATGACTGGCGCGTCGTGATCGGCGAGAAGCGCGGCGTCGCCGTGATAGCGCCTCATCCCCTCCGCCCGCTGCCGCTGGCGGGGCTCACCGCCGTCGTCCTGGGCGAACAGGGCGAGCTCATGCAGCGCACGCCCCGGGCTGTCGGCGCGATTGTTGAGACGCCCGTGGGCGAGATCGCGGCGATCAGCGTCCACCTCAAATGCTGCGGCTCCGCCGGCTCCTGGGAGGACATGAGCCGCATCGCCGAGTCCTTCTCGATCAACCTCGCCCTGCGCGAGGCATTCGCCAGCCGCCGCCCGAGCGGCGTGATTGTCGGCGGCGATTACAACCTCGTCGGCTCGCGCACGCCGCTCGAGATCCTCGCCGCGGGACTCGACGCTGACAACGGGCCGCTGGACGTTGCGGAAGCGCGCCGGCTTGGCGCGCGCGAGGCTGTCACATGGCGACGCGCCGACTCCTCCTTCACGCCCGGACGCCTCGACTACGCGCTGGTGGATGGCGCCGCCGTCGAGATCGTCCAAGCATTCATCCTCGATACCGACGCGCTGAGCGACGCCGCCCTCGAGCGCTCCGCCCTGAGGCGATCCGACAGCGCCGCCAGCGATCACCTTCCCATGATCATCGACATCCGCCCGCGCTGAGCGGTCGACGGAGGAACCGATGAGCGCCCTCGAAGACCGACAGACCATCGCCCGAATCGCGATCTTCGTCCTTCTGGCCCTGATTCTCGGCGCGCCCCTCGCTGTGCATCGACGCGCCGCGACGGACTCGGACGCCGAGCGCCGGCTGACGGTCATCACGCCGCACAACGAGCAGCTCCGCTACGAACTCGGACGCGGCTTCAGCGAGTGGCACAAGCGCGAATACGGCGAGCGCGTCTTCGTCGACTGGCGCCGACCGGGCGGGACCAGCGAGATTCGCCGCCAGCTCACGGCGCAGTACGTCGCTGCGATCAGAGACGGTCGCATCACGCCCGAAGGCGAAGCTCCTGCGGGGACCATGCCCTACGACGCCATGCTGGGCGGCGGCTCCTACGAGCACTCCAAGCTGAAGGAGGGCGTGGGCACGACGGTTGAAGTCGATGGCGAGCAGCACACGGTCGAGATCCCCATCTCGCAGCCGGTGGAGTTCTCTCGGGAGCGGCTGAATGAGTGGTATGGCGAGAACCGCATCAAGATTGACGACGTGCGCCTCTATGATCCCGACCTCTACTGGTTCGGCACGGCGCTCTCCAGCTTCGGAATCGTCTACAACCGCGACGTGCTCGCGCGCCAAGGCCTTCCCGAGCCCGCGACGTGGGCCGACCTCGCCGACCCCGCCTACTCCGGATGGATCATCCTCGCCGATCCGCGCAAGTCGGGCTCGGTGACGACGACGCTCCAGTCGATCCTGACCGCCGCGCCATCCTGGTCGGACGGCTGGCGGCTGTTGCGCGCCATGGGCGCCAACGCGCGCACATTCTCGTACAACTCCGCGCTGGTCGTCGTCGAGGTGGCGCAGGGGGAGGCGGCCGCCTCGCTGGCGATCGATTTCTACGGGCGATACCAGGCGCAGATGCTGCGGGAGGCGAACGATGATCCCGGCCCATCGCGCCTTGGCTACGTCGATCCGTACGGCGCGGTGAGCGTCGATCCGGACCCGGTCTCCGCGCTGCGCGGGGCGCCGCACCCGGAGCTGGCGCGGCGCTTCGTCGAGTTTCTCCTGAGCGTCGAGGGCCAGGCTGTGTGGCAATTCCCCGCGACGGGTGAGGACGCCCCCACCGAGGCGCTCGGCCCCCGGCGCTTCGAGCTGCGCCGCATGCCCGTCCGGCGGATGATGTACGCCGCCCCCTATCGCAATCGCTTCATCGACGACGTCAACCCCTTTGAGGCGGCCTCCTCGCAGCCCCTGAAGGGCTGGCGCCCGTTGATTGGACCGATTCTCGGCGCCTCCGTCATCGACATTCACGACGAGGCGCGTTCCACGTGGAACACCATCAACCGCCTGCGCGCGCAGGGCGCGCCGGACTCCGTCATCGCCGAGCTCGAGGACCTCTTCTTTCAGATGCCCACGCACGAACTCCCCGACGGGCGACGGGTGGACCTGAACGATGTGCCTTCAAAGCTCGATGAGGTCATGGCCGACTGGCGCGATCGCGATCGCGAGGCCATCCTCCGCATCGAGTACACGAACTTCTTCCGTCGCCAGTACCGGCGCGTCCGCGAGATGGCTCGCGAGGTCGAGCTCTGACGCCTACACGCGGAAAAGTGAGCCCAGGCTGCGGCCCAGCAGGATCGACGCTCCGGCGAGCGTGACCGTCAGCAGCAGCATGCCCCAGACGCCGAGCGCACAGGCGATGCCCATGCCGTCGCCCAGTCGCTCGGTGAAGGTCAGGATCGCCTTTGTGATCGGATAGTGCCGCTCCTGCTGCGCGAGGACGAGCGAGTCGCTCACCTCCAGCATCGAAAAGGCGAAGGCGAGCAGCCCGCCGGCGAGCAGATTGGCGCGGATGAGCGGCACGATGATCCGCCGGACTGTCATCCGCATCGACGCCCCCAAATTGAGCGCCGCCTGCTCCAGATCGACCGTCACCTGCTCGAGGCCCGCCACCGTCGCGCGCACGATGTAGGGCAGGCGTCGCACGGCGTAGGCGATGATCAGCAGCGGGAAGGGGTTCGGCTCGGATCCGACGATCTCAACCATCCCCTCCAAGGGATCCCCGGCGCCGAAGGGCCAGCGAAGACTGAGCGCGACATAGCCGAACGCCATCACCAGCCCGGGAACCGCGAGCGGCAGCATCGAGAGCAGGTCGAGCAGATGGCGACCGCGCAGCGTCGTGCGCACAACCAGATACCCGATCGCCAGGCCGAGCAGAATGTCGAGAAACATCGCCGACAGGGCGAGCTGGAGCGAGTTCATGATCGCCCCGAAGGCGAGAGGGTGCCCCAGCGCCTGCTCGTAGTTCGAAACCGTCCACGCTGTCGGCACGACCGAGCGGTACCAGGCGCCGGGCTCGGAGAGGCTCATCAGGATCACGCCGGCGTGCGGCAACAGCGCCAGCAGCGTCACGATTCCGAAGAGCCCGCTCGTCCCGAGCGCAGCCAGCGGCTTCAGTCGGACGCTCTCGGCGGCGCGGGTGGCGCGGAGCTGGGCGCCGTGCCCGGAGCGTCCGAAGACGACCTTGCCCAGGAGGTAGATCAGACTCGCGAAGGCGAGCATCACGATCGTGAGCGCGTAGGGGCGGGCGGAGGCGTCCATCTCTTGGATGCCGTTGAAGATCTGGACCGAGGTGACTTCGGAGAAGTCGAACACCAACGGAGTTCCAAGCTCCGTAAATGCCCAGATGAACACCACGGCGCCACCGGCGAAGAGCCCCGGGCGGATCAGCGGGAGCGTGATGAGAAGGAAACGACGGATCGGCCCGCTTCCGACGGCCTCCGCCGCCTCATCCAGGGCCGGATCGAGGTTCGCGAGCGCGGCGGCCGCGTTGAGATAGACGATCGGGTAAAGGTGCAGCGCGAGGGCGATGATCACGCCCCAGATCCGGGCCTCGCCCAGGATGTCCCATTCCGTCCCCAGGAGGGCGTTGAGGGCGCCTGCGCGGCCGAAGATGGCTCGGATGCCGATCGCCCCCACGAACGGGGGGAGGATGAGAGGAACGAGCACCGCCGCGTTCCAGAAGCCCTTGCCCGGGTACTCCCCTTTCGCCGAGACGACTGCGAGGGGCAGCCCGATGGCGAAGGAGAGGGCGGTGGTCCCCGCGGCGATGACGAAGGCGTTCACAAGCCCCTGGACCAGCGCGGGATCGCGGAAGACGAGGATGACGTGGCGGGCGGTCCAGCCCTCGCCGGTGGCGACATCCTCCGCGAAGCCGCCGCGGACGGTCAGCAGAATCGGATAGACGAGAAAGACGCCCAGGATGGCGAGAAGCGTCAGCAGCAGCGCTCTCTGGCCCACCTTCGCGGGAGTCGGGGACCCGGCGTGTCGTTTGTTCGGCGTCATCGAGGCGGCGCGGCGGATTCGATGGTGGTCGGTGGACGGAGGGCGAGCATCGTGCCACGCCTGATGGGTCTCGTGGGTGTTGCCTCAGCCTCTTTGCGAAAGTCTAACACACCGTTCACAGCAAGCCCGGCGGGTGTGCGGCAACAATGTGACTCACGCGGAAGTCGTGTGGCTGAAGGGATTTCGACACGTTGTCCGCCAGCTCGCCACAGAGGAAGAAGAAGCGCGGCCAGCCGGCTCGCTGTGCATCACCTGACATGTGTTTGCCGTGGTGAAATCGGTTTGGTAGCGTCCCGCGGACTCCGCGGGCAGTTGGGAGCGGAAGGACGTCATGCTGAGCGGCCCACTCTGGCGGCCGCCCACGGAGGCGAAGATCAGACATGCCCAGTCAGATGCAGATGCGGCCGCTCGTTGAGTTGGAGGCGGATGCGGATTCTTCAGCGGGAGACGGCGGCTCAGGCGGGCCGGGGTTTTGGGAGCGACTGAAGTCTTCGCCCCTCGGCAAGGTTCTTCTGGGTCTTTTCATCGCGGGCGCGATCGGGCTGTTCGTCTTTCAGTTCGTCGACTTCTACGAGGAATCACAGGCGGACTTTCCACAGATACGCGTCATGAACCCGGAGACGGGCGAGCTGCGCTGGTTCACGACGGCGCATGGCAAGCCGCTGCCCGAGGGCTTCTACTTCGTGGAATACTGCTTCGACAAGACGTGCGGCCCGGATGGCGGGACGCCTGTCGTGCTGAACTCGTATCGGGGCCTTGAAGGCCCGACGAAGTGTCCCAAGTGCGGCAGCGAGGTGGTCGGCCACAACCCGCGCCCTCCGGAGTATGAGGGCGTTGAGCCGGCGGACTGGTCCAGGTGAGTGCGAACGGAGAATGAGGGCGATGATCGCGCTCAAGAGGAGCAAGGAAGACATGGCTGTGACCCATAGATCAATTCGGTCGGCGCGAGGCTTTACGCTCGTTGAGTTGCTGGTGGTGATCTCGATCATCGCGCTGCTCATCGGCATCCTGCTGCCGGCGCTTGGCGGCGCGCGGGCGGCGGCGTGGCAGAGCGTCTCGGCGGCGAACATGCGCCAGTTCGCGCTCGCGATGCAGGCGTACGCAAACGACAACAAGAACGGCATTCTGGGGGCGCCTGCGATCTCGGCGCGATCCCTGCTCTTAAACGACGAGGCGGATGGCGCCTCCGAACCCATTGAACTCAGGGGGGCGGCGACGCAGACGTGGGACTGGGCCGGGCCGATGATCGCCTATGTCTCGGACTCGTTCGGGGTTCCGAGTCAGTCGGATGAGTTGTTCGCTTTGCTGAACGGCGTGGGCGATGCGACGCTCGGCCTCCGGGCGGACAAGACGGGGCTCGGAGCGCAGGGCGGCGGCGTCACGGGCGGCGGCGCCACGAAGATGTTCCATGATCCATCCAACCGAACCATCTCCCTCCCCTTCGACGGAGGCGTCCAGCCGCAGGGCGTGAGCGGCACGCTGTATCAGCCCCAGACACGATTCAGCTACAGCACCGCGCGTGAGTTCCTCTGGTGGGGCGAGGAGGGAACATCGCTTCCAAGCTGGGCGCGGAACAGTGAGTCGTCGTGGTGGACATCCGGCGGCAAGGCGCTGCGACCGGACCAGTGGAGTTCACGATCCTCGCTGCCGGGCGGAGCTGGATACCGCCCCTTCCTCGATCGGGTCGGGCGCACACTCTCCCAGAAGGTCTACATGTTCGAGGGGGCCCGATTCCTGCGCGGAGACCTCCTCGCTCCCGATCATGATTTCCGTCCGGGGGCCGGCTTCGGCGGCTCCTTTTCGGATGTCGGCGGCTACGACGTCACGAATACGCGCACGCTGCCGAACGGCTCGCTTCGAAGCGGCGAGAAGATGGCCTCGCTCAGTTTCCGGCACGGAAGAGAGGGCGAGCCGCAGGGCAACGTGCTCTTCTTCGACGGGCACGTGGAACTCATCAGTCTGACGGAGTCCCGCCGACCGGAGCTCTGGCTTCCGAGCGGATCAGGCCTTCGTTTCGATGTCATCGACGAGTCCATCAAGGAGCGCTACGAGGGGCTGGAACAGACAGGCCGGTTCGCCAAGTTCGGTCGCGGCATGGTTGAGTTGTGGTGAGGGACTTTTCGAGAGTTGCGCAACAGATGTCCCGCCTGGGTTTGAGGCATTGATTTCAGATCGAAATGCCCCTCACCCCAACCCTCTCCCGGAGGGGAGAGGGCGTTCCTCAGAGGTCCCGTGAATTGGAGGTCCTACCCGACGCGGACCGCAGAACACGCGCGTTCTTCACAGGAGATTGGCTTGGAGTTGTCACCGCTCCGGTGAAGTGGATGGTGATGGAAGTGAGAGAGCGGCAGCCGGGCGAAGACGCTCGAGATGTCTGAACAACTGGGCAACGGACGGCCGTCCTGGGGCTGAGGCGTCGATTTCCGATCGGAGCCCCCTCACCCCAACCCTCTCCCGGAGGGAGAGGGGGTTTCTCAGAGGCCCCGGCTGCGTTGAAGGAAGAGAGAGTGGCTTCACCCGCTGATGAGCGGGCGAGCGACAACATCAAGCAGGGTTTGTGGTTCATGAGCGGATCGAGCTTCGACGTGTTCCGCCGGACGGATCCGGCGGCGAAGTGGCCGAGCCCCTGAGGCGATCGATCGCGCCGACCCCTCGCTGCAACACGCGTTCTTATCGCACATGCGGCCCTTTGGCAGGAGATTGATGATCATGCAGAAGAACACCCGTTCCCTTTTCGCAGTCCTCGCGATGGCCGGACTCGCCGTCCCCGCCCTCGCGCAGAACAGCGTCTCGACGAATCCCGATGGCGGCGACGGCCTCCCGGGCGATGCGCTGGACCCCTGGAGCACCGCTCAGCAGTGCGCCGACTACGTCGTCGATCTGGTCCCCTTCAACACTTCGAAGGGCTTCCAGTTCGGCATCGCGCCGGTCGTGAAGGCCAACAAGTCCTCCAGCGACTTCTTCAACAGCCTGATGTCCGCCCAGGGCATCAGCAACGTCTACACCACCGCAGGCCAGTTCCCCGTCCCCACTTATGACTTCTGGGACACCGCGGGCGCCGGCGTCAACCTCTTCGGCTTCCAGGGCGGCCCCATCCCCAACTCGGCCCCAGGGGAGATTCAGCCGCAGGGTGAGTCGCTCCAGTTCGGCGTCGGCTTCGCCGAGTTCGGGACGACCGACAACGACGCCTCGTACAACGCGATCGTCGGCGCGGTCGTGAACGTGCTGCCGAACAATCCCGGCCGCCTGTACGTCGCGCGGCGCACCGCCGCGACCAACGGCGCCGCCCCCAGTGAAAATAGCTCGCAGTTCGGCTTCGGGGCTGTGGACGCGAACGGCAACGTGGCGTTCCGTTCCGATGGCTTCGGCGCGACCGGCCCCAACACGATTGCCGGCAACAACCTCTTCCGCGTCAGCATGCTGGATCGCACCTGCGACACGCTGAACTTCATCGACATCAACGGCGGCAACGATGCGGCGGCGACGACCGACGTTCTTCGCGGCTTCGGCAACGCCGCCAACACGCCGACGATCCTTCCCGAGAGCCTCGCCGGGCGTCCCGTCCTGCTCGGATCGACCTTCAACGGCGATTACATCCACGAAGCCACCCCCGGCTCGACCTCGAGCTCCTTCGCCCACCGCCCGAACACCAGCGATCAGCGCGGCAACGTGGCGTTCAGCCAGTTCGCGGCCATCACACCCGCCGCGGGCGCCTGCCCTGAAGACCTGAATGGCGACGGCAACGTGGGCGCGCAGGATCTCGCCGCTCTGCTGGGCACTTGGGGTCAATCGGGAACTCCCGCCGATCTGAACAGCGACGGCGTCGTTGGCGCGCAGGACCTCGCGCTCCTCCTCGGGAACTGGGGCCCCTGCCCGCTCGCCGATGTCGCCGGGTCGGCAGCTTTCCTCAGTAAGAGCAACGCCGGCAGCGGCGACACCGACTCGCTTTCAGTGTGGACGGTTGACAACGACGGCGCCGTGGTGGACGCCGCGACGTTCACGCGTCCCAACTCGGCGACCGACCCTGTCACGGGGCTCACGATCACCGTTGGCATGCCGACGGGCGCTGAGTATCTCTTCGAGCACTATCGGAGCCAGGTCGCCTTCCGCGGCGGCAACGGGCAGGTCGCGATCGGAAGCGATCCGGACACCGACCGCTCGCTGCTCTCCGCGGTCGCCTTCTTCGACGGCGGCAACGCGAGCGATCCGGAGAACTACGTGCTCGTCGCGGACTTCGACCCGGATGACCCGGCGGACGTCAACTGGAGCCTCGCGGCGCATCCCTTCAAGCCGATCTGCGACGCCGCCGGCAATGAGATCGGGCGTCTGATCTTCCTCTTCGATGTCACCGGGGGCGATCCCTTCGGCCCGTCGATCTCGCCGCCCGCCTTCGATCGCGACGGCAACATCTACTTCCTCTCCGCGCTTGAGATCGATCTGCCCGACGGGTCGACCGACACGGGCACGGGGCTGGTCCGAGGCGTCCGCAATCCGGCCGGCGGCTGGAACCTGGAGCTTGTGCTTCAGACGGGCGACGTCTTCACCAGCGCCAACACGGGCCTCGACTACCAGATCCGCTTCCTAGGCATCGCCGACAACAACTCGACGAGCTCCGGGACATTCTGGTCGGGCAATGTCCTCCAGAGCGGCGCCCTCGATCGCGCGCCGAGCGAGTTCGGCGATCCCGGCGATCCGCGCGCTCTTGGCGGGCTCGTCCTGAGCGCCAGCATCGTGTACGACGTCGACCAGGACGAGAACTTCGACATTCCCACGGGAGCCAACGGCGTTCCCGGCGCGGTGGACGAGCAGTACAACGCGCTGCTCTACATCGGGTCGCTCGATCCGGCCGGTCAGTGATGATCGATCGATCGGCGGCGACCGCCGGGTTTCCCGGCGAGATCTTCCGCTGATGATTTCAACAGCCTCGCGACGCCCCGGATTGGAAGATCCGGGGCGTCCTTTGCATCTTCAACGGCCCGCGGGATGCGGTACGATGATCGCCGCACCGGCAAGCTGAACCCGATCAGTCGACTGAAGGACGCCCCGATGAACCGACGTCTCTCGCTCCGCTTCGCCTTCGCCGTCATCGCGGCTCTCGCCCTGGCGCCCCTTGCGCCGGCCCAGTGGGATCCGAACAACGCCGAATGGGGCAAGAGCGATCCGACGGACATTCGCGTCATGACGTGGAATGTCCGCGACGCGCTGACCTCGACGAACTTCAAGGGCTCCTCCACGGTGCGCTCGAACTGGAACGCCTGCGCGCGGATCGTCGCGGCGCTGAAGCCCGACATCCTGATCCTTCAGGAGACGGCCGACAACAGCGGCAACGGGACGGGCTCCGGCGCGGACAGCATCGCCGACGCGGAGACGACGTTCGACCTGTTCATCAACGGCGGCGCCGATCCGTTCCGGGGCGGGACTGTCGGCGCGTACGTCAAGCTCTTCGATCCGGATGTGGATTTTCCGCACGTCTTCGTCAGCGCCGAGACGGACGGGTTCAACCGCAACGTGATCCTGAGTCGCTTCCCCTTCGTCGATCTCAACGGCGACGGAATCGCCAAGAACAGCGATCTCTATCCGCAGCTCTCCGATCTCTGGTCGCCCTCGGGCGATGGCGGGATCCGCGGCTTCATGTGGGCCGAGATCGATCTCCCCGACGAGACGTACGCGGGCGACCTCGCGATGGGCAACGGGCACCTGAAGGCGTTTGGGGACTCGAGCTCGATGGCGCAGCGCATCGCCGCCGCCAAGAACATCGCCTACCACATCGACTTCATGTACAACGGCGCCGGAACCGGCATGCCGGATCCGAATGGGCGCGTCTTCGACAGCCCGCCCGTGACGGAGTTGCTGGGTCCGAACACGCCCGCAATCTGGGGAGGCGATTTCAACGAGGACGAGGACACGAACGGGCGCAAGGGGCCTGCGCAATGGATGATCGACGCGGAGCTGGCGGGAGGGACCGACGGCACGGACCGCGACCGCAGCGATTCGATGTTCGACACCGCCCTCGAGTTCTTCACGGGCAACCGCTCGACGCAGAGCAGCAGCAAGCTCGACTACATCGCCTGGCAGGATTCGATCGTCTCGATCCGCCGTCAGCACGTCTTCAACAGCGCGAGCGTCCCTGGCTCGAGCACGCCCCCGGAGCTGATCGGCTATCCGCTCTCCCCGGGCCTGGCCAGCAGCGACGCCTCCGACCACCGCCCGGTCTTCGTCGATTTCATCCTCCCCGCCGCGGCGCCCGCCTGCCCGGCGGATCTCAGCGGGGATGGCGTGGTGGAGGCCACGGATCTCGCGCTGCTGCTCGGAAGCTGGGGCGACGCGGGCGCCGGGGATCTGGATGGCTCCGGCGCGATCGACGCCGTCGATCTGTCTCAGTTGCTCGGATCGTGGGGCGCGTGCGACTGAACCCGCGGCGCGCCCCGCCCGCCCAGTGGCGATCGCGGCGTCGCGGACTACAATGCCGACGGCTGTGGGGCGCATAGCTCAGCTGGCTAGAGCGCCGTCGTCACATGGCGGAGGTCACTGGTTCGAGTCCAGTTGCGCCCATTGAACGAGAATGCGCACTTGTGCGCCCTTGTGCGCCGTCGCGCGTATTC
>CAYVIJ010000038.1:0-19168 GCA_964451515.1 uncultured Phycisphaeraceae bacterium | reverse complement strand
GGGGTGAGGGGCTTTCCGATCCGAAATTGCCGTGTCAAACCCAGTCCGCGCCGTTGCGCAACCGTTCAAAGATCCCAGGCGTGGATCGGTTGTCGTCGCCCAACCCGCCGGATCCCCAGCGGTATGATCGCCCGACCGGCCCGAGCCCCAAGGAGCCCCACATGCCCGATCCCCTCCTGAGTTCCTCCAATATCGAGACCACCGATCCCGAGAAGGCGGTGGAGGAGATCCGCGGCGCCTTCGACAGCCTGCGCCAGCAGATCGGTCAGGTCATCGTCGGGCAGGATGAGGTCGTCGAGGAGCTGCTGATGAGCATGTTCTGCCGCGGCCACGCCCTGGTCGTCGGCGTCCCCGGGCTCGCCAAGACGCTGCTCATCTCGACCGTCGCCAAGACCCTCAGCCTCGGCTTCAGCCGCATCCAGTTCACGCCCGACCTGATGCCCAGCGACATCACCGGCACCGAGGTCATCGAGGAGGACAAGGCCTCCGGCGCCCGCGAGCTCCGCTTCGTCAAGGGCCCCATCTTCGCCAACGTCATCCTCGCCGACGAGATCAACCGCACGCCCCCCAAGACCCAGGCCGCCCTACTCGAGGCAATGCAGGAGCGCCAGGTCACCGCGGGCGGCGTCCGACACGGGCTGCCCGACCCCTTCTTCGTCCTCGCCACGCAGAATCCCATCGAGCAGGAGGGCACCTACCCCCTCCCCGAGGCTCAGCTCGACCGCTTCATGTTCATGATCACCATCAGCTACCCGGGCGAGGACGAGGAGCTCGAGATCCTCCGCCGCACCACCGGCGCCGGGTCCTCCCACGTCTCCCCCGTCATGGACTCCGCCGCCGTGCTCCGCGTGCAGGAGCTCGTCCGCCAGACGCCCGTCGCCGATCACGTCGCCCGTTACGCGCTCCGCCTCGTGCGCGCCACGCGCATCAAGGAGCACTCGCCGGAGAACCCCAAGCCCGAGATCGTCCGCGACTATCTCGCCTGGGGCGCCGGCCCGCGCGCCAGCCAGAATCTCGTCCTCGGCGCCAAGGCGAGGGCGATCCTCGCCGGCTCTCTCCACGTCACGCCCGAGCACATCAGAGCCGTCGCCGCCCCCGTGCTGCGCCACCGCCTCATCACCAACTTCAACGCCGAAGCCGACGGCGTCACCACCGACGACGTCATCGCGCGCCTCCTCGAGGAGATCCCCGTCGAGGGATCATCCGATCAGGAAAAGCGCCAGATGGACGCGGTCATGCGCTGAATCAGACGAGCTGCCCGTTGCTCCGCCCGTTTCTCGCCACGCCCACCATCGCGGGCTTCAGCCGCCGCTCCAGCTCCACGCGATACGCCTCCAGCGAGCCGGGAACCATCCGCCAGAAGCCGCACTTGCCCTCCCGGCGCATCGTGATCAGACCCGCCTGCGACAACTCCCGCGTGTGATGCGAGACCGTCGCCTGCGTGATCGGAAGGTCCTCGACCAGCGCCCGGCACGGCACTTCCTCGCTCTGCGCCACACGCTCGAGAATCGCCAGTCTGCTGGGGTCCGCCAAAGCCTTGGCGATCCGCTGGAACCGTTCGTCGTTCATTCGGTTCATCCTCACTGAACGGGCCATCAAGACAGCCTCCGTTGGAGCAAGCACCCCACGACACTGCGATTGCCCGCCACAAGGATCCCTCTCTCCACCAACCCCCCACACCACGCCGATGATTCCCTGTTTCGGCGAAGTTCTGTATCCCGCGCCCTTCCCGGACGGAGGAGCCCCGCCCCGCATCCCCTAGAATCGCCATCGTGGACGCCAGACCCACATCCCAGCAGGCCGCCGCGCCCGCCGACGCCTCGCTCTACCTGCATCCCCAGACGCTCGCGCGCCTCGGCTCCATCGAGATGCGCGCCAAGCACATCGTCGAGGGCGTCATGAGCGGCATGCACCGCTCCCCCTACCAGGGCTTCTCCGTCGAGTTCGCCCAGCACCGCCCCTACGTCCCCGGCGACGAGATCCGACATCTCGACTGGAAGGTCTTCGCGCGCACCGACAAGCTCCACCTCAAGCAGTACCAGCAGGAGACCAACCTCGACCTGATGATCCTGGTCGACGCCTCCGGCTCCATGCGCTTCGGATCCCGCCTCTTCTCCGAGGCCTCCGGCGTCGGGCAGAAGCAAAGCCCCCGCGGCGAGCCCATCTGGACCAAGTTCGACCACGCCACCGCCATGGCCGCCGCCATGTCCTACGTCTCCCTCCGCCAGGGCGATCGCGTCGGCCTCGCCGTCTTCGCCGACGACGTCAAAGCCATGGTCCGCCGCTCCAGCGCGCAGGGCCAGTGGCGCCAGATCGTCGGCGCGCTCGGCGCGCAGCCCGTCGAATCCGCGACCGATCTCCCGCGCGTCATCGACCTCGCACTCGCCAAGCTCACCAACCGCTGCCTCATCACCATCATCAGCGACTTCTTCTGCGACATCGCCGACCTGCGCACGGCGCTGGCGCGCTGCAAGCACCGTCGCCATGACGTCCTCGTCTGCCAGGTCGTCGACCGCCGCGAGGCGCAGTTCGACTTCGCCGACGCCGCGCCCTTCGAAGGACTCGAAGGCGAGCCGCGCATCCGCATCGATCCCCGCGCCATCCGAAAGGACTACCTCCGCGCCTTCAAGGAACACTGCGAGCAGGTGCGCAAGACCGCGCGCTCCTTCGGATTCGATGAGCACAGGGTCAGCACCCACGACTGGCTGGGCCCGCCCCTCGCCGCCTTCATGGCCCGCCGCAACGCCAGGCTCAAGCGGACCAAGGCCGGATGAGCTTCCTCAACGCCTCACTCGCGATCGCCGGCGCCGCCTGCGTGCTGATCCCCATCATCATCCACCTGCTCTTCCGGCGCAAGCGCAAGCCCGTCCTCTGGGGCGCCATGCGCTTCATCATCGAGGCCTACCGCCGCCAGCGCCGCCGACTCACCCTCGAGCAGCTCCTCCTCCTCGCCGCGCGCTGTCTCGT
Organism: uncultured Phycisphaeraceae bacterium; assembly: GCA_964451515.1. Lineage (GTDB taxonomy): Bacteria > Planctomycetota > Phycisphaerae > Phycisphaerales > UBA1924 > CAYVIJ01. The sequence continues at coordinate 16,201 of CAYVIJ010000038.1, read as the reverse complement.
CATCCTCCTGCTCGCCATGGCCCTCGGACGCCCCATTCTCGAAGCCGCGGGCCTCGCGCGCGCCGGGGGCTCCCGTTCCGTCTACCTCCTCGTCGACAACTCCCTCGCCTCCGCCGCGCGCGATCAGGCGGGCGATCGCGCGCTCGACCGACACGTCCGCGCCGCCGAGCGCCTCCTCGACGAGCTCGCCCCGGGCGACCGCGCGGGACTTATCGCCCTCGCCAGCCCCGCCGAACCGCTTGTCGTTCCCCCCTCCAGCGATCTCGGGTCCGTGCGCCGTCTCCTCGATTCCCTCGAGCCCACAGACGCCCCCGCCGACTTCACCACCGCCCTCACGCGCCTCGCCGCCGACATCGATCCTGAGCGCGCCGCCGACGCCTTCGTCATTCTCCTCTCCGATTTCCTCCTGGGCTCGGCGCCCGTCTCCCAGCCCCTCCCCGCAGCCTTCGAGCGCATCTCCGGCGTGCGCCTGCTCGCCACGCGCCCCGCTTCCACGGCGCCGGGCAACGTCCAGATCGTCGAGGTCGATCCCACCCGCGCCGTCGTCCTCACAGGCGGCGGCGAAGGCCCCCTCGGCGCCGAGACCGTCCGCGTCCGCCTCAGACGCACCGGCCCCGCCGTCGCCGAGCCCGGTGTCACCACCGTCCGCCTGCGCATCGTCGACGCCGATCGTCAATCCCCCGCCGCCGTCGAGACTGTCGTGCGCTGGTCCCCCGGCCAATCGGAAGCCGCGGCGGCGCTCACCATCGATCTTGACGCCCTCCGCGCCGCCACCGACAGCGGCCCCGACGCCGCCGCCCTCGTCGCCGAGATCGATAGCGACGCCGTCCCGGGCGACAACGCCCGCCGCCGCGTCGTCGCCCTGCGCGACACGCTGCGCATCGGACTCATCGCGCGCCGGCGCTTCGGCGGCGCCCCCAGCGTCGATCGGCTCGAGCCGGGAGACTGGCTCCGCCTCGCTCTGAAGCCCGCGCGCCAGGCGCCCATCGAGGTCGTCGATCTCGAGCCCGCCGCCATCGATCGGCCCAGTCTCGCCGCGCTCTCCGCCGTGCTCATCGCGCGACCCGACCTCGTCGACGCCGGGGGCTGGTCGCGCCTCCGCGCCTTCGTCGATGAGGGAGGCTTGCTGCTCGTCTTTCCCCCCACCGAGCCCACCGTCCATCTCTGGACCGACGATTTCCTCGAAGCGATGGACCTCTCCTGGCGCCTGGCGCGCGAGACCATCGACACCCCCGACGGCGCCGCGCTCGCGGCGGATCAGCCCGTCACCGACATCCTCTCGCGTTTGCGAGGCGAACTCGAGAATCTGACGCGCCCTGTGCGCATCTTCAAACGCCTCCCGCTCGAATCCGCCGACGACCGCCCCCAGCCGCTGCTGACGCTCCAAGGCGGCGAGCCTCTCGTCATCGCCGGCGCGCCCGAGGACGATGGCGAAAACGCCGAGTCGGGCCTGATCGTCTACTTCTCCGTCGCCCCCACGCTCGACTGGACCGACCTGCCCGCCAAGCCGCTGATGGTCCCGCTCATCCAGGAGACCGTCCGCCAGGGCGTCGGCCAGGCGCGCGCCGCCTTCATGGCGATCGCCGGCGGACGCGTTCGCGCGCCCGACCGTGCGGTCGCGCTGCGCCCCATCGGCGGCGCCGAGGTCTCCCATCCCGTCGCCGAGGATGCGCGCACGACCGAGCCCCTCCGACGCGCCGGCCTCTTCGAAGCCGTTGACGCCACCGGGCGTTCGCGAGGGCTCGTCGCCGTCAACCCGGACGTCCAGGCCGGGCGCACCGACCCGCAGGCGCCCGCGGAGATCCAGAGCTGGCTCGCCGCCACCGCCGCCGGCGCCGTCGAATGGCTCGAGCGCGATCTGGGCGATCCCGAGCGCGTCGGCGCAGCGCCGGCCGCATTCGCGCGCGGCGAAGAAAACTCGCCTGTCTCCTTCGCCCTGCTCATCGCCGCTCTGCTCGTCGCCCTGCTCGAAACAGCCCTCGCACGCTGGTTCAGCCACGCCTATCGCGATCGGAACACAGGAATCGAGCCGGCGGGAGCCGCCGCATGAACGAGTTCCTCTCCTGGCTCCTCGATCTCGACACCCTGCGTCTCGGCGGCGAGAACGTCCGCTTCGCCTTCGAGCGACCCTATCCCGCCTGGCTCTGGCCAGGCCTCGCCGCCGGTGCCCTCCTCTTCGCCATGTGGAGCTACTCGCGCCTCATCGGGCGGCGCAGCGGGCGCATCGCCCTCGCCACCCTCCGGGCCCTCCTCCTCTTCGCGCTCCTCGTCCTGATCGCCGGCCCGCAGCTCGTCCAGAGCGAGGAGCGCATCGAGGAGGACTGGGTCCTCGTCCTTGTCGACCGCTCCGCCTCCATGACCATCGAAGACGCGCCCGCCGACAACGCCCGCCAGACGCGCCAGCGCCAGCTCGAGCAGGTCCTCGACGCCTCCTGGCCCACCTGGCGCCGACTCGACGAGGAGCGCACCCTCGTCTGGCTCGGCTTCGACGCCGGCGCCTACGACCTGAACGTCTCCGAGGACGCGACCGAAGCGCCGACCCTCGACCAGCCCGCCGGACGCCGCACCGCCCTCGGCGCCGCGCTCGATCAGGCCCTGCGCCGCGCCGCCGCGCGCCCCCTCGCCGGCGTCGTCATCCTCTCGGACGGGCGCTCCATCGACGAGCCCCAGCGCACCGCCGTGCGCCGTCTCCAGGCCGAGCGCGTCCCCGTCCACGTCGTCCCCCTGGGAAGCGCCGAGCCCGCCGGCGATCTCGCCATCCGGCGCGTCGAGGGCCCGGGCATGGCCTTCGTCGACGATCTCGCGCCCGTCACCGTCGAGCTCGACCGCCTCGGCGCCGCCGCCGATCTCGGCGGAACCATCCGTCTGATCGACAAGCGCACCGGCCTCGTCCTCGATGAGCGCGTCATCGAGCCGGGCGATCCCCGCGACAGCCTGACCCTCACCCACCGTCCCGAGGATCCGGGCGAGGCGGTCTGGCAGGTCGTCATCGAGCCGTCGGGCGTCGATCTCATCCCGGGCAACAACACCGCCGAACTGCCCATCGAACTCGTCGATCGCCCCCTGCGCGCGCTCTACATCGACGGCTATCCGCGCTGGGAGCAGCGCTACCTCCGCAACCTGCTCATCCGCGAGGGCTCCGTCGAATCCGCCAACCTCCTCCTCGCCCCCAACCGCCGATCATCGCAGGAGGGCGATTTCGAGCTCGACGCCCTCCCCGCCTCACCCGAGGAATGGGCCGAATACGACGTCGTCATCCTGGGTGATGTCCACCCCGACGTCTTCTCACGCGACCACCTCGAAAACCTGCGCGAGCACGTCGCCGTTCGAGGCGGCGGACTCCTCTGGATCGGCGGCCCCGGCGCCACGCCCGAGGACTGGTGGGGCGCGCCGCTGGCCGATCTTCTCCCCTTCACGCGCCAGGCCGTCGCCGCCACCCCGCCGGGCGTCCGCGTCCTTGTTCAGCCCACCGAGCGCGCGCGACAAGCCGGCGTGCTCCGCCTGGGGCCCTCCGCCGAGGAGCCCTGGCCTGAGGCCCTCGCCACGCCCGAGACCGGCTGGTCCATGCTGCGCTGGATCCAGCCCATCCTCCCCGACGCCATCAAGCCCACCGCCGAGATCCTCGCCTTCGCCGTAGATCCGGGCGCCGCCGGCAGCGCCGACCCGACCAGCGCCGGCGCCACGCCCCTCGTGCTCGCCATGCGCTACGGCGCGGGACGCACGCTCTACGTCGCCACCGATGAGATCTGGCGCTGGCGCTACGGTCGCGGCGAGTTGCTCTTCGAGCGCTTCTGGCTCCAGCTCATCCGATTCCTCGGGCGCGAGAGCCTCGCCCGCTCGGGCCAGCTCGCCGCCCTCTCCGTCAGCCCGCGCCAGGCCCTAATCGAGCAGCCCGTCCGCCTCGCCGTCGAACTCTTTGATCAGTCCCTCGTCGAGCTCGATCTGCCCGCCATCACACTCCGCCTCACCCGCCAGCCCGATCCGGGCGAAGAGGAGCCCGAGGAGACCCTCGAGCTCCAACTCCGTCCCGAGGACGCCGACGCGCGCACCTTCGCCGCCACCTGGCTCCCCACACAGCCCGGCGAATGGTCCATCCGCGCCGTCGACGCCGCACTCGCGGGGCTCGGGCTCGAAGGCGAGGCCACCGTCGCATTCCCGGACGATGAGCTTCGCCGACCCGAGACCAACCACGATCTCCTCGCCGATCTCGCCTCCCGCACCGGCGGACGCGTCCTCGAAATCAGCGACCTCGCGGATATCGAGAACGAACTTCCCAACCGACGTGTGCGTCTGGTCACGGAGCGGGACGAGCCTCTCTGGGACACCCCGCTCACGCTGATCGTGATCATCACGCTTCTGACCGCCGAGTGGGTCGGGCGTAGGCTTCTGAGGCTGATCTGAGCCGCTGACTCGCCCTGGATCGTCTGGATACGGACACACTCCGACCGCCGGCGGGCCCCTTCGGTTCCTGACCTTCCAGGATCCGCCGCCGCGCGACCCCGCCCGGCCGATATCACCAGGGAGGGGATCCACGCCGGGTGGGCCCCGCCGGCGCCGCGGACCAGGCGCCCGAGAGCCCGAGGAGTCACCCATGACCAACGCCAGCCGATCCCCCTCACCCCAGGCTCGGGAGATCCAGCGCGTTGTCTCCGATTTCGAGTCCCTCGCTCGCCGCGCCCGCCTGCTGCTGATCGCGCAGCGCGCCGGGCTCGTGCTCGCCGCCTTCCTCGCCGCGGTTCTGGCGCTCGGGCTCATCGATTTCGCCCTGCGCCTCCCGCAGGGCCTGCGCATCCTTCACTGGCTTGCGGGACTGACGCTGATCATCTTCGTCTTCCTGAAGTGGATCCTTCCCGCCATCCGCTTCCGCCCGACGCTGACGGAGATCGCCCTCCGCATCGAGCGGCAGCGCCCGGACCTCGCCTCCGTCCTCGCCTCGGGCGTCGAGTTCTCGCGCGCCGAGACCGAGCCGCAGCGCCAACGCGCCGTGGAGCGCTATCTCGCGGAGCAGGTCGTCGCCGACGCCGCCAATCGCTGGCGCCTCGCCGATCACGCCCGCTTCCTGCGCCCCGCCGGCGCGCTCCGCGCCGTCGGGCTCTTCGTCCTCGCGCTCGCCGTCGTCTCTTCCCTCTTCATCCTCGACGACCGGCGCGCCGGGCTCGGGCTCGAGCGCACGCTGACGCCCTGGAGCAGCGCCGCCTGGCCCAGTCGGACGGCGATCGCCGACGTCACGAACATCGACGTTCATCCCCTCGGCGCCGCCATCCCCCTCCGCGCCGCCCTCACGCGCACCCATCGCGCCCCCGACCGCACCGACGTCGAGGCGCGCTATCGCCTCGTGCGCGACGGTCGCCCGGGCCCCGTTCGCCGCGCCCTGCTGACATGGCAGAAGCGCGATGTCTCCCTAACCGAGCCCCTCGACGGCGCACGCGACGGCGCGCTCTTCGAGCGCCTCGTCGAGGCTGACGCCGACGCCGTCGAATACCGATTCGCCTCCCTCGACTTCGAGACGCCCTGGCGCCGCATCCAGCTCACGCCCCCGCCCGATGTGCAAGGCGCCGAAGCGCGCATCCAGCCGCCCGCCTACGCCGGCGCGCTCGCCGCCGCCGAAGGCGCCGACGCTGCGTTCACACCCTCGAGCCGGGAGATGGGCCCGGGCCGCGACGAGCGCGCCATCGCGCCCCGCTCCCTCGCCGGCAGCCAAATCGCGCTCACGCTCCGCTTCAACAAGCCCGTTGAAATCCGCCCCGACGACCCCGCCTGGCTCGCAGGCGCGCTCGGGCCCGATCTCGCCGCCGCCACCGTCGACATCGAAGCCGGCGAATCCCGGGAGCGCATGATCATCCGCTGGACGCTCGAGGAGTCGGCGCGCATCCCCATCTCCCTCGTCGACGACTACGGCATCATGTCCGTCGAGGAGTCCGTCTTCCGCTTCGAAGCCGTCCAGGATCGTCCCCCCTCCGTCACCGTCACCGATCCCGACGCCGACATCAGCGTCCTGCCTACCGCCGTCGTCCCCGTCGAGGGCGAAGCGCGCGACGATGTCGGCCTCTCCGAGCTCTGGATCGAGCGCCGCATCGCGCGCCCCGCCGCCGCCCCGGGACGCGAGCCCTCAGGCCCCGGCGGCGCCATCGAGCCCGAGGACCAGCCCACCGAAATCACGCGCGCCGGCGTCGCGGGCCGGCTCGTCGCTTCGGTCGATCACGAACTCGATCTCTCCGTCCTCGGACTCCGCCCGGGCGATCAGATTTGGCTCACCGCCGCCGCCACCGACATCCTCGCCGCCGAAGCCATGGAGCGCGAGGCAGAGCGCTCCCCCGTTCGCAAGCTCTTCATCATCTCCGAAGCGGACTTCATCGAGGAGGTCCGTGACGAGCTCGCGCGCGTCCGCCAGCAGGCGATCCGACTCGATGAGACCCAGGCCGAGCTCCGCCGGCGCCTCCGCCGCGGCGTCATGAGCGAGGAGCTCCGGCGCGGACAAGCGCAGGTCACCGAGCGCGTCGCGCGCCAGAACGAGAACGTCGACAATCTCCGCCAGCGCCTCCGCCGGAACGGACTGACCGACGAACGACTCGACGGACTCCTGAGTGACGCCGACGCCATGCTCGAGCAGGCGGGCGAGGCCTCGCGCGACGCCTCCGAGCGACTCGACGAAGCCGCGCGCCGCCAGCGCGAAGGCGACGCCCCCCAAGCCGACCAGGCCGAAGCGCAGGACCAGCAGGGCGCCCAAGGCGAGCAAGGCCGGAGCGGCCAAGAAGGCCAGCAAGCTCAGCAAGGCGATCAGTCGCAGCGCGGCGAACAAGGCGGCCAACAAGCTCAGCAAGGCGATCAAGCTCGGCCCGGTGAACAAGGCCAAGAAGGCGATCAGGCTCAGCGCGGCGAACAAGGCCAACAAGGTCAGCAGGGCCAGCAGGGTGAGCAGTCCGACGCGCGGGGCCAACAGGGTCAGCAGGGCCAACAGCGCCAAGGCGGTCAACAGCGCCAGCCCGAGGAAGACGACGGCGCAGAGGAGCCGCGCCCCGAGCAGGATCCACAACCCGAGCCGCCGCCCGAAGAAGACCTCGAACCCGAGCAGGAGCAGATCGATCGCGCCCAGGAGCGCGTCCAGGACGCCCTCGAAGGACTCATCGAAATGCTCGATCAGGGCGAGGACGCATGGGTCATGCGCCGCTCGCTCGAGAACATCATCGAAGAGCAGGACGAGCTCCGCGAGCGCACCGCCGAAGCCGCCTCACGCACGGCGGGCCGCTCCCTCGAGGAGCTCTCCGAGCAGGAGCGCACCGAGCTCGATGAGATCGTTCAACGTCAGCAGGACCTCGCCGAGCGCACCGACGAGCTCGCCGAGGATCTCGAGCAGCGCGCCGAACAGATGCGCGAGAGCGATCCCGCCGCCGCCGCCGGCATGCAGGAGGCCGCGCGCCGCGCCCAGCAGTCGCGCACCTCCGAGACGCAGCAGCAGGCCGCCCAGCAGGCCGAGCAGAACCAGCTCTCCCGCGCCGGCCAGTCCCAGGAGCAGGCCCTCGAAGATCTCGAAGAGATGATGCAGGATCTCGACGAGGCCGAGCGCGTCCGCGAGGAGACGCTCCGCCGCGTCCTCGCCTCCGTCCTCGAATCACTCGAAGCTCTCATCCGCCGCCAGGAGATCGAGCTCGCCGCGCTCGATCAGGCCGAGCAGCGCGGCGATCTCACCGAACTCGATCGCGGCATGATCCAGCTCAACCAGAACACGCTGGGCGCGCTCGATCAGGTCAAGGCCGCCGACCGCACGCTCGCGCCCGTCGCCAACATCATCGGTCAGGCCGCCGACGCCCAGACGCGCGCCATCATGGCCCTGCGCGAAGCGCCCCCCGCAGCCCAGCGCGCTCGAACCGCCGAAGAGGAGTCGCTCGAACTCCTCATCGAAGCCCGCGACACCGCGGAGGAAATCCAGCAGCAGCTCCAGCAGGAGGCGCAGGACCGCCGCCGGCGCGAGCTCCGCCAGGCGTATCGCGAGTTGCTCGAGCGCCAGGTCGCCGTCCGCGCCGAGACCGACCCCTACGCACAGCAGGACGAGCTCTCCCGACGCGACCGCGCCTCGCTGCGAGGACTCTCCGAGCAGCAATCATCCATTCGTGAGGATCTCGAAGCTCTTCTCGAGCAGACGCAGGAGCTCATGGACGCCGCCGTCTTCGAGTTCGCGCACCGCCGCCTCGACTTCGTCACCGACGAAGCCGCCGAGCGCCTGCGCCGAGCCGAGCCTCGCCCCGCCCTCCCGCGCGAGGACCAGGCCGTCGCTCTGCTCCAGGGCGTCGTCGAGGCCTTGCGCGAGCTCACGCCGGATCAGGATGAGTTCAGCCAGGGCGACCAGCAGGGCGGCGGCGGAAGCGGCGAACAGCAGCAGGGCCAGCAGCCGCTCATCCCCCCCATCGCCGAGCTCAAACTCCTGCGACAGATCCAGGCCGGCATCGCCCAGCGCACCCGCGCCGTCGCCGAGGGCGACGAGCCCCGCGAGCCCGCCGACATCGAGGACCTCGGCGCCCAGCAGCGCGAGCTCGGCCGCATCGGCGCCGAACTCATCAACCGCATGCGCCAGCAGGGCCAGGGCGGCCCGCCTACTCCCACCCGCGAAGGAGAGCCGCAGTGATGCGCACAGACAGGATCACAACGCTCGTCGCGCTGCTCGCGCTGCTGCTTCCAGCCGCCGCGCGCGCGCAGGACCAGCAGCCCGCGGATCCCCCGGATCCTCCGGCGCCGGAGACTCAGCCCGCCGATCAGCAAGACGACGAGCGGCCCGAGCAGACCCCGACCGATGAGGGGGAGCCGCCATCCCTCGACGATCTGCTCGGCATTCCAGAGGAAGACCGCCCCGATCGCGACGCCGACGAACAGAACGTCGACGACGCCCTCGACCCCGACAAGGCCGAGCTCGAGCGCGCCCTCACCGGCGAGCAGGTCTCCGAGATGTTCCAGCAGGCCGTGCAGCAGATGGGCGACGCCGCCGAGCTCCTCGAGCGCGCAGGCGATCCCGGCGTGCGCACCCAGCGCCTCCACGAAGAGATCCTGAGCAAGCTCGATGTCCTCATCGAGCAGGCGCAGCAGGATCAATCGCAGTCCTCCTCCTCTTCGAGCTCCTCCCAGCAGCAGCAGCAACAACAACAGCAGCAGCAGCAGGCCAGCCAGCCCCAGCAGCAGCAGGGCCAGCAGAGCGGCGAGTCCCCCACCAGCGATCCCGATCAGGCCAACACGCCGCCGGGAGGACGCGAAGGACCCCTCGCCGACGTCCTCGACGCCGCGCAGGCCGCGTGGGGAAGCCTCCCGGCGCGCGTCCGGGAATCACTCGTCCAGGGTCTGAACGAGCGCCTCAGCGACCAATACCGTTCCCTGACAGAGGAGTATTACCGCAGACTCGCCGAGGAAAACGATCAGTGATGACCATGTCCCCCCGAAACGCCGCGCTCGCCTGCTTCCTCTCCCTCGCGCTGCTCCCCCTCGCGCCGCGCGCCGTCGCGCAGAACGAGCGCCCGGGCGCCGATCGCTCCGCGGAGAACGCCGCGCTCGCCAATGAGATCACCCCCGAGCTCAACCGCGCCGTCACGCGCGGGCTCGCCGCGCTCGCCCAGGCGCAGCACGAGGACGGCGCCTTCGACGGCGGACGCCGCTATGGCCGCCACGTCGGCATCACCGCCCTCGCCTGCCTCGCTTTCATGGCCGACGGCAACCTCCCGGGACGAGGCCCCTACGGCGAGAACGTCTCCAAAGGACTCGACTTCATCCTCGCCAACCTCACCGAGACGGGCCTCCTCGCCGCCGACACCTCCCACGGCCCCATGTACGGCCACGGCTTCGCCACGCTCTTCCTGGGAGAGATCTACGGCGCCACCGCCGGCGGACCCGACACCGCGCAGGCCGAGCGCGTCTACGAAGCGCTCGTCAAGGCCGTGCGCCTCATCGTGCAGACCCAGAACAACGAGGGCGGCTGGCGCTACAACCCCGTCCCCTACGACGCCGACATCTCCGTCACCATCTGCCAGATCATGGCCCTGCGCTCCGCCCGCAACGCCGGCGTCGACGTTCCCAGGCAGACCATCGACCGCGCCGTCGAGTACGTCCGCCGATGCCAGAACCCCGACGGCGGGTTCAAGTACCAGCTCACCTCCGGCGGCTCCGCCTGGCCGCGCTCCGCCGCCGGCGTCGCCAGCCTCTACTACGCCGGCATCTACGAGGACGAGGCCATCGACGCCGGCCTCGCCTACCTCCTCCGAACCGCCCTCCCGGGCGAGCGCCGCGGGCAGTCCGCACACTACTTCTATGGTCACTATTACGCCGTCCAGACCATGTACCTCGCCGGCGGCGAAGACTGGGCCGCCTGGTGGCCCCGCATCCGCGAGGAGCTCATCAACCTCCAGACCGACGACGGATACTGGGAAGATCCCCACGCCGGACGCTCCTACGGCGCCGCCATGGCCCTCATCGTCCTCCAGATGCCCAAGCGCTATCTCCCCATCTTCCAGAAGTAACCATGACCACGCCCGCCCTTCATCGATTCGCCGCCGCGGCTCTCGCGCTCGCCGCGCTCTGCTCCGCCGCCAGCGCGCAGCGCGAGGACGCCGCCCGCGTCCTCCTCGATGGCGAACTGCGCGGGCAGGTCATCCGACTGATCTCACTCTCCGACGAGGCCATCACCTACGAGGACGAGCGCGGGCGCCGACGCCAGGCCACCATCGGCGGGCTCGTCGCGCTCCTGCCCGTGCCCCCCTCCTACGGCAGTCCCACCGAGCCGCCCCCCTCCATGCGCTCGGAGTCAGGACAAACCGACTCCGGCTACATCGAGACCGTCGACGGCCAGCGCTTCCCAGGCGCCCACGCGCCCACCGGCGGCGAGGAGGAGCAGATCGTCTGGTCCCACCCCGCCTTTGGACGCGTCTCCGTGCCCCTCGAGAACGTCGCCCGCGTCGTCATGCGCGCCGGCGTCAGCCGCCGCATCCTCGATCAGGTCGGCGCAAACCGCTCCACGCCCATTGACGATCAGCTCTTCCTGACCAATGGCGACCGCTTCACCGGCTTCCTCGAATCCCTCGCCGATCCGACGGTCATGGACACCGACGATGGCCAGGTCGTCGTCCCCGCTGAACGCGTCGCCGCCGCGCGCCTGGCGAACCCAGTCGACGCGCTCGCGGGCCTCGTCGTCTGGCTCGAGGACGGCACGGTCGCGCTCGTCGCCTCCGTCGAGGAGCTCGACTCCGGCGCCCTGGAAATCACCCTCCCCTCGGGCCAGCGCGCCGAGTACCCCCTCGGCGCCCTCCGCGCCGTCGCCTTCGAGGCGGGCAAGCTCCTCCCCCTCGCCGACCTCGAGCCCCTCGATCAGCAGCCCATCGGACGCCGCGTCCTCCTCGACGGCCTCAGCCTCCTCGACAGCGCCGCCCTCGCCGACATCGATCCGCTCAACGCGCCCGACATCATGCTCCCCGGCGCCATGAGCGTTTCGTTCGAGTTGCCGGAAGGCGCGCGCCGCTTCGCGACCATCGCCGAGCTCCCCGTCGACGCCCAGCCCTGGGGCGACTTCGAACTCGTCATCACCGTCGACGGCGACGAGCGCTTCCGCCGCCGCCTCCATGCCGACGCCCCGCGCGAGCAGATCGCCATCCCTCTCACGCCCGAGCGCGAAGGCTCACGCCTGACGATCACCATCGAGCCCGCCAACTACGGCCCCATCAACGACCGCGCGCTGCTCCGCCGCCCCCTCCTCCTCATCGACCCGCGCTAACCCTCTTCGGCGGGACGGCTCTCCGAGCCGCCACTTCTTCGCATGCAACAAAACTCGCTGGGGCAGGCCGCCGTGCCTGCCCTTCCTTGTAGATCCATTCCGCGCCTCTTGGCGAGACGGCTCTCCGGGCCGTCTCCTATCCCCCTCCCCCCAGGCGCACGGCTTCGCCGAAGCCTCCCGGTAGGCCGGGCGTCCCTGCCCGCCTGTCTCCGCTTCCAACAGAACCCTACTTCTTCCGCGCAAAACCAGAGATTCCCCGGGGAAGCCCGTTCTGGAGACAAAACAAGCCGCTTCATCAGGGCGTTCAACTGCCGGACGCCGTCCGAACAGAACGCTCGCCCTACTGACGGCTTGCGCAAGAAAAGAAAAAAGACAACCCAATGTCCCGCGATCATGCTAGATTCACGCTCGAGTCGTCGCCCCGTTGCTTGCGGCGGCCTTGGATCCGGATTTCTCGCCCATGTTCGGCAGAGCCTTCCGATCTCCGATCTTCCCCCGCTGCTGCGGCTTCGTCCTCGGGGCCGTGTTCATTGCAGCCGCGTTGTCGAAGATCGTCGACCCGACAAAAACACAGGCGGCGCTCGCTTGGGTGTTTCCAACCCGCCCCGCCCTCGTCGGCGACCTCTTCCGCATCCTCATCCTCTTTGAGTTGATCCTTGGCAGCGTGCTTCTCGTCGGCATCGCCCGACGCGTCGCCAGCGCGGCGGCGGCCGGAACGCTTCTCGCCTTCTCCGCCTGGATCGTGTACCTGATCGTGGCCGACGTGTCGATCGGCTGCGGCTGCGGCATCGATCCGGGCTGGCTCAGGGTGGGGAGTGACGAACGAGTCACGGCGCTGCTGCGCAACGGAGCCTTGCTGCTCGTCGCAGCGGTTCCGCTTGTCCTCGTGCATCGAACCGCGGCGGACGGCTCTGACAAGACGTGCAGAGCACTGTCCGCCCGCAAACGACCCATCACAGAAAGGACGGTCCCACGATGATGCGATTCGCGTATTTGATCGCTTTTCTAACCGTAGCGGTCTCGAGCGCGGCGGCGTTGGCATGGGATGCCTGTAGGGGACAACCACTTGGGCAAAATGAACTCTATACGTGCAAAGCGTATGACGACGACGATGGACTCATCGAAAAGATCTGTGCCGACGGTGAGCCTTGCGCGAGCGGATTCGATATTAGTTGTTGTGAAGTGCTTTCGCCCGGCGGCGCGTTTCTGAGCGTGAGATGCATCTGCCAGGCTGGCGAGGACGACGGAGGAGGCGGTTGTCCTCCGGACAGCCTGTCGTGCGACCCGCCGCCATTGGGCTGAGGACTCCAGGCTATGAAGAACCGCTTAGCAATCACCGTAGGCGCTGCGGTTGCGCTCGCCGGGGTCGTCCTCGCCTGGCGGGCGCTGGCGCCCCTCGTGCCGACGGCGCAACGAACCGCGCCCGCTTCCGCGCCGGAGCACGCTGAACAGCCTGTTCCTCAACCGTCGCTCCTCCCTGCGTCTCTCGATGATCCCGTCACTTCGGAGAATGTCGCCCAGCGCGCGGTCGAGATCGTGAACCGGCTGCGGTCCGCTCCAGACCTGCGCCGCCTTCCAGATGAGCGGGAGGATGTCCTTCTCAGCGAAGCGCGTCAGCAAGTCGAGGCCTATCTTGGAGGCTCCTTCGAGCGATATGTCGAGTGCCTTCGTCGACACGACGCAAATCATCGACTGCTGAATCCCGAACTTCCGGAAGAGGAACGGACGAAGGCGGCTGACGCGTGGCGAACTCGCGTCTCGGGAATTGCGCTGCGTCACACATCCGTCGAAGACGTTCGCGTTCGCCTCAGGTTCTGGAACGGTGAGCCCGTTCCACCCGATGAGATGTCCGACCCCTACATCTCAGCTGCCGCGCCGACTCGGTACGGCCTCGGCGGCAACTTCGATGAGAAGGATGCGCGCGTCCGGCGTCTCACGGTCTATGAAGTACTTGTCCCTGTCGCCTATGAGTTCGAGCACAAGGAGGTCGGCGGCCGTGGGCCCGCATGGTGGGGCCTTTGGCTCGCATCGCATCCCGACGAGCCGAATCGCTGGCTGCCCTGGCGCTCCGTGCTGTACGACCCAATGAAAATCGGTGCGCAAGTGCCGCCGGCGATATGACAATGACGCAGCGCTCGAACGGAACAAACTATGTCGACGTGAGGCCAGGCTGGACGCTCGTCGAAACGCTCGTCGCGATCGGCGTCATCGGCGTGCTGATCTCCATCATCGTCCCGGCGCTCATGGGCGCCCGCGCGGCCGGAGGGCAAGCCGTCAGCCTCTCCAACTGCCGGCAGATCGCTCAGTCCATCGACTCTTATGCGCAGACGAAAGCCGATCGCTACCCTGTCATGCGAGCGGATGTCTTCTACCAGGGAACGCCCGCCGACCCCCGCGCCGGTCTGGCTATCTCAGATCCCGTGATGGCGCGCTGGCATACACGTCATCACTGGTGGGCCGTTATGGCGGATGTCATCGACCCGGCCAAAAACTGGCAAACTTGGGTGAGCCCTGGCTCGAATGCAACCGCTGAGAATCTCGCCCTACCGGACTACTACTTCTCCAACTCCTTCGTCGGCGCCCCGGCGCTGTGGCGCCCGAACTATCAGCTTGGCGACGACTCCGTGCTCCGCGATGTCCGGCGTGCCGAGGTCCGCTTCCCCTCGCGCAAGGCCATGATCTGGGACGCCGCCATGCGCTATCTCCCCCGCCCCGAGCGCGTGGCCGGCCGCATCGCGAGCATCCCGATGCCCATCGGCTTCGCAGACATGCACGCCGAGACGAAGCCCTTCGCCGATGCGAAACCTCCCCATCCCAACCCGCTCAACAACGAGGGCTGGGCCGACGCGCCGCTGCACAACACGCCAGAGGGCGTCGAGGGCTACGACTACTAGCGCACGTTCACGATCTCGATCGTGAACGTCAGCGTCGCGTTCTTTGGCACCACGTTTCCGTGACCGGCGCGGCCCCAGTGCAGCTCGGGCGGGATGCGCGCCTCGCGGACGCCGCCGGGGCGCATGCCGACGACCGCCAGATCGATCCCCTTGATGACCGTCCCCTCGCCGACGACCCACGCGTGCGGCTCGCCCTCCGCCTTCGTGTCCATGAAGACCTCGCCCGAGGGGAGCTTGCCGACGTAATGCGCGAAGACCATGCGGCCCTCTTCGATCCGCTGGCCGGCGCCGGAGCGGATGTCACGCGTCTGCACCGTCGGCTCGCGATGCCCGACAAGCTGCACCTCGCGGTCGCATCCGAGCGCACAGAGGGCGACGCTCAGGCATGCAGCGACCAGCAGCGCGCGCGCTGTCCCAGGAAGAAGGTGTTCCACGTGGAACACTTCGGCGCCCGCGGGCCGCCGCTTGATGGTCCCGTCAGGGTTTTCCGGACTCAGCCGGCGAACTTGCGGCGCAGCGCCTCGAGCGCCATCCGCTCCACGATGTCCTCATCCGCCGTGGCGTCGATGACCACGCATTTCTCGGGCCCGCGCTGCGCCTGGTCGAGGAATCCGGCGCGCACCTTGCGGTGGAACGCGGCGCCCTTCGCCTCCATGCGATCGCGCAGGAGGCCCATCCGCCGCGCCGCCGTCTGCTCATCCACGTCGAAGATCACCACCAGATCGGGCCAGGCGTTTCGGCAGGCGATCTTGGCGACGTCGTAGATCTCGTCGAAGGGGAGCCCCCCGCCCGCGCCCTGGTAGGCGAGCGTGGAGGAGACGAAGCGATCGGCGAGGACGAGTTCGTTCGCGGCGAGCGCGGGGGCGAGGCGCTCGTCGACGAGCTGCGCCCGCGCCGCCATGTAGAGCAGCATCTCGGCGCGGAGGGTCATCTCCGTGAGGTTCGGGTCGAGGAGGATGGCGCGTACGCGCTCGGAGATCCGCGTCCCGCCGGGCTCGCGCACATCGCACACCGCCAGCCCGGCCTGCCGGCAGCGGTTCAGGAAGCGGTTGAACTGCGTCGTCTTCCCCGAGCCGTCGGGGCCATCGAAGACGATGAACTTGCCGAGCAAATTCGGCAGCCAGTCCGGGTCCGGGATTGGTTCATGCGCGCCGGTCGTCACGCGCGCAAGTGTAGAAAGACACGCGCGGCCGTGGGCGGGCGCCGCCCGGAGCCTCGCGTGGCGATGTGCTCCTTCGACTCCTGCTCCGGGACCTCGTCCCACTGGTCGTAGATGATCTGGACATCATCGCCGTTCACGACGCCGTCGTGGTTGAGATCGCCGCGCTGGTGAGAACGATCGTTCGAATGGACACGGGGATGTCCTTCCACCTTCTCCGGCCTCGCTGGGACGCCTCTTGCTGGGCCGGCTCTTTGGTGGAACGCCTCTTCGGTGGGACGGCTCTTGGTGGGACGGCTCGCCGAGCCGTCTCTTCCCCCTCTACCCCCTCTCCAGGTAGCGGCGGGCGTCCCTGCCCGCCCGTCTCCAACTCCTACTCATTCTCCCCGGCAGGCACGGCGGCCTGCC
>CAYVIJ010000037.1:0-20241 GCA_964451515.1 uncultured Phycisphaeraceae bacterium | reverse complement strand
TGCCCGGACGTGCTGGTCCAACCACACAACTCTCCCCTCCCTCAGGCGCAGAGCTTCGCTCAAGCCGTCTACACCCCCTACCCGCAATCGCCCGCGCAGTGGGCGAAGTCTCCCGGTGGGGCAGGCCGCCGTGCCTGCCCGTCCTTACGCGTCCATCGCGCACAACAGATAGGGCCGCCGTCCCTCCCCGCCTGTCTACAACGCCTGCCCACACTCCCCCAACGGGCACGGCGTCCCCGCCGCCACCCGTGGTTGCGCGCGAGCCGGTCGATCCCAAACCCGCTCCGCGCGTACGATTCTCGCGAGAAGCCAGAGACCCGCGCTCACCAGTCGCGCCCATGCGCCCCGTCCCGCGTGGTGATGAAGGGGATGGGGTCCCCCGTCCACCGCGTCGGGCTGATCGTGAGCGTGAACTCCATCGCCTCCGCGGCGGACGAGGCGAGACGCATCTCGACGTGCCCGTCGCAGGCGAGGATGTTCACGGGATCGGCCCCCCGCGCCCCGATCGAGCGCCGCGCCTTCGTGTGATGCGCCCGCCGCTCGACGAGGTTGCACTTCGCAGATGGCGAGCGCACGTCCGCGAGCCGCACGTTCTGCGTGATCAGATCGAGATCCGGCGTCGGCCCCGGCGGCCCCCGCCACGCGTGCGGATCCGTGAAGAGCGCAGCGCTGTGGAGGTAGCTGAAGAGCGTCGGTCTGGAAGGAGAGAAAAATGTGCCGTAGCTCACCCTGCTGGAGCCGTCGTCCGCCCGGTAAACGGTTGGGCAGGAAAGCGCCTCCGCCTGCTGGATCAGCAGGCCGGGAATCGTGTCGAAGGAGCCGTCTCCATTCGGCGTCTCCGTGCCCTGCCCCCCAATGTAGGTCCGAAGCGGATGAGCCCAGAACTCGATCTGCTCCGACGGCCAGACCTCGAAGCCGTTGGAGCCCCAGGGCGGCAACTCAACGGGCGCCTTCGATACGTCGGGAACGATGTTCGGATACAGCCCGCTGTGATCGTTCGCGTAGAGCTGATAGATTCCGCCGATCTGCCCCAGCCTCGCCTGACACACCGCCTTGTCCCCCGAGCGCCGCACGGCGATCAGCGCCGGAATGGAGATCGAGAGAAGCACGCCCACGACGCCGATGGCGACGAGCGTCTCGACGAGCGTGAAGCCGCGTCCGTGATTCTTGAGGCTGGCGTGGCGCATCAGAAGAAGAACTCCGCATACGTGGCGCGGCTGAACACCGTCCGATCGACGAACCATCTTTCGGTCGAAGGATCCAGACCCCAGAGCGCGACCCAGCTCACCACGCCGCCGTTGGCGAGCTTCAGCAGCGCGTGACTCTCCGCCCCGATGGCGCTCCCGCTCCGCTCGATGATCTCCGCGAGCCTCCGCTCGCTGGCCATGAACTTGGTCGGCCCGGCAACGGGCATGCCCGTCAGATGGAAGTGCTCTTCCCGCGTGAGCCCGCCCATTGCGCTGAAGTCCGCCTCTCTCTTTCTCGAGATCGCGAACTTGACGTCCAGCGGCCCAACGCCCACGCCCACGATGCGATTCCCCCGCTCGACGATGGAGTGATTCCAGTATTGCTCGAGCGCCGCCCTCGCCCCGGCCGCGGGTGGCGCCTCGTTCCAGAGAAACTCCCACACGCCCTTGAGCGACCCGGTCTCGCCCTCACGCGCCCAGCGATAGTCGGGCGAGGACTCGACGAAGTCGCGATACACCTCCGCCGACTCCGAAGCGCGGATCCGAATCTGCTCGAGAAACGCGTCGATCAACGCCTCCTCTTCACGAACAGACGCGACCTCATCCGGATCGGCCACCCGCCCCAGGAGCCGATCGCGGATCGCCGTAGCGGAGGGCGCTTCCGCCACCCCGACCGACGCCCCCTCGCTCGCCAAGCCGCCGGCGTCCGCCGGCGCGATCGGCGCGAACTCCGCCTCCGCGACCCACCGCTCATACTTCGCTGCGACCCGCTCCCGCGCCTCGCCCCTGAGAACGCTTATGTACTTCTGCTCGTAGTCCTTCGGAAGCCGCCGCTTGCCGTCGGCTGTCCACTCGCTCTCCTGCCCGAGCAGTAGCCACGCGCCGAGCGCCAGCAGCGCGATCGCGCCGAGCGGCAGTGCGATGAGAAGGACACGCCTCATGGCTTACACCCTCCAGTGAGCGAACATCGACATCATAGTTGTTCGCCCCGCTTTGAGGTGGGGTTGCCTCAGCTTCGTCAAATTTGAGGCGACGACCAGCCAGGATCGCCTCGAGTCAGAACCGCCCCCGCGGACCTCCGGAGGCCCCTTGCGGGCGTTGCGGCGCGCCCTCTCTTATTCGATCCGGATCAATATGAGTTCCGCTTCCTCAGCAACAGTCGCCTCTCCTCCCGCCCCGCCGAAGCAATCGCCTCCGCCGCCCGCACACCCGCGCGCCCATCCCCATACGGATGCGTGATCCCCGCCGGGGCGATCGCCCGGGCGCGCTTGCACGCTTCACGGATTTCCTGCGCAGTTCCCCCCGCCGTCCACACCGCGTTCCCCGCGCGCTCGCGCCCGCTCTGCCGCTCGCCCACGTCCACCGCGCGCACGCCCAGCGCCGCCGCCTCGATGAGGGCCGCGCTCGAGTTGCCGACCAGCACCCCGCCCTCGCGCCCCAGCCGCTTCAGCAGACCTATGAACTCCCGCCGCGCCAGGTGCCCGCTCGAACGAATCCACCCGCACTCCCGAATCGCAGCCGCCGCCCCCTCGCGCCCCGGATCATGATTCGGCGCCAGCGCCAGTGCGCGCCGCCCTTCCAGCGCCTCGAAAATCCGCCGCGTCCGCGCCGCCTCTGTCTCCGCGTCGTCCCCGATCGGATGAAACAAGACGACCGCCTCCGGCGAACCCAACTCATCCCACCTCGCGTCATCCAGCGCATCGAATGAGTTGAGATCATCCAGCGCCGGCGAGCCGACGACCACGATCCGCTCAGCGGGCTCGCCCATCCGCTCGATCCGCTCTGCGCTTTTCTGCGTCGCGGGCAGATGCAGATGCGCCAGCTTCGTGATCGCGTGCCGCATCGCCTCGTCCGCGACCCCCTCAGCCCGATCCCCGCCGTGCAGATGCGCCGCCGCCACGCCGCCCACGGACGCGGCCGCCGCCCCCGCGAACGCCTCAATCCGATCTCCCAGCACGACGATCCACTCCGCCCCGTGCCGCTCCAGCGCCTCGGCGCAGCCCGCGATCCCGCGCCCGAGCGCGCGCGCATCATCCAGCCGCCTCGGCGTCCCCGATTGTTGCATCGGAATCTCCGCCGCGATCTCGAACTGCGCCCCGACATCTCCCTTCGTCGGCGCCTCGCCGATCAGATGCGCCCCCGCCGCAAACACGAGCAAATCCAGCTCCGGATGCGCATCGATCGCGCGCATGACCGGCGCCAGCAGCCCGAAGTCCGCCCGGCTGCCCGTCAACACCGCGACGCGCTGACGACCTCGCGCCATCGAATCTGCTCCTCGCTGATTGGAATATCCGCCTCGATCCGCTCCGCCGCGACCGCCCCGACGGCCTCATCGATCCGCCACGCCGACACACCAGTCCCCGGCCGCTTCGTCGTGAGATCCGCGCGCCGAATCACCTCGCCTTCCTGGATGTCGCGCACCGCCACCAGCGACTGCCGGCTCACCCTCCGCACATCCCGCTCGATCTCGAGCACGCGCTTCACGCCATCGCCGATGGCCGGGTGATCCGCGGGCGCCGCCCAGCCATCCCTGTAGGCCTCGCGCGCGCGCAACGCATACTCCGCAAACTGCGCGGGCTCCAGCGACGCCGCGTGATCCGGTCCAGGCAGCGACCGATCCAGCGTCAGGTGCTTCTCCAACACCCGCGCCCCGCACGCCACCGCCAGCGCCCCCGTCTCGACGGAATCCGTGTGATCGCTGTATCCCGCCGCGCTCCCTGTCAACGCCGCGACATGCCGAATCGCTCCGAGCCCCGCCTGCTCCATCGCCGTCGGATAGGCGCTCACGCAGTGCAGGAATGCCGCTTGCGCTCCAAGCGTGCGCACATGCTCATGCGTCCGCCGCACCTCCTCCGCGGCGCTCGCGCCCGTGCTCACCAGCAGCGGGCGACCTGTCCGCGCCAATTCGTCCAGCAGCGGCCGGTTCACCAGATCCGGCGACGCCACCTTGAACCCATCCCACGCGCACGCCGCGGCCCGCTTCACATGCCCCGGCGAGAAGACCGTCGCGATCGCCAGCGCGCCGTTATTGTGTATGAAGCGACATAAGTCCGCTAGGGCCGACGCCGGCAGCTCGAGCCGCCTCAGCATGAGAAGAGGATCGCTCTCCCGCGCCGCCTCCTGGTACTTCGCAAGACGCGCGGCTTTGCTAAGAAGCGACGCGGCCTTGAACCACTGCGCCTTCACCGCATCGGCGCCCGCCTCGCAGGCGGCTTCGACCAGTTCGCGCGCCCGCTCGAGCGATCCGTCGTGATTGACGCCGATCTCCGCGATGACGACCGGCGGAGCGTCCGCCGCGATGCGCAGAGTCCCGATCCTCATCGCGCCTCCCCCTCCGTCCGCTCGCGCAGGATCGCCTCCGCCACCAGCAGATCGATCCGCGTGTCGATGTCGACGACCTCGCCCTCCCGCGTCGCCACGCCGCGGCGGTCGGTCCCGAGAAATGCGTGCGGCGACGTGCGTTCGCCCTTCGTGTGCGCCAGAAAGAGGGCGTCCCGCGTCACCGCGAGAACGCCGCCATCCGGGATGTACGCCGGGGGCAGGTCCTGGCGCCGGAAGACGCCGGCGTTGAGCGTCTCGCCCTGCCAGGGCGTGAGCCGTCCCGCGTCGTCAAGCCGAGCCGTCCACAGCGGATGATGTTTCCCAACGGCGCACACCGACTGCGCCGAGTCCGCTCTGCTCGAAATCAGCAGCCCCACCGCCCGATCAATGAGCCCCGCCGGGCGCACCGGCGCGTTCGCGTACAGGATCACAATCTGCTCGATTCCCGGATCGTTCAGCGCTTCAACCGCGTGCCGCGCCGCGTCATCGACAGGCGTGTCGTCGCGCGCCAGTTCCACCGGCCGCGCCACGACGTCCAGCCCCGATTCCAGCCCGATCTGTTGCAGCGCCTGATCGTCGCTCGAGAGCGCGATGCAATCGACCGTTTGCGCCGCCTGCGCATCGTCGATGGTCCAGCGCACGCATTCGCGCCCCGCGATCGGCAGCGCGTTCTTCCCCGGCAGCCCCTTCGAGCCCGCCCGACCCAGGATGATCGCCAGCGTCGTCATGCTCCGAGCGCGCGCCAGAGGTCGATCAGCGGCCGATCAGGAAAGCGTCCGATCGAGTCAGCATCCCGCCGAAGGAAGTCCGCCGGCGTGCGCACCACCTCGCCCGTCGAGAGCACCATCATCCGCCTTCGCCGCTCGCGCTCCGCGTATTCCTGCGGGCACGCCAGCGGCTGGATCCGCTCGTCTTCGCGCGCAAGCGGCGGCGGATCCAGCACCGCGTGCCCTGCGAGCATCGTCCACTTGTCGAAGAACGCTTCCACTTCCTCGTACACCGTGTCGCAGCGGGTCAAGCGAGGCACGATCCACGTCAGGGGGAGTCCCGCGCTCGTCCGCTGATTCCGTAGGAGCGCGTCGAGGCGCTTCAGCAAGCGGTCGTAGTCCGTGCGCCCCGTCAGCCGCTCGTACATGCCCGCGGAGTTGGCGCGGACGTCCACGCTGATCACCCCTGGCGCCGCCTCGATGAGAGCCTCCAGCGCCGCGTCGTCGCATTGCAACTCCGTGCGCACGTGCGTGGCCAGTCCGAGCGCCTTCGCTTGGCGCACGAGATCGGGCAGTCCCTCCCACAGCAGCGGATCGCCCGCGCCCCCGAAGTCGATCACCGCCTCCGGATGCGCCGCCGCGATCGATTCGATCAGATTCGTCGCGACCGCGACGGACATCGGCGCGCGCTCGGGGGCGGCGCCTCCCAGCCGACGGATCAAACTGTCGGTGGACCGCGCCGTCGTCAGTTCGATTGTAATCTCGCTCGGCGCGCTCGGGAATCGAACATCCGCCGCCCGCTCGAGCACATCCGAAAGCGCCGTTTTTCGGAAGGCTTCAGCGTCGCCCGCGATCGACTCAACACGTGCGCGCAAACACGGATCATCCAGCGTCCACCGCCCCGGCGCATCCCGCAGCGCCGGATCGATCTGAATGCACACGCTCTTGGCGATCGGATCGGGCTGGGGATTGATGGGGAGGTAGCCCAGGATTCCGGCCAGCGAGCCGAAGACGCCGGCGCGCTCCATCGCCTCGCCGATCTCCTGAAGCAGTCCGCGATCGAGCAGAATCGGCGCCAGCCCGGGGCGGGCCTGCGTGAAGACGATCCGGTGCGCGCCCGGGCGCTCGCGATGGCGCTCGATGAGGGCGTCGACGAGATCGGGATCGATGAGCGCCCACGTCGGCGCGAGGCAGACGCCGGCGTCGAAGCCCGTCGCATCGAGCGCCGCCGCTGATTCGAGCGCTGCGACGATCTCGTCGTAAACGGTCAAATCGCCCAGACCGCCGCGCCAGCAGTCGGGCGCCCAGCGCCGGGCGGTGCGCACCATGTCGGCGCGTCGGCGAATGGGATCGGCGTCGACGGGACGGACCTGCACGCGGAAGGAGCGGGGGATGTCGAACAGCGCCGCCTGCGCGCGCCCGGGGTCGTCGGTGAGCACGATCGCGTCGTCCAGGCGCTTCGAGCGCGCCAGGCGCTGGAGCGTCGCGGCGAGCAGCGTGACGCCTGTAAACGGCGTGTCGGGCGGGGTGTCCGAGTCGGCGAAGATCGCGGGGATCACGGCGGCGACGCGCGGCGTGCGCATGGGAGGGCGATCCGCGGAATCGAGGTCCTGATGCGGCGAGGCGACGTCGCGCGTGGGCTTGGGCGCCCCGGCGAGGGCGTCGCGAGCGTCGGACAGGAGGGTCGAAAGGGCGTCGGCGGCGTCGGCGATCCAGGAGACGTTCTGCATGTCGCGCTCGACCTGACGGCGCTGCCGCTCGACCGGATTCAGATCGGCGTCGAGCGCGAGGGCGCGGTCAGCGCGCGCCCGGTTGAAGGCGCCTGTCTGGTTGAGGCGCTGCACGAGCCGGAAGGCGGGCTCGATCGACGTGACTTCGTCGCGGATGGTGTTGATCTTTGTGATCAGATCGTTGACGCGGCGCTGATCGCGCTGGTGGTCGCGGACTTGCCTGAGAAGATCGACGGTCTTGCGGCTCCGACGGGAGATCTTGTCGGCGTCGCGCTTCAGGCTCGCCAGTCGCGCGCGCGCCGTGCGGATCTGGCCGGCATCGTCGGCGGTGGGCGGCAGCGGGATCTCGGGCAGCGCCGGCGCGTCGTTGGACGCGCATTCGGCGAGGGCGTCGGCGAGCGCCATGATCCGCGTGTTCGACTTTCTAACGCCGCCCTCCGTGGCGTCGATCGTCGTCAGGCCCTTCTCCGCGTCGCCGTAGAAATCGCGCTCGAACTGCGCCAGGTAGGTATGCATCTGCTCGTCGGTGTAGACGGGGCGCCCGAGGATGTCCTTCGCTTTGCGCAGCGTGCGCTTGCCGCGGACGATGCGGCGCCATTCCTGCATCTCCAGCGTGTTGAACTCGTTGAGTTCGCCGGCCCAGACGTTGTGGATCGCGGCGCCGGAGGCGTAGTACTGACCGTCGGTGAAGGCGAGGTCCTGGCCCGTCAGGCAGACGGGATCGCAGCCCAGATGGCGAGCGAGGTAGTAGGCGAGGTGGGCGACGGTGGCGCCGGCGGGGAGCTTGCCATGATCGCCCGCGAGGTCGGCGCCCAGAACATGCGTCAGGTTCTCGTCCTCGATGCAGCGGATCGGCCCCGGGAAGGCGTCGAGGATCGCGGGGTTCGCCTTCGGCTCCGCGACGAGCGTGACGTCCGCGACATCCTCAGGATCGAGGCTCTCGTAAAAACGTCGGCTGATCTCGTGGTGATCCAGCGCGGTGACGAAATGCGGGCGCACACCCAGCGCAAGCAGGGGTTTGAGCGCCGTCTGCACGGCGATGACGGCGACGCGCTCGCGCACCCCCGGGCGGCTGAGCAGGTGGGCGTTGCGCTGAAGCGATGGCCCCGCCGCGACGACGACGGCGGGGCGGCCCCGCAGCAGATCCTTCAGTTCGGCGACGCCCCCGCCCCTGGCGGTGCGGAGATAATGATCGATATTCATCAGGCTGTTGCGCAGCGTCGTCTCCGTCTGCACCATGGTCGTGACCACCACGGTGCGCGCCGCGGCGAAGAGCCTTGTAAAGTTTTCGGAGAAGCGATTGGCGGCGTCCGCGAGGCGCGCGCGGCTTGGGGGATGCTCGATGATGCGCGCGCCGAGCGCGAGCACGCCCTCCGCGCCGTCGAGGGCCGAGGAGAGGGCGGCCGAGTCGTCCGCGTCGTGAAAAAACATGATGTTGACGCTCCCGAGCCACTCGGAGCAGTCCACGCGCTCGAAGACAGCGCGCAGCAGCGGCAGATCCGGCTCATAGACGACGATGGCACCCGTGCGCCCCAGCCGGCGGGCGAGGGCGGCGACGTGATGGCCCAGACCGAAGCCCAGAACCACGAAGACGGCGGCGTCCTTCGGATCGTGCTCGCGGACGAGCGTCTCCGCTTCGGCGAGCGGGCGGCGTTTGCTCGCGAGTGTGCGCCCCGCGATCGTCGCGGAGAGGGCGTCATCGTCCGTCTCGTGGAACTCGACGTCGGCTCGGGGCGGCGTGCGGGCGAGAAGCTCGGCTGTGCGCGGCGCGTGGCGGGCGAGCGTCTCCAGGTTGGCGGCGAGGATAGGGTTGGCGGTGGAGGCGGCGGTGTGCTGCTCTGGGAAGGTGAGCATGGTCGGGCTCGCGTCGTGGAGGGGCGTGGGAGGGTTTCGGTCGGGGCGCACGATCTGCGCACTACAAGAGGATGTATCGGGGCGGCGCGGGCGCGATCTGTAAGGATTCGGAGATGAGCATGATGAGCGTAATCGTGATGGGCTCGGCGCTCGCAGCGGTTCCACCGCTCGAGAAGCCGCCGACGCTTGAGGTGTGGCTCCTCGAGTCGCCCTGGGCGCTCATGGGGCTGCTTCTGCTGGCGGGTTTCGTCGGCTTCGTCGCGCTGAACCGGCGCGGGAGGGCGAAGTCGGGGCTGGCGACGCTGGGCGCGGGCGTGATCGCAGCGGGGGCCGTCTTCGGCGTGGCGACGGCGATCAAGACGGAGCGGGAGGCGCTGCTGGCGCGGACGGGCGCCTTCGTCGAGGCGGTGGCGGAAGGGGACGTGGCGGCGGTGGATGAGCTGCTGGCGGATCCGCTGGAGGTCGCCTTCGCGGGCGCGCATGCCTCGGGCGTGAATCGGGAGCTCGTGCTGGGTGTGGTGGAGGCGTTCCGCGAGGGCGGGCCCCTCGAGCTGCGTGAATACTGGAGCGGTGAGCGGCAGGCGGAGGCGCGCGGCGAGGGCTTTGGCGTCTCGCAGGCGAAGGTCAGCGTGATCGTCGAGCGTGGCGGCGGGGGCTCGACCTGGTGGCGGCTGGACTGGCGCAAGCAGGCGGACGACGCATGGCGCATCGAGGAGCTGAACTGCTTGTTGATCAACGGGCGGGCGCCGAGCGGCGAGGTGGCGTCGGCGATCCGGCGCTATGGCGGGCGATGATGAGCCCGACGCGGGTCACATCCGCTCGAGCGGCGTGATGCCCAGGACGGTCAGCCCGTCCCACAGGACGCGATCGGTCAGGCGGCAGAGGCGCAGGCGCGCGTCGCGGGTCTCCTCGTCCGGCGCGCGCAGGACGGGGCAGTTCTGGAAGAACCGCGAGAAGGCGGTGGCGATCGAGTACACCGCCGCGCAGATGCGGTGCGGCTCGAGGGCGTCGCCGGCGGACTGGATGACGGAGGGATAGCGCAGCAGTTCCAGCGCCAAGGACTTCTCCTCGGGCGCCTCGATGCGGAAAGGCGGTCGATCCGGCGCGTCGGCCTCGAAGCGTGAGGCGTCCAGCGCGAACTCCGCCTGCGCCTTGCGAAAGATGCTCTTCACCCGGCAGATGGCGTATAGCAGATACGGTCCCGTATCGCCCTCGAAGGCGAGCATGCGGTTGAAGGAAAAGACGTAGTCCCGGACGCGCTCGGTCGAGAGATCGGCGTACTTGATGGCGCCGACGCCGACCGCCTCCGCGACCTCGCGCTGTTCGTCCTCGCTGAGGGACGGGTTCTTCTGCTTGACGGCGACGCCGGCGCGGGCGACGGCCTCATCGATGAGATCGCGCAGCTTCACATTCTCGCCCGAGCGCGTCTTGAAGGGCTGGCCGTCCTCGCCCAGGACGGCGCCGAAGGCGGCGTGCTCGAGATGGGCTGTTGCGCCGTCGGCGCGGGTGGCGTAGCCGGCCTTGTGCGCCGCGGCGAAAACCTGCCGGAAGTGATGGCTCTGGCGCGCATCGACGGCGTAGATGACGCGATCGCCGCCGAGCTGCTGCACGCGACGGCGGATGGCGGCCAGATCGGTCGTGGCGTAGAGGAAGCCGCCGTCGGACTTGCGGACGAGCAGCGGCTCCTTGATGCCGAACTTCTCGAGCTCCACCACGAGAGCGCCCTTGGATTCGACGGCGACGCCGCGGGTCTCGAGATCGCGGACGATCTCGGGGAGCTCCTCGCGGTAGGTGGATTCGCCCGCGGTGTGCTCAGCGGCGACGTTGGCGTGCAGCGCGGCGCAGGTGCGCATGCACTCCGTCAGCGTGACTTCGTAGATGCGCCGCCAGACGGCGAGGGCGGTCTCCTCTCCCGACTGGAGCTCCACGAGCGTCTTCTTGGCGCGGGCGAGGGCCTCCTCGGCGGCCTCGGGATCGTTCTGCTTCGGATCGCAAGCGCGCTGGGCCTCACGGTAGTGGGTTTCGAGCTGGTCGAGCGTCAGGGCGTCCAGATCGACCTCGCCCTCGGCGTCGAGAGCGCGCAGGCGCTCAGTGACCATGGCGATGGGCAGGCCCCAGTCGCCGAAGTGGTTCTGGCGGATGACGGTGTGGCCCAGCCGCTCGAAGATGCGGGCGAGAGCGTCCCCGATGACGGTCGAGCGGAGATGCCCGACATGCATCTGCTTGGCGAGGTTCACGCCGCAGAGGTCGACGACGACCGTCTCGACCCGCTCGGGCGCCTCGATTCCCAGATCGGGGGAATCGAGGGCGTCGAGGAAGTCGCCCAGGGCGGCGGGCGCGAGGCGGATGTTGATAAAGCCCGGGCCCGCGATGGAGTCGGCGGTCAACGTCTCGGCGATGGGGGAAAGGTCGAGCTGCTCGACGATCTTCGCGGCGATGTCGCGCGGCTTCTCGCCCAGAGCCTTGGCGAGGGGCATGGCGGCGTTGGACTGGAAGTCGCCGAAATCGGGGTTGCGGGCGGCGGCGATGAGCGGGTCGGCGTCCTCCGGGAGCCGATCGCCGAAGGCGGCGCGCATGGCGACGAGGAAGCGCTCGCGCAGAATGGCGACTGGATCGTGGGCCACGGCGGAGAGTCTACGGAACAATGTGGAGCGAGCGCCGGCTCAGCCGAGCTTGAGGTCGCCCAGATCGCCAAGCCCGACGCCCTCGACGTCTCCCAGCCCGGACTTCAGGCCGGCGTCCTTCTCGCGCTGCTTGGCCTTCTCGCGCATGCGGCGCAGGGCGGGCGTCTCCTTGCGGATCTCATCTTCGGAGCGCTTGCCCTCCTTATCGCGCATGTTGGCGGGAGCGTCGGTGGTCTGCTTGATGGACAGAGCGATCCGACGGCGCTCGGGATCGATCTCGAGGATCTTGACCTTGACGGTCTCGCCCTCGGAGATGGCGGCGGAGGGACTGGGAATCCGCTTCCACGAGATCTCGGAGATGTGGACGAGACCCTCGACGCCCGGGGCGACCTCGACGAAGGCGCCGTAGTCGAGCAGCTTCGTAACGCGGCCCGTGACGATTTCCTCGGGTGTGAGCTCCTCGGCGGCGGTCTGGAAGGGGTCGGCCTGTGTCTCTTTCATCGAGAGGGAGATGCGGTTCTTCTCCCAGTCGACCTTCATCACCTTCGCCTTGACGGTCTGGCCTTGCTGGACAACATCCTGGACGTTGCGGACCCGGTCGTGCGAGAGATCGGAGACATGCACGAGCCCGTCGACGCCCGGGGCGATCTCGACGAAGGCGCCGAAATCCATGATCTTGCGAACGGGACCCTCGATGGTCTGGCCTTCCTTCAGGCTTTCCTTCAGGGCTTCCTTGGACTCCTTCTCCTGCTCCTTCACGATCTCGCGGCGGGAGAGGACGATGTTCCCCTTGCCGGCGCGATCGATCTGCGTCACGCGGGCGGGGATCTTCTCGCCGACGAAGATCGAGAGATCCTCGATGCGGCGCGTGTCCACTCGGGAGGCGGGCATGAAGGCGCGGTGGCCGGCGACCTCGCACTCGAGACCGCCCTTGTTGGTGCCCGTGACGCGAACCTCGACCGTCTGCCCGACTTCGAGAAGCTCCCACTCCGCCTTCTGGATGGCGCCCGGGCGGGAGCAGAGGAAGAGTTGTTCGTTGGGCTCGTATCGATCAATGACGACCTGGAGCTGCTCGCCGACCTTGGGGAGCTCTTCCTCGGGCCACTGGGTCCGCTTGGCGACGCCGAGCTCCTTGGGGCCGAACTCGATGAAGATGTCCTCGGGTCCGATGGAGACGACACTTCCAGTGCGGTGCTCGCGCCCCGCTTGGACGACGCGAGGGCCTCGGATGGCGGGACGCTTCGCCGGCTGCACGGGCGGCTGACTCGGAGCGGCGGGTTGCGGGGGGCTGCCGGCGCTCCTTATCGCCGGCGTCTGGCCCGTCGCGGCGCGCATGGCGGCGTCGGCGGCGTCGGCGACATCCTGGGGCAGATGGGGCTCGGAGCCGGCGGGCTCGGCGCGCCCGGCGACGGATCCCTTGGCTGGGGATTCTTCGGCGTGGGGTTGTTCTCCGCCGACCGGCGCTCCCTTTGCGGGGGGCTCGTCAACGGGGCGATCGTGCGCTGGCGCGGGCGGCTGGTCCGCGGAGGGAGGGCCCTGCCCATGCTGCTGATCTCCCGGCGTGGCCTGCGGTGGAGCGGGCTTGTCAATCGTCTGATCCGCCGGCTGAGGGTTGGCGGACGGCGGCGCCTGCTCCGGATGGTCGCCCGAGCTGGTCGATTCGGGACCGGGACCGTCGGGCGTGACGCCGGGCGAGGACTGCTGCTGATGTGGATGATGCATGGCTGGGATCCCGCTTGGATCCGAAGACGGATGGCTTGTATCGGAGCGTGCGCGCTCCGAGGAAATGTCGGGCGAGTGTATCGCGCCGAGGGGGCTGTTGTGGCTTTGGGGCTCAAAGGGATGCGGATCAACTCGATTGACAGGGGTGTTCCGGGGTGGTGGAATGCGTCGCGGTCCCGCCGTCGGAACCAGAGCGGGCTTCGGGCCGTACTGAGGAGGACGGGGTGGGGCCTGTGGGCGCTTCGACGGGGGGCGGTGGTTGTCTCAGTCGTCTCTGAGCGGGCATCGGACGCGGCGTTGATCGCGGGCGGGATCCCTTCGGAGCGGATTCGCAGAGATGGGAGCGGCTTGGATGGTGGGGACGCGATCGGGGGTTTGGCGGGGGCTGATTGAGGTGGGCGGGGGATGATGAGTCGTGGTGACGGGCGGCAGGCTCGTTACGGCATCGGATGAGGTTTCGTCAGAGCAGGAGCGAGCATGCCGCCATCCAATGTGTGCTGGGGCGTGGAGATCGGGGCTGGATCGATCAAAGCGCTGAAGCTGGTGCGGGACGGCGACGCGCTGACGGTCGCGGATTTTGTGGTGGTTCCGCATCCGAAGGTGCTGTCCACGCCGGATCTGGACCAATCGGACGCGCTGCGCGTGGCGGTGGGGACGCTCGCGAGCCGGGTGGATTTCTCGAAAGCGCAGGTGGGGGTCTCGGTGGCGGGTCATTCCGCCTTCGCGCGATTCGCGAAGCTGCCGCCGGTGGACAAGAAGAAGGTCCCGGACATTGTCAAATACGAGGCGGTGCAGCAGATTCCCTTCCCAATTGAGGAAGTGGAGTGGGACTACCAGACCTTCGGGGGCGACGACGAGGATCCCGAGGTGGAGGTGGGGATCTTCGCGATCACGCGCGAGAAGGTGATGGAGCGGATCGCGCTGTGCAAGGAAGTCGACATCGACGTCGATCTGCTGACGATCAGTCCGGTTTCGGTCTTCAATGCGATCGCGTACGACGAGGCGCTCACGCCTGACTCGCCCGGGACGGTGATCGTGGACATCGGGACGACGGCGACGGATCTCATCGTGGCCGAGGGGGGGCGCGTGTGGATCCGCACCTTCCCGTTGGGCGGGCATCATTTCACCGAGGCGCTGGTGAACGCCTTCAAGCTGCCGTACGGCAAGGCGGAAAAGCTGAAGCGCGAGGCGGAGCGCTCGCAGCACAAGCGGCACATCTTTCAGGCGATGAAGCCGGTTTTCGCGGATCTGGCGCAGGATGTGCAGCGCTCGCTGGCGTATTACCAGCAGGGGCATCCGAACGCGGACCTGAAGCGCGTCATCGGGATCGGTTCGACCTTCCGCCTGATGGGGCTGCGGCGATTCCTCTCGCAGCAGCTCGGCATGGATGTGGTGCGTTTCGACAAGGCGAAGCAGTTGAAGGTCGAGGGGGCGAAGGAGGCGGACTTCCAGTCGGCGACGCTGAACATGGCGACCGCGTACGGACTGGCGCTGCAAGGTGTCGGGCTGGGGACGATCAACGCGAACCTGATTCCGCTGCCGGTGGTTCGTGAGTCGGTCTGGAAACGCAAGACGCCCTGGTTCGCCGCCGCCGCGGCGCTGGCGCTGGCGGCGGGCGGGCTGAGCTTCTACCGCCCGTTGGTCGACCGGGCGGCGGTGGACGATGCG
Organism: uncultured Phycisphaeraceae bacterium; assembly: GCA_964451515.1. GTDB lineage: Bacteria > Planctomycetota > Phycisphaerae > Phycisphaerales > UBA1924 > CAYVIJ01. The sequence continues at coordinate 5,428 of CAYVIJ010000037.1, read as the reverse complement.
CGGGAGAGTCCGGCGATCCAGACCATCGAGCAGGCGACGCGCGTCGGGCGAGCGCAGGTGCAGGCCTGGCAGGAAGTGGCCGGCAGCGTGCGAATTGGAAACACGGTGGCGGAGCTCGAGCAACTCCTGAGCCGACGCGATGTGCACGCCCGTCTCCTGGACGACATGGCGCTGATGCTGGCGTCCGCGGACCCGCAGCCGGAGCTGCTGCGCGGCGACGAGGAATCCATCCCCCCCGAGCAGCGCCGGATGTTCGAGCTCGAGTCGTTGGACGTGGCGTACATCACGCCTTCGGGCGGATCGCCGCAGGGGCCGCAGGCCACGGGGGTTGAAGGCGGCGGACAACAGGAGGAGCGGCGGGATCGCCGGCGAGGAGGGAGCGGCGCCGCAGCACAGTTTGGATTCTTCGGCGGCGGCTCGGATTCCGAAGGCCGCAGTCGGGGAGGAGACGGTGACGACGATCGGCCCTCCGCCGAGGCGGCGCCCTTCGGCGCGCTGCGCATTCAGATGACTGTCACCTCCACACACGCCGACAAGCAGGCGTTTGTCGACTCGACACTGCTGAGGTGGTTGCGGGAGAACGCGGAGAGGCCCGGCGCGCCCTACACATTCGAGACGGGATCGATTGACGAGATGATCATCTCCTTCGAGGAGGAGGTCGTCCAAGGCGCAGGCGCGGATGGAAGCGGGAGCGCGCCGGCGGGGGGCGGAGGACAAACGCGGCGCGATCGGCGCGGGGAATCGACCAGCGACCCACTCGCGGACGTGGCGCCGCTTCCGGATGAGGAGGGCCAGGCGCTGCCGCCTGCCACATCTGTCTTCCGCTACACCATCCAGTGGCGCGCGCCGCTGAGAAATCCCGCGGAGCTGGAGCGGGCGGAGAACGAGGAGGTCGCCATGGATGACGGCGGGGCGAGTGAATCGAGGAGGCGCCGATGAGCAGCGCGCTGAACTGGCTGAAATCGAACTGGCTGACGGTCGCGCTGGCGGCGGTGGCGATCATCTCGCTGCCGGCGCTGCTCATCGTCAGCTCGGGCATGAACGCAACGCTTCAGGAGGATGTCCAGCAGGACATCGATGGCAAGCAGCGCGCGATCCAGCAGGTCAGCGTGACGTACGACGCGCCGTCGCTGGATTCGGCGCAGCCCTCACTCTCCTTCTCGCGTCCGCCCAACGAGGCGACGACGGAGGCGATGGGGGAGTATCTCAGACAACTCGAAGAGCAGGTGCGACTCGTCGAGCGGACGGCGATCGCCCACAACAGCGACGGAAAGCAGTCCATGGTCGAGGGGCTCTTCCCGGAGCCCGACGCGTCGGAGGCGACGCGACTTCGGCAGGAGACGGGGCGAATCTGGGTCGAGGCGCACGAGCGGTTGCTGCGCGAGGCGGGGGCCGGAACGCCGCCAGATCCGGAGGACGTGCGCCAGCGGCTGCTGGTCGAGCGCGAGCGCATCGAGAGCCGGCTGCTCGGAGAGGGGATGGATGTCGAATCCGAAGAAGCGCAGGCGCGCATCGAGGATGAGCTCTCATCCCTTCGGATCAGCCTCTATCGCAGCCGGGCGAACGAGCTTCGTTTCTACGCATCTCCCGATGTCTTCCAAGGCGTCGCCGCGCCGCCGGAGGGGCAGCTTCCGGATCTGGCGGCGATGTGGGATTGGCAGTTCCGGCTCTGGATTCATGAAGATCTCGTCGAGTCGCTGAGCAAGTCGAATCTCGACCCCGTGACGCGCGTGCCGCTTCCGGTCCCCGAGGCGCCGGCCAAGCGCATCCTCTCGATCAGCGCGCCGAGCTGGTCCTACGGGGGGAGCGCAAGCCCGGATGGACGAGGCGGCGGCCCGGCGGCGGATTACAACATGTCGATCACCGGCCGCGCCGGCTGGCCTAACACGGCGAACGAGCTGTACGTCATTCGGTACGCGCGGATGGACGTCATCCTCTCCAGCCGCGAGCTGCCCCGCCTGATCGATGCGATTGCGACGACGAACTTGATGACGGTGGTCGATGTCGACATCGCCTCCGTGAACGAGCGGGCTGATCTCGCAGCCGGATACTTCTACGGAGGCGATCATGTGGTGCGCGCGAATTTGCTCATCGAGACCCTCTGGCTGAAGGACTGGCTGGGCGAATACGCGCCGCCGGTCGTGCGCGAGGCGATGGGGCTGCCGGCGCCTGAGGTCGAGGGCGAGACGGACGGGGAATCCGAAAACCGAGACATGGAGTGACGCAGCGGTGAAGCTACGAGGCATCAATCCAATCGAGCGTCACGCGGAGAAGCTTTTTCTTGGGCTGATCGGCCTGGTCTTCCTCGGCGTGCTGGCCATGCAGTTCGTCGGCGCGGGGGGGATGGTCTCCGTTGGCGGGGCGTCGGAGGTTCCGCTCGAGCGCGCCTATGAGGAGATGGCGAGCGAGGCGGAGCGGAAGCTCGCGCAGGTGAACTCGGATCAGGTCGACGAGCGCGTCCCGCGAACGGTCGAGGATGTCGCGGCTCGCTTCCAGGCCACGCTCGAGCGAGGCGTGGCCCCGCGGGAGGAGCTGGTGATTTGGCTGGGGCGCCCACGGGTGGGCGACATCGGCGTGTCGGGCGAGGCGCCGGAGGCGCTGCGCGTCGCGCTGCCCGAGCTTCCGCGCCCCGCGACGCCGATCGCCGCCGCGTACGCCGGGACGCTGAACCCGCTGGTGGTGGATGACGATCTGCGCACGGCGGCGCCGCATCTTCCAGCGCGCCAGCCGTACGACCTGCGCTTCGCGACGATCGAGACCGAGTATGACGCCGGCGCTCTGGTCGAGGCGCTTCGCTCGGACCCGAGCGGCGACGCGCGGCCCATTCCCGAATACTGGTGGCGGCAGTCGCTCGAGATTCTGGCGGTGGAGCTGGAGCGGCGCGAGATGCCGAGCTCCGGATCGGTTGCGGCGGGTGAGCCCGTCCCGCCCTGGCCCGAGGGGCCGCGCCTGCTCGGCGAGGCGATGGCGGCGGAGGATCGGGCGGCGCTTCAGGATGTGATCGTGCGCGCCCAGCGGGCTCGGCGAGAGGTCGTCCGACCGCTGTTTTACCCCTTGATCTCGGGTGAGCGATGGGCCCCTCCCAGCGTGGCGCGGGGAGACGACGCGCAGCAAGCTCAGATCGAGCGGCTTCTGCGGGAGAAGCGCGAGGCCCTGGCGGAGCTGGAGCGACTGGATCAGCGGGCGATGCACGAAGCGCTCGAGAACGTTCTCGCCCAGGTGGGCCGCCCCGGCGGTCGGCCCCGAGATCAGGGGTCTCAGCGGGATGGAGTGGACCGTGAGCGGCAGCGCGAGGAGGCCCTGGAGCGCCGCCGGAGTGAACTCGAGGCCCGGATCGAGGAGATCAACGACTCCCTCGCGGAGCTCGGCGTCGATCCCGAGGGGCGCCCGCTGGGCGATCCCGTGCAGGAGGTCGTATCGGCGCCGGTTCCGCGCCCCGTGGACGGGGGAACCATCCAGCTTTGGGGGCATGATCTGAGCGCGCGCCCCGGCGGCGCTTACAGCTATCGCGTTCGCGTGCATGTCCCCAATCCGCTGTATGGCAACGGTCCGAACCTGGCTGAGGACCTGCGCGAGCTCGCCTCGACGCCGACGCTGACGAGCCCGTGGTCGGAGTGGTCGGCGCCGGTGCGCATCGAGGCGGATTCGTATCTCTTCGTCGCGGGGGCGACCCGTGGGGGCGCGCTGGGCGACGAGACGCGCAAGGTGGTGACGGCGGAGCTCTACAGCTTCTTCTACGGCTACTGGCGGCGGCACATCGCCCGCCTGACGCCCGGGGACGCGGTCACGGGGCGGCTGGACCTTTCGGAGCTGTCGCTGCCACAGTTCGAGGTGGAGCGCAGCGACGACGGATCGGCGTATATCGCGGCCCGTTCGACGATGCAGGGAACGCGTTCGCTGGGCGCCGAGGGGTGGTACCTGCTGGACATCATCCCCGAGCCTGTGTCGGAGGCGGGGGCGGAGCCCGCCGATCTGGCGGTGTTTCAGGATCCGTTGGGAGAGCTGGTCATCCGGCGGGAGCGGGAGGATCGGCGGAGCCCGCTGCGGGATCGCCTCCAGCGGAACGCGGAGTTGGGCCAGCGGGCGACGGTGGCGGATCCGGCCGAGCAGAACTTGCAAGGTGGTGAACCAAGCGAGCGGCGGCGCCCAAGGGAGGATCGGCGAGAGCGAGAGGGGCAGCAGGACGGTCGCCCCGCAAGAGAGGGCGGCGGGCTCGGCGGGCCGCGTTGAAGAGCGGCGGGGGGCGGCGGCGAGGAGCGGTTTCAAATGGCGGCTGTGGGGCTGTCAGCAGGGTGTGGGCAAGTTGTCGGCGGCTTGACAGAACGTTCGTCACGGCTACACTTGCCGGTCCGCCTGCGGGAAGCAGGAGCAGAGGTGGGCGCCCCGGAACAACCGGACGCTTCGCATTGAATCGGCGGCTTTTGCCGGCGAACTTCTTTGGCAACCGGATACGAGCGGGCGTCGCGTTCAGCGTCGCGCGGATCGCGTTGCAGCGGCTTGTTCGCTGCTGGGTGGTCGGCGCGGTCGAATGAGCGCGGCGTACTTGCCGAGATTGATCGTCTGAGGCATGTCGGGCGCGACGTGAGTCGCCGCCCGGCGTGTTGAACATGTCTGGACGGCGTGATTTCGCAGGCCGGGAGTTGTCTTCGATCGTGTGATTGGAGGCGGCGTCCGGTTGGCGTGATCAAGCCACGAAGGGCGCACGGTGGATGTCTCGGCGTCGAGAGGCGATGAAGGACGTGGGAACCTGCGATAAGCCCAAGGGAGCTGGTAACCGAGCTGTGATCTTGGGATTTCCGAATGGGGCAACCCGGCCCGTAGAGGGTCATCGCGCGCTGAATGCATAGGCGCGCGAGGCGAACCCAGGGAACTGAAACATCTCAGTACCTGGAGGAAAGGAAAGCAACCGCGACTCCGTAAGTAGCGGCGAGCGAAAGCGGATAAGCCAGTAGCGGCGTGAACCGGCTGGAAAGCCGGGCCAAAGAAGGTGAAGGCCCTGTAGCGTCGTAGCTGGTGAGGCCTCGAGTAGGTTCGGGCTCGTGGAACCCGGACTGAACATGGGGGGTCCACCCTCCAAGCCTAAGTACTCCTCGACGACCGATAGCGAATCAGTAAGGTGACTGAACGATGAAAAGCACCCCTGTTCGGGGAGTGAAAGAGCACCTGAAACCGTGCGCTTACAAGCAGTCGGAGCCTCCTTCGGGGGGTGACGGCGTGCCTTTTGCATAATGAGCCGGCGAGTTGCTCTGCGTGGCGAGGCTAAGGTCTACCGGACCGGAGCCGGAGCGAAAGCGAGTCTGAATAGGGCGCTGAGTCGCGCGGGGCAGACGCGAAACCTGGTGATCTACCCATGGGCAGGTTGAAGGGCGGGTAACACCGCCTGGAGGACCGAACCCACCAGCGTTGAAAAGCTGGGGGATGACCTGTG
>CAYVIJ010000036.1:4036-20336 GCA_964451515.1 uncultured Phycisphaeraceae bacterium | reverse complement strand
CCGTGCCTCCCCACCCCCCCAGCGCGACCGCCTCCCCCGCCGAGCGCCGCCACATCGAGCGCACACCCACCGCCCGCCTGCGATGCAATCGCGGACGCATCGTCGATCTCTCCACACGCGGCGCCCGCCTCGCGACGAGCCTTCCCTGGAAGCGCGGACATGAGCGCACGATCACCATCCGTTCGAATGGCCGGAAGGCGAAGGTGAACGCCCGCTGCGTCTGGGTCCGGCGCGCCGGCGTCCTCCGCCGCATCGTCGGCGTCGCCTTCATGGACCTCGATCAGCAGACCGCCCACGTCATCGAGGACCTCGCCTACGCCCACGCCTGCGCGCGCGAGGACCGCCTCCCCATCCGCCGCGCCGCCTGATCCGTTCAAGGAACCTCTGAAAAACCCCCTCCTCCGGGAGAGGGCTGGGGTGAGGGGATTCCGATCTAAAAACACGCCTCAAACCGGGGGCGCCGATCTGTTGCGCAATTGTTCAGAGGCCCCTCAACTCAGAGGCCCTTCAGCGCCTCCACCAGCCGGTCGATGTGCTCGCGCTCGTGCGCCGCCGAGATCTGCACGCGCAGCCGCGCCGCCCCCTCGGGCACGACCGGATACCCGAAGCCGATCACGTAGATCCCCATCTCCAGCAATCGCTTGCTCATCGCGATCGCCTGCGCCGTGTCCCCGATGATGATCGGGCAGATCGCCGTCGGCGACTCCAACACCTCGAAACCCGCCTTCGCCAGCGCGTTGCGCGCATGCACCACGTTGTCCCGCAGCTTCGCCACGCGCTCCGGCTCGCGCATCACGATCTCGATCGCCTTCTCCGCCGAGCGCGCCACAGTCGCCGGCAGCGCGTTCGAGAACAGCGTCGGGCGCCCCCGCTGGATGATCATGTCGATCGCTCGCTTGGTCCCCGCGACGTAGCCCCCCGCCGCGCCGCCCAGCGCCTTGCCCAGCGTGCCCGTGAAGACGTCGATCTCCGCGCCCCGCATCCCGTGATGCTCATGCGCCCCGCGCCCCGTCTCGCCAAGCACGCCCGTCCCGTGCGAGTCGTCGACGACCAGCATCGCCCCGAACTCATCGCACAATCTCCGCATCGCCGGCAGATCCGCCACCGACCCCTCCATCGAAAATACCCCGTCCGTGACGACCCAGATGACGTTGTCGTCGTCCGTCTCCGCGCGCGCCGACTCGAGCTTCGACCGCAGATCGTCCATGTCCAGGTTCTTGTAGATGAACTTGCGCACGCCCTTCTTGATCACCCCTGCGAGCCGGATCGAGTCGATGATGCACGCGTGGTTCAGCTCGTCCGAGACGATCGCGTCCCCGGGCTCCGCCAGCGTCGGAAAGACCGCCTCCGTCGCGTTCCAGCATGAGACGAACGTGTACGCCGCCTCGACCCCCAGAAACTCCGCGATGCGCGCTTCGATCCGCTCATGCGCCGTGAACGTCCCGCAGATGAACCGCACCGACGCCGTCCCCGCCCCGAACTCCCGCAGCCCCTCGATCCCCGCCTCAATTACCTCCGGATGGTTCGCCAGCCCCAGGTAGTTGTTCGAGCAGAAGTTGAGGACCTTCCCCACGCCCCGGACGTCCACCACCGCGTCCATCGGCCCCTCGATGGTGAGCAGTTCCTTCATCTGTCCCGTGTCGCGCAGCTCCCGGAGCACCCGGTCCGTGCGCTCGTTGAACGGCTTGGCGGCGGCGGTCTGCGCAGTCGTCATCACGGTCTCCTCCACTGAAAAAACGGACCCCCAAGTGTAGCGGGGGCCTCGCTCGCTTTCGGTAGACCGCTCTCCGTGTGCCACCGGCGGCTCACCCGCCGGCGCTTCCCCCGCTCACACAAAAGCCGGTGGGGCAGGCCGCCGTGCCTGCCCGTCCCCAAACGCCCATGCCACCCTCTTCCTACTTCCCCCTCTTGGTGGGACGGCTTGCCGAGCCGTCTCTCCTCCCCTTTTCCCAGGCGCAGAGCTCCGCTCAAACCGTCTACACCACCTACCCGCAATCGCGTGCGCAGCGCGCGAAGCCTCCTACGGCAGATCAATCACGCTGAACCCGAACCCATCCGCCACCTTCTGCGCCGGCCCATCCTCGCGGAACGTGATCCAGTCCCCGCCCGGAAGCTGAAACACGAAGTCCCTCAACACCACCTGCTGCTGTTTCAACTCATCCGGGTCCAGAACCATCCACATCACCGTCGTTCCGTTCTGGAAGACAAGCGTCGCCGGGACCGGCTGCCCGTCCACCTGCACGTTCACCTGTCCCTGCGGATTGCTCCCGGCGCGGAACGACTGCTGGAAGATCGTCCACATCCTGCCGATGTCGCTCTCGACGCCCTGATAATCCCCCCACTCCGTCGTCATCACCCGCGCGAAGCGCTCGATCCGCTCCTCCGACACATCCGCCAGCGCATCCGACGTCATCAGCGTTTGCAGCGCCTGATCGTCACCCGCCTGCACCGCCGCGATCGTCTCCCCGCCCTTCGGCATCATCTGCGTCACGTAAAAACGCCACGCCTGAAGCGACCCCGCGAAGACCGCCCCCCAGATCACCGTCGACATCAGCCCCAAAATGATCCCCCCGATCGCCGCGGGCCGACCCGACAGCCGCCCGCCCGACTTCCCGATGAACGAGAGCGACATCGCCCCCAGCACGATCCCGATCACCCCCATCCCCGGGAGCACGCAGCAGGGAATCGAGCACAACAGCGAGAAGATCGCCGTCAGGCTTGTCCGCCGCGAGTGAAGCTCAGGCTCGAACTCAGGGGGCCCGCCGGACTCAGATGCATAGGGGTTCTGGCTCATGGAGGGGCACCCTACAGATGGATTCGCACGAGCGGCAACCCACGCGCGCCGCCGCTCGGATGCGCCGCGCCCCTCATTGGGACTCGCCGGCCCCCTCTTCCGGCAACTTCATGACCCTTTCCCGGTAGCATCAAACACTTCGGCAGCGCGGGCGGACCTCTCCGCAGCCGCCTCCGCAACGTCGCCGCCCCATCGGCGCGCCGCTCATGGGATCAGAGAGAAAAAGGATTACCGCCATGCAGATCTGGAAGCACGCGGGCCGCCCGCTCATCCTCCTCCTCGCCGCGTCGCTCACCCTCGCCGCCATCGCCGCCCCACGCGCCGGCGCCCAGGCCCCGAAGCTTCCCCCGCCCGTGGACGACGCGCTGGAAGAGCGCCCGCTGCCCTCCCATCCCGACCTCGTCACCGGGACCCTCGACAACGGCCTCTCCTACATCATCAAGCAGCACCAGAACCCCCCGGGCCGCGCCTCCGTCCGACTCCACATCTCCTCCGGCTCCCTCAACGAGACCGACGCCCAACGCGGCATCGCCCACTACCTCGAGCACATGGCCTTCAACGGCTCGAAGAACTTCCCCCCGGGCGAGCTCATCCCCTTCTTCGAGTCCCTCGGCCTCACCTTCGGTAGGCATCAGAACGCCTTCACCTCCTTCGACCAGACCGTCTACATGCTCGATCTGCCCGAGACGTCCGAGCAGATGCTCAACAAGGGCATGACCTTCTTCGCCGACGTCCTGGGGCGCCTCAACCTCGACCCCGAGGAGATCGAGAACGAGCGGCAGGTCATCCTCGAAGAGCGCCGCACAGGACTGGGGCCGCAGGAGCGCATCACCAACAAGGTTCTGCCCCGGATCGTCCCGGACTCGCGCATCGCCGAGCGCCTTCCCATCGGCGTTGAAGAGACGATCACCAGCGTCGATCAGGACGACTTCCTCGACTACTACAGGAAGTGGTACACCACCGGGAACACCACGCTCATGGTCATCGGCGACATCGAGCCGGAGACGGTCAAGCCCATCATCGAGAAGACCTTCGGCCCCCTGCCCGCCGAGCCCGCCCGCGAAGACGTCGACCCAGGCTCGACCAGCTACACCGAGTCCTTCGCCGTTGTCGCCACCGACCCCGAGCTCACCACCACCGAGGTCGCCGTCCTCTCAGTCGGCGAGCCCCGCGGGGCGTCGACCACCGAAGCCGACTTCCGGCGCGATCTCGTCGAGCAGGTCGCCTCCACCATCTTCAACCGCCGACTCCAGGAGCGCGTCAACGCCGGCGACGTCTCCTTCCGCCAGGGCGGCGTCTTCCTCGCCGATCTCTTCAACGCCGTCCGCTTCGCCCAAGCGCAGGCCGTCGGCGACATCGCCGACTGGGAGTCCATGCTCACCGACCTCATCACCGAGCTTCAGCGCGCGCGCCGCTTCGGCTTCTCCGAGCGCGAGCTCGAGGACGTGCGCAGCTTCCTCCTCAGCCGCATGCGCCAGTTCTCCATGATGGAGGACACCCTCCCCGCCCCCAGCATCAGCCAGATCATCCTCCAGAGCGTCAACGAGGGCGAGCCCGTCATCTCCTTCGCCCAGCGCCTCGAGCTGATGGAGAGACACCTGCCCACCATCACTCCCGCCGAGGTCTCCGAAGTCTTCGCCGGCGAGTGGAAGCCGGGGCGCGTCGCCTTCGTCCTCGAAGCGCCCGAGTCCGACGCCGTCCCCTCCGAAGCCGAGCTGCTCGAGGTCAGCGTCGACGCCATGAACGCCGAGGTCGCCGCAGCCGCCGACGCCGATCGCCCCGACACCATCCTCGACGAACTCCCCCAGCCCGCGGATGTCGCCGAGCTCACCCTCCATCCCCCCACCCAGGTCGCCACCGCCGAAATGGTCGATGGCGTCACCGTGCACCACCGCGAGATGGACATCATCGAGAACCAGGTCAACGTCGTCATCACACTCGCCGGGGGGCGCGTCGAGGAGTCCGAATCCACTCGCGGCCTCACGCAGGCCGCCGTCCGCGCCTTCGCCCGCCCCGCGGCGCGCTCGCGCACCAGCACCAACATCCGCGACCTGCTCACCGGCACGACCGTCAACCTCGGCGGCTTCGCAACCACCGACACCGTCAAACTCTCCATCTCCGCCGCTCCAGAGGATCTCGAAGCGGGCATGCAGGTCGCCCACCTGCTCCTCACCGAGCCACTCATCGAGCCCGCCGCCTTCCAGCAGTGGCAGCAGGCCCAGATCCAGGCCATCGAGCAGCGCAAGACCCAGCCTCTCGCCAAGCTGGGCGAACTGCTCCCCAAGGTCGTCTTCCCCGAGGGCGATCCGCGCTTCCCCGCACTCGAAGCCGAGGAAGTCGCCGCGCTCGACATGAGCCGCGCCCAGCAATGGCTCGACGGCCTCATCGCCCGCGCGCCCATCGAGGTCGCCATCGTCGGAGACATCCCCCGCGAGTCCGCCTTCGAGCTCGCCCGCCGGTATCTCGGCAGCCTGCCCCCGCGCGAGCCCATCTCCGAGCGCACGCTCGCCCAGGCCCGCACCCTCCCGCCCCCCGACGCGCCGCCCCTCACCGAGATCGAGATCCCCACCCAAACCGACCAAAGCGTCGTCCTCGTCGCCTTCTACGGCGCCGACGCCTCCGATCTCCGCGACACACGCCTCCTCCGCGTCGCCCAGCAGATCCTCTCCACTCGCATGATCCAGCGCGTCCGCGAGAAGGAGCAGCTCGTCTACTCCATCGGCGCCAATCACCAGCCCGCCGAGGCCTTCCCCGGCTATGGCCTCTTCCTCTCCGCCGCCCCCACCGCGCCGGAGAAAGCCGACACACTCGCCGCCGTCATCTCAGAGATGTTCACCGAGTTCGCCGACTCCGGCCCGTCGGGCGATGAGGTCGAGGTCGCCCGCGGCCAGATCATCAACGCCCTCGACGAGGAGATGGAGCAGCCCTCCTTCTGGAGCTCCACGCTTCAGACACTCGCCTATCGCGGCCACTCACTCGACGACATCCGCGCCGCCCCCACCGCGTTCGAGTCCATCTCCCCCGAGGAAGTCCACGACGCCTTCCGGCGCTACTTCCAGAAGGACGACATCCTCCGCATCATCATCCGCCCCGCCCCCTCCGAAACCCCCGACACCGACAGCGACCGCGACTGATCACCCCCTCCTTCCTACTCCCACTACAAGTAGCGGCGGGCGGCTTGCCCGCCCGTGCCTTCATCCGCTCACAAAAAAGCCTGTGGAGCAGGCCGCCGTGCCTGCCCGGAGCTGCTCGTCCACATCAACACTCCCTGGTGGGACGGCTCTCCTGGTGGGACGGCTCGCCGAGCCGTCTCTACTCCCCCTACTCCCTCTCTCCAGGTAGCGGCGGGCGTCCCTGCCCGCCCGTCTACAACTCCTACTCATCTCCCCCGACGGGCACAGCGGCCCGCCGCCACCGCTTCTTCGGTGTCAGCTATCAGCGACCATCCCTAACCCACCTACAAGCCGCAGCCCTCAGCCCTCCTCCTTATCAAACAAACTCCCACACCCCAAACACCGACCCCGAACCCCCATCCCGGAAAGATCCTCCCCGCACACCCGGCAGCGCTCCCGCCTGCTCTTCCTCGCGCCCGCGCCCCCCACCTCCATGAACTCCAGCTCCTCCACGTCCGCCGCCTCCACCACCTCGTAGCATCCCTCCAGCGCCTCCGGCCCGTGCCGCTCGACGATCAAATCCACGATCTCCACCTCCTCCGCGCACGCCGGGCACGCCTCGACGCCGGCGTCCATCGGCAGCGCCGCCCCGCACGCCGGACACTCCACGCCATAGCGCTCCGCGTCGAGGCGGGAAAGATCCGGCGTCGTCTCCCGCTCCTCCCAGTCGGGATCCAGCGACTCCCCGAACGCTCCGAACTCCTCCAGCAACTCCTCCGCGCGCTGCCGATGCGCCTCGCTTGGGATCATCAACTGCACCTGCGCAAACCGCAGTCCCGGAACCGCGATCGTCCCCTGAATGTGCTGACCGATCACGACCGCGGGGATCCCCTCCCCGCGCAGAAACGCCGCGGCCTGCTCCGCAAGCAGCACATCCCGATAGCGTCGAAGCCGAATCATCCCCCGCCCGCGCCTCTTTCCGCCGCGCCCGCCGGCGGCGCCTCGTCCGCATCCGCTCGCGGAAAGAGCGCGTCGCCCTTCACGATCTTCGTTCCGGGCTTCAATCCGCCCCAGCGCGCCAGCTCCGCCAGCGGCGCGCCCGGATCATGCAGATCCACGCGCTGCCCGAAGCGCTCCAGCAGCTCCGCCATCTTCGCCGGCGCCGCCGGCGCCATCAGCAGCGCCGCGATCCGCAGCGCCTCGACGCAGTGATACAGAATCGCCCCGACCTCATCGATCCGGCTCTCGTCCTTCGCCAGGCGGAAAGGCTCCGTCGCGTGGATGTACCCGTCCACCCGCGCCGCGAGGCGCACGCCTTCCTCCAGCGCGCCGGGCAGATCCAGCTCCGCGCTCTTCCGCATCGCCGACTCCACCGCAGCCGATGACAGCGCCGCCCAGTCGTGCCCCGCGTACTCCGTCACGCCCTGCGGATCCGGGCAGGCCCCGTCGAAATACTTGCCGATCATGTTCGAAACCCGGCTCGCCGCGTTGCCGATCCCGTTCGCCAGCTCGCCGTTGTACACCTCGACGAACCGGTCATGCGCGAAATCCGCGTCCGTCGCCCCCATCGGCCCCTTCGTGATCAGAAACCACCGCAGCGCATCCACGCCGTAACGCGCGCAATACGCGTCGAGCGTCGGCATGTCCAGAAAGTTCCCCAGGCTCTTGCTCATCTTCCGCCCCTCGCGAATCCAGTACGAGTGGGCGTAGACGCACCTCGGCAGCTCCTCCCCGAGCGCCATCAGGAGGCATGGCCAGATCACCGCGTGGAACCACAGGATGTCCTTCCCGATGACGTGCGCATCCGCGGGCCACCACCTCCGCCGATCATCCGTATCCACCGCCGACAGATAGTTGAAGAGGGCGTCGATCCAGACGTAGACGCGATGCTTGTCGTCCCCCGGCATCAGAATGCCCCAGCGCGCCCCCTCGTCATTCGGATCCACGGCGCGCGAGAGCGGCACATCCTGAAGCCCCGTCCTGATCCGCCCCAGCACCTCGTTCTTCCGGCTCTCCGGCTTGATGAACCCCGGATTCCGCTCGATGTGCTCGCGCAGGCGATCCTCGTACCGGCTCAGGCGGAAGAAATAGTTCCGCTCCGTGCGCTTCTCGAGCGGGCGCCCCGTCACAGGGCTCTTGTAATCGTGCTCACGCGCCGCCGACTCCGTGACGTACTCCTCCTGCGAGGCGTCCCACCAGCCCACATAGTCGCCAAGCTCGACGTCGCCGGAGTCGAGCAGACGCTGGATGTACCCCTTCACACGCTCCGTGTGCCGCTCCTGCGTCGTTCGGATGAAGTCGTCGTTCGAGCACTCCAGCCGCCGGAACGCCTCCTGAAACTCCGCCGCGTTCTCATCCGCCCAGGCGATCGGCGTGATGCCGCGCTGCTTCGCCGCCTCGACCACCTTCTCCGCGTGCTCGTCCGTCCCCGTCAGGAAGAACGTCTCCCGACCCGACAGCCGCGCGAACCGCGCCGCCGCATCCGCCACCAGCGTCGTGTAGCAATGGCCGATGTGCGGCCGATCGTTCACGTAGTAGATCGGCGTCGTGACGTAGTATGTTCTGCGTTCGGTCGAACTCATGCGGCCGATTCTACAGCCGACATCCTCCCGCTCCCCCTCGCTCCTCTCGATTCTGCCTCACTCCCCCGCCGGCGGCTTCAAAGGCTCCGGTCCGATCGTCACGATCGTCATCTCCCCCAGCGTCCGATCCCGCAGATAGGCGTTCACCTGATCCAGCGTCACCGCCTCGATCCGCGCTGTCAGATCCTCCAGCGACCTCGGACGCCCGATCGCATCCTGATCCCCCGCCAGCGCCGCCGCCCGCGCGCTCGTCGACTCGCCCCCCAGCGCGATCCGGCTCTTCAGCCCCGTCACCGCGCGCCGGAACTCGCTCTCGTCAATCCCCCCCTCGGGCCCGATCAGCCGCCGCAGCTCCCCGTGCAGCACGTCCAGCGTCTCCTGCGCGCGCTCCGGCGTCGTCCCCGCATACGCCAGCACCCGCCCGTGATCGCGCGTCGGCCGATACCGCGCATGCACCGAATAGCACAGCGAACGCTTCTCCCGCACCTCCGTGAACAGCCGCCCCGACATGCCCCCCGACAGCGCCCCGATCGCCACACGCTCCAGCGCCGAAGCCTCGTCAGCCTCCTTTGGCGCATCGATGCCGATCGCGATGTGCGCCTGATTCGTCTGATCCGAAATGTGCTCGTACCCGCGCTCCGCCGCGCCCCGCTCCTGCGGCTCCGGGCATGATCCATCCCATCCCTCGAGCAGATCGTTCAACCGCCGCTCCACCTTCGCCGGATCGCAATCCCCCGCCACCGCCAGAACCGACGACTCGGGCTTCGCCGCCCGCTCCCACTCCTGGACCAGATCGCTCCGACCGATCCCCTTCAGCCCCTCCTCCGTCCCATAGCTCGATCGATTGAAGGGCGCCGCCTCGTGCCGCGCGCGCAGCGCCAGCATCACCCGCTCCTGCGGATCATCCCGCAACCCCCACAACGCCTGAAGCGACAGATCGCGCACCGGCTCGATCGAACGCTCCTCCATCCGCGGACGCCGCACCATGTCCACCAGCAGTCCCAACGCCGCCTCCAGTTCATCCCCCAGCAGCGTGAAGCTCAGACGCTGATACCGGCTCTGCGGCGATCCACCCCGTGCAATCCCCAGTCTGTCCAGCGCGTCCGCATGCGCGCGTGAATCCAGCTCCCCCGCGCCCCGAAAAAGCAGCTCCGACCACATCGCCGACAGCCCCTGCTTCTCGGATGGCTCCCGCGCCGTCCCACCCGAGACCAGCCAGCACACCCCAACCGAACGCACCCCCGTGATCCGCTCGATCACCAGCGGCATCCCGCATCGCAGCGTCCGCATCTCTGGCGCGTTCATGATGTGGGCAACCCTTCCTTCTTCATCGCCTGTGCCGATCCTGCCGTCTGCGCAATCCACACCGCATGGCCGCGCCGCAGCACCGTGGAAGCCGACCACCTCCCGCCGTCAAGACGCCGAGTCTATCGGCCTCGCCATCCGCGGCCAGCCCCGAAAGGCGCCGATCGCGCCCCACCCGCGCCCGCCCCCCAGTCCGCGCCATCGCGCGTAAATGCCGTCCTCGCCGCGACCTGCGTGCTTTTCCACGGAAGCCGCCGCCCCCCTGGTTCGATGAACTCAAATAGCCATGCGTATGCGCCTGCTCGTCAACGCGGCCGTCCTCTCCCTTGTGACGGCGCTTCTGGGCGGGGCCTGGCTTCTCCAGAAGTCCGAGGCCTACGAAGAGGCTGCGCTCATGCGCGTCCACTCCGCCGTCAATCAGATCAAGCGCGAGCTCCGCCTCCGCGCCGCCATGGGGCAGACCGAAATCAACGGACGAGGATGGCCCATCTCCGTCGATCCCGACTGGTTCGACAGTCCCCCGCGCAACATCCTCATCTCCCAGCGCCGACCCTGGATCGAAATCGCGCCGCCAGAGCACGCCGAGCTGCTCCATCCCCCCATCCGCATCGCCACCGATGAGGATGTCGCCGCTTTCTGGTACAACCCCGCCAATGGCTTGGTCCGCGCGCGAGCGCCCATCACGGTCTCCGATCGCCGAACCACCGCGATCTACAACCGCATCAATGGCGCCGCCATCTCCTCCATCTTCGAGCGCGTCATGCCCCCCTCCGATGTCCGCATCGCGCCCACGCTCGCGCCGCAGGACGCCGTCGCGAACGCCGAAGAGCCCGCCGATCCGCCCTTCGACGAGCAGGAGCGCGACCCCGCGCGCCCCTGAACCAACCCGCGCCGCGACCGCCCCACAACCCTCCAGACTCGATTTCACGCGCATTTTTCGCGCCGATTCTGAACTCTCGGCGCGCTCTCGACCGATGCAGCCTTCGAATAGAGGCGCGGACGTCATCCCTTCATTCATCTTCCGCAGACTCGACAATCGGCCCCGCATCGCCGATGATCCGTCACGAGCCGAGGCCGACGCCGGCCTCCGCACGCACGCGCCGACTTCGAGCATGACCCTCGACCGCGCAACCATCCAAGACGCCCCCTTCCGGACGGGCGCTCGACCTGAAGCCCTTCATGGTCGATAATCCACCGACGTTCCAATCAGGCGCTTCACGCCGCTGACAAACCTCGAGCTCCGAACTCGAAAGAGGAGGTTTGACCCATGGCCAAGAAACGCGCGACCAGAAAGAAGGCCAGTCGCAAGAAAGCAACGCGCAAGAAGGCTTCCCGAAAGAAGGCCTCGCGCAAGAAGTCCACCAGGAAGAAGGCGTCCCGGAAGAAGGCCACCCGCAAGAAGGCCCGCCGGAAGAAGGCGACCCGAAAGAAGGCCACCAGGAAGAAGGCGTCCCGGAAAAAGGCCACCCGCAAGAAGGCCCGCCGGAAGAAGGCGACCCGAAAGAAGGCCACCCGCAAGAAGGGCCGCCGAAAGAAGGCGACCCGCAAGAAGGCCACCCGCAAGAAGGCTCGCCGCAAAAAGGCGTCGCGGAAGAAGGCCACCCGCAAGAAGGCTCGCCGCAAAAAGGCCGGCCGCAAAAAGGGCCGCCGCAAGAAGGCGACCCGGAAGAAGGCCACCCGCAGACGGCGTCGTCCCTCGACCTCAGCGGCCGATCAGATGATGCCCACCATGTGAAGTCACGGCGGCTCGGGTCCGCGTTGGACCCGGGCCGAAGCGCCGGAACGATGGACGGAGCCGATCCCTTTTCAGGATCGGCTTCGTCTTTTTTTGGGCCCCTCTCTGCTCTCCGCGGCCCCGCCCCGCGCCAGATCGGGGCTCGCGGACTGGATATGATCCCACTCCAAGGCGCCTCGCTCATCGTTCGCAGGCGCCCGGCGCCAGTTCGCGCTCGGCGCCGCGGATCACAGAAAGCACTCCCTCGCGACGAAGGCGACACACCATGCCGCACATCATCGCCGAGCCTTGCATCGGAACCAAGGACACCTCCTGCGTCGACGTCTGCCCCGTCGACTGCATCCACCCCACCAAGGACGAGCCCGAGTTCGAGACCGCCGATCAGCTCTTCATCGAACCTGACACCTGCATCGACTGCGGCCTCTGCGTCGACGAATGCCCCGTCCGCGCCATCTTCCCCGAGGAGGATCTCCCAGAGGAATGGAACAACTACATCCAAATCAACATCGACTACTACAACAACGGCGGCTGACCCCACCCCTCCCTCGCGCAACGGCTCTCCGACCCGTCGCTACCCACTCCTACAGGTAGCGGCAGGCGTCCCTGCCCGCCCGTGCCTTCTGCTGCGCTCCTGAGACGCAACCACAAGAGCCGGTGGGGCAGGCCGCCGTGCCTGCCCGCACTTGCTCGTCCACATCAACACTCCCTCTGGTGGGACGGCTCTCCGAGCCGTCTCTTCTCGCGCGTGCTCATGGCGCCTCCCCCGCCCCCCGCATCCTTGCAACTCAGTCTCAACAACGCTAAAAGATCCCCCTCGAAAGGAGCGGCGCCCATGTCCATCTCCCCCCGCAACACACCCGCCAGCGCCGGCCGCGCCCTGATCGCCGTCATCATCAGCGCCGCCGTCATCCTCACGCTCTCCATCGGCACGCTCGCCTGGGCGGACGACGACGACGCCCTCCCGACCGACGAATCCGCGTCCGCCCGTCTCGTCGACTCCCTCGGGCGCGCCGTCCAGGCGCCGGATCGCGCCGAGCGCATCGCCGCCCTCGCGCCCCATCTCGCCGAGCTGCTCATCGAGATCGGCGTCGAACCGGCGCTGCGCCCCGTCACCCCATACGAGCCCCCCGCCGCGCTCCAGGACGTCCCCACCATCTCGCTCGCCCACGCCGCGGGCCCCAATCTCGAGCAGCTCGCCGCCGCGCGCCCCGGGCTCATCCTCACCTCCTCCGTCTACGCCCAGTTCATCCCCACCATGCAGCGCGTGACGGGCGCGCCCGTGATCGCCCTCGATGTGCGCAGCGTCGAGGATCTCCAACGCGTCTACACGCTCCTCGGCGATCTCACCAACCGCCCCGCCCCCGCCGAGCGGCGCATCGATGAAATCGACGCCGTCATCGCCGCGCGCGCCGACGCCTCCCCCTCCGCATCGCCCCGCGTCTTCGCCCTCTTCGGCTCACACGCCGCCTTCTACGCCTTCCTCCCCGAGAGCTATCTGGGCGATCTCATCCGTATCGCCGGCGGCGAGCCCCTGGGCGAGGAATTGGATGAGAGCGATCGCTACCGCGGCTTCGCCCCCGTCGGGTTCGAGACACTCATCGCCGCCGATCCCGACGTGCTCATCATCGTCGCTCACGCCGGCGCCGACGCCCGTCTCGAATCTCTCCGGCGCGATCCCGCCTGGTCCAGCCTCCGCGCCGTCCGCGAGGGGCGCGTCGTCAGCCTCCCCGAGCGCTTCTTCATCACCTCCGCCGGCGCGCGCTTCGATGAAGCGCTGTCGCTCGTCGAGAACGCCCTGCGCGATCCCGTCGCCGCGCCATGAGCGCCGCCGCCTCCGGCGCCCCGCGCCTCATCGGCGCGCTCGTTCTCGCCCTGGCGCTGCTCGCAGGGTTCGTCGCCTCCCTCATGATCGGAACCGCCGACCTCGATGCGAGCGTCGTGCTGCGCGCGCTCGCCGACGCGATCTCCGCCGCCGAACCCGAAGACATCGCCGCCCACAACATCGTCATCTCTCTCCGCCTGCCGCGCGCCCTCGTCGCCATCGCCGCCGGCGCCAGCCTCGCCGCCTCGGGCGTGCTCCTCCAGGCGATGATGCGCAACCCCCTCGCCGCCCCCAACATCGTCGGCGTCACCGCCGGCGCCGGCTTCACCGCCGCCATCGCACTGCTCATCTTCCCCGCCTTCTCCGCAGCCCTGCCCCCAGCCGCCTTCCTCGGCGCCCTCGCCGCCGGCGCCGTCGTCTACATGCTCTCCTGGCGCCCGGGGCTCGGAACGTCCCCCATGCGCATGGTCCTCGCCGGCGTCGCCGTCACCGCCATGCTCGGCGCCGGGACCACCTTCCTCATGATCGTCTTCGCCGATCGCGTCCAGTCCGTCGTCCTCTGGATGGCCGGATCCCTCATCGGACGCTCCTGGCGCCACGCCGCCCTCATCTACCCCTACGCCTCCGTCGGCCTCCTCGCAGCCATACTCCTCGCCCGCCAGCTCGACGTCCTCCGCCTCAGCGAGGAGCAGGCCCGCACCCTCGGCATGCGCGTCGAGCTTATTCGCGCCCTCACACTCCTCTGCGCGACGCTCCTCGCCGCCGCCGCCGTCAGCGTCACCGGGCTCATCGGATTCATCGGCCTCGTCGTCCCCCACATCATGCGCCTCCTGGGCTTCCGCAATCACCTCCTGCTCCTGCCCATCGCCGCGCTGGGCGGCGCCGCCCTGCTCCTCTGGGCCGATCTCCTGGCGCGCACGATCATCTCCCCGCGCGAGGCGCCCGTCGGCGTCCTCACCGCCCTCATCGGCGGCCCCTACTTCCTCTTCCTGCTCCGAAAGACGAGGCTCCTGTGACCGCCCGTCTCGAAGCCAGAGCCCTCGAAGGCGGCTACGCCGGCGTCCCCGTCATCAGGGGCGTCGACCTCTCCCTCCACGATGGCGAGCTCACCGCCATCGTCGGGCAGAACGGCTCCGGCAAGTCCACACTCCTGAAACTCCTCGCCGGGCTCCTACGCCCCTTCTCAGGCGCCGCGCTGCTCGACGGCGAGAACATCCGCGACATCTCCCGACAGTCACTGGCGCGCACGCTCGCACTGCTCCCCCAAAGCGCGACAGGCGACGCCGACCTCCCACCCGAGCTCACCGTCCGCGAGCTCGTCGGCTTCGGCCGCTACGCCCACGCCGGCTGGCTCCGCCGCCTCCGCGACCCCGACCGAAGCGCCATCGACCACGCCCTCACCGCCTGCGGCATGGCCGATCTCGCCGAGCGCCCCCTGGGCGCCCTCTCCGGAGGCGAGCGCCAGCGCGCGCGCCTCGCCATGGCCCTCGCGCAGGACGCCCCCATCCTGCTCCTCGATGAGCCCATCGCCGCCCTCGACATCGCCCACCAGCTCCGCCTGCTCGACCTGCTCGAGCGCCTGAACCGCGAGCGCGGCCTCGCCGTCTGCATGGTCCTCCACGACCTCAACCTCGCCGCCCGCCACTGCCGCCGCATCATCGCCCTCCGCGACGGCCGCGTCGTCGCCGACGGCCCCGTCGAGGATGTCCTCACCCCCGATTCCCTCCGCGCCATCACCGGCCTCCAAGCCACCATCGCCCCCGACCCCGTCACCCACCGCCCCGCCTGCTACTTCCACGCGCCGAGTTGACGCAACACAAAAACCGCTGCGGCAGCTCCCCGAAGAGCCCCCACGCCCGATCCTCCCCCTCGCAACCCTCGCTTCCTCCCGCTATCCTCCCCCTCCCCATGGGCAAGACACGCGAAATCAAGGGCCGCATCAAGGCCGTCGGCAACATCCAGCGCATCACCAAAACGATGCAGATGATCGCCACGAGCAAGTTCGCCAAGGCCCAGGCCGCCGCCACCGCCGCCAAGCCATTCACAGAGGGCGTCTTCGATCTCGTCCGCGAGCTCGCCGCCACCGCCGGCGAGGACATCGACCACCCCCTCATCTCAGGCTCTCCCGCCGGCAGCGCCGCCCGCGACGAGCTCTGGCTCGTCCTGACCTCCGATCGCGGCCTCTGCGGCGCCTACAACGCCAACGTCCTCCGCAACGCCCTGAGGGGCGTCCGCGAGTCCGCCGGACCGACCCAGGTCGAGGTCTCCGGCAAGAAGGGCGTCAACTACTTCAGGTTCGCCGGCGTGCCCATCGCCACGCATTACACCCACTTCGGCGACACGCCCCGCCGCGAGGACGTCGACGTCCTCGCCGAGGACTACATGAATCGCTTCATCTCGGGCCAGGTCTCCGCGGTGCGCGTCGCCTACATGCGCTTCCTGAGCGCCGGCAAGCAGCAACCCGAGATCCTCCAACTCCTGCCCCTGAAGCCCCCCGCGGGCGACGATGAAGAAGCACCGACCGCCGCGGCCATCTACGAGTTCTCTCCCCCCGCCGACCAGCTCCTGGGCGAGTTGCTGCCCCTCGTCGTCAAGACGACGCTCAACCAGTGCTTCCAGGACGCCGTCGTGAGCGAGCACGTCGCGCGCATGGTCGCCATGAAGGCCGCCACCGACAACGCCACCAAGATGGGCAAGCTCCTCACCCGTCAGTTCAACCGCGCCCGCCAGGCCCAGATCACCACCGAGCTCACCGAGATCATCTCCGGCGCCCAGGCCCTCGAGTAAACCCCTCCGACAGGCCTGCCCGTCAGCGCCCTCATGCGCTCACACAAAAACCGGTGGGGCAGGCCGCCGTGCCTGCCCGGACTTGCCGGCCCGCTCCTGAAACGCAAACACAAAAACCGGTGGGGCAGGCCGCCGTGCCTGCCCGGACTTGCCGGCCCGCAT
>CAYVIJ010000036.1:0-3936 GCA_964451515.1 uncultured Phycisphaeraceae bacterium | reverse complement strand
ACACAAAAACCGGTGGGGCAGGCCGCCGTGCCTGCCCGGACTTGCCGGCCCGCATGGAAGCTCCCCGCCAGGACGACTCTCCGAGCCGTCTCTTCTCTCGCGTGCCCCGGGCGCCTCGCCCGCCCGTGCCAACCCACCAAGCCGCGCACAACCCACCCCACACACGCCCCCCGCCGAACCCCCTCTATTCCATATCCACCGCGCCCGAGCTCGAGTCCACGCGCACCATCACGCTCAGCGCCTCGTTGCGCACCTCGATCACCGCGTCATCCAGCGTCCGCAGCCGCCCGAACTCATCGAAGGCGATCGCGCCGTCCACAAGCCCCGCCACACTCAGCGACGCGTCCGCCAGTAGCGACGCCCGCCCCTCCCCGAAGCGCACCAGATACTGCTCATTCGTCCCCGGGTACGCGATCGGCAACGTCGGGTCCGACTCCCGCGCCAGCCAGTATGTCGCGCCGTCGGCGCCGAAACGCACGATCACAGGATCCCCAGGCTCCGCCAGACTCATCGACTGCGCATACTCGATGTCCGAGACCAGCATCATCGCGCCGCCGCGCAGGCGCGCCCCATTGTCCGGCGACAGCGCGGGAACCACCACCGCCGCCACGACCGCCATGATCGCCACCGTCACCAACAGATCGATGAGTGTGAACGCCCGCGCGGTGCGTGCGCCGATCATGCCGCCCGCGTTGTGTTGAAGACGGCTCAATCCGGACTCCATCCAAGCGACGGCGGATCGTTGAAGTCGTCGATCTCCAGCGCGCGTGTGTCCGTCGGCGCCGCAAAGCCTCCTCCTCCTCCTCCGCCGCCGCCGCCACCACCGCCGCCGCCTTCTCCGCCGGCGTCGTTGAGATCCGCAATCGCATCCAGCGTGCCCGTCACGGGCCGCACATACGTCCCGTCGATCCACCGCCCATCCCCGCCGGCGGCGTTCGGATCATGCCCGCGACCCTCCATCGCCAACGCATGCGTCGGCCACATCCGCGCCCGCGCCCGCGCCGCGCTCCGCGGCGTCGCGAGCGGCGCCATCATCGGATCGCCGCCCTCCTCCTCCGATGGCGCGTGCAGAAGAATCCCCGTCAGCAGGCTCGTCGTATCGCTCACCGTCCCGCCCAGCGCATCCACCACCCAGTCGACCAGCGTCCCATCCTCGTTGTACAGCGGACCCTCCGTGTTCGTGAACCCCATCTGATTGTCCAGCGACACGTCGTACAGCACCGCCGAGCCCGCATCCCTGACGTCCAGCTCGTCCGCCGTCACACGCCCGAACAGCGTCGAGCCGCCGCGCACCGTCACACTCGCCGTCGGCGCGATGATCATCGCGTTCGCCAGCGTCGCGCCTTCCAGATCGATCGTCTGATCCGAGCTGCCGCCATCTTCTTCCTCTTCCCCACCGCCACCCCCGCCTCCCGCGACGCTGTAGACCTTGACCCGGCGCGGATCGTGGTAGCTCGTCACGTTCTCTCTCATCCGCGTAGCGTCCGCCGCCAGCGTCCGATCCAGACCCACGACCGACTCCTGCACGTGGACATTCTGACCTGCGTACAGCTCGAGCGTCGCCCCATCGCCCAGCTCGAGGGCCGAGCGGTTCTGAATCTCCACATCCTCCTCGACCCAGATGCGCACGGCGCCCTCGATCCGCAGCGTCGCATCGTCTTGCACCTGCACGCTCTCAAACCGATAGTCGCTCACGCCTCCCGATCCCAGAATCAGCTCCCCACCGTTCTGCACCTGCACCTGCTCACGCGACGCCTCGTTCAGCACCGAGATCGTCGCATCCACCTGCTCATCGCTCGAGGGCGCGCTGATCGCAGACAGCGCGCTCGGAAGCGGCGCGGATGGCGCCGGCGGCAGCGCCGGCAGGGTCTCACCCGCCGCGAAGATCGAGTCATCCACCATCGACGTCAGCCCGGACGAGGAGCCGTCTTTCACATACAGACCGCTGCTCAGGAGCTGCGCCGCCGGACGCAGGTTCATGTCCGACGAGGACGTGAACCCGGCGCCCATCTTGAAGAGCCCTCCCAGCCCCGCGCCGGGGCTCAGATGCCAGACATCCACCATCGCTCCATCGCCCACCTCCAGAGACGAATGCGCGAAGATCGCGAACTCCGCCGCCTCCGGATCGAACGCCTCCTCGGGCGACACATCCGGAAAAACGCGCACCAGCGACTGCATCGCCCCCGACACCCCGCCCACATGCGCGACCGCCGTCAGCACCAGATCCATGTCCTCCGCGCTCGGCAACTCCCCCTGCTCGTTCGTCGCCACCACCGTCACCACCGCATCGCCGATGGGCATCTGATCGATCAGCGCGCCCGACGACGCCGCCGTCAGCCAGTCCGCCTCCGTCTGAAGCGCCGCCAGCGCAATCTCCAGGGCGCTCCGCGCCGCCCACTCCGCCTCCGCCTTCTGCGCCGCGTTCATCCCGATCGCCGGCGTGTTCTGACGGCTGGAGATGTAGAACGCCGTCGCCGCCCCCGCCACGCCCAGCGAGACGAGCACCAGCAGCAGCGCCACCCCCCGCCGCGCCCCGCGCCGCGCCCCCAGCATGCGTCGCCGCCGCGCTTCGGTCGTCATCAGCATGTCTCGCCGTGTGTCCATCATCATCGTCTCCCTCTCCTTCTCGCTCATCGCTCCGGCGCCTCGTGATTCGGCAGCCCGAAGCTCATAAGCACGCTCTTCGGCGCCGCATCCAGCGTCTGAAGATCCAGCTCGATCCAGAACGTTCTCGACTCCGTCGCCGTCGCCGCATCATGCCGCAGCTCGAACCGCTCCACGCCCTCCACGATCACCGCCGCCGCCGTGTGCCCCTCGTCGCGCTCATCCAGCATCACGTCGAAGAAATCGCTCGTCCGCGGGATCGTCACGTTCTCCTGCCGCTTCATCTCCTCGCTCCAGGAGTCCGGAAACACCACACGCTCCATCGTCAGCCGAGACGCCCCCGACTCCCACCAGATCACGCGCAGCTCCGTCAGATGCACGTTGTCCTCAGGCTCATCGTCATGCAGCCAGATCGCCACACCCTGCGCCGGATCATGCGCCAAGACGTTCAGCGCCGGCGCAAAGTACGCGCGCAGACGCAGCTGCGCCGCATGCGCCCGCAGCAGCGTCGAACGCTGATCCCGATCCCCCTGCGCGCTCGAGCCCACCATCGACAGCATCGACGCCACACCCGCGCCCACCAGCGCCGTGATCGCCAGCGACAGCATCAGCTCCACCAGCGTCAGACCGCGCCGCCCGCGCCCAGAATCGCTCCTGCGCCAACCGCTCATGACGCCGGCTCCGCAAAGAACGACGAGACCTCGGCGAGCGTCCGCGCATCGTCGAAGACCGTCACCACCACCTCGCGGCCACGGACCGTCACGCCCAGCTCCGCCTGAAACAGCAGCCGCGTGCGCACCGTCGCCGAACGCCCCAGTTCGTGGTATTCGCCCGGATACGCCTCGTCGTCCAGCGTGCGCAGATTCCCCACCGCCTGCGTGAGCCCGTCGTACGACAGCAACTCGTCATACGGCTGGGCCGAAAGCTCGCTCATCAGATCGTCCGCCGCCATCGCCGCCAGCACGATCTTCTGGCCCTCCAGCGAGGTCGTCCGCCCCGCCGAAACCGCCGAGCCCACCGCCAGCACCACCATCGCCAGCACCACGCTCGCCGCCAGCGCCTCGATCAGCGAGAAGCCGCCGCGGCGACCCCGCCGCCCGAGCGCCGCCCCCGCCGATCCTCGCGCGCCCCACCGCCCGCTCAGCGCCTCCATGTACATGGTCCACCTCGCTGCGACGCCCCGCCCTCGCTCGCCCTCGACCCGGGCACGCGCCCCGATCGATCGAGCCTCCGGCGCCGTCGCATCTCCACCATCGAATTCGCACGCCCCCCATCCGAGCCCCCATCCCCTCACCCGCCCCCTCCGCGCCCGCGCACCCGGCGCCATCCTCC
>CAYVIJ010000035.1:16864-22210 GCA_964451515.1 uncultured Phycisphaeraceae bacterium | reverse complement strand
GGACGCCCGCCCTACCTGTAGGTGGGGGGAGAGACGGCTCGGCGAGCCGTCCCACTGGGAGAAGAGCAAGAGTTGACGGATCGGAGAGTTGTTCCACCCGGGAGGAGTAGGAGGAAGTAGAGAGGGGCAAGCAGGGACGCCTGCCCCACCTGTAGTGCGCGATGGATGCGCAAGGACGGGCAGGCACGGCGGCCTGCCCCACCTGACGTTGAAGGAGAGAAGAGGATGCGTGGACTGGTGTTTCGTTCGTATGGCAGGTTGATGAAGGGCGCCGTCGCGGCGTCGCTCGGGCTGGGCTTTGCGCTGGCGATTGGGCTGGGGTTGTCGGCGTGCAGCGGGGCGAAGTCGGAGGGGGGCGGGGCGGCGCGGAGCGACATCGCGGCGTCGCCGGCGGCGCGGCCGGGGAATGCGCTGGGTGAGATCCGCGTGGCGGCGTGGAACATCGAATGGCTGGGGCAGCCGGAGCGGCGGTCGGGGCCGGCGAAGGAGTATGCGCAGTCGCCGCAGGCGCTGGCGGAGTACATCGAGGCGGCGGGGGCGCACGTCATCACCTTGCAGGAGATCTCGGACACGGATCCGACGGACACGCGTCCCGTGAACGAGACGCTGGAGCGGGCGTTCGAGATCGTGGACGCGAACACGGGTTCGGACTGGACGCACGCGCTGTTTCCGTCGCGGAATGATCGGAATCAACTGCTCGGGATCGCGTGGGATCGGAATGCGGTGATGGCGGAGAACGCGGATGAGCCTTGGGCGCTGCCCGGGCCCGTGGAGCGGTCGGGTTCGGGACGGACGATCTGGTCGCGTCCGCCGCATGCGATCAAGTTCAGCGCGGGGCTTGGGATGACGGATTTCTACGTGGTGACGGTCCACCACAAGAGCAACTACGGCGGCGATTTCGCGAGTCATCGGGCGCTGGAGGCGGCGGCGCTTTCGGAGGCGCTGGCGGAGTTGATGGAGGAGACGGGGGAGCGCGACATTCTGATCGTGGGCGATTCGAATGCGGGCTCAACGAAGGAGGCGGCGATCCGGACGTACACGAAGCGGGGATGGGTGGATCTGAACGCGGGGGATGAGGTCACATTCTGGGGCGGGCGGTCGCTGGATCGGATCCTCGTGCCGGCGGATCAGCCGGAGTTCGAGAACGCGGAGCTCACGGTGCACTTCGAGGAGTTCACGCGCCGGCGCGGGTGGTCGCGGGAGGACTTCAAGAAGAATCTCTCGGATCACTATCTGATCAGCGCGGACTTCGTGGTGATGGAGGACGACGACTGAGCGCGCGCGGAGGCGCGATTCGGCCGGCTCACTGCGCGATCACTCGACGGTGACGCTCTTGGCGAGGTTGCGGGGTTTGTCGACGTCGTGGCCTCGCAGGACGGCGGCGTGGTAGGCGAGGAGCTGGAGGGGGACGACGGTGAGCATGGGGCTGAGGGGCTCGGGCGCCTCGGGGACGTAGAAGACGTCCTCCGCGTACTTCGCGATCTGCTCGTCGCCCTCGGTGGCGACGGCGATGATGTGTCCGCCGCGGGAGCGGACCTCCTCGATGTTGCTCATGACCTTGTCGTACTGGGGGCCCTGGTTGGCGACGAAGACGACAGGCATGCCGTCGTTGATGAGCGCGATGGGCCCGTGCTTCATTTCGGCGGCGGGCATGCCCTCGGCGTGGATGTAGGAGATTTCCTTGAGCTTGAGCGCTCCTTCGAGAGCGGTGGGGTAGTTGACGCCGCGCCCGAGGAAGAGCCAGTTCTCCCTGTTGACGTAGCGCTCGGCGACGGACCTGATGCGGTCCGAGTCCTCGAGGATGCGCTCGATCTTGGCGGGGATGGCCTCGAGCTGGCGCATGATCTCGCTGGACTGCTCGTGCGACATGAAGCGTCGGCGGGCGATGAAGAGGCTGAGCATGGTGAGGACGGCGACCTGGCCCGTGAAGGCCTTGGTGGAGGCGACGCCGATCTCGGGTCCGACGCGGAGGTAGACGCCGGCGTCGGTCTCGCGGGCGATGGTGGAGCCGACGACGTTGACGACGCCGAGCCCGAGGGCGCCGCGCTCCTTGGCCTCGATGAGGGCGGCGAGTGTGTCGGCGGTCTCGCCGGACTGGCTGACGGCGACGACGACCGTGCCTTCCTCGATGATGGGGTTGCGGTAGCGGAACTCGCTGGCGTACTCGACCTCGGCGGGGATCTTGGCGAGCTCCTCGAGGAGGTATTCGCCGATCATGGCGGCGTGCAGCGCGGTGCCCTGGCCCAGAAGGATGAGGCGTTTGCTCTTGACCAGTGCGCGGGCGTATTGACCGACGCCGCCCAGGACGACGCGGCTCTCGCGGGTGTCGACGCGGCCGCGCATGGTGTTGCGCAGGGCCTTCGGCTGCTCGAAGATCTCCTTGAGCATGTAGTGGGTGTAGTCGCCGAGCTCGATCTGATTGAGCTCGAGCTCGAGTTCCTGCACGCGCGGTGTGACGGGGACGTTGTCGATGGTGGAGGTGCGGAAGGTCTCGCGGGTGAGCTTGCAGACCTGGTAGTCATCGAGTGTGACGGCGCGGCTGGTGTGGGCGACGATGGCGGAGGCGTCGGAGGCGACGATGTATTCATCGGAGCCGACGCCGACCATGAGGGGCGAGCCCTTGCGCGCGACGACAAGGGTGTCGGGCTCCTTCTCGCAGATGACGGCGATTGCGTAGGCGCCGGTGACCTCGCGGAGGGCGCCCTGGACGGCGGCCTCGAGGTCCATGCCGCTGGCGGGGTCGAAGAGTTCGGAGATGAGCATGGTCAGGACCTCGGTGTCGGTCTCCGAGGTGAACTGGTGTCCGCGCTCCTCGAGATAGGTGCGGAGGGAGGCGTAGTTCTCGATGATGCCGTTGTGGATGAGGGCGATGCCGTGGCGGTCGTCGGTGTGGGGGTGGGCGTTGCGCTCGGCGGGCTCGCCGTGGGTGGCCCAGCGTGTGTGGGCGATGCCGACGACGCCATGGAGTTTTCCGCTCTGCTGGATGCGCTCCTCGAGGACGCTGACGCGCCCGAGGGTGCGGACGACGTTGAGTTGTCCGTCGAGGACGGCGACGCCTGCGGAGTCGTAGCCGCGGTATTCGAGGCGCTTGAGGCCTTCGAGCAGGATGGGCGTGGCCTCGCGGGATCCGATGTACGCGACGATTCCGCACATATCCGCTGCTCCTTCATGGGGCCCGCTTCGGCGGGCGTCTCTCGCGCTTTGCGACCGGGACGAGCCTAGCGAGGCGGCTCGCCCGGAAACACCCTCCCATTCTTCCGGGCGGGGAGGTGGCCGGCATTCCCCTGCTACGGCGGGGGGACGGGAGAGGATCGGCTGAATCGGTGCTCGCGCTCGCGGCGGCATGGTGGGAACGGCGAGTTCCGATAAGGAAACAGGGCCCTATCCGCGGAGTCATGGGGCAGGGGCGCGGGCGGGAGGTGTGGCTGGGGTGGAGGGAGGTTCGCCGCTGGGCCTTTGAGTGCTTTTCCTGGGTCGGGGGCGTGGCGTTCAAGTCGGGGCGCCCCTCACCCCGGCCCGCCAGCGAAGGCACGGTCTCGATGCGCGACAATGAGTTCAAGTCGAAATCGCCCCTCACCCCAGCCCTCTCCCGGGGGGAGAGGGAGTTGTTTCTTGTGTAGAATGTCGATGGTGTTGCGCGCATCTCGAGTCTCGAACGGAGTGTTCTTCCATGAGCCACGAAGGTCCTTCTCCGGCGCCTGCGTCGCAGAGACAGCCTGAAGCGATCACTGCGCGGGTGGTTGCGCTTCGTCCCTGGTAGTTGCGGGAGGCGGGGGCGCGGTTCACGATCGGGGGGAATCGCGGGGCCCTACGATCGGGGCATGCCTGATTTGTGGTCGGATCGGAGGCGGGCGCGGCGGGAGGCGGCGGAGCCGCTGGCGGTCAGGATGCGGCCGCGGACGCTGGATGAGTTCGTGGGGCAGGGGCACATCGTCGGCGAGGGGCGGCTGCTTCGGCGGATGCTGGCGGCGGATGCGCTGGCGTCCTTGATCTTTCATGGGCCGCCGGGGACGGGGAAGACGACGCTGGCGGAGGTGATCGCGAACGCGAGTTCGGCGGCGTTCATCCGGGAGAACGCGGCGGCGGTTGGCGTGGCGCGGATCCGGGAGATCAGTGCGCAGGCGCGGGCGGATCTGGAGGAATCGGACCCGGCATCGCCGCGGCGGACGATTCTGTTTCTCGATGAGATTCACCGGTTCTCGCGCGCGCAGCAGGACGTTTTGCTGGAGGACGTGGAGCGCGGTGTGCTGGTGTTGATCGGGGCGACGACGGAGAACCCGCTGTTTTCGGTGAACTCGGCGCTGGTGTCGCGCTCGACGCTGTTCCGGTTCGAGCCGCTGACGGAGGGGGATGTCGTTGATCTGCTCGAGCGCGCGCTGCGCGATGAGGAGCGCGGGCTGGGCGCGCAGCGGGTGGAGGTTGGCGCGGGCGCGCTGGAGCACTGGGCGCGGGTTGCGGACGGGGATGCGCGGCGGGCGCTGTCGGCGCTGGAGATTGCGGTGCGCTCGACTGGCGCGGATGAGGATGGGGTGATTCGGATCGACTTGGAGGCGGCGCAGGAGTCGATTCAGCAGAAGGCTCTGGTGTACGACGGGACGGGGGATGAGCATTACGACGTCATCAGCGCGATGATCAAGTCGATCCGGGGGAGCGATCCGGATGCGGCGCTGTACTGGATTGCGCGGATGCTGGAGGCGGGTGAGGATCCGCGGTTCATTGCGCGGCGGCTGGCGATTCTGGCGTCGGAGGACATCGGCAACGCGGACCCGCAGGCGATCACGGTGGCGGCGTCAACGTGGAGTCTGGTGGAGCGGATCGGGATGCCGGAGGCGCGGATCACCTTGGCGCAGTGCGCGACGTATCTGGCGCTGGCGCCGAAGTCGAATGCGTCGTACGTGGGGATCGAGGAGGCTCTCAGCGATGTGCGCGGGGCGCGGACGCAGCCGGTTCCGCTGTTCTTGCAATCGGGTTACAAGGCGAAGTCGGAAGGGAGCGCGGAGGCGGGGAAGGGGTACGAATATTCGCACAACGCGGGGGAGGAGACGTCGCTCGGAGGCGTGACGGAGCAGAGCTATCTGGGTGTGGAGCGGGAGTATTACAGGCCGAGTCATAGGGGGATGGAGGGGGAGCATCAGCGGCGGCTGGAGGAGGTGAGGAAGGCGCGGGAGCGGGGGGAGTAGTGGTCGCTGGGCCCTCGGGGATTGTGGGGCGGATGCAACAGGGTCGGTGGGGCGGGCCTCTGTGCCTGCCGGGGGAGACTACTCCCAGTTCCGCGCGGCGCCCGCGAGGCTGATCAGTTCGTCGAGGTCGCGGCCTCGTCTGTTGATTTCGCCGTCTGATCCGACC
>CAYVIJ010000035.1:0-16764 GCA_964451515.1 uncultured Phycisphaeraceae bacterium | reverse complement strand
GATCAGTTCGTCGAGGTCGCGGCCTCGTCTGTTGATTTCGCCGTCTGATCCGACCGCGGTCGCCGTGAATTCGCAGGCTGGCGATGACTTCGTGCAGGAGCGGACGGAGCGGAACGGGCACTCGGTTTCTGGTTCGATCAGGATTTTTTGTCGACGGCGTCGAGAAGATCGCCGAGCCATTGCGCGAACGACTCGGCTTGGGGATCCGGCGTCTGATTCTCGCTTCGCTCGTGATCCCAGAAGACAATTGCGGGCTCGTCGCCAGTCGTGGTGTCGAGGCAGTGCAGGTTGCCGGCGCCGTCGTTGAAGATGGGGAGCAGGTGGTGGGGGGTCAGGGGATGCGCTTCGGCGCGCTCGCTGATGGTCATCTGAACAAGATGAAGATGCGATGGAACTCCGTCGCCCAGCCCGTAGATCTCGAACCATCCGATCTCCGCCCAGCCGAAGGCGTTGAGGAACTTGCGGTAGCCGCCTTCGATCGGGACTCCGAGGGCTCGTTCGGCGGCGATGATTTCGCGCTCGGAGACACCCGGGCCGACAGTGGCTTGGGGATGGGTGCGGAGGCGTTTTGCGAGGGAGTCGAAGGTCATGGCGGTGAACATGCTCGTTTGATTGCGCCGTGCGGGGGAGGTTTCCCCCGCACCCCCTCGGGGATTGTGGGGCGAATGCAACAGTGTGAGTGGACGCGGCACGGGCGGGCAAGCCGCCCGTGGCACACTCGGAGGCGATCAGCAGGGACGGGCAGGTACGGCGGCCTGGCGCAGCGTGTCCTGTTGTGAGCGAAGGTCGCGTGCGCTGCACGCGACGGCGGGCAGGGCCGCCCGCCGCTACCGGTAGTGAGGAGAGTCGATGCGGTGAACTGATTCCGCAGCGAAGAAGAGATGGCTCGGAGAGCCGTTCCACCAAGGAGGCGTCCCAGCGAGGAGGCGTCCCGTCGGGAGGCGTTGTTTATAAAGTTGGTTTCGAGCTAATCCCATTGGGCGAGGAGCAATCCGAGGTCCTGGATATCCACGACGCCGTCGGCGTTGACGTCGGCGGCCTTATCGTCCGTGCCCCAGCGGTTCAGGAGGATGGCGAGATCGGCTGAGCCGATGACGCCGTCGCCATCCAGATCCTCCGCGATCGCGGACGGCGGGAGCTGGTTGAACAGGATGGAGACGGACCCGCGGGAGGGGCGGTCGAATGGTGAGAGGGAGCCCAGGGATGACGTTGCGATGTCCACTCTGCCGTCGCGGTTGAGATCGGCCACTTTCAGAGGTCCTGGAGGTCCTGAGGAAGGGGCGGCGAAGGACTGGAGCGGCTCGAACGTTCCGTCGCCGACGCCCAGGAGGAGTGTGACGCCGAAGGTGTCCACCACGAGATCCGGCGCGCCGTCGCCATTGACGTCGGCGGCGGTCACCCCTCTCACGTTTGCAACCGAAACGTTTGCGACCGGAAGCCGGACGGGCGGCGCGAAGCCGCCGGCGCCGTCGCCGAAGAGGATGTCCAGCCCATCACCGAACAATCCGACGGCGATGTCCAAGGCGCCGTCGCCATCGAAGTCGGCGACCGCCGCCTGGGTCGGGTGAGAGCCGACGGGGTAGCGCTGGATGGTGTCGAACGTGCCGAATTCGAGTCCGAGCCGGACTACGATGTCGTCGTTGCCGGAGTCCGTGGCGATCAGATCCAGACGGGAGTCGGCGTTGAGATCGGCGAGCGTCGCGCTATGGATCTCCTCCCCGGCCTCGATGAATCGCGTCGTGGGGCGAAGCGTGCCATCGCCGTTGCCGAGCACCAGTGAAACAGACGGCCCCCCATTAGCGACGAGCACATCCAAGGCGCCGTCGTTGTTGACATCGTCGATCGAAACGGATCGAGGGGGGGCGATTGTGAAGCCGCTCCGGGATGGGTTGTCGAACATCGGCGCTCCGTCGTTGAGAAAAACCTCCACCACACT
Source organism: uncultured Phycisphaeraceae bacterium (assembly GCA_964451515.1). Classification (GTDB taxonomy): domain Bacteria; phylum Planctomycetota; class Phycisphaerae; order Phycisphaerales; family UBA1924; genus CAYVIJ01. The sequence continues at coordinate 14,828 of CAYVIJ010000035.1, read as the reverse complement.
CGACACGAGCAGGAGATCCGGACGTCCGTCGCCGTTCATGTCCGCGATTTCAGGGACAGCCTGGGAGGAAACAGTCGAATCCACAATGCCCTCCGGGCGGAGCTCGACCGCGCCGTTGAGCATGCCTCGAAGCAGCCTGGGGGGCGAAAAGCGCCAGTCAGTTGCGACGATGTCCGGCACGCCGTCGAGCGTGACATCTCCCACGGCGATGTCGAACACGTTATTTTGCAATCCGATCTCCAGGCGCGATGAGAGGACGCCGTCGCCCTGGTTGCGCAGGATCAGCACGCCGGAGAAGAAGCGGTTCCCCATGGCCAGATCCAGCGCGCCGTCGCCATCGACATCGGCGAGCACCGGCCCGCTGACCTCCGCGATCGCTCGCGTCGCCTGCGGCAACGCGAAGTCGCCCGCGCCGTCGGCGAGGAGGACCACTACGCCGTAAAAGTCAGGGTCGACGAAGGAGTCGAGCTCGACGAGGCCGGCCGCCACCAGGTCGTCCACGCCGTCGCCGTTGAGATCGCCGATCGCGATGCCGCCGCTGGTTTCGACGCCTAACTCGAGGACCCGTTCATCGCCGAAGGCGCCGTCTCCGATGGCGAGGAAAACGGCGATCAACGAACTTCTCCGGGATATCGCCGCCAGATCGGGAATCCCGTCGCCGTTGAGGTCGCCGATGGCCAACCTTTCGGGCTTCACGCTCGTAACCAAGTGCCGGGCGCTGGCGAAACCTCCGGCGCCATCTCCCAGCAGGATGATGATGTCGTTCGGGGTATAGCTGCCGACCGCAAGGTCGAGGGCGCCGTCGGTGTTGAAGTCCGCGACGACGATCTCGGCGGGCGCCGGTCCGGCGGCGAAGGACCGACGATCGCCGAACGTTCCATCCCCCATCCCCAGCAGAACGCCGACGTCGTCCAGGGCGAAATCGGAGACCGCCAAATCGAGGGCGCCGTCGGCGTTGAAGTCAGCGATCACGACGGCGGCGGGATTCTCTCCGATATTCAGTCGCTGCTCGGGGGCGAAGGATCCGTCACCGAGGCCGAAGAGCACCGAAAGATCGTCGCTTTCGGCGTTGACGGTGACGAGATCGGCAGCGCCGTCGCTGTTCAGATCGCCGATCACGACGTCCCTCGGATGGTCGCCAACGCCGATGCGCGTTTCCGGCGCAAACGAGCCGTCGCCGCGTCCGAGCAGGATGGAGATGTCTTCGGTGGACGCGTTCACGGTGACGAAATCGATCGCGCCGTCGCCGTTCAGATCGCCTTTCGCGACGACGCGTGGCTCCCCCTCCATCTTGAGAAAAAGGCCGGGGAAGGCGGGCGGGGCGGCCATCGCCTGCGCCGAGAGGATCAGGATCACCGCGCCCATGGCGGCCCGCAGCATTTGGTTCGTGTTCTTCAACATGTCGTGTGCCTCGTTTCCGTTCTTTTCTGCCGTCGCCGACTCGCGGGGATCAGGGATGGATCAGGTGTCCCGTCGAGCGGCGCTCCTGTTGTTCGCCCGATTCATTTCTCGCTCGGGCACGGGCCCCACTGATTCAGCAGCATCGCCAGGTCGGGTGCGCCGACTTCGCCGCTCGCGTCCAGATCCGCGACGCCGGGCATGCTCCACGCCGACAGCAGCATCGTCAGATCGCTCGAGTCGACGGATCCGTCCCCATCCAGATCGGCCCGACAGGGGACGCCGGGGAGTTGGTTGAGAATGCTCGAGACCGCATTGTCGCGTTCGTCAACCGTGACCAGGTCCGGGCGCTGGTCGCCGTCGAGATCGCCGATCGCCAGGTTGTTTGGCTGTTGACCGGTGGCGAAGCGGAGGGGCGGCTTGAAGTCGCCATCGCCCTTTCCGATCCAGACCGAGATGTCATCGGAGCTGCGGTTCGACGAGGCGAAGTCGCCGAATCCGTCGGAGTTGAAGTCGCCGATGACGACGCCCTTGGGAGACTCGCCCGCGGGGAAGCGGATCTGCTCCTGGAAGCCGCCGTCGCCACGGCCAAAGAGAATCGAGACGTCGTCGGCCATCGAGTTCGCGACGGCGAGATCGGGGAAGCCGTCGGCATTCAGATCGCCGACCGACACGGAGCTCGGAAACTCGCCCGCCTCGAAGCGCATCTCAGGCAGGAGCGTTCCGTCTCCGACGCCGAGCAGCACGGAGACGCCGCCCACCTGCGGTGGCTTCGAGAAGGAATTGCCGGCGTTCCGGACGACCACGTCGAGGACGCCATCCCCGTTCAGGTCATGAACAGCGATTCCTCTTGGCCGCTCTCCGACGGCGTACGCAGTGGGTTCGGCGAGCGCGCCGTCGCCGACGCCGAGCGCAACAGCGACCGCGTTGTCCGGCCACGCCATGATGACGTCGCCAAGCCCGTCCTTGTTGAGGTCGCTGATTTCGAAGGCGAAGCTTCGGACGCCAAAGGGATGATCGGTTTGTTTTCCGAAGAATCCGCTCCCGTCGCCAAGGAAGGTCGAGATCTGGTTCGACGAGGTGTTCGTGACGAGGTCCGGCGCCTCGTCGCCGTTGAGATCGCCGATGGCGAACCGATCGCCCGAGACGATCGAGAGCGCCTCCGACTCGAACGACCCATCGCCGACTCCGGCGCGGAAGGCGATGCTGTCGCCGGAGAACCGTCCGGTGGCCAGGTCGAGGACGCCGTCGCCGTTGACGTCCTCGAGCGCGATCAGCTCTGGACTGTTGCCCACGGCCACTTGCGGCAACTGCTCCTGTGGAAAGGAGCCATCGCCGGCGCCCAGCAGGCTGAAGACAACGTCGCTCCCGCTGGTGACGATGTCGAGCACACCGTCGCTGTTGAGATCGACCACCGAAAGATCGCTCGTGAAGAGCGGGGAGAAGAACGTCATTTGCTCGCCGAAGTTGGCGGCGCCGTCGCCGAGCAGGACGGAGGCGCGGTCGGTTTCCAGCGCAATGTCGAGGGCGCCGTCCGCGTTGAGGTCGGCGAGGATGTTTCGCCTGGGGAAGCCATCCAGCGGGATCCGCGTCTCGCCCTTGAAGGAGCCGTCGCCGGCGCCGCGCAGGATCGACAGATCCAGCGTGCCGAAGTTGGATACGACGGCGTCGAGGATTGCGTCGCCATCGAGGTCGGCGAGCGACACCGCGTTGGGATCGCCACCCACCATGAAGCGCGTCGGCGCGCCGAACGCCCCTGCGCCGTCGCCAAGATGAACCCGCAGGTCCTCGCTGATGGCGTTCGTCACCGCCAGGTCGGCGTGGCCATCGCCGTCGAGGTCGCCGATCGCCACGCCAGATGGCGAGACGCCCGATTCCAGCACGGCGGGCGCGCTGAACGTTCCGTCGCCGACGCCCAGGAGCACGCCCACCGAGCCGAAGTCCGGCGGACTCGCGAAGGGGGCGCCCCGGCTCGTCGTGACGATGTCAGGCGCGCCATCGCCATTGACATCTCCGATCGCAAGCCGGCGTGGAGAGTCACTGGGCGGGAATTGCATCGCGGCTTCGAACGAGCCGTCGCCGACGCCGAGGAGCACGTCGACGCCGCCCGTGTCGGCGGGGTCGTTGTGAGCGCCACGGCACGCGACGGCGAGATCGATCACGCCGTCGGCGTTCAGATCGTCCGCCGCGATCCAGTTTGGAAAGGTCCCCACCGGAAATCGCATCTCCGGATCGAACCGGCCATCGCCGCGACCGAGGCGCACCGAGATATCGTCGGAACCCCTGTTCGCCGCCGCGACATCGGGAATGCCATCGCCGTTGAAATCGCCCGTCGCGAGCGAACGGGGCGAATCGCCGACGGGAAACTTCTCAAGCGGAAACGGAGCCTCTTCGGCGCCGCCCGCGTTTGCAGCGCTCGCGCACATCATCCCCGCCAACGCCCCGAGCAGTCTCATCTGCATTGTCGCGCTCCTCATGATCAGGTTGTCTCGCGCCGGCGGGGACGACGATGTCAGATAAATGCCCGGCGGCGACTCTGAAAAAGGTTCGTAGCGGCGATAATCTCGGTTCCCGGTTGCGAATGAGATCGGCGGGGAATCGGGATGAGACATGTCAGATGGGGTCTCTGAACAAGTGCGCAACAGGTCGCCCTTGTGAGTCTGATGCGTCGATTCGGGACCGGAGAGCCCCTCACCCCAGCCCTCTCCCGGAGGGAGAGGAGGTCTTTCAGAGGCTCCGGATATGGGTTGAACGTCCCGGTTCGCCGGTCTGGCGTTCTTCGGGAGTTCCGGCCCGCTCGTCGCGGCGGGGGCGGTGGGCTCAGTCGCCGAAGCAGGTTCCGACGGCGCGGGCGGCTTCGATGAGGGGGTGGTCCGTCGGGACGAGGCGCTGCTTGTCGGCGGCGCGGTTGATGTCGATGTCGGCGACCTCGCCGGACTGTTTGACGACCAGACGATTGCGCTTGCCCTCGCCGATGAGGCGGATGGCGTAGCGGCCCATCTGGGTGGCGAGGACGCGGTCGTCGGCGACGGGGGTTCCACCTCGGAGCACATGGCCCAGGACGACGCTGCGGGACTCGATATCCGTGCAGCGTTGGATGTCGTCGGCGAGTTGCTCGGCGATGCCGCCCAGGCGGATGGGGTCGGGGCTGCTGGGGTCGATTCTCGAGACAGACTGCTGGCCGCCCCTGGGCTTGGCGCCCTCGGCGATGCAGATGAGGCTGAAGCGCTTGCCGTGCTTGCCGCGGCTCTGGACGAAGTCGCAGACCTTCCCGAGGTCGTAGGGGATCTCGGGGATGAGGATGACGTCGGAGCCGGAGGCGACGCCGGAGTGCAGGGCGAGCCACCCGGCGTTGCGGCCCATGACCTCGCAGATCATGACGCGGTGGTGGCTCATGGCGGTGGTGTGGAGGCGGTCGATGGCTTCGGTGGCGATCTGGACGGCGGTGGCGAAGCCGAAGGTCTGATCGGTTCCGATGAGGTCGTTGTCGATGGTCTTGGGGAGGCCGATGCAGTTGATCCCGGCCTGGATGAATGGTTGGGCGCCGGACATGGTGCCGTCGCCTCCGATGAGGACGAGTGTGTCGAGGTGGTAGAGGCGGAGATGCTCGAGGCATCGCTCGACGACGTTCTCGAAGATGGGGTCGCCCGACTCGTCCCAGCCGGTGGCGTAGCGCTCGGGGTTGGCCTTGTTGGAGGAGCCCAGGATGGTGCCGCCTCTGGTGAGGATGCCGGAGACGTCGGTGGAGTTCAGTCGGTGGATGCGGTTCTGGATGAGGCCGAGGTAGCCGTCCTCGACGCCGTAGACCTCGGCGCTCAGGCAGAAGATGGCGGACTTGGCGACGGCGCGGATGACGCCGTTGAGGCCCGGGGCGTCGCCGCCGCCAGTGAGGACACCGATGCGCTGGGTTGGGGGCTCCATGCGCTGTACCTTACCGGGCCGCGCCCGCGTCCCGCAGATGGGAGAGGAAATTCCGGAGAAGTTCCGGGCGATTGAGCATCCGCGGCGGCGGGCCTCACGAAAGCGATCGAGCCATGTTTTCACAAACTGCTGAATACGCCATGCGGGCGATGGCCTGCCTTGCTCTGAACCCGGGACAGCGGATCTCGTCGGCGGCGCTGGCGGAGATGACGCATGTGCCGTCGGACTATCTCGCGAAGGTGCTGCAACTGCTGGCGAGGGCGAATCTGGTCGCCGGTCGGCGGGGCGTCGGCGGGGGATACACGCTGGTGGGGGATCCGGCGCGGATCACGATGCTGGAGGTGGTGAACGCGGTGGAGTCGCTGTCGCGGATTCGCTCGTGCCCGCTGGATCTGTCAAAACACGGGGCGGAGCTGTGCGCCATGCATCGGATCATGGACAAGGCGTCGCAGGCGGTGATCGAGGTGCTGGACGGGCACACGCTGGCGGACGTTCTGGCGGAGTCGGAGGGGCCGTCGCCGCTGTGCGACAACAACGAGGCAGAGCGGCTGCACTCGCTGGGGCGGATGCGGCAGGTGGAGGCGGGTCCGCGGAACGGTCCGGTGGGGGATGGTCGGGCGGGGCAGGCGTCGCGAATGTGACGGGCGTTTGCCGGCGGGGGCTGGGGGGTTATTTCGGGGGATTGTTCAAGGGGGACCACTGTGCCACTACGCGGAAGTCCGCCGCTTCGGGTTTGAGGGGTCGATTTTCGATCGGAATGCCCCTCACCCCAGCCCTCTCCCGGAGGGAGAGCGGGTTTTTGAGTGATCTCAAAAGGTGTCTCGTTGAACGCCCGATAGCTCCGACGGGTATTCGTCGGAGTTTTCTGATGCGCATGAGACGTCTTGTCGGGAGGTTCGCTCTGGGCGTGATGGCGGCGCTGACGATCGGGGGCGCTGTGGCGGGGTGCTCGGAGGGGCGGGAGCTTTCGGCGCAGGAGTTGAAGGAGCGGTATGCGCTGGCGCTGGTGGAGGGGATCTCCTCGGGGATGAACGTCATCAAGGCGTCGGAGGTGGATCGGGAGACGCTGGATCTGCTGGACGTGCGCATCGAGGACGGGCAGCGGATCATCCATGCGGAGCGCTGCGAGATTCTGGTCAACGAGCGTGAGAAGACGGCGTCGCTGCGTCTGCACGGAGTGGTGGCGGTGGACGCGGGCAAGCCGGCGCGGGATGACGATGGTGATCCGGGCGTGCTGATCGAGATGGAGGGCTTCACGACGGAGCCGATCAAGATCCCGGGGCTGGCGCGGGGGGCGGCAGGTGGGATAGCTGGGGCGGATCACCAGTAGCGGCGGCGCTCGGCGCGCTCCTCGGCGGCGTCGAGGTTGACGACGAGATAGCGCAGGGCGTCGGCGGCGTGATCGGTTCCATCCTTGACGGGGATTTCGGACTCGGGCTGATCCACGCGGTAGTGATGGCGCTCGAGGCTCTCGATCAGGCGCGCGCAGCGGGCGTGAATGAAGAGGCGCGGTCCGCCGACGGCGGGCCTGAGGCGCGCCTTGACGGCGGCGACGCCCGCGCCGATGGAGACGCGCCGATCGCGGACGGAGAGCCCCGCGCGGCGCAGCGCGCCGGCGGCGGAGAGGCCCGTCTGGTCATTGCGCTGGCGTCCGGCGGGGTCGATGCCGATCCAGCGGGGGATGGGCCATCGCCCGTTGGTGATGGAGCGGATGTGTGATTCGAGAAGTGCTTCGCGCTCGCTGCGCTCGTCGATGATCCGGAGCGTTCCCTCGCTGTCGACGGTCGCCCAGAGGATGACGGTGGGCGCGCGGAAGCCGAAGTCCATGCCGCAGAGGACCTCATGGCGCGGGGAGGGCTCGAAGTCGGCGACGTGGACGGCGCGGTCGAACTCGGAGAAGACGAGATCGTCGCGGCGCGGGCGGGCGCAGAGCATCTCCGACTCCCATGCGCCGGCGCCGACGCGTGATTTCTGGCGGAGGGCGTCGTCGATGGGAACATGGCCGACGCCTCGCTTGGCGCGTCCGGCACATTCGGGGAGCAGATCGCACGTTTCACAGTCGCGCGCGGGCGGGCAAGTCTCGAGGACATCGACGACGCCCCAGCGGAAGAGGCGGCGCGCGCCGCCTTCACCGCAGGACTCGACGATCTCGGACATGAGGCCGAAGGGGCGGTGCATGGTGGAGAGCGCTTCGACGGCGCCGGGAATCTCGAAGGCGCCGCAGCGTTTGGACCTCGGGGCGAGCTGGGCGGCGCGCCAGACTTCGGGGTCGAAGAGCTCGACCTCGTCGCAGCGGAGTTTCTGGGGTCGGACGCCTCGGACGCTGGCTTCGGACTGGGCGAGGACGCGGCAGACGCTGCGGTTTGTGAAGGCGACGCGCCGGTCGGTGATGCGTCCATCGACGACGGGGGCGACCAGCTCGCGGTCGAGCAGGGCGCGGAGGTGGGCGTGCATGCGCTGGCTCTGCTCGAGGGAGCCGCCCAGGACCATGACTTCGATTCCGGGTCGGAAGAGCATGTCGAGGAGCGTGGCGACGGCGCCGTAGAAGGTCTTGCCGCCGCCGCGGTTGGCCCAGACGACGCAATCGGCGGGGACGCCGGGGGGCGGGCCGAGGAAGGTGTGGGCGAGATAGGCGAGGGGGGCGTCATGCCCGTCGAGGCGGGGCGTCTCGGCGACTTGGATATCAAGAACGGCGTCCAGCCAGGCGCGCAGCTCGGCGACGCTGGTCGGCGCTGCCTCCAGGAGGTCTCGCTCACGCATGGCGCGCCGCCTCGGGATCGATGTCGAGGGCGCGGAGGAGGGCGACGCGCCGGTCCTTCGCGTGCTTACGCAGGGCGCGGAGGACGGCGCGTCGCTCGCCGACCGTCAGGAAGACGGTGAGCGAGGCGCGCGTGTCGTCATGTCGCGCATCGCGGGGGCTGCACGGACGGTCGTCTGGTGTGTTCTTCCCCATCGCCGGTGTTCCCTTGCAAAAGCTCCTGGGACGTGTGGGCGTAGGCGATGCGCTCGGTTCGGACGTTGGCGCACGCCTCGCGAAACAGATCTTCATACGGCAGGCCGCGGGCGACGCCGCCGCGAGAGGCGTCGCGATCGCGCGACCAGATGCGCAGGGCGTCTTCGATGAAGGGGCGCTGGGCGGTGCGCTCGATGCGCTCGAGGGCGTCGAGCGGGCGCGCCAGGCGCCAGGGCTCGACGCCGGCGTGGTGGAGGGCGTCGAGGAGGCGGGCATCGCGGCGCGTCGGCGGGAGTGGGTAGGCGCGCATGCCGGCGGACTCGAAGAAGGCGCGGAAGCGTCCCATGGCGGCGACGGCTTCGGTGCAGATGGTGAGGGGCGCGCGGAGGTAGTCGCGCACGAGGTCGCGGGCGATCCCGAGCCCGCGATAGCGCGGATCGACGACGACGCGCGAGATGGCGCGGACCTCGGCGTTCAGGCGGGCGGCGCGGGCGCGCTTGTCGCCCTGCGTGTAGCGGTCGCCCCAGGCGGGCTCGCGCCAGACGGCGTTGAGGGTGGGCATGGAGAGGACGAGGACGCCCGCGAGCGAGCCGTCGACGATGGCCCGCCGGATGTCGACGCAGGTGGCGGGATCAGCGGCGATGTAGTGATGCCGGCGGAGGGCCTTCCAGTCCTTCCAGCCGCCTTGCTCGATGCAAAGATTGAGCGGCTCGGCGGCGCGGCGGCGGCCAATTCGCGCGCCTCTGTTGAGCTCGAAACGGATGGTGGGCCCGGCGTCGAGCCAGCGGGCGATGTCATCATGGCTGGAGGCGATGATGGCGGGGCGATGCGTGCGCGCCGTCCATCGCGAGAGCAGCGCGCAGAGGCTGCGCGCGGTGGCGCGGTCGAGGGCGCTGGTGAACTCGTCGCAGAGCAGCACGGAGTCGGTGAACGCTTCGGCGCACTGCATCGCCATGGCGAGGCGCAAGCGGAAGCGCTGGCCCTCGGAGAGTTCGGCGGGCGTGCGGACGAAGCACGCCGCCTCGCCCAGCCCGGCGCGGGAGAGGCGCGTCATCGCGTCGGCGGCGTTGCGCCCCAGCAGATCGACGGCGGGGCGATCGGGCGGGATGACATCGTGGGCTTCGACGGCTTCGACGCCGCGAGCGCGCAGCGCGTTGGCGACAGCGCGGAGCGCGGTGGATTTGCCCGAGCCGCTGGGGCCGGTGAGGAGGGTGATGTGTCCGGGTTCGATGGGGATGCGCGCGGGCGTCGCATCGGCGCAGGGGGCGTCTTCGAGGATCAGCCCGAAGGCGCGGGCGGCCTGGCAGGCGCGCCGGGAGCGCGCGGCGGCGGCGCAGGGGCCCGGGATGCGGACGCCGATCGCGATCACCCCAGCGGGCTCCGGGCGCGGGTTTGCGACGCTTCGACGAGGGCGCGGATCTGCTCCATGTGGCGGCGAACCGCGTGGAGGCTGAGGCGAAGGCGGATGGCGGTCTCGCGCATGCTGAGGCCCTGCAAGACGACGGCGGTGGCGACGCGCCGGCGGGTGGGAGGCCAGGCGTGGCGATCGCGGGCGACGACGAGGAAGTCGGGCGAGGCCATGCGGGCGATCAGACGGCGAAGGCGGCTGCGGACGCGCCGGGGTGAGACGCCCTGAAGGCGGGCGATCTCGGCGGCGGTCTGCCCGTCGTGATACACGGCGCGGATGAGGGCGCGGTCGGGGGGGAGGAGGTGCTCGGCCCGCTCGACGAGCTCCTCGGCGACCGCGCGTCGGCGCTTGCGCCGGAGATCGGCCGCATCGGTTACATCCATCATCATCGCTCCGCCAGCCATCGCCAGATCCTCCTTCAGGGCCCCGCCCGGTTTGGCGGGCGGGGGGTTGGTGGTGGTGGTCTGGTTCACTCCGTGGTGAACACGGATGGACTTTCTCCGGGACGGGGCTTGTTTGCAAGGTGTTTGTTTGGTATATCCCTGTTTCGGCGCACGCCGGTGGACCATGCCTCGGGAAACGCTCCAGAACGGGCCGGGCGTGAGGCCCTCGGGGGTCCTGGGGGAGCGTCTGCGCGCGAGGCGGCGTGGGCTGGGGCTGTCGCTTCAGGCGTTGGCGGAGCGGGCGGGCTGCTCGAAGGCGTGGCTGTCGACGCTGGAGACGGGGGCGCGGTCGGCGGCGAGCCCGTCTGCGGAGCTGGTGGCGCGTCTGGAAGCGGCGCTGGAGCTGGATGCGGGGTCGCTGCGGGATCTGCGCGACTGGTCGGCGACGCCGGCGTCGGTGCGTCGGGCGCTGCGGGAGGCGCTGGCGTCGGGTTCACTGGATGAGGCGTATCGGCGCGGGGATCTGCACCGGCTGGTCGATCGCTTCGCGCCGGAGGGGGACATTCAGATGATCCCGCGCGATCGGACGATGCGCGTGCCGCTGATCAACAAGGTGGCGGCGGGGTATCCGACGGAGTTCACCGATCTCGGCTATCCGGCGCGGGTGGCGGATGAATACGTGAGCGTGCCGGACGTGATGGATCCGGAGGCGTTCGCGGCGCGGGTGGTGGGGGACTCGATGGCGCCGGAGTATGTGGAGGGGGATGTCGTGGTGTTCTCGCCGGCGCTTTCGGCGACACAGGGTTCGGACTGCTTCGTGCGGCTGGAGCGGGATGATGAAACGACGTTCAAGCGCGTGTTCTTCGAGGGGGTGGATGGGGAGGGCGCGGCGGAGGGGGATCTGATTCGGCTTCAGCCTCTGAATTCGCGGTATGGGGCGCGGGTGCTGGCGCGGGAGGACGTGGCGGCGCTGTATCCGGCTGTTTCCGTGATACGGGCGATTGGGATGCGCGCGGATTGACGCACGGGTGGGCGAGGCGGCCGCGGCACCCGAAAAAGAGGGCGGGCGAGGCGGTCGCGGCATGCAACAATCCCGGTGGCGGCGGGCCGCCGTGCCCGCCGGGGGAGATGAGTAGGAGTTGGAGACGGCGGGCAGGGCCGCCCGCCGCTACCTGTAGGGGGGAGTAGGGGGGAGACGGCTCGGAGAGCCGTCCCACCAGAAGTGCCGGCCCACCAGAAGTGCCGGCCCACCAGGGAGTGTTGATGTGGACGAGCAGGTCCGGGCAGGCATGGCGGCCTGCCCCACCGGTTTTTGTGTGAGCGGATGAAGGCGCGGGCGGGGAGGGGCGGTTGCGCTGTCTGGTTAGGCGAGGGGGCGAGCGCGGCGCTTGCTCAGACTCACGAGTCAGGCGGCGCGACTGAGATTCGGAACATGGAAGTCCCGGACCGGCTCGGCGGCGGGTTTGGAGATCACCCAGCCCTGAATGAGATCGACGCCGCACTTGCGCATGTCATCGAACTGGCGCTCGGTCTCGACACCTTCGGCGATGACGGTGATATTCCGGCGCTTGGCGTGGGAGACCATGCCTTCGAGCAGGCCGAAATCGTTGTGTTCCACAGCGGAGACAATGATCTGCCTGTCGAGCTTGATGTAGTCGGGCAGCAGCAGATCGATGTAGTTGATGGCGGTGTTGCCGCTGCCAAGATCGTCGAGAGCCACGCCGCAACCGGCCGCGCGATAGGTGTCGAGGATCCTGCGGAGGTGGTCGATGTCGGGGAATTCCTCGCTCTCGACGACCTCAAAGACGAGGCGAGAGAAATCCACGCCCGCGTCCTCCGCCGCTTTGATGGTGGTTCGCAGGCAGACATTGGGGTCGTAGACCGTCATGGGCAGGAAGTTCACGAACAGGCGCTCATTGTCGCGGAGCTTTGGGGCGCCGATCTCGATCGCGCGGCGACGCGCGATCTGATCGAACTTAAGGAGGGCGGCGTGCGATCTGGCCGCATTGATGATGTCGGCGGGGGACTTGCCCTCGCAGGGACCGGCCCCCCGAACAAGGGCTTCGAAGCCGTGGATCTCCATGCCGACTGATCCGACGATGGGCTGAAAGTGGAACGTGACGTGTTCCTCATTGAGCAGCGCCGGGAGCCAGGCGGTTTCGAGGCGTTCCAGGACCTGCTCCACGGGGGCGGCTGCCCACGGATCGAAGGCGCCATCGGGCGCGATGGCGACCGCTCGTGTGTTGGCCCGCTCCATGCGCGAGAAGGTCCGAATGACATCCGCGACGCGGGTGGCGAAGCCGGGACCCCGGGCGATGAAGAGGCCGGGGCGATCGGCTGATTCGGAGAAGGCATCCCGCAGGGCCGCGAGCACCGAGGGGGCGTCAGCGGTCAGAGCCAACCCAACTGCGTCGGAGCCGGGAACGTGCGCCTGACATTGACAGTTGTGGGCTTTGTGGTGAACGTCGAGGTTCATCGGGCTCTCCTCCAGGATCGAGGTGTCCTCCTGCCATCGACGGAACCAGGGTCGCAATTGAGTTGACGTTTCCCCCGGACCCATGCCGTCCCGTATTTTCGGTTCAGCCGGCATTCAGGAGGATCGGAGATGGCGGGCAGGGACGCCCGCCCTACCTGTAGGGGGGAGTAGGGGGGAGACGGCTCGGAGAGCCGTCCCACCAGAAGCGCCGTCCCACCAGGGAGTGTTGATGTGGACGAGCAGGGACGGGCAGGCACGGCGGCCTGCCCCACCGGTTTTTGTGGTTGCGCTTTGGAAGCGGAGCAGCATGGACGGGCAGGCACGGCGGCCTGCGCGGTTATGGCGTGTGCGAGGAGAGGACGAAGCGTCCGGAGAGGGGGAGCGCGCGGATGTGGACGTTTTCGAGTTCGACGCGGGCGGCCATGTCGCGCGCTTCGCGGATGGTGAAGGCGGCGCGGACGCTTGTGATCGCATCGTGCTTGACGATTTCGGGTTGGGCGATGGTCAGGAGGCGCGCGCCGAGGAGGGAGAGGCGGGAGCGGAGGAGGTCGTTCCAGATGAGGCCGCGGCTGGAGAGGCGGTCCATCATGCGCAGGATGGTCAGCGCGGGGAGCTCGTCGAGATGATGGAGGAAGAGGCCGGCGTGGGCGATGTCGAATGAGGCGGGCTCGAAGTGGTCGGTGAGTTTTAGCGCGTCCATTTCGAGGAGGGTGATGGAATCGGCGCAGGCGCGGCGTTCGACGTATTCGCGCGCGAGGTCGAGCGTGGTGGGGTGGTTGTCGATTGCGGTGACGCGGAGGTCGATGTCGCGCTTGCGCGCCCACTGTACGGCGGCGACGGGGATGTCGGCGGAGCCGGTGGCGATGTCGAGGAGCGTGAGGGGTTGATCGCGCGGGATGTGGCGCGTCCACTGCTTCAGGAGCGCGAGGAGGGGTGAGACGCCGGCGAGGCGTTTGTTGACGAAGCGGATGAACTTGAGCGAGTCGTCGAGGGCGGCGCGGTCGACATCGCGGTCGTCCATCCATTCGGGCTCGCGGAGGCGCTGCATGCGCGCTTACTCGGGGTCGTCGTAGAGGGTGTCGCCGTTTGTGGGCGCGCTGGATGAGATCGTGGCGCCGACGTGTTCGGCGCCGGCGGCGGTGAGCTGACGTCCGCGTCGCGTGCGCGCGAGGAAGCCGATCTGGAGGAGGTAGGGCTCGACGACGTCTTCCAGCGTGCCGGCGTCATCGCCCATGCTCGCCGCGACGGCCTCGAGCCCGACGGGGCCGCCTTGGTACGTGGTGGCGATGATGCGGAGGTACATCCGATCGAGCTCATCGAGCCCGAGGGCGTCGACGCCTTCGAGGGCGAGGGCCTCGTCGACGACGTCGCGGGTGACGTCGCCGCCGGCGCGCACGAGGGCGTAATCGCGGACGCGTCGGAGGAGGCGATTGGCGACGCGGGGCGTTCCGCGGCTGCGCGCGGCGATGCGGGCGAAGGAGTCGGAGTCGCCCTTCAGTTCGAGGAGGCGCGCGCTGCGATCGAGGATGCGCTCGAGGTCGGGGGGGTCGTAGTGCTTGAGATGATGGGAGACGCCGAAGCGGGAGCGGAGAGCGGCGGTGAGGAGTCCGGCGCGGGTGGTGGCGCCGATGAGGGTGAAGGGCTTGAGCGTGAGGCTGACGGTGCGGGAGTGCATTCCCGAGTCGATGGCGACATCGATGCGGAAATCCTCCATGGCGGGATAGATGAACTCCTCGACCGCGGCGGGGAGGCGGTGGATCTCGTCGATGAAGAGGATGTCGTGGGGCTGCAAGCGGGTGAGGGCGCCGACGAGGTCCGCGGGGCGCGTGAGCGCGGGACCGGAGGCGAGGTGGAGCTTCGCGCCCATCTCGGCGGCGACGACGTGGGCCATGGATGTCTTGCCGAGGCCCGGGGGGCCGTCGAGGAGAATGTGCTCGATGGGCTCCTGGCGTGTGCGGGCGGCTTCGAGGGCGATGGAGAGGCGCTCGATGAGCTCGGGCTGACCGACGAACTCGTCGAGTCGGCGGGGGCGCAGGGACCAGTTGGCCTGCTCGTCGCGGGGCTCGACGGAGTCACTGGAGACGATGCGCTGGGTGGCCATCCGTGGAGGTTGAGTGTACTTGAAGAGTTGGCCCGCTACGCGGGCGATTGCGGGGAGGTCTGGTAGACGGCTTGAGCGAAGCTCTGCGCCTGAGGAGGGGAGAGTTGTGTGGTTGGACCAGCAAGTCCGGGCAGGCGCGGCGGCCTGCCCCACCGGGAGACTTCGCCCGCTGCGCGGGCGATTGCGGG
>CAYVIJ010000034.1:0-24833 GCA_964451515.1 uncultured Phycisphaeraceae bacterium | reverse complement strand
GGCCAGGGGGGGCCAGGGGGGGACAGCGCGACCCCCGAGCGGCGTAAACCCTTGTGAAACATAGACTTATGGGCCTCTCTTTCTGTCCCCCCCCCCCCGCTGGAGAGGGGGGCCAGGGGGGGGCCAGGGGGGGCCAGCCGGGACAGCCTCAAAACGGCGGCTCATCGTCCCTCCCCTCCGCGAGGCCGATTTCCACGTCCTGCTCAGCGTCCGTCGCGCCCCGGCAGTAGCCATATGCTCGCCCGCTCGCGAAGCGGAACCGCCCCCGCTCAAAGCCCAAACGCTTCATCACCGCCCCGAGCCTCGCGTTCTCGTCTTGGGTCCGGCGCGAGGGATCGACGCCCAGGAAGGCCCAGACATTTGCCGCCGGAATCTTGCCCGTGGCCGCCCCCAACTGATCTCGAAGCATCTCCTCCCAACCATCCTTCATCTCGCGAGCCGCCTGCGCCCGCTCCGCGGCCGTCCAGAGCCCCGGGTCGAGGACGATCGACTCCCCTCGGGCCTCCCGCGCCGCGGCCTCCGCCCAGAGCTGATCCCGGTCTCGTTTGAGCCCGGCGAGAGCAATCGTCCCCGTCAGCACGGGCCACCAGCGACGATTCCCAGTATGGTCGCGAAGATAAGTTTCGGAGTTCGTGCTTCCAAAAATAACATGCTGTCTTGGGACTTCAACGGGGAGCCGCGCGTAAGCGGCCCGAGCCCGATCGACTTGGCGGGACAGACACGCCTTCACGCTTTCAACTTCGGAGCGGCGCATGCCGCGGAGTTCCCCGGCCTCGACGATCCACTTGCCCGCGGTGCGCTCAATATAAACTTTGGCATCTGTCCCCAGCGGCAAGTCGTCGCTAAACCACTCGGGGCGAACGGCCAGCGTCGAGAGCAGCGAACTCTTCCCTGTCCCTTGCGGCCCCTCCAGAACTAACATCGTGTCAAACTTGACGCCCGGCCTGCGCACCCGGCGAACCGCCGCGATGAGGACGATCTTCCCGACCGCGCGCGTATATTCCGAATCCTCCGCGCCAGCGTAGCGGTTGAGCCAAGTATCAAGCCGCGGTTTCCCGTCCCACTCCAGCGCATCCAGGTACTCGCGCACGGGATGCCGACGCTTCCGCCGCGCTTCGTCGAGCATGATGTCCTGCAGGAACGATTTGCTCGGCAGGAACCGGAAGCGTTCGTCGGTCAACAGGCGCACCCGGATGGTCGCGGCGTCGTCCAGAACGGGGCCGTAGCCTTCGAGCCCGCGAATCGTTGTTTGGTCGGTGAAGTCATTGTGTTCTAACGTGACGCCGAGCTTCTTGATCGCCAGGCGAATATTCGCCTGCGTTTGATGCGGCTTGCCGTGTGAGTCACGGGAAAAGTCGTCTTTTTCCCCGCGCTCGCGTTCGCCGCCCTCCGCGCCCGGCTCCGCTCCCGGCTCCGCCCCCGGCCCCAGCGTCGCCGGGACCACGAGCCCGCCCAGGCGGGGGAGAGGCGAGTCTTCGTCGTCTCCGTCGCCAACGTCAACCGCTTCCCACTCGACGAGCGAGAAGGGAGCGTCGTGATTCGTGAGGCGCAGGAGCTCCGCGAAGTTTGTGGTCTCCGGATAGGCGATGGGCAGGCGCGAAGGCTTCGCATCCGCGCGACGGTAGGCGTTGTGGATCGTTCGATATGCTTCGTCGCGCGGGAGCCCGTCCCGCGAGATAGCCCGCTCGTCTGCAAGTATTCGCATCGCGTCCTCGATCGGAAAGTTGTTAGCTCGGAAGTCGATCGCCGCCGCAACAAGCGCGACGTTCCGCCCCGCCCATTCGGTCCCCCCGCCGCCCTCCGGGATGCGGTCGATTGTTAGGAACAGTTGAGTCTTTCTGCCCAAGTTGTTGAAGTCAGGGTCGAGGTCGTCGAGGTCTCCGTTGGCGAGGGCGAGGCTTGAATAGTCGGCCTCGACGGCCTCGACGGGCGCGGGGAACGCCTCGATGTCGTAGACATGATCCGCGTCAATCTCGACGATCTCACACGCCCGGTCGCGCCGGTGATTGTAAGTTCCAGGCAACCGCATGACGCGGCTCGGATTCACAACGCTATCATCCGACCCGATCGCTCGCGCGAGCCCGGTGAGTCGAGCCTTGATATCCGCCGCAAGTAAGGGCTCCGTGAGCCGCCACCACGCATGAACGCCGCCGCCCGAATCCACAATCGCCGTCGGAGCCGGGACGCCCGCCTTGCGGATCGCCTCGCGCGCATGCTCGACCGCCTCCTCGACGGTCAAGCCGGCTAGGTCGAAATCGGCGAAGAGGACGCGGGTGAAGTTGATATCACTATCGACGGCCGCGCCACCCTTCCCTGAGCCGAATCGCCGCGTGCGCGGCGCGGCCCCGATGCACACGATGCGCTGGTCGCCCATCTGCGAGAGCCATCCGGCGAGGCGTTCGTCGCCAGCCAGGTCTGGACCGAACGTTCGGAACGTTGAGAAAGATCGTCCACGGTCCGGGTCGATGGCGCGGAACTCGATCGCGTCGCCCGGCTCGAATAGCAATTCGAAGAGGCGCATCGCCTCCGAGAGTTGTCCGTCGCTGTCAAGTTCGATATGATTGGGCATGCTTTGTCTGAGCCGCGGGAAGCTCTTGGCGGAGACCCGCGGCTTTTTCCTTTCTCATGAAGGTTCAGTTCGTCGAGGCGAAGTTCGCCGCGTCTGCATCCGCGCACGCCGCCCAGAATCTCTCGATCGACTCGCGGCTCGTGAAAATCCTTCCGCCGACGCGGACGTGTTCCAGGCGGATGCGTCCGCCGCCTTGCGCGGCGGCGACGCCGCGGCGCGCGTGCCTAAAAACTGTGCTGGGATGCGGGCGGAAGCCGGACCGCGAGCCATAGAAGCGCGCGGCCTCCGCCATCGTAAGAAGCGACTCGCCCGCCAGGGGCGGCGCGACGGTGGGGCTGGTGCTGGTGGACATAAACAATACTCCTGCGCCCCGGACCAACTTATTAGGTCGGGGGCTGAGACATACGGACCGAGCTCTGCTGAGTCTCCAGGAGTTAGCGCTCCTCACCCCGGGCGGGATGCTCGGGGCGGCTCAACCCCCGCATCCCGCGGGGGTCAAGTCTCCAGCGGCAAGATCCTAACATACGGGGGCGGGGCGTGCAACTTTTGCGAGGTGTTCAGCCGATCGCCCGTCAGCCGACCTGCCGGGCGACTTCGGCCAGGCGGGTCAAATCCGCCTGAACGTAGTGGGCGGTCATTCGCGCCGTCGAATGCCCGCCGAGAAGTTGCGCCTCACGCGGGCCGAACGCATGATCGATCGCGGTGAGGGCCGCGTGCCGGAGCCGGTTGGGCGACCAGGGCGCCACGCCCGCCCGTTTCGCGGCGAGGCGGACCGCGCGCCCGTACGCGCGGGTGTCGTACCGATCGCTCGGCTTCTTGCGAGGGTCCGCAACGCGGTTGGAGCCCACGACGTTTCCGCAACTTTGCGGGGTGACGCGGCGAGCCGCGCGCTCGTTGTGCAT
Organism: uncultured Phycisphaeraceae bacterium; assembly: GCA_964451515.1. Classification (GTDB taxonomy): domain Bacteria; phylum Planctomycetota; class Phycisphaerae; order Phycisphaerales; family UBA1924; genus CAYVIJ01. The sequence continues at coordinate 21,362 of CAYVIJ010000034.1, read as the reverse complement.
CGACCTCACCGTCTCCTTTGGTGAGAAGATCGGCGCGGCGTCGGGACGGCCCAAATATCGCAGGAGGACCGCCTGCCCCCGCGGCCCAATCGGGATCGCCCGAGTCTTCCCATACTTCGCGGTCTTATGTGCCCCCGGCGTGTACCACCAGATTTCGCCACCCCGATCGATCTCGCCAAGCGTCATGCCGCAGACTTCGCCCGGGCGCATCGCCGTCGCGCGCTGGACGCGAACCATGTCCGCGACGATCGGCGAAAGATGCGGCAGCGTCGCCTCGACGGCTTCATCGGACACCGGGCCGATCCGGCCGGTCTCGCGCCCACCCTCGCCCGGGCGGAGCCCGCGCACCACGTCCAACTTGCGGCCGTCCGCGACCCAATCATTCTCCCCGGCGAAGCGGTAGGCCCGCCGGACGATCGCCGTTCGGCGGTTCGCCTCGACGCGAGCGAGCCCGTCCTGCACGAAGCGCGCCCGAACTTCCCGCAAACGCCCCGGCGAGAAATCATCGGCGGGCATCGCCCCGAATAGATCCGTCATCACGCTAAGCGCGAGCCTCACGGTGTTGATGTGGGCGGGGTCGAGGCGGCGCGCTGCGCAGTCTCTCAGGTACGCGTCCGCGATGCTCTTCATCGTGACGGTCGGCGAGTCGCCCCAGCGCTCGCCGCGCGACTCGGCGACGATGCGCTGCACCAGGGTTTTCGGCAACGGCTGTTTTCCGCCCCGCTGCCATTCCAGCAGCGCACGGGCGAAGGCGTTCGACGCCTCGGGGGATCCCCAGCGGCCCAGGTAGTGCTTCTCTCCGCTCATGGAGACGGTGGCTTGGCCGTTGGGGTGACGACGGAGGGTGGGGTGGTCGTTGGGCTTGCGCGGCATTGGAGCGGCCTCCGAGATCGTTTGGGGTCGTCCCGACCCCAAATGGGACTCAGTTTTCGGCGCTCCGCCGGGCGGCGGGTAAAGGCAAACACTGCCTCTGCTATGACTTATGTGAGTGGAGCGGACCGGGATCGAACCGGCAACCCCTGGCTTGCAAAGCCAGTGCTCTCCCAATTGAGCTACCGCCCCCGAACCCGTTCACGGGCAGCGTGATGATAGCGGGGGCGTGTCGCCTCGCGCCGGCTGAGCGGGGAGGCGCTCAGCGCGTCTGGCGGGGCGCGGCGGAGGCGACGAGGCGGATGGTCTGGGGCGTGGTGTCCGCGGCGATGGTGAGGTCCTCGGAGTCGTTGGGCTCGATGGTCAGGTCGATCTCGGCGCGGTCGAGGCGCCAGGTCTGCTCGTTGTAGTGCAGCGTGAAGGTGGCGTCGCGGACGCCGTCGAGCAGAGGGCGCTCCTCGAGGATAGTGGGCGGGCTGCCGGGCTCGAGGAGCATGTGCCAGAGCTGTCCCGGCGCATCGGGGGGCGCGTCGTCCGGGGGCGGGCGGAACTCGATGCGCGTGACGCGATCGATGCCTCCCTCGTTGTCGCGCTGGGAGACGAACTCGATGAAGGTGTCGACGACGGGGTTCTGGTTCGGATCGACGGGGTCGAGGGGGATCGGCCCGAAGTCCACGCCCGTGCGGATCATCGCCATCATCCGGTGCATGACCATCCGACTGACGACGTGGGTCGAGGCGGACTCGGTGGTTGACTTGTAATGCTGGAAGGTGGAGTGCAGGGCGGTGAGCGTCGCGGTCAGCAGCGTCGCGCTGATGGTCAGCGCGATGAGCATTTCGACGATGCTGAAGCCCGCTCGGGCGCCTTTGCTCCGGAATGTCCGACTCGCCTGCGCGCTCATCAGTTGGTCTCCGTGACGCGTCCTTCGCGGTAAGTGAAGGGGACGGGATCGATGCGCATGGGGGCGATGAGTCCGTCGGGCATGATGAGCTCCGGATCCCACTCGAGCGTGATGCGACCGAATCCGTTGAAGGGGACGGCGGTGGAGGTTGCGGGATCGGCGTCGGGATCGGGGAATCCGTCGCCGTCGGCGTCCCAGCCGATGTCGAGCGTTCCATCGCCGTCGAGGTCGATGAGGCTCTCGTAGTTGAAGCCCTCCTCGTCGCCCTCGCCCGGCCCGAAGTAGCCCAGCGTGGCGTTGAAGTCGGCGGGGTTGCCGGCGGCCTGCCCGAAGTGCAGCAGCGCCGGGTCGGTGAGGGCGGGGTCGGAGAGATTGGAGGGGTCGAGCTTGGGTTCGAAGGTGAGAAGCAGGGCGCCGTCGATGGTGGTGTTGCCGCGGACATCGAGGACGCCGGCGATGACGAGGCCGTCGAGGTTGACGTCCTGCGTGGGGGGCGCGTTGTTGGTTCCGATGTCGACGGAGTAGTGGGGCGCCATCATCGAGCTCTTGCGGATGGCGTCGATGTCGTCGGAGTCGGGGTTGAGATCGGGATCCTGCGGGTTGTCCGGATGCTCCTCGTGGAAGCGGGTGGATCCGGTGAACTGGAGCTTGTTGCGGATGTGGGTGTAGTTGGTGGGTCGGTCGGAGACGATGGCGCCGATGAAAACACAGTTGTGGAATCGGATGTTGTTGGAGAGCGGCTTGGTGTTGACGTAGGGCGCGCCGCCCACTTCGAGGCGGGGGACGTCGAAGCCGGGGGGCTTGATGATCTCGGAGGTGAAGTAGTCGTTGTCGAGCTGGGCGGGGGAATCCGCCGGCGGGGGCGGATACTTCAGGGAGAGGTCGGGGTTCTGCACGCCGTAGAACTGCCACGCCTGGTGGGTGTTGGCGGGATAGGACTCGATGCGCGTCACGCCCACGAAGGTGCAGTCGACGAACAGCGCATTGAGGCCGCGCGGGATGACGACGTTCTTGAACGTGACGCCCTGGAAGACGGGGCGCTCGTAGTAGTCGGCGGCGGCGGGCGCGCCGAAGGGCGTCGGCTCGACGATGGTCGTGATGGCGCTGTTGAACTCCTGACCGACGACGGCGCCGGAGGAGTCGGTGACGAGCGTGTAGAGCGGTGTGGGCGCGCCGGCCTGGGCGGAGAAGGGGGCGCCGTCGGCGGCGGCGGAGAGATCGGTGGTCGCGGAGTCGAAGGTGGAGGTGTCGATATCCGGCAGGGTCTCATCGCCGGCGTCGAACTGGACGGGGCGGTCGCCCGGCTCCGGGCGGATGGCGCCCTCGACGAACTGCTGGTAGTCGTCGATGGGCTGGCCCGAACCGTCCTGCTGGGCCTCCCACGCGGCGCGGTCGGTCCGGAAGGCGATGTCGCCGCGGATCTTGGCGAAGCGATCGCGCTTGTCGACGACGCCGTCGCGGTAGCCGAGGACCTGATCGAAGCCGTTGACGACGCCGTCGCCGTTGCGATCGGGGTTCGCGGAGTCGAGCAGCAGCGCGAGGTCGTTGTCGATGGTGAACTCGGCGGCCTCTCCGTCGTTGGGCGTTCCGGAGGTGAGTGAGGGGTCGAGGACAACGCGGCCGTCGCCGTCGTCGTCGAAGTGGTCGAGGAAGAGATCGAATTCGTCGATGGCGCCATCGCCGGCGTGGTCGTCGAAGGCGTTGTCGGGTGAGCCGTCGCCGTCGTAGTCCTCGGCGTTGAGCGCAGAGAGATTGGATCCCTCGAGGCTGTGCTGCGTGGCGAGGCGGTTGTCGCCGTTGGTGTCCTGCGCGAGGATGGTTGCGTAGAGGTCGTCGAGCTTGGCGTCCAGGGCGAGGCTGAGGCCGCGGAAGTCGCTCTTGACGACGAGGGGGTGGCCGCCCTCGTGCTCGACGCCGGTGAAGCGCGCGCCGAGGGGGCCGTTGATCAGCACGTTCTTGCCGATCATGATCTTGCTGGGCCCGAGGATGGCGTGGTCGACGCGCTTGGCCATCTCGAAGGTCTGCTGCGCGGTGCGCGAGACCCAGCGCTCGCTGGTCCAGTCCCAGGCGAGGCCGGTGACGATGGCGCGGATCTGAGTGGTTCCCGGAACGGGGGCGTAGGTGATCTGCGCCGCGGAGACGGGCTGCTCGCCCTTCTTTTCAAGAATGACGGCGTCGGTGACGAGCCAGTCGGCGGGGGCGGCGTATTCGGGCGCGACGTCGACGGTCTCGAAGCTGGCGTGCGCAAGCGCGAGGCGGTCGCGGACGCCGTCGGTGATGGGATCGTCATTGGGATCCTGGACGGCGCCGTCGGAGCTGGAGAAGGAGCCGTCCCAGAGATCGGCCGCGTAGTCGGGCGTAATTTCGCCCTTTTCGAGGCGGAAGAAGCGGCCAACCTGCGCCAGGCGCGAGCGCGCCACGGCCAGGCCGGTGTCGGCGGCGCCGATGGCGCGGTTGACGCGCAACTGCGTCTGCGCAGTCTGGAGGTTGCCCTGGCTCACGACGGCCATGGCGACGGCGAGGCTGCCGAAGAGCACCATGAACATCATGGAGAGCACGCCGACGACGCCGCGGCGGCGGGCGGCGCGGATTCGTCGGGTCCGGCGGTTGATCTGGCGATGAATCATGAGATCGCTCCTGCCTGCTCCTGCTCCACGCAAAGCCGTGCGTTCGTTCATGGGGGTGGGACGACCCACGAGACGCGCGCCGCCTCGACGGGCGCGGGATCGAGGTCGTCCTGGAAATAGATGATGACCGTGACGCGGATGGGGAACTCGTCCACCGCCGTGCCGCCGCCGCCGCTGGCGGGGGCGGGGTCGATGACGTGTTCATCCGCGACGACGTCGGTGATGTCGGCGGGGTCAACCTTCTCGACGAGGACGAACTGGGTCCATCCGCGCATGGGGATGGGCTCGCCGTCCTCATCGACGGCGGCGACGCCGGACCACGTCGTCTCTTCGATGACGTCGCGGAATCCGCTGACGGGCCCGGCCAGGCGGCGCTCGACGGTGAAGTCGGTGATGGCGGCGTCTCCGAAGGCAACGCCGTCGAAGTCGTCGAGATCGTCGAAGTCCTCGAGCGTGAGCTCGTCGCCTTCGGGCCCCCAGCCCCGGAAGCCCGCCTGGGCGACGGGATCCTCGAAGTAGAGTCCGCCCGAGAAGGTGTCGTGGCGGGGCATGCTCTGGGTGAGCTCGCGGATTTCGTTGGCGAGGAAGGTGGCGGTGGAGCTGTGGGTGGACCACGCGTTTTTGCGCAGCAGGGTCTGCTGCGTCTCGATGATGGCGAGGACGCCCACCGCGATGATGACGATCGCGAGGCTGGTCTCAAGAAGCGTGAAGCCGGGCCTGTGCGGCGCTCGGCTGGAGCTTGGGCGCGTGCGCATGGCGTGTGCTCTCTCCTCAAAGCGGCGGCCCGCGGGCGGCCGCCTTCCCGGAGAGCGCATCGGCTATCCGACGATCTGGCTCATCTTGAAGATCGGCAAGATGATCGCCATGGCGATGAATCCAACGATTGAACCCATCACAATGATCATGATGGGCTCGATCATGGACGTGACGGCTCTGATGCGCTCCTTGAGCTGCCGCTGGTAGTAGTCCGAGATTTCGTCGAGCGTCTCGCCGAGCTTACCGGACTCCTCGCCCGCGGCGATCATCTGCACGACGGCGCGTGGAAGCAGCTTGGTCTTGTTGAGCGGATGGGCGATCTTCTTGCCCTCCTTCACGGCGCCGTAGACGCCGCGCCACATGCGCTTGTACAGGCGGTTGCCGGAGATCTCGCCCGTGATGGCGATGGTGTCGAGCATGGGGACGCCCGCGTTGATCAGCTCGCCCATGGTCTGGAGCGACCGGCTGATGTACAAGGCGCGGAACATCGAGCGCACGATTGGGATTCGGAGCTTCATCTGATCCCACCACAGCGCGCCGACCTCGGTTTTGAGGAAGACGAAGAAGCCGATGCCGAAGGCGATGGTGAGGCCAAGCACGAGCAGCCACTGATTCACGAGGAAGGCGCTGAGGCCCATCAGGAAGGTCGTGGACCAGGGGAGGGCGTCCTCCTTGCCCTCGAAGACGCCCGCGAATTTGGGGAGCACGAAGGTGAGGAGGAAGACGGTGACGCCGATCGCCATCGCGCCGATCACGGCGGGATAGATCATCGCGCCGACGACCATTTTCTTGGTCTCGATCTGCTGGGCGATGTTGGCGGCGATGCGGTCGAGCATCTTGCCGAAGGAGCCCGAGACCTCCGAGGCGCGGACCATGTTGACATAGAGCGGGCCGAAGAGCTTGGGATGGCGCGCGATCGCCTCGGAGAACTGCTTGCCCGATTCGACGTCGGTCTTGAGCCCGAAGATGATCTTCTTGAACCCCGAGTGCTCGGACTGATCGGCGATGCCGTCGAGGGCGGCGCGCAGGCTGATGCCGGCGCGGACCATGACGGCGAGCTGCGTCGTGAAGTCAAGGACATGCCTGATGGAGGGCTTGCCGGCGTTGAGCTCCTTCAGCCGATCGAGGAGCTGTCCGCCGCCGGCGGCGATGCCGGAGCTGACGGGGTTGAGCGCCAGCACATGCGCGCCCTGGTTGCGCAGAGTGGCCGCGGCGTTCATGGCGTTTTCCGCCTGGATGACGCCGACGACCATCTCGCCGGAGTTCGACTTGATCTGGTAGCGGTAGGTCGGCATGGGCGCTGCTTTGCTCGGGGCTGCGTGCGATCAGAGTCGGTCTCAGGCGACCAGCGCGCGCTCGATCTTCTCGGGATAGGCGGCCTGGGCGATGGCGTCCTCGCGGCTGATCATGCCGTTGAAGTAGAGCTCGGCGATGGCGCCGTCGAGGCTGGTCATGCCGATGGCGCGGTTGGTCTCGATGACGTTCGGTATCTCGAATGTGCGCGCCTCGCGGATGATGTTGCGCACCGCGGGCGTGCAAAGCATGACCTCGACGGCGGGAACCATGCCCGGCTGGTCTGTCCTGCTAAAGAGCGTCTGCGAGACGACGGCCTGGAGCGTGTTGGAAAGCATCGAGCGGATCTGGTTCTGCTGAGTCGCCGGGTACATGTCGATGATTCGCTCGACCGTCTGCGACGCGTTGACCGTGTGCAGCGTGGAGAGGACCAGGTGGCCGGTCTCGGCGGCGGTGATGGCCAGCGCGGTCGTCTCGAGATCGCGCATCTCGCCGACGAGGACGATGTCCGGATCCTGACGAAGAGCGTGCTTCAGCGCCGTGGCGAAGGAGGGCGTGTCCGCGCCCAGCTCGCGCTGCTCCAGAAGGCAGCGGTTGGACTCGAAGGTGTACTCGACGGGATCCTCGAGCGTGATGATGTGCTTGCGATAGCGCTCGTTCATCGCCTGGATCATCGCCGCCAGCGTCGTCGACTTGCCGGAGCCGGTGTCGCCCGTGACGAGCACCAGCCCGCGCGGCAGGTATGTCAGGCGCGCGACGACGTCCGGCAGGTTCAGATCCGCCAGCGGCGGGACCTTGGTCTTGATCATGCGCATCGCCAGCCCGATCGAGCCCTTCTGTTTGTGCGCATTGACGCGGTAGCGCCCCAGTCCTTCGACGGCGTAGGAGAAGTCGACGTCCATCGCCGTCTTGAAGTTCTCGACGACGGGCGGCGCCGCCATCTGCTCGAACATGGACTGCACCGTCGCCGAGGTCAGGACGGGAAAGTCCATGGGCGTGACGACGGTGTGCACGCGCATCACAGGCGGATGGCCCGCGACGATGTGGATGTCGGAGGCGTCGTGGTCGGCGGCGGTGCGGAGGATGTCGTCGAGCTTCATCGGCGGGGCTCCACGCGGGCAGGCGGGCAGGCGGGGGGGTGTTTCTCGGGGTCTCTGAGCGGACCCGCTCGCGGGCCCGACGGCGGAGAAGATCGACCGCCTGCGGGTTTGGGATGACGCGCGAGAGGAATCGGGCCGCGTCGTCCAGGCGCTCTGTGCGGGATGGCGCGGCTCGGGAGGGATGCGGGCCTGTCCACAGGTGGTGCAGGACACGTCGGCGGTTGCGGGAGCGGGCGCGTCCCATATGGTGTCTGGCTCCGGCCCGCGTGGACGCCGCGGAGGGACTCGGGGCGTCGGGCCGCCAGGCCGCTCGGGGAGATGCGATGAGTAGAGCCATGCGGAGGCAGTCGAGCACTGAGGCGGGCCCCAAGGCGCCCGTCGAGGTCGAGGTCGTGGAGAAGCGCGCCGCGAGCGAAGATGGTGGGTGGACGCTCCGCCTCACCGAAGCTGAGCTGCGCCATCTCCGTCAGGCGCTGACGCTGCTCACGCCGCGGGAGCGCGAGGTCGCCTGCGCCGCCAGCGCGGGAGGGCCCAACGAGCAGATCGCCGACCGCCTCTGCATCGCGCTGCCGACGCTGCGCACCCACCTGATGCGCATCAACCAGAAGCTGGGCACCACGAGCAAAAGCGATCTGATCGGCTATGTGCTGGCGAGCCTGCTGGACGGCTACCGGCGCGGGCTGATCGAGCCGGATGGCCTGCACGGCGCCTCCCCTCACGAGCGACGATCCAACCATCGCCTGGACAGTCACTTGCGCGTGTTCTCCGATCGGTCGCCACGCTGAGCGGGTGCGGGGCGAGGGATCGGGAGCGGGTGGAAAGCTGGGATGGCTGGGCGATTCCGCGTGAAGGGTGGTCCGGAAATCATCGCGATCGATGATGACAGGGGGCGGCGGGCGAGCACAATGGCTCTGAAAGTTTGTAAACACTCATTATCGTCCGGTCGATAGGACAGGCTTGCTGGTCCGCTATGGCGGATTTTGAACGCGTTTCATGGAAGAGAAGCATCGCGGGGGACCGATAACGCCTATGTCGGCCGGCCAAAGCCAACGCTTTGGCGCTCTCGACAGGTGGCGACCGAATCAGGCCTCGCGACGTTCGAGGCACGAGCCGGCGGTCGGCTCGGGACGCAGGGAGGCAGGTTCATGACCGCACAGGCACATCGCGGCGTCGCGGGCGCGTGCCCGGGCAGTGCGCGGAGAGCGCGATGTCGCTCGCGCGCTCGGGAGGCGCCGGTTCGCGGCTCGCCCCGCGCGGCGATGGGAAATGGATCGCGCAGGCGGGGGGGCCGAGACGTGTGAGGCGCGATCAGGGCGGAGCGGACGGCGCCCGGCTTTTGATGAAGGCCGATGCGTCGGTGGAACAAACGAAGGCGCCCGGCGTCCCTGAGTGAAAGGGTCCCCGGGACGAACAGTTCACAGATGACGGATCAACCCAAGAGAGATGTCTCTCCCATGAGGAAAGGAACGATGCGCATGAGGCGTTTCACACCTGCCACGCTGGCTCTCGCCGCTGGCGCCTGTCTGGCGCCGGCCGCGCTGGCCGACCCCACGATCGACGTGACCGCGCCGGTCTTGCCGACCGACGACGAAACAATCGGACTGAATACGATCGTTCGATTTGATCTGGCGCCGACGGCGAACTCGGCTCTGACCGACACCCAGCCGCTGTCCTTCTCGCTGCGCGTGTTCACCGTAGACGACTCGGACAACGTCTCGGACATTCTGACGCTCGCAGTCCCTGATGCAGCGGAAGACGCGAACGGCAACGGCACTCCGGGTGACGCGATCGCCTACTCGGCTGCTGGCGTCGTAGGCGCTGCGCTTCATCTGGACCAAGTCACCGGCCTCGAGCTGGCGCTGAACACGGCCCAGGCGGAGATCGACAGCGGCAACGCTGTCTCGGCGGGCGTCCAGATCATCGCCACCGACGCGTCGTCGAATGAGGACACGACCAACATCAACACCGCCTCCGGCGTTCCGCAGGAGGGCGGCGCGCTTGGCACGGCTGATGAGTCGCTGGCGTTCGACACCGCCGCGCTGGGCTTCGAGGGCGCGTTCCTGAACGACGACGGCGACACGCTCACGATCGTCTTCAACCGCTCCATGTCGCTGACGGCGGACGGCACGGGCGACAACTCGTTCAACCAGACGATCGAGGCCAACATCGACGGCAACGATTTCCTCCTCGACGCCGACAACGATTTCTCGATGATGGCCCTTGTCCCGACGAACGTCACGGGCACGGTCGATCTGATCGGCGCCAACTTCAATGCCTACCAGTTCATGCTGGGCACGGGCACGAACGTGGCCATCGGCCAGTTCCTGAAGTTCGACCCTACCGAAATGGACGCTCGGGATGTGCTGGGCAACATGGCGGCGGACATCGATCCCGACGGCGATTCGGGGACGGATGACGGCATCCCGATTCAGGCGACGACGGCCCTGGCCGTCGAAAGCGCCGTCGCGATCGTTGAAGTCCCCGCCGACCCGGGCGACGCCAACGGCGCCACGACCTTCGACGCCATCCGCGTCACCTTCAACAACCCGCTCACCAACGCCGGCAACCCGACCTACTGGGACGCCATGGTCCTCGAGCGGGCCGGCATGGACAGCGACATCGACATCACGGCGGCCGCGATCGATCCGATGGACGCGAGCTCCGTGATCCTGACTGTCGATCCGACGGACACCGACGCGATCGGTCCGGACGGGCAGGATCTCGACGGCATGGGCAACCTCGTCGGCTATCAGCTGGCGGTTCCGGGTCCGATGACGGGCACGCCGCCCCAGGACATCTTCGGGCAGAACTTCGAGGGCACGTCTGCGATCGCCATCGGCGACGGCATCGCCCCGTCCCGTCCGACGGGCACGTTCGCCAACGCGGCCTTCCAGGATCGGGACGGCGACGGCACGCAGGATTCGGTCGTGGTCGCCTTCAATGAGCCGCTCGCGAGCGCTTCGGCCAGCGACGACGGCGTCGAGCTGACGGCGCAGGACGGCGTGACGGTCCACCCGACCTTCGCGACCGATCTGGCGACGGGCGCCCGCGCCGGCGATCCCAACCATCCGGTCGAGGATCTCCAGACCGCCATCACCACGGACATCGATGCGATGGCGGATGAGCTGGACATCGATAGCCAGGAGATCATCTCGGTCGACGTGGATGGCAACGGGACGATCGATCCGCGCGAGATGAACAACGCGGTGGCCTACACCTACGACCTCGACAGCGTCGACTGGGACGGCGACGGCGACGCCGGCATGGACGACACCGATGGCGAGGCCACCGGCACGACGGACGACGCCGGGCTCGTTCAGATCGATTTCGAGGCCATGGAGGGGACGATCGCCGATCCCGCGGGCAACGCCGCCGACGCTGATTTCACAGTGGCGACGATGGTGGATCTCGCCTCGCCGGTCGCGTTGGCCGTCAACTTCCTGACGGGCGACAACATCGACTCCGGGATGCAGAAGCCCACCGAGCAGGACAACACGGTCGGCGACGGCGATGACAACATCGCCCAGCTCATCATGACCGAGGAAATCGACGCCGGCGGCATCGATCTGGCCGAGTTCCGCTTCGGCACGGGTCCGGACGATAACTTCGGCAACGGCTCATCCCTCGTGGCGGGCACGGACAACAACGTGCTCCAGCTTCAGGACGACAACGAGAACGGCTGGACGGCGGACGACATGCTGACCGTCCGGGCCGGCAACGGCGTTGTGGACACCTCGGCGCAGGCCAACCCTGTCGAGGCGATCACCACGGGCGTCCCCGCGACGAACCGCACGGCGCCCTTCATCGCCCTTCAGAGCGACGTCAACGGCAACGATATCCTCTCGGCGTTCCTCGTCGATGAGAACGGCAACGGCTTCGCGGAGCGGATCGATCTCTTCTTCACCGAGGCGATCGACAACAACGTTGAGGATGACAACTTTTCCGTCCAGGGCGTGGATGACGCGGATGTGACCGCCTCGGTCAACAACTCAGTCGTCTCGCTGGCGCTCCCGACGGACACGGTTCCGGTCTCCTCGAATGTCGACGTCACCTACAACGGCTCGACCGACGACACGCTGATCGGCGCCAACGGCAACTTCGTGGCCATGATGGACGACACCTTCGCCGTCCAGCAGGTGCCCACGCCCGCGGTGGACAGCGAGTTCCCGTCGGTGCAGCTCATCTCTGGCTCGATCACGACCGACGGGACGGTCAACGTCCCCGCCGGCACGAAGATCTTCGGCATGATCGCGATCCCGCGGGCGAAGGTGATCCGCGGCACGGTCAACAACGTGAGCTTCGCGATCACGGAGCAGGCGTCGCTGGATGCGGTGACGAACGTCGTGATCGGCGCCGAGGAGTTCGCCTACCTCTACAACGACGGCGGCGAGATGTTCATCCGGAACGAGAAGAGCAGCGCCTTCCTCACCGGGGACGGCCTGCGGACGATCTCGCAGTTGCAGATCAACGTTTCGAACCTGGAGAACGCCTCGTTCCAGGCCCGCGGCGCCTCGCAGAACGCCGCCGCCGGCACAGGCTCGACGAACGTCAACGTCACGAATGGGCGCATTAGTTTCTCTTGGGATGTCCTCCGCTCGTCGGACGGCACGGCCAAGTCGTTGTATGTCGACGGCGTGGGCGCCGCCCCGATCGTCTCCTCCGCCGTGCTCGAGGATGACTCGGGCAACTACAGCCTCGCCATGGGCGCTCCGGTCAATGACTTCAACGGACGCCTCGACACCCGGGGCTTCCCGGTGATCATCGTGGTCGAGCTGCCCACGGGCGAGCGTTTCGCCGCGTCGGGTCTGGCCAACTCGGTGGACGGCAACGGCCCGCTCGAGTTCGATCCCAACAACCGCAAGCAGGACAGCAGCGGCGCCGCCTCCGGCGCGACTGAGTTCGACATCAACCTGGCGAACATCGGTCAGGACAACCTCTACAACGGCTGGAACCTCCTCGGCTTCGCTCGCCAGAGCGGCTTCGCGGTGAGCAACAACGGCGTGCCGGTGTTGCCGCGCGACGTCGAGAGCGCCGAGGTTGTGGTCGGAACGGACCTGCCGCTGGTCTTCCCGCTCTCCCAGTTCGTCTACTTCATCGATGATGACGGCGACAACGTCTGGACCGCCAGTGACGACGACAGCGACCCGCTCGACGGGGTCATCGTCGACGCCAACTGCATCGAGCACTTCGCCTTCGTCATGACCAGCCGGGGCGTGGCCACGAGCAGCGCCTTCAAGGGCCGCTTCACCAGCAACATCCAGGGCCTCGTCGGCGGCTACGCCGTCGGGTTCTTCAACGGCGAGATGGACGGCGCGAACAACGTCACGCTGGGCGTCTTCCAGTTCGGCGCCGCGATCGGGACGGGATCCATCTTCACGACCCAGGCGCCCTTCCCCAACAACAACACCACGCTCGGCTGGGCCCTCGCCAGCAACACGACTGAGGGCGACCCCAGCGCATTCTTCACCAACAATCCCGGCGCCGACTTCTTCATCGAGTTCGATCGCAGCAGCCACACCGAAGTGAACATCACTGTCGGCTCGATGGTCTCCGGTGCGACGACCACGAATGAGGGCGTGGAGCGCCAGGCTCTGTTCGTACACTTTGATAACTGATCGGCGGCGAACCGCCTGATTCAGAGACTTCGAACGGGGGTTCGCGAGAGCGGGCCCCCGTTCTTTCATTCCCGCCGCCCCGCGCCCCGAACCAGGCGCCCGGCTTTCGGGGCCGCGGAGGCGGAACCCTTCCCCGCCGCCGGCGTCGAACCGCAGGACGTTCTCCGTGCGCCGGCGGGCGGAGGGCGCTCAGGACAGGAGGTCCCGGATTTGAGACACGCTGTGATTCCCAGCCTGCTCGCGCTCGCGGCGGCGCCGCTCGCCTCCGCCCAGTTCTCCTTCTCGTCGAGCCCGCCGCCGAGCAACATCGTCGAGGGCTTCACGGGCGAGCTTCAAAGCGCCGAGGGCGAGCCGGCGCCGGAGGCGGGCGATCAGATCGGCGTCTTCGACGGGGATCAGATCATCGGCCTCTTTACCTTCACCTCCGAATCCCAGCAGGATCTGGGCCCGCGCGGCTACGACGTGCTCGCCTTCGGCGACGATCCGGAGACGGAGGAGGTGGAGGGCCCCGAGGTCGGGGACACGATCCGCTTCCGGTTCTTCGACTCCAGCACCAACACCGTGCGCACGGACGTGGCGGCTCTGAATGAGCAGGGGGAGACGGTCAACGTCACGTACCAGGGCGTGGAGACATTGCAGTTCCCCATCGACGTCCCGGGCGCTCCGCCCTTCCCCGACTCCCCGACGCGCGAGTTCGACCTGCTCTTGGGCGGTGAGCCCGCGGAAGGCGATGATGACGATGATGGTGGCGGGAGCGATGGAGATGGCGACGGCGAGGCGCCCGCGGGCAATCCCGACGTGAATGGCGACAGCGAGATCGACAAACGCGACGCGGCGCTGGTCCTGCGCATCGTGATTGGCGGCGCCGCAGTTTCCGAGGACACGCTGGGCCGAGCGGACGTCGACGGCGACGGCGCGGTGACGACGCGGGACGCGATCGAGGTGCTGCGTGCGGGCAGATAGGGCCCATTTGGTTGGGCGGGGGTTCTCGCTGCTGGAGGCGCTTGTCGTGCTGGCGTTGCTGGCGCTGATCGTTGGCGTCACGGCGCCGGCGATGGGGCGCTTCCTCGCGGAGGACGCCGAGCGCCGGCGACTCGTCGATCTCGTGAACGTACTCCAGGCGGAACGGACGGAAGCGATCCGGCTGGGGCGCGGCGTGCGCGTGGCATTGGAGCACGAGGGCGAGGCGCTGGTCGTGACCCGGCGGGGCGAGGCGAAGCGATGGGCTTCCTGGGGCGGGCATCTGCTGGACGGGGAGGATGAGGAGCCCGTGATGCGGACGGAGCTGATCTTCGAGCCCTCCGGGCGGACGACGACCCGCCAGATCCTGTTCGAATCGGTCGAGGCGTCCGATAGAATGTGGGAAATTGCCTTCGATCCCGTCTCGGGCGTTCCGTCGCTGCGGGGGCGCGCGACGGGGGAGTCGAAGGACGCCGCGTCCCCACGGAGGAGCAGCACGCGATGAACGGATGGAACCCCTGCGCGACCGTCGCATCACCCCGGCGCTCCGGCTTCTCGCTGCTGGAGATGCTGGTGGTGGTGATCATCATGGGCCTGCTCGTGGCGCTGGTGGCGCCGCGTGTGCTCGACAACGTCGGCAAGGCGAAGGTCAAGTCGACGCTGGCGCAGCTTGAATCGCTGACGATGGCTGTGGATCAGTTCCGCCTGGACATGGGGCGCGTGCCGTCGGGCGAGGAGGGCCTGCGCGTGCTGCTCGAGCGGCCGCAGGGCCCGGACTCCGAGAAGTGGGACGGCCCCTATCTCGAGAAGGATTACATCCCGCAGGATGGGTGGGACCGCGCGTTCGAGTACGACCCGGGCGAGAACGGGCGCTTCGTCATCCGCTCTCTCGGCGCCGACGGGCGCCCGGGCGGCGAGGGAGAGGATGAGGACCTCGACAACCGCAGCTCCTGAGCGCGGCCGCATGCGATGATCGCCTCCACGCCCACCACGCTGCTCGCCTTCGACGTCCGCTCCTTCGGGGAGGAGCTGGTGCGCACGGGGGCGTTGAGCGATCACGACTTGCGCCTGGCGCAGGAGGTGGGGCGTCAGAACGCGCACACGCCGCTGCGCTCGCTGCTGGATCTCGGGTTGATCGGCGAGGAGGCGCTGGCGGACGCGCTGGCGCGCTTCGCGGGGCTGGCGCGCTGGTCGGAGGAGGAGGAGACGCTGGAGGTCAGCGATCGTCTGCCGCGGGAGTTCATGCGCAGCGCGGGGCTCGTCCTGCTGGAATCGGCGGAGGATGCGGATGCGCCGGCGCTGCGACTGGTCGTCGCGGATCCCGCCGATCAGCACGGGCTGCGCTCGACGCTGGCGCAGCTTCCGGCGGGAGTGGAGATCGCAGTGGCGCCGCACAAGCAGATCACGCGCTTCCTGGCGGAGACGGACGAGCGGAAGGCGTCGGAGGAGCAAGGCGGCGACGACAGCCTGGATGTCTCGACGGAGATCAGCCAGCTCCGCGACATGGCGAGCGAGGCGCCCGTCATCCGCTTCTTCAATCAGGTCGTTGAGCGCGCGATGGAGCTCGGCGCCTCTGATATCCACATCGAGCGATTCGACCACCGCGGCTCGCTGCGCCTGCGCGTGGACGGGCTGCTCATCGAGCAGGCGGCGCCGCCCACGCGCCTGTACGAGCCGCTGATCTGCCGCGTGAAGATCATGGCGGGGCTCGACATCGCTGAGCGCCGCAAGGCGCAGGACGGGCGCATCCGCATGCGATTGCGCGGGCGGATGGTGGATCTGCGCGTCAGCCTCGTTCCGACGATGTACGGGCAGGACGTGGCGCTGCGTCTACAGGACCGACAGAAGCTCGGGGAGATCACGCTGACGCAACTCGGCTTCACGGGTGAGCAGATCGAGGGGCTCTTCCACTCCGCCTCGAAGAGCCACGGCATCATGCTGGTCACCGGGCCGACCGGATCGGGCAAGACGACGACGCTCTACGCGCTGCTGCGCCGGCTTGTCTCGACGGAGCGGAAGGTCGTCACCGTCGAGGATCCCGTCGAGTACGCGATGGACGGCGTGAATCAGATCCAGGTCAATCCGGCGATCGGCATGGGCTTCGGCAACACGCTGCGGCACATCCTGCGTCACGATCCCGACGTCATCCTGATCGGCGAGATCCGCGACCGCGAGACGGCGGAGATCGCCTTCCAAGCCGCGCTGACGGGGCACATGGTCCTCTCGACGCTGCACACCAACGATGTCCCGGGCACGTTCGTGCGGCTCATCGACATGGGCGTCGAGCCATACCTTGTGAACGCGGCGATCGAAGGCGTCTCGGCGCAGCGGCTGCTGCGCAAGCTCTGCACGGACTGCGGCAACGATCCCGAGCGGCGCGAAGCCTGCAAGACGTGCGGCGGCATCGGCTATCGCGGGCGCATCGCCGTCATGGAGTTCAGCGGGATGAGCGCGCCGCTGAAGCGCGCGATCGCGGAGGAGGCGGATGAGCGCACGCTCGCGGACGTACTCAAGCGCACGGGCTACGTCCCGCTGCGCGCGCATGCGGAGCGCCTCGTCGAGCAGGGCGTGACGGATGAGGCGGAGGTCGTGCGCGCGCTGGGGCATCACGCGGAAGACGTCGTCGAGGCTGAGGCGTGACGCGCTTCTCCTATCGGGCCATTCCGACGGGCGGGAGCGCGGGCGTCATCGCCGGGCGGCTTGAGGCCGCGGATGAGCAGTCGCTGCGCCGCCGCCTGCGCGATGAGGGGCTGATCCCGCTTGATATCCAGCCCCTGGGCGTCCTGGACGCCCTGCGCGCGGCGCTGGGCGGTCGCGGCGGGGTCCGGCGGACGGATCGCGCGTGGTTCTTCCAGACGCTGCGCCGCCTGCTGGCGGGGAAGGTGCCGATCGAGTCGGCGCTGGGGACGATGGAGACGCTGGCGCCCAACCCGCGTCTGGTCGCGGCCTGCTCGGAGGTGCGCGACGCGCTGCGCTCGGGCGGCTCCGTCGCCGACGCGGTCGAGCGCGTTCCCAGCCTCGCAAACGCCCAGCATCGGGCCCTGCTTCGCGTGGGGCATGAATCGGGGCGGCTCGAGCATGTCGTGGGGCTGATCGATCGATCCCTGGAGAACCGGGCCCGCGTCCGGCGGACGGTCGTCGGGCGCCTCACCTACCCGGCGATTCTCCTCGTCGTCGCGGCGCTGGCGGTGTGGTTTCTGGCCTCCTTCGTGCTGCCGCGGTTCGCGGAGACGCTGCAAAGCGCCGGCGCCGAGCTTCCGATGAGCACGCGGGCGACGCTGGCGGCGGCGGAATGGCTCATTTGGATCGCGCCGCTGCTGCTCATCGGCGGGGTGGTCTTCGCCCTGTCGCGCCCTTTTTCGCGTCTGCCCGCGCTTCGACGAACAGCGCAGGAGTGGGGGTTGCGGCTGCCGGTGGTGCGGCAGCTCGTCTGGCACGCCCAGGGGGGCGTCGTGGCGGAGACGCTGGCGACGATCCTGGAAGGCGGGGGGGATCTGCTGGTGGGGCTCGAGCAGGCGGAGCAGGCGGTGTCGCTCGACCCGATCCGGGATCGTCTCGCCGCAGCCCGGAAGCGGGTTCGCGAGGGCGACGACGTGGGGCGGGCGCTGGAGGAGGAGCGTGTGATGCCGCCGATGGTGGCGGCGCTGGTGCGGGTGGGCGTGCAGAGTGGGGATCTGGCGGGGGGGCTCCGCCACGCGTCCGAGCTGTGCCTCGAGAAGCAGGAGGAGTTGACCTCCCGCCTGCTGACCTTCCTGGAGCCGGGCATCATCCTCTTGCTGGCGGGGGTGGTCGGCTGGGTTGTCTATAGCCTTGTCAGCGGCATGCTGACGATAAACGCCATGGGCGCGCAGTGAGCGCGCGCCGCAACGGATCTTCGGGAGGCGTCCATATGAGCAGATCCCGCGTCGCCATCGCCTTTCTCTCCCTCGCCGTCGGCGCCGCGCTGTGCGCGTGCCAATCCGGATCGGACGCCGACTTCGGACGGGCGGACTCGCTCCGGGCGCCCGCGGCGAAGATGGACCGCGAATACCGCCCCATGGTCGAGACGCTGGAGCGGGCGGGCGGGCCCATGGATCCGGTCACCTCCGGCATCCTTCTCGAGCGGCAGACGCTGCGGGGCGACGGTCCCGATGAGCGGCGGGTCGCCCCCGCCGTCCTCGAGCAGGACGCCGGCGAGAAACGCCGCGTCACTCTCTCGGCGCGGGACATGGCGCTGCCCGACGTGCTCAAGATCCTCGTCGATGACGCGCTGGGCGGCTCCTACGTCATCGATCCCCAACTCAACCGCGGCAACCAGACCGTCACGCTCGAGCTGGATCTCGAGATGTCCGACCAGGACATCCGCGATCTGCTCGACACCCTCGCGGCTCTCCACGGGTGGAACATCAGCGAGCGCGCGGATGGCGTTCTGTTCGTCAGTCCCGCCGCGGAGATGGCTCGCCTCTCCGAGACGCCGATCATGTCCGCGCGCTCGGCGATCGGATCGGATCAGGTCGCCCTGCGGGCGTTCCATGTGCACAACGTCTCGCCGGATGTGGCGGCCAAGGCCTGCTCGGATCTGATGAGCGAGGGGGGCAAGGTGGTTGTGGCGGGCTCGGTTCTGGTGCTCGTCGATCGGATGTCGCAACTCAACCGGCTCGCATCGGTTCTGGAGGCGATCGATCGACCCGCCTTCGAGGGCGTGCATCTCTGGACGTATCAGCTCTCACACATGCCCGCGTCGGAGGCCGTCTCAGTCCTGGGCGCCATCGCGCGGGCGGCGAACGTCAGCGCCGGCAATCAGGCGCTGATGAACTTCGTGCCCGTGCCGCATCTGAGCCGCGTGATGGTCGTCTCGCGCGACGCCACGCTCCAGCGGCTCGCGGAGAACTGGGTGCGCCAGGTCGATCAGCCGCCCGGCCATTCCGGGCGCGGCCTCTTCCTCTATCGCATCCAGCACATGGAGCCCTCGGCGATTCTCCGCCTGCTCCAGGACACTTTCCAGGAGCGTTTGGAGGAGAACCGCGCCGATCCCGCGGAGGAGGGCGTGCGCCTCGTGTCGCAGGCGGAGGAGGATCTGCTGGTCATCAAGGCGACGCCATCGGACTTCGCGGACATTCACTCGTTCCTGACGCGCGTGGACACGCCGCGCCAGCAGGTCGAGATCCAGGCGATCATCGCCGAGGTGACGCTGAGCGACAATCTTGAGTTCGGGGTCGAGTACTTCCTTCAAAGCGAGCTCGGCGACAACATCCTGGAGCTGACCGGCGCGCTGAGCGAGGTGGCGGCTCCAGCCGGCTCGGCGTTTCTTGTGGGAACCGACGGCTTCGCGCTGATCAACGCCCTTCAGCAGAAGACCGAGGTCTCGCTCGTCCAGACGCCCAAGGTCTTCGCGCGCGACAAGGGGCAGGCGGAGTTCCAGTTCGGCGCCGATGTGCCTGTCATCACCGCGGCGATCGACTCCGAGACACAGACGGCTGGCACAACGGGCATCCGGAACGAGATCGAATACCGCGAGACAGGCATCATCCTGAACTTCCAGCCGAGCATCAATGAGAACGGCGACGTCACGCTCACCATCGAGCAGCAGGTGCTCGACGCGGTGAACACCGTGACCTCGGGCATCGACTCTCCGACGTTCACGGTGCGCAGCCTCAACACGACGGTGACCGTGCCGCACGGCTACACGCTTCTGCTGGCGGGCGTGATCGAGTCGCGCGATGACCGGAGCGTCCGCAAGATTCCGCTGCTCGGGGATGTCCCGCTGCTGGGCCTCGCCTTCCAGGGACGCGAGCGCACGAAGGATCGCACGGAGTACTTGCTCACCGTGACGCCGACGGTGGTCAACTCTCCGAAGCAGGCGCATGAGCAGCTCAGCCGATTCCTCGCCGGCGCGCAGGCGTTGGAGCGCGCGTTGGTGGAGTTCGAGGGGTCGCTCCCCGAGGAGTTCTCCGCCACGGCGGCGATCGCCCGGGCGGAGCGGCTCCGTCAGCCGCGCATCTTCCCCGCCCGCGATTCGGAAAAGGCCACTCGCGAGCCGAAGGATGACGCCCCTGCGGAGCCGACGCCGCAGCCTGCGACGCCGCAGCCGGTCAACGCCGTGACGAGCCTGCGCGAGATCGCGGGAACGGTCGACGCCGGCTCGGACGAAGCCTCCGCCGCGGTCGCGCTGTTTCTGACGGGTCTTTCCAACATGCTGGAGCGGCCGCTCAACTGATGCTTCGCTCGACGCCGAGACATCGCAAACGCCGAGGCGTGACGCTGCTCGAGGCGATCGTCGCGATGGTCATCCTCGCGAGCGTGGGCGTGGCGACGCTCCAGCTTCGCGCGGCGACGCTCGCGGGGGCGCGCGAGGCGGAGCAGGCGGCCCGCAGCGACCGCGTCGTGCAGGACTTGCTCGACATGGCCATCGCGGGGCTGCTCGCGGGCGCCCGGGAGGAGGGCGGCGAAGACGGGCCGCGGACGCTGGCGTGGGAGGGCGTTCATCTGGGATCGCCCTACGTTGTGCGCCGGGTGGAGGTGCGCCTTCCCAACCCGCTGTATTCGGAGGAGGCGGAGTCTGAGGAAAAACTCGCGCACGCCGAGACCATCCGCTGCCGCCGCTACGAGGTGGAGTGGGGGGGCGCTCGCGCGGTGGCGATCAGGCCGATCCGGGTGCGCCGATGAATGAGACGCCGCGTCCATTCGCGCCGCGCCGAACGGGCTTCACGCTGCTGGAGCTGCTGGTCTCGATCACGATTCTGGCGTCGCTGCTGACGCTGACGGCCACGCTCTGGGCGCAGGCGGCGTCGATGACGGAGGACGCCGAGCGCTTCGAGGCGCCGATGCGGCTGGTGCGCATTGAGGCGCTGCTGCACGATCAGTGGCGCGCGCGCTGGGCGCCGGCGCCGGACCCTGAGTCGGACGGCGAGACGCCCTCCGTCTGGCGGGCGACTGCGGAGCGGCTCTCGTTTCTGACAAAGGAGCCGGCGCTGTTTTCAACGTGGGGGCTCGTGCGCGCCGAGTATGTGATCGAACGCCCTTCGCGCAGCGCGCGCGAGGGCGCGCACACGAAGCTGGTGTATCTGGAGACGGTCGTCTCCGATCCCGGCGAGCCGTGGGCGGAGCCTGCGCCCTCGATGGACGATGCGTCGCGCCGGAGGCTCGTTCTGCTCGAGCGGATCGAGGGTGCGCAGTGGGAGGCGTGGGATGAGAGCGCGGCCGCGCGGATCGAGCGTCTGGCGGCGATTGGCGGCGAGGGGGGCGAGGGGGAGGCGGGGGG
>CAYVIJ010000033.1:0-25084 GCA_964451515.1 uncultured Phycisphaeraceae bacterium | reverse complement strand
CGATGAAGGCGATCGTGACCGGTCAGGTCGGCATGGAGAAGAAGCCCTATCTGGAGGCGGTCCGCGCCCGCGCGGGCGAGCAGGGCGAGACGCTCGATCTCTTCCACGTCGGCGACATGATGTACCAGGAGGCGCCCGATGTGCGCCCGGGGCGGATTCTTGATCTGCCGCTCTCGCGCCTCGACGCGCTGCGCCGCGCCGTCTTCAAGGACATCTACGCCGAGGCGCGCGATTCGCAGCGGCTCGTCGTCAACACCCATGCGACTTTTCGCTGGCGGCACGGGCTCTTCAAGGCGTTCGACTTCGATCAAATCCAAAGAGTCGGATTCAACATGTTCATCTGCCTGGTGGACAACATCGAGACGGTCCACCATCGCCTCCACACCGATCACGATGTCGATGCGACGCTCAAGGACTGCATGGTCTGGCGCGAGGAGGAGATCCTCGCCACGGAGATCCTGGCCCGCGCCATGAACGGCCAGTTTTACATCGTCTCGCGCGGGCGGCTCCAGGACACCCAGCAAACCATGTTTCGCCTGCTGTGCCGACCTGAGATGAAGAAGGTCTATCCCTCCTTCCCGATGAGCCATGTCGTCGACATGCCGGAAATCCTTGCGGAGATCGACGCCTTCCGCGCCGCGCTGGCTGAGCGCTTCATCGCCTTCGATCCGGGCGACGTCGACGAGAAGCTGCTGCTCGAGCGCGCCATCGCCGCCGCGAAGGAGGGCGACGACTTCCTCGAAGTCGATCCCTCGCCCGCAGCCCCGCAGGGCTTCCGCGTCAAGGTGCGCGAGGTGCTCGACATCGCGGGCGACATCGACGGTCAGATCTACATGCGCGACTTCAAGCTCATCGATCAGTCCGACATGATCGTCTCGTACATCCCCGAGCTTCCCGGCGGCGTCCCGGGGCTCTCCTCGGGCGTCGAGCGCGAGCTCCAGCACGCCTTCGAGCACACGAAGGAGGTCTATGTGGTCTGGAAGCCGAAGAAGAGCCCCTCGCCCTTTATCACCGAGACGGCGACGAAGGTCTTCAAGACCACCGACGAGGCGCTGGAGCACTTCGAGTCCGCCGGCATGTTCGCCGAGACGAACCTGTTCGGGCACTGAGCTGCGCGCCAAGCAAAAAAACAGCCCGACCTCTACGCGGCAAGAGGTCGGGCTGAAGCGGAAGTGCGGAGAAGATCACGCCCGGGCATGCAGCGGCGGGCGCCTGAGAGTCCTCCGGTTTGTGACCGTCCGGCGCCACGCGAGTGGGCGCGACACCGGAGAAATGGCCGTCTCCGTCGCCTCGAATCCCCCCGCTGGAGCTCGAGGACTGGAGGCGAGGAAGACACGGCCGCCCGTGTATTCGGCGGATCGGCGGGCCCGGTTCCAGCCTCATCGATGAATCGGCGAACACCTCCGCGCCCCTGCGCGCACAATGTCTCCCATGCCGCGTCACCGCCTCACCATCGCCTACGACGGGACCGATTTCTTCGGCTGGCAGCGGCAAGCGGCGACGGCGCCCGACCATCCCGGGCGCCTGAGCGATGACCCGGGGGGCGACCGCCCGCAACTCCGGACCGTCCAGGAGGTCCTCCAGCGGGCGGTGCGCGAGGTGGTCCGCGAGCCCGTCGAGCTCATGGGCGCCAGCCGGACCGACTCGGGCGTCCACGCCGCCGCTCAGTGCGCCGCCTTCACGACAAGCCCGGATCGGCGCGGGCCGGCGGACGAGCGCCTCGCCGTCGCGATCAACGCGCGCCTGCCGAAGGACTGCCTCGTCCGGCGCGCCGAGATCGTCGCGGACGAGTTCGACCCCATCGCCGACTGCGTGAGCAAGGGCTACCGGTACACCCTCTTCCAGGCGGATGAGGACGAGCCGCGACCGCTCTGGGATCGACGCTATGTCCACACCGTGCGCGCGCGGCTCGACTTCGAGGCGATGCGCGAGGCGGCGGGCGCGCTCGTCGGCGAGCACGACTTCGCCGCCTTCACGAACGCGGGGCACGGTCGGATCTCGACGGTGCGCGAGGTGCTGAACTGCGGTTTGACGCGTCTCGACGATCGGCGCCTGGCGATTGACGTCTCGGGGACGGGTTTTCTCTACAACATGGTGCGCATCATGGCGGGCGCGCTCGTGGAGATCGGGCGGGGCAGGCGCACGATCGACGACCTTCGCGCAGCGCTCCAGACCGGCGAGCGGGCCAAATCCGGCCCGACGCTGCCGGCGACGGGGCTGCGCCTCGAGTGGATCCGGTATCCCGACGCTCTGCTGGGAACGAAGCCGTGAGCCGGCAGTCGAGCGCGCTGCCCGGCGTCTTCGAGGAAGCGCGCCTGCGCCTGGAGCGGCAGGTGGCGGCGCTGAATCGGTCCGCGATCGGCGATAATGATCTCTCGCGCGCCGAGCGGGCGTCGGTCGCCTGGCGCGTGCTGACACTGGCGCTGTTCGATGTCGCGACCGATTCGGAGATCGGCGGGCTGACGGCGTGGCGCCTGGCGGAGGGGCGCGAGGGGATGGACCGGCTCTTCGCGCGTCTCGCTGAGCGCGGCGACGAGCGCGCGCTGGACTCCTTTATCGCCGCCGTCGAAGGCATCGAGGGGCGCGCGCCGAGGGAGGCGGAAGCGCTGGACCGATTCCTGCGCGACGAGCTCTCGGGGCTGCGCGCGGCGGCGCTGGAGGCCGAACATGGGCTGCAAGCCGGCTGGTTCTTTCCGGAGGCCGGGGCGGATGAGTCCGTCGAGCGGCTCCGACGAGGGATCGAGGCGCTCTGGAGCGAGCCAGACGCCGTTGTCTCCGCCTTTCTCGAAGCGCTGGGGCGCGCTGCCTCTCTCGGGGCCTTTCGTCTTCAGGCGATTGGCCATGCGCGCGCGCTGGCGCGTCCGCTCGGCGCGATCCTCGACGCGCCGGGGACACAGCGGACCGATTCTCTCCGCGCCGAGTCGCTGACGATCGCGCGCGCCGCCCTCATCGATTACGCCGCAGATCGCGGGCGCCAGCGAGCCCTCGAGGCCCTGGCGCGCGCAGCGGAGGTCATGCGCCTGGCGCGCGCCGTCGCCGGGCTTATCGAGGCGGATCATCATCCGCGCCTCGCCCGGGAGTTGCTGAGCGCTGCGCCGGGGATGCTGAACGAGAAATCCGAGGGGCGGCGACGGGCGCGCGCGGCGCGCCGCGCCGTCGAAGCGATCCTCGATCGGCTCGAGCTCCGTGCGGACCCGAGCGCTCTGGGCGAGGGGCGGCGCCAGGGCTGGATCCGCCTGCACGCGCAGATGAGCGACGCGGACATGCGATCCCTCGAAACCAGCCTGCGTATCAGCGCGGGCGACGGCGCGCTCAACAGCCCCGCCGTGACGACGGCCCTCGCGGCCGCGCGGCGGCGCGCAACGTCGACGCGCCGTCTGATCGCGGCCCACGCCCTCGCCCCGCGCCTCGAGGCGGAGGGCGCCCCCGGAGCGCGCCGAGCGGGCGCCCGGATCAAGTCGATGCTGAACGAAGTGGACAAAGAAGAGAACGCGCCCGCAGCGATCGACGCCTTCATGCGCGCCTGGGAGGAACTGATGGTCGGCGGCGAGGGCGAGGCTCTGGTCGCAGGCGTTCGTGACGCCGGAAGGGGCGCGCTGGGCGTGTTGGAGCGCGACCGAGCGGCCTTTCTCGAGGCGTGGGGACGGGGACAGGAGACGCGCGAGGAGCTCGCGCGTCTGGAGCTGGATGTGCGAACGCTCCGGGCGCTGGCCATTGCGGAAGGCGTCGCATCGCGGACGGGGAGCGAGGAAAGGCTGAGCCTTTGGGGCGGATGGGCGGTTCCACCGGGGCTCATCGGACGCCTCGGCTCGCGCGCGCGCGAGCGGGCGGAGGAGGTTGAGGCCCGTCTCGAGCGCGAGGAGCGGACGCAGGCGGCGCGCCTGCTGACGGACTTTGAGGATGACTTCGCGGAGGCGGCTCTGATCCAGCGTCTGGCGCCAACGATTCTCGAGCGCGCCCGAGACTGGACCGCCGGCGCCCCGGGGGTCGTGGCGACGCTCTCGGCGCCGCCCGGGCGCGGGGTGTGGATGCTGGAGGAGCGAGCAGCGCTGGCGAGCGTTTCGATCTGGTGGGCGGAGCGGGAGCGGCTTCGGCGGGAGATGCGCGCCGGAGAGGTCGATCGGGTGTCGCGGACGATCGACGAGCTCGCGTCGGGCGTACTCTCTCGTCTCGAGCGAGCGGAAGGAGCGTGAGACATGGCGCGGATTCTCGTCGTCGGACCCCATCCGGATGATCAGGAGCTCGGCATGGGCGCCTCCATCGCCAAGCTCGCGAAGCAGGGGCACGACGTCCTGCTGCTCGATATGACCAACGGCGAGCCGACGCCGCATGGCGATCCGGAGACGCGTGCGCAGGAGGCGGCGGAGGCGGCGGAGATCCTTGGCGTCCAGCGGCGCTGCATTGATCTTCCCAACCGATTCGTCGAGCACACGATCGAGGCTCGCCACAAGGTCGCGGGCGTCATCCGCGAGCATCAGGCGGAGATCGTTTTCGCGCCGTATCCGGAGGACGCGCATCCCGACCATCGCGCGACGACGCGCATCGTCGAGGATGCGCGCTTCGACGCCAAGCTGACGAAGATCGATCTGCCCGGGGAGCCGACGTATCCCAAGTGGCTCTTCTACTACTACTGCACGCACCTGCGCTGGGTTCCGGACCCGACGTTCTGCCTCGACGTCTCCGGGTTTTTGGAGACGAAGCGCGCGTCGATCGTGGCGTATCACACGCAGTTCGTGCTGCCGGAGAAGAATCGGAAGGTGGTCGACTGGGTCGAGTGGGCGACGCGCTACTTCGGCTCGCGCATCGGCGCCGAGGCGGCGGAGCCGTTTCACACGAAAGAGCCGCTGGGCATCACGGGGCTGGAGTCGGTGGCGCTGTGAGAAGGGATCACGCCTTCTCGTTCGACAGTTTCGCCAGCATCTCCAGCGCCGCCTTCGCGCGCCCTTCGTCAACCGCCTCCTTCGCGAGCGCGAAGCCCTCGGGCATGTCGGCGCACGCGCCGGCCACCATCAGCGCCGCCGCCGCGTTCACCAGGACAACATCCCGGGCGGGTCCCCGCTCGCCTTCGAGCACGCGCCGGAACAGATTCGCCGCTGCTTCGAGCGTGTCCGCTTGCTGGAGATCCTCGAGGCTCGCTTTCTCGACGCCGAGTTCGCGCGCGTCGTATTCCTCGATGCGCACACCGTCGCGATCGACGTTCGCCACTTTCGTCGTCGCGGTCGTGGTGATCTCGTCCATGCCGTCGCGACCGTGGACGACCCAGGCGTTCTCCGCGCCCAGACGGCGCAGCGCCTCTCCCACGGGCGCCACGAAGCGCTCCGCGTAGACGCCCATGAGCTGCCGGTTTGCTCCGGCGGGATTCGTCAGGGGGCCCAGCAGGTTGAAGATGGTCGGAAAGCCCAGCGAGCGGCGCGGCCCCGCGGCGTAGCGCATCGCGGGATGGTGATTGACCGCGAACGTGAAGCACACGCCCACTTCGGCCAGGCAGCGCGCCTCGACCTCGGGCGGCGCATCGACGTTCACGCCCAGCGCGCGCAGGATGTCCGCCGATCCGCGTCCGGAGCGCGACTTGCCGCCGTGCTTGGCGACGAGCACGCGCGCCCGTCCCTTTGCGGCGGCCGCGACGAAGGCGGCGGCGGTGGAGATGTTGAACGTCTTCGGCGCGCCGCCGGTGCCGCAGGTGTCGAGGAGGACGCGCCGGCGCCCGTCGGGCTCGGGCTCGTCGAGATGGCGCTCGACATCGACCTTCTCAGCGCGGGCGCGCATCGCCCGGGCCGCCCCCACGATCTCGTCGACCGTCGGATCGCGGGCGGCGATGAGGGCCAGCATCGCGCCCATCTGGACCTCATTGGAATCGCCCTCGAGAATCTGATCGAAGACGTCGAAGGCCTGCTGCTCGGTGAGGCGCTCTCCCTTGACGAGACGGGCGAGGAGGTCTTGCATGGCGGGCAAGGGTATTCACAGCGGGGGATCGTCGGGGCGGTCCGAAAGGGCGATCGAGGGCGGTTGGGGGGCGACTGGGGGTTATGGAAGGCTCTCGAAGGGCTTTTCAGCGGGCTGGGTCCGGAAAATGTGCGGGCGATGGGGCTGGTACGATGCCTCCCCGCGATCCGGGATCGGTATGAAAAGGGCAGGCGTGGGGACCGAATAAGAGAGGGCGCCGGGGGTTGCGCGCATGGTGTGTCGCGATCCGGCCCGGCCCCGAAGACGGACGAAATGACGCCGACAGGAACCTCTATTGGCGCGAGGAGTCGTAATGCATCGGAAGGTGACAAGTTGTGTGGCTGCGGTTGTGGCGGCGTGTCTGACGGCGTTGGCGCCGGCGCGCGCGGGATTGCCCGAGGCGCTGGACCTCATCCCGCCCGACGCGCTGCTGGTGGTGGCGACATCGAGCCTCGAGGAGATGGATGAGGACGTCTCGGATCTGATGGCCGCGGCGGGACGGGGCGAAGTCCCGACACCCGCCCAGCTCATGGCGGTCATGGGTCTGCGTGACGGCCTGCGCATGAGCGGATCGGCGGCCATCGCCCTCATGCCGGGGGACCTGGATCAGGGCCCGCCGCCGATCGTGGCGATCCTGCCGACGTCGGATTATGACGCGCTGCTGGGCAACTTCGGCGGCGCGGCGGGCGGCGGCGTCACGGAGCTGAGCATCGACGGCAATCCGGCCTTTGCGCGGAAGCTCGATGGCGGCTACGCCATTGTGAGCCCGCTCCAGGAGATGGTCGCCGCCTTCGCGCCGGAGGGCGGACATATGCCTGTCCACCGTGATCGTCTGGGCGCGCTGGGGCAGAAGCTCGCGGGCGCGGGCGACCTCGTCGTGGTGGGCAATGTCGAAGCCCTCGCCCCCCTGCTCGAGGAGCCGATCAACCAGCTCAAGCAGCAGATGCAGATGATGGCGGCGATGGGCGGGCAGGCCGAGCAGGCTCAGGCGGCGGACCGGGCCATGGAGGCGCTGCTCTCGTCCCTTCAGGAGGACGGCCAGTCGATGGCGCTGAGCTTCGACGCCGAGGCGCTGGGCGTGAAGATCGACTCGGCTGTGCAGTTCAAGCCCAACACGGAGACCGCCAAGCTGCTCGAGGGGCGCGGGCGGGCGGACGCGCTGCTGAAGAAGCTGCCCGCCAAGCCCTTCATCGCCGCCTACGCGGGAGACGGCGCGCATCCCCTTGTCAAGAAGCTCGTGGAATGGCAGCAGGCGATGCAGGGCGGCGAGGGGATGAACATGTTCGGCGGCATGCTCGGCGGACAGGCGATGCAGTCCGGCGGCTTCGCCATGGCGCTCTATCCAAACCCGGGCGGACCGATGGCGGGCTTCATGGCGAACATGGTCATGTACAGCGCCGCAGACGAGCCCGCCGCCGTGCGCAACTCGATGAAGCAAGCCCTCGAGCAGATGAAGCAGATGGCCCAGCAGGGCGTGCCGGTCAATCCCTCGTTCACCGAGAATGAGGAGGTGATCGACGGCGTGCAGGTCGATGGCTGGTCGCTTGCGCTGAACATGAACAATCCGCAGGCGCAGCAGATGATGATGGTCTCGAACATGCTCTTCGGCCCGTCTGGGCTGGGAGGGTACGTCGCCACGACCGACGAGGGCGTGTTCGTGACGATGTCGCGGAACAAGCAGTTACTCTCCCAGGCGCTGACGGCCGCTCGCAACGGCGACTCGCTGGTCACGCAGGGCTCGACGAAGCAGGTGGCGGCGCAACTTCCCGAGGATCGGCTGATCGAGGGCTACTTCAACCTCGCGCCGGTGCTTCAGCAGATGCTGCCCTTCATCCAGATGATGGCGCCCATTCAGATGCAGCCCCCGCAGGACCTGCCCCCTGTCGGGTACGCTGTCGTCGCCGATGGCGGCGCCGTTCGGATGAGCGGGTACGCTCCCTCCTCCGTCATCAAGACGGCCGCTGAGCTCGCCGAGTCGCTTCAGCAGGCCCAGGACGCCATGCAGCAGCGGAACGGCCAGGGCGGGCGCGCTCCCTTCTGAGTTCGCTCAAATCCCATCTGATCTTCTCTCTTCCAGAGTCCCGGCGGGCCTATTGGGCCCTCGGGACTCTTTTTTGTTTCTTCCGCAATTCGCCGCAGGGTCAACAGTCGGTGGCGGTGGGCCGCCGTGCCCACCGGGGGGAGATGAGTAGGAGTTGGAGACGGGCGGGCAGGGACGCCCGCCGCTACCTGGAGAGGGGGTAGAGGGGGGAAGCGACGGCTCGGAGAGGCTTTCCGCCAGGAGTGGGCGTTCGCTCCGGGAGAGGCGCGGATGCTTAGACTCCGCCGATGTCCCCCCCGCCCGCGACGATCTGGAAGCTCAGCGCCGGGCGCGCCCTCGGGCTCGAGCGCGCCCGGGTGATGGGCATCCTCAACGTCACACCCGACAGCTTCAGCGACGGCGGACGCTTCTCCTCGCCCGATCAGGTGGGCGGCGCCGCGATCGAAATGGTGCGCGCCGGCGCGTCGATCCTGGACGTGGGCGGGGAATCGACGAGGCCCGGCGCCAAGGCTGTCAACGCGGACGAACAGATCCGGCGCGTCCGCCCTTCGATCGAGTCGATCCGCCGCGCCCTGAAAGAGGGCGGGCTCGACGCCGCCATCACCGTTGACACCACGCGGGCGGCGGTGGCGGCGGCGGCGCTGGAGGCGGGGGCGGACGGCGTCAACGACCAGTCGGCGGGGCGAGACGACCCCGAGATGCTGCCGCTGGTGCGGGGGGCGGGCTGCGGGATCGCCCTGATGCATCGCCTGCGG
Organism: uncultured Phycisphaeraceae bacterium; assembly: GCA_964451515.1. Classification (GTDB taxonomy): domain Bacteria; phylum Planctomycetota; class Phycisphaerae; order Phycisphaerales; family UBA1924; genus CAYVIJ01. The sequence continues at coordinate 16,345 of CAYVIJ010000033.1, read as the reverse complement.
AGGCCCGGGGAGGATGTCTACTCGCACCGCCACCGCGAGCCCCCCGACTACGGACCGATCGGGGTGGTGGAGGCGGTGCGCGGGTTCCTGCGGGAGCGGGCGGACGAGGCGCTGGCGGCGGGGATCGGGGCGGCGTCGATCGCCATCGACCCGGGGCTGGGATTCGGCAAGACGGTGGAGCAGAACTTCGATCTGATCCGCCGGTCGGCGCGGTTCGTCGAGCTCGGATTCCCGGTCATCGGGGCGGCGAGCCGCAAGAGCTTCATCGGACTTATCAGCGGCGTGGAGTCCGCGTCGCAGCGGGTCGCGGGCTCGATCGCGGCCAGCGTGGCCCAGCGGCTGGCGGGCGTCCAGATTTTCCGCGCGCATGACGTGCAGGAACAGGCTGAGGCGCTGCGCGTTGCGGACGCGATCCGCGGGGAAACAATCGTTCGATGACGATGGTTGTCCGGCGCTGAGGGGGTCGCGTAGGATCGTTTCCTACGGGTCCGGAATACCCCGCGCCCGGCGAGATCAACGGAGGCAACCATGGCCAGCGAGAAGGTGTTCGAGATCACCGATCAGAACTTCGAGGAGACGGTGCTTCAATCGTCTGAGCCGGTGCTGGTGGATTTCTGGGCGGAGTGGTGCATGCCCTGCAAGATGCTCAGCCCGACCATCGAGGAGCTCGCGGGCGAGTTCGAGGGCAAAGTCAAGGTCGGCAAGCTCGACACCGACTCCAATCGTGAGACGAGCATGAAGTTCGGCATCACGGCGATTCCGACCGTGCTGCTCTTCAAGGACGGCGAGGTTCAGAAGAAGTTCGTCGGCCTCACGAAGAAGCAGGAGTTCGTCGACGCGCTGAATGAGCACGCCGCTGTCTGACTCCAACAGCGCTCGGTCACGCGCACGCATGACAGATCCGGCCGCGGGCGACCACGCTCGCGGCTTTTCTATGCGCCCGCGTCCGCTTGAGGCAACGACGCCTCCCGGGACGAGCCGCCGCGCCAGCCGCCGATGCGCGGCGCGGCGCGCTTCATCAGGATCGGCAGAAGGATCGCCCCCGCGAGGATCATCAGGATCGAAAGCAACTGCCCGCGCGACAGGCCCAGGATGTGCGGATTGGCCAGATAATCGTCCGGCAGGCGCGGGATCTCCGTCACGACGCGCAGCGCGCCGTACACGATGAGAAAGACCGCGCTGATCACCCCCGCCTTGCGCGGGCGCATCCACACCAGCCACAGAGCCGCCCCGAGCACGGGCCCCTCCGCCAGCGCCTGATAGAGCTGCGAGGGATGACGCGACGCCAGCAGCGGGGCCAGATCCTCCGGGATCCCCGGGACGTTGTTCTGCACCGCTGCGATGAGCCGCTTGATCGCCGGCGCCAGGGAGCCATCCGGCTCCAGCCCCGCCTCCGTCTCGCTCGGCGCCACGCGCTGCAACAGGTCGAGGAGCCTCGACTGCTGCTCCAGGGTCAGCTTCGGCGCGTGGTCCGTGAGCAGCTCCTGCGGAAAGCGGACGGACCACCACGGACCGGACTCCCCCGGCGGCGCGACGACACGCCCGAGCAGCTCGCCATTGACGAAGTTCGCCACACGCCCCAGGAAGAGGCCGATCGGCGCCACAAGGCACAGAAGATCCAGCACGTGCGGCGCGGGAACCTTCTCCACGCGCGCGATCCAGAGCGACGCCGCGATCAGCCCCAGCATGCCGCCATGCGACGCCATGCCGCCCTGATTGATCGCAAGCAGCCCCCAGAACGGAAATGACGAGGAGAAATCGACGAGCAGCGACGGCTGGTAGAAGAGCACGTACCCGAGCCGCCCGCCGATGAGCACGCCCAGCACGACGCCGACCATCGCGTCGCTGACCCGCTCTGGCTTCAGCAGGCAGGCCCCGCGCCGCGCGAGCGCGCGCCAGATAAACCACGCCGCCACGAAGCCCGCGATGTAGGCGAGCCCATACCAGCGAACGCCGAAGTCGCCCGCGATGCGCACGGCGAAGGGATCGAGATCGTGCAGCCACGCCGCGAGTGTGTGGGTCGCTGGGAACAGCACGCCCCGAGGGTAGCACGGGCGCGGGGGGATGGGCGTAGACTCGCGTCATGGGCTTTGTTCAGTCGCTGGATGCGTGGCAGGTGGTTCTGATCGCAGCGGCGCTGGCGACGGCGCTGGGCGCGCTCTGGGCCTGGCTGCTGCGCTGGGCGGGCTTCCCGGGCGGCGCCCTTTCGGCGGGGCTGGTCGGCGGCGTCATAGGCGGCCTGCTCCTCGGGGGCGGAATCACGGGCCGCGCCGCGCCGGACGCGTATGAGCGCCTCTTCATCGGCGGCGTCGAGGAGCGGCAGGCGCTCGAGGCCCTCGAGCGCCGTCAGCGGGCGGATCTGCGCGCGATGATGGCGGTCGATGTCACGGACGTCGCGATCGATGAGCTGCGCACGCAGCACGAGGCCGAGCTCGCTCCCCTCGAAGACGACTTCGACGCCGTCCGCGCCGAGCGCCGAGCGCGGATCGGGCTGGCGGCGCTGCTGCTCGCGGCGGCGTGGGGCGCCACCGCCGGCGTGCGCACGGCCCTCTCCGATCGTCGCCGACCCATGGGGAGCGAGGGGCTCGTCGGCCCGCTCTCCGCCGGGCTGTGGTCGACGGTGATCGCGGGCGTTCCCGCGGGTCTGCTGGCGATGTGGACGCTCGGCGCCGATGCGCGCGAGGCGGCCGCGTTCGGAGCGGCGCTTGGAATCGGCTCGCCCTTCCTGAGCGTGCGCTCACGTCTGGTCGGCCGCGGCGCGCGCCGCCCGGGGATCGATCTCGCGGGCGCGACGGCGATGGCGGTCGGCGTCGCGGCCCTGGCGGCGCTCTCGGAGGACGGCGCCACGCCCTGGCTGGCCCTGGCGCTGATCGTCGGTTTCATCGGCACGCGCACGCGCCGGGGAAGCAAGCGGGTGCGGCGGATCATCCAGAGGCTCGAGAGCGGCGTGGCGCTGCCCGGCGCGGTCGCGCTGGGCGTCGCGACGCTTGATCCCTTCGCGCTTGGCGGAAGCGGCTCGTTCTGGATCGCCGCGCTGATTGCGGCTCTGCTCTCCTCCGATGGTCGCTGGCTGGGCGGCTGGCTGGGCTGGTGGACGGCGGGATCCGCCGCCATGCGCGCCGAGGCGTGGACGCGCTCGGCGGCGATGGTCAACGCCGGCGTCGGCGCGATGCAAAGCGCCGCCGCGATCGCCCTCTGGCAGGCGGGGCTGCTGACGGAGGCGATGCTCGCTGGGGCGATCATCGGCGCGGCGATCGTCGAGGCCAGCGCCGGTCTGCGCGGCAGGATCGGCGTCATGCTGGATCGCGGCGCCCCCTTCAATCCGGAGGCGGGCCTGTAGGGATCAATCCTCGCGTCCGGCGCCGCCCGGGGCGCCCGCGCCTCCAGCGGAGGAGGAGGGCGTCAGGCCGAGCTGCTTGTACTTCTCGCGGTACTTCTCCGCGAGCTCTGTCTGCTTGTTGGAGAGGTCGATCTCGCGCCCGTCGACGAAGGCGTGGCGGACGTGCGTGGTGATCTCGAGGGGATCGCCCGTGGTCACGATGAGCGTCGCGGCCTTGCCCTTCTCGAGCGAGCCGACCTGGTCGTCCACGCCGAAGATCCTGGCGGGAGCGAGCGTGATGGAGCGGATGGCCGCGTCATGATCGAGCCCGTAGGCGACGGCGGTGGCGGCGTTGTAGGGGAGGTTGCGCTCGTGGGCGGTTCCGAAGGGGCCGCCCCCGGAGGCGAGGCACCACGTCACGCCCGCCTGCTCGAGGCGGATCGGCGCGGTGAAGGGATCGTCGTAGGCTGCGTCGCGCGAGCGCGGGAGCTTGTGCGTGCCTGTGACGATGACGGAGACGTCGTGCCGGCGCAGCAGGTCGGTGCACAGGTCGGCGTCGCGCCCGCCGACGATGACGGTCCTGAGATCGCGCGCCGCCGCCCAGGAGACGGCCGACTCGATCTGCTCGAGCTCCTGCGCCGAGATCAGCAGGGGATCCTCGCCCTCGAGGACGGGGCGCATCGCCTCGAAGCGCAGATCGACGGGGATCGAGGAATCGGCCTCGCGCGCCGCCATGTACGCCTCCGCGGCGTTGAACAGCTCGTCGATCTTGCGGAGGTTCTCCTTCGCCTCCTTCATCTGCTCTGCATCGGACTTGTCCATCCACCACGCGTCGATGGGCTTGACGATGGGCCAGTTCACGACGAGGCCGGCGGCGTCGTCGATGGCCATGTCCTCCCAGGTCCAGCCGTCCATGCGGATGACGGAGGCCCGCCCCGGAACCGCGCCGCCCATGGGAAAGACGCCGACGGTCAGCACGCCGTTGGCGCGCGTGACGGGAATGATCGTGGAGTCGGGGTTGATCGCGACCGCGGCGCGCACCTCGGGGGTGATGTCGCCCGTCTCCGCGAAGTCGCGCGTGGCGCGCACGGCGTTGATCTCGACGAGGCCCGTGACGGTGTTGGCGCCGAAGAGGCCCGGGTAGACGTGCATGCCTTCGGCGTCGATGACGCGCGTGCGCCGGTTGAAGCCGCGCACGCCCTCGCCCATGTCGACGATGCGGCCGTCCTCGAAGAGGATCCAGCCCGTGTCGATGGTCTCCGAAGCGACGGGATGAATCGTCGCGCCGGTGATGGCGATGGGCTCGCGCTGCGGCGGAGCTTTGTGGGTGAGGTCCTGGGCTGCGGCGGGGATGGCCAGCGCGGCGGTCGCGATGGCGATGGCGAAGAGGCGGATGGTGTTCTTCATGGCTGTCTCTATGTGAATCGTCGTGCAATCAGCGTGGTTGGTTGTCTCTCTCAGCGAATGAGCAGGGCGGCGCCGGTCTCGCAGCCGCAGACGCCGCAGCGGACGGAGTCGGGATCGACGCCGGCGCGCCACAGGTCGACGTAGTGCTCGCGCATCGCGTCCGCGCGCATGCGCTCGATCATCGAGCCCGAGGGCGGCTGCTTGGGGTTCTGCTCGGGAACGGCGTCCTCCGGGACGACCTCATCCTGCCGCCCCTCCGTCGAGGCGAGGTCGCCGGATTTGGGGCGATCCAGCGAGAGGACCTTCTGGATGATGCGGTTGCGCTCGGCCTGCGTCCGCTCGCGCAGCTCGGCGTCGCGCGCCAGCGAGAAGTACTCCCGCCCATCGACGTAGGTGGCCTCGCAGCGAGAAAGGCTCGAGAGCGGGCTTCCGGACCAGATGACGAGGTCCGCGTCCTTGCCCTTCTCGAGCGAGCCGACGCGATCGTCGATCCGGAGCTGCTTCGCGGGGTTCAGCGTGACGAACTTCAGCGCCTCGGAGGGATCGACCCCGCCATACTTGACGGCCTTCGCCGCCTCGGCGTTCATGCGCCGGGCCAGCTCGTCGGAGTCGGAGTTGAACGACACCACGACGCCCGCCTCGTGCATGATCGCGCCGTTCTCCGGGATCGCGTCGTACACCTCGAACTTGTAGGCCCACCAGTCGGAGAAGGCCGACCCGCCCAGCGAGTGCTCGCGGATCGCCTCCGCCACCTTGTAACCCTCCAGCACGTGCTGGAACGTGCCGATCGTGAAGTCGAAATCGTCCGCGACCCGGCAGAGCATGAGAATCTCGTCCTGCCGGTAGGAGTGGCAGTGGATCAGCCGCTCGCCCGCGAGGATCTCCGCCAGCGCTTCGAGCTCGAGATCGCGCCGCTCGGGCATCGTCTCGCGCCGCTCGGCGGGCGGGAGAGCCTCGTGCGCCTCCATCCGCTCGGCGTATTCCCGCGCCGCGGTGAAGCGGTCGCGCATGATCGTCTCGACGCCCATCCGCGTCTGCGGATACCGGCTGGTGAACTGGCCGCCCCAGTTCGACTGCTTGACGTTTTCGCCCAGCGCGAACTTGATGCCGGAGGAGGCGCCATCGAGGCGGTAATCGTCCGGATGCTCGGCGCCCCAGCGAATCTTGACGACGGAGTTCTGGCCGCCGATCGGGTTCGCCGAGCCGTGGAGCTGGTTGGCGGCGGTCAGCCCGCCGGCGAGCTGGCGATACCAGTCGATGTCATCGGGGTTGATCACATCGAAGATGCGCACCTCGGACGTCACCGCTTGCGTGCCCTCGTTGACGCCGCCGGAGATGCCGGTGTGGGAGTGGCAATCGATGAGCCCGGGCGAGATGTGCTTGCCATCGACGTCCACGCGCTGGGCGCCGGGCGTCGCGGGCAGACGCGAGGCGGGGCCGACCCACTCGATCTTGCCGTTGCGCACCCAGATCGCGCCATTCTCGATGACGCCGTCCGGGCCCGAGGTCCAGATCGTGGCGCCGGTGAAGACAGCGTTGACCGCCTCCGGCTCTTCCATCAGGCCGTACGCGCCGAATGGCGTCGGCAGCTCATCGGGCACGCCCTGTGCGCGGCGCGAGGGCTCGTCTTCCTTCTTCTTCTCATCATCGCTCTCCGCGTCATCCGCCTCGACGCGGCGCGCGAGCCAGTCGTAGGAGGCGCCGTCGGGCGTTGTGATCGTTCCGTGCAGCGTGTCACCCTCGAGGATCGCGGAGGAGACGAGCGTTCCGCCCTCCGGCATGTCGACGACGTAGTTCAAGCGTGACTCGCGCACGACGACGGAGCGCGCCTTGATCGGATCCTCGTCCTCCGATTCAAGCGTGACAGAGACGCGTCCGGACTCGGAGACATCGACCTTCAGCGCGCCGCTGCGGTCGGGCTCGCCCGGGAACTCGACGGTCCATTCGCCCTCGAACTCAGTCGGCGGCAACTCGTTGATCTGGAATCGCTCGCCGCTGACCCACACGTCGAGGATCTTCGACTTCTTTTCGAAGATGGGTCCATCCGCGACGATCAGGTTCGCCAGCATGCCGGGCTCGACCTTGCCCAGTCGGTCCTCGACCCCGAGGACCTCCGCGGCGTTGGTCGTGAGCATGGCGAGGGCGCGGTCCTCGGGGAGGCCGTGCTCGATGGCGAGGCGCAGGTTCTTGTGGAAGTCCGCTCGCTTCTCGAGCTTGTCGGTGGTGAGCGCGACGGTGAGCCCCGCCTCGTCGAGGCGGCGCGGATTCGTCGGCGCCTGCTCCCAGGTCATGAGCGTCCGGAGCTGGGCCGACGCCAGATCGGAGCGCGTCGCCACCTTCGGCTTCTCGGGAAAGGCGAGCGGCAGGATGACCGGGCGCCCCGCCTCGAGGATCGCATCGAGCCGGCGGAACTCCGTCCCGCTGCCGACGATCGCCGCCTCGCGGTCGAACTCACGGGCGATCTTGTCGGCGCGGAGGACTTCGAGATCATCGTCGGTGTTGAAGAGCAGCGGGAAGTCCCCGGCGCCGAGCGCGAGCAGCGCATCGCTGGGCGTGACGGGCTCTGTCTCCGCGGGATTCCGGCGAGCGGCGTTCAAGGCGTCGATGTGCCATTGCGCATCGGCGAGCGTCTGGCGCACGAGCGCGATGGCGCCCATTTGCGACGATGGATAGCCGCGCGAGCGGAAGCCCGCCGTCTCGAAGGCGACCTCATGGAAGACGGTCGGCGCGAGGACGGTGTTGTCGATGTCGTCGCCAGTCGGGGCGGGCTCGTCCAGCGCCACCACGCCGACCTGCCCGCGGAAGACGCCGTCCTTCGGCGCGATGGCCGCGGCGGTGAAGCCCATCTTGCGAAGCGCCTCACGCGTCTTCTCGTCGAGTCCGTCGCCGTCGATGGCGCTGCGCTCGGGCGTGACCTTCTCGTTCCAGTGCGAGCCCGGGTCATCGGGATCGGGCTTTGGCGCCTCGACGGGCACATGCGCATCGATGAAGCCCGCGTAGACGTGGCGGCCCTGCGCGTCCCACACACGCGCGCCGCGGGGCGGGCGAGCGTTTGGGGCGACGGACTCGATCACGCCGTCGCGGAAGACGATCGTGGCGTTCTCGATTGTCTCGCCGGGCGCCGACACCAGCGTCGCGCCGACGATCGCATGCCAGCGCGGATCGACCTGCCGGACGCCGTTGATGGGCGCCGACTGGGCGAGGGCCACGGCGGCGATGACAAGGGCGGACAGGAGACCGGCCAGCGGCGCCGAGCGCGCAAGCCGGAACACGGAGCGTCGTTTCGTGATCATGGGCGCAGGGTACCCGCTCGCGGTCCTCAGCGGAAGCGCTGAGAACGGTCTTCCCGCACCCAGAGCCGCCGAGCGCGCCTGTTCGATCGACCTTCGTAGATTCGTGCGCCCGCTCGCCTGATCAGCCTCCGGTGGAGGTGATCAGGTCGTCCAGGTCGTCGATCGGGAATCCGGGCTCGCCGCCATCGCCCGTCAGGTTGTCCTCGGGGACGAGGTTCTGCGGGCCGTAGCCGAACTCGGGCGGCTGGTCCAGCTCCTCGCCGGAGCGCGCGCGCTCCGCGTAGATCTGGTTGGGACCGGCGGAGATGAGAGCGATCTCGCCGCGGGGCGCCGAGGGCAGCGAGAGGTTGATCTCGCTCACGAGCGTTGGATGCCCGAGCAGCGCCGTCAGGTTGGCCGCCAGCAGCTCCTCATCAGCGCCGGAGCCGCCGATGGAGCTGGCGCGAAACTGATTGATCATCTCCTCGCCCATGGGCCCGATCGAGACGCGCTCGCCCGCGTCGCGATAGCCCTTGTTCGAAGTCAGGTAGAAGGACGCCCGCTCGTCCGCGGCGCCGAAGCGGTCGCGCACGAAATCCTCGACGGCGCGAATGGACTCCGGCGCTCCCCCGTCCCGCACCCACATCATCAGCGGCTGCCCGAAGGGATCCACCACATCCGGCATTCCCTTGACGATCCGCTGATTCTGGTACTGATCGATCGTCGTGTTCTGCCCCTGGACCGGGAAGAGCGTGTTGGTGTCCAGAGTCAGGTAGCCGCCGCCCGCCGAGGCGGAAAGGGCGTCGATGTCGACCAAGACATTCCGGCTGTTTCCTTGAAGGAAAGGCCCCACCTCGATCACGGAGTTCTCGATGTCGTCCGAGGGGGTGCGCGGGTCGTCGTCGTCGAGCACGCCGCCCGCCAACTCCAGCAGCGCGTTCTCCATCGGTGTGAACCCGCGGGATGCGTTCTGGGCCCGCGCCAACTCGCGCTGAGCGAACAGCCCCGGCGTGCGATTGGTGTCGATCTTGAACGCGTCGGTCGCCGTCATCACGTCGCGCATCAGGCTCAGCGTCGTGGCGCGTCGGGCTGCGCTGCGGGCGGCGCCGAGGGCGGGAATGAGAATGCCGATGAGCAGCGCGATGATGACGATCACCACAAGCAGTTCGACCAGCGTAAAAGCGCGTCGGCGATCGGCTGAGCGGGGGATCCTGTGCATCGGCGTCTCCGAAAAACGGCTCTGGCGGCGTTGGAACGAGGGGCGCGTTGGCGGAGGCGCCCGCCCGCATCACGGTTCGCGGAAGGGGCGGGGGGTGTTCCGAACAGTCGACACGGGGTGAACACACCGCCTCGCGTTCGATGACGATCGTAGGGCCTCGGGGGCGGGGCGTCCGGGAGCGTGGATCACACCGCCTGCTGGATCGCCTCCATCATTTCATCCGCCATCACCGCCGAGGGCGCCCAGATCCGCAGGACCCCGTCATGGCCGAACTCGAACAGCAGCGCCGCCCCGGTGGAGATGATGGTCAGGTCCTCATCCGGCGAGTCGGCGTGCTCCTGGAGGGCTCTCGCCATCCCCGTCACCAGATCGGCGGCTCGGGGCTCGACGGCAAGCGGATCCCGCGAGGATTGATGCAGCGACGCCTCCGCATCGATCTCCTGCCACAGCTCGCTCGATCCCAGGCTGAAGAGAGCGATGTCCAGCACCTTTTTCCATGAGTGGACGGGAACGAGCACGACCTCCTGGAGGTGCACGCGCCCGATCAGCGCCTCCATGATCTCAGGAAGCTTCGATGGGTCCGTCTCCACCCGGCGCTCCGCACTGGTGTCCGACGCGATGCGAGACGCGTCGCCCACGAGAATCCGCTGGGGACTCGGGGCCACCTGACCCGTCTGCTCGATGAAGAACCGCCGGCGCTCGCCGTCTTCCCGCTCCCGGACGCCGAGCTCGCTCAGTTGCTGAATCGTCTGTGAGTAATCGAGGAATTCCACTCGCGGCCTCGTGTGGGTACGGCGCATCCCCTGGGAGAGCGCCGAAAGAATGTACCCGCCCCGACGGCGGGACCGCAAGCGCGAAAGGGCGCGCCCACGCGTCCGCCCGCCCGGGTCCTCGTTCGCCTGCCCCCCGCGCCGATACACTTCCATCGAATCGGGGCTCGTGGAGCGGAGGCCGGTGTTGGAGACTCCCACCAAGACACGCACGATCCTCTTCGTCTGCACGGGCAACACCTGCCGGAGCCCGATGGCGGAGGCGATCGCCCTGGATCTGCTGCGCTCCCATGAGCATTGGGCGGAGCGCGTGCGGGTCTTCTCAGCGGGGGTCGGAGCGGGGGAGGGAGCGCCCACGACGGAGGAGGCGGTCGAGTCTCTCCGGAGGCTGGGCGTCGAGGCGCCCCGCCATCGTTCGGTCCAATTGACAGCGGAGATGATCCGCGGCGCCGACCTCATCTTCGGCATGACGCGCTCGCACGTCGACGCCGTGCGGGCGATCGATGAATCGGCTGCGGGCAAGATATTTCCGCTCGATCCTGAGGCTCGCGACGTCCCCGACCCCATCGGCGGTCCTCAATCGATCTACGATGAAACGGCCCGCCGCCTGCGCGAGCTGGTCGAGCAGCGCCTGCGGGAGACTTTGGAGGCCTGAGATGCGCATCGCCATCGGAGCCGACCATCGCGGGACCGAGTCCCTGGACCGCCTCGTCGAACATCTGAAGAAGGCGGGACACGAAGTCATCGTCCGCGGCGAGCCCTGCGGCCGCTCCTGCGATTATCCCGACAGGGCGTATCTCGTCGCCAAGGCCGTCGCCTCGGGCCAGGCCGACCGCGGGCTCCTGCTCTGCGGCTCCGGCATCGGCATGTGCATGGCCGCGAACAAGGTCGACGGCATCCGCGCCGCCCTCGCCTCCGACGAGCTCACCGCCGAGATGAGCCGGGCCCACAACGACGCCAACGTCCTCTGCCTCTCCGCCGATCTGCTGGGCCAGCGGCTCATCGAGAAGGTCGCCGACCGCTGGCTGGCCACCGAGTTCGAGGGCGGACGGCACGCGAGAAGGGTCGAGAAGATCCGGGCGATCGAGGAGGGTCGGGATCCGCAGTCCGTCACGGAGCCCGGCGCCGGGGCCTGATCGGCCAGTCACGGAACGCTGCGACGAGCTGGACGTCGGAATCCTGCCCGCGGGAAACCTCCCGCCTCGGCCTCCGTACTATCTCCCGGGCCCCGGCGGGGCGTCCGGGCAAGGAGTCCTCCCCGTGCGCGAGATCCACAGGGCGATCCGGCGAGCGGCGCTGCGGCTGGCGGTGATGCGGCTGCTCCGGGCCTCGGTCATCTGCCTCACGCTCGCGGCCATCGCGCTCGGCTTCGCGCTGCTTGGCGAGCGCCTGCTGGGCGGGTCGATCAATTGGTTGGCGGCCCTGTGGACATCCCTCGCCGTCGCGCTGCTCGCGGCCATCCTTTGGACCATCATCCGCCGCCCCGACGCAATGACCGTCGCGCGACTCCTCGACGAGCGCGCCGGCACGCGCGACGCGCTCAGCACGGCGCTTGCCTTCTCGAGCCAGCCGGATGGTTGGAGCGAGCGCGCCCGTCTCTGGGCGCGCGACGCGGCGACGAAGATCAAGAGCGCGCAGGCTGTTCCCATCCGCGCGCCGCGTCTCTGGCCCGCGCCGCTGATCGCGACGGCGCTGCTCGGCGCAATGTGGCTCTTCATGCCGCAGGTGGATCTCTTCGGCGTGCGCGCCGAGGCGGAGCAGGAGGCGGCGAAGGGCGAGGAGCTGCGCGCCGTGCAGGTCGAGCTCGCCAAGCAGGAGGAGGAGCTCGAGGCGCTCCTCGATGCGATCGACGCGCCCGAACTCAAGGAGCAGCTGACGGACACGCCCAAGCCGAAGACGGCCGAGGAAGCGAAGCGCGAGGCCATCAAGCGCCTGACGACGCTGAAGGATCGGCTCGAATCCCTCCAGCAGGGCGAGAAGGCCCTGGCCGCGAAGTCGCTCGAGGAGTCGATGAAGCGCCTGCGCCGCCCGGGCGAGGGGCCGCTCGATGAGATGGCGAAAAAGCTCCAGGCAGGGGACTTCGAAGGCGCGCGCAAGGAGATGGAGACTCTCGCCGACAAGCTGAATTCGGGCGAACTGAGCGAGGAGCAGCGCGAGCAGGCCAGGGAGCAAATGGAGGATCTCGCGAAGCAGCTCGCCGAGCTCGAGAAGAGGAATCAGGCGTTGCAGGACCAGCTCGCAGAACTCGGGCTCGATCCGGCGCTGGCGAACGACCCCGAGGCGCTCCAGCAGGCGCTCGAGCAGGTGCAGGGGCTCTCGCAGGACCAGATCCGGCAGATGATGCAGCAGGCGCAGGCGGCGCAGCAGTCGCAGGAGATGATCGACGCGCTCTCGCAGTCGCTGCAAACCGCCGCGCAGAGCATGCAGGACTCGATGAACCGCGCCGATGCGCTGCGCGTGTGCTCCAACTGCCTCGGCGGGATGGAGGGAATGCAAAGCGAGCTTTCCGCCATGCAGGCGGCCCAGGGCCAACTCAACCAGCAGCTTGAAGCCCTCGGGCAGAATCCGCAGCTCAGCGGCGCGCAGGCGTTCCAGCAGTGGGCGATGAACGGCTCGGGCGGCGGGCAGGGCGGGATCAACGCGGGCGTGGGCACGGCCTGGAATCAGGTCGATCCCGAGGCGTCGCCCGTCCACACCGAAAAGCAGAAGTCCAGATCGAAGCAGCAGGGCGGGCCCATCATTGCGACGCGCCTCGTGCAGGGTTCGCAGGTCCGCGGCGAGTCGCGCGCGCAGTTCGCGGAGGTCGTTGAGTCGGGCGAGCAGAGCGCCGCGGAGGCGATTGAGAACCAGCGCATCCCCCGCGAGCGGCGCGAGGCCGTGAAGCGCTACTTCGGCACGCTTCAGCGAAAGGCGACCCAGGAACAGCGCGAAGGGGAGGAGAAGGAGAGCGGGGACGGCCCGAGTGAATGATCGCGCGCCCCGAGCACGACGGCGCTCGTGGGCCGACGGGAAGCGCTCATGATCCTCGGCCCCATCGAGTTCGACGCGCCGCTGTGGCTGCTCGCAGCGCTCCCGCTCATCGGTCTCGCGTGGTGGATCGCGCGCCGCAGCCTCTCCGGACTCGGCAAGACAGGACGCCGACTCGCCCTCGCCGTGCGCGCGCTGACGCTTCTCGCCCTCTGCGCCGCGCTCGCGGATCCGCATCTCCGGCGCGAGAGCGATGACGTCGCGGCCGTTGTCATCGCCGACGCCAGCCGCTCCATGCCGCCCGACGCTCTCGAGCGCCTCGCCTCCTACATTCAGACCGCCGCCGAGGACGCAGACGCCTCGCAGCGCCTCGGGCTCGTCACGGCGGCGGAGGAGCCCTACGTCCAGACGCTTCCCTCTCCCCTGGTTCGACAGCTCGAGCTCGGCTACGTCGGCTCCGAGCGCGGGACGGACCTCGCCTCCGCAGTGCGCCTCGCGATGGCGATTACGCCCGAGGACGCGGCGGGGCGCCTCATCCTCGCCACCGACGGCAACGAGACCTCCGGTAGTTTGCTCTCGGCCGCGCGATCGGCGGCGGCGGGCGGCGTGCCCATCGACGTCATCCCCGTCCCCTTCGAGATCGAGCGCGAGGTCATCTTCGAGCGCCTGGCGGCGCCGGCGGCGGCGCGCGCGGGCGAGACCGTCAACCTCCGCTTCATTCTGACCGCGACCCGCGCCACCCGAGGACGCCTCACGCTTCTGGAGAGCGGCGAGCCCATCGACCTTGATCCCGAGACTTCGGGCGTCTCGATTCTCGTCGAGCTCGACGAGGGAACCAACGCGCTGACAATCCCCGTCACCCTCTCCAGCGCCTCCACACAACGATTCGAGGCGACTTTCACACCCGCCGACGCCAACGCCGACGCCATCGCGGAGAACAACAGCGCCTCGAGCGTGACATTCGTCCGCGGCGGGGGGCGCGTGCTCGCTCTCGTCGGCCCCGAAGCCCGCGCCGAACCCCTCCTGAGCCTGCTGGAGCGCGCCGGCGTCGAGCTCGAGACACGCCCGGCGGCGGGCGGCTTCGAATCACTCACGGAGCTCGGCGGCTACGACGCGGTCGCGCTCATCGATGTCTCCGCCTACACCTTCAGCCGCAAGCAGCAGGAGGAGTTGCTGGCGTATGTGCACGATCTTGGCGGCGGGCTGGTGATCGTCGGCGGGCCGAAGTCCTACGGCGCCGGCGGCTGGATCGGCTCGCCGCTGGCCGACGCCTTTCCCGTCGAGCTCGATCCGCCGCAGAAGCGACATCTGCCGAAGGGCGCGCTCGCCATCGTCATCGACTCCTCCGGCTCCATGGCCTCGCCCGTGCGGGGCACGGGGCTGACGCAGATGCAGATCGCCAACGAGGCGGCGGTCGCGGGCATCGAGGCGCTGAGCCGGCTCGATCTCGTCATGGTCGTCGTCTTCGACTCCTCGTTTCGCGTCGTGGTCCCCATGCGCGAAAACGATCAGAAGGGCGCCATCGCCCGACAGATCCGCTCGACCGGCCCGGGCGGCGGCACCAACATGTTCCCCGCGCTCGAGTTTGCGCGCGCGGAGCTCAGCAAGGTCGACGCCGGCGCCAAGCACATCATCGTCCTCTCCGACGGGCAGACCGGCGGCGGCGCGCGGCCGGGCCTCTTCGAGCGCCTCGAAGAGGACGGCATCACCGTTTCCACGGTCTCCATCGGCGACGCGACCAACGATCCGCTCATGCAGGAGCTCGCCATCCGCTCCGGCGGGCGCTGGCATCCCGTGCAGAATCGCGGCGGGCTCGCGTCGCTGCCGCAGATATTCATCCGCGAGGCGCAGACCATCCGGCGCGCCCTCATCTGGGAGGGCGATCCATTCACGCCCTCGATGGTCGACGCCGGCGCGCCGCCGCTCCGCGGGATCGGCCCGGCTCTGCCCTCCGTCTCCGGCTACATCGTCACCGCCGATCGCGGCGGGCTCTCGCAGGTGACGATGCGCACGCCCGAGGGGGATCCGCTGCTGGCGATGTGGCAGCATGGGCTGGGGCGTGTCGTGGCCTTCACGTCGGACGCGTCGCCGCGCTGGTCGGGCGGGTGGGTTTCCTGGGAACAGGCGCCCGCCTTCTGGGAGCAGCATCTGCGCTGGGCGATGCGCCCGAGCGGCTCGGCGAACCTCGACATCGAGGCGCGCCGCGAGGGCGAGCGCACGCGCCTCGTCGTGCGCGCCTTTGACGAGCATGGCGACCCGCTCAATTTCGCGACGCTGGCCGCGCGGGTGACGCGCCCGGGGCTCGAGAGCGCCCGCGTTGACCTCCGCCAGACCGGCGCCGGCCGCTACGAGGCGACGCTGGAGACCGCCGAGGCGGGAGTGCACATCGTCACCGTTCAGTCCGAGCGCAGGCGCGAGGGCGCCATCGAGCGCGGCGTCGCGCAGGCGGCCATCACGCGCGCCTTCTCGGAGGAGCACCGCGCCCTACGCGACAACCGGGCCCTGCTGCTCCAGGTGGCCGAACTGACCGGCGGGCGCGTGCTGCCGGTCGATCCCGCGCAGGCGAACCTTTTCAGCCGGGAGGGGCTCGTCGCGCCGATCTCGCGGACTTCCATCTGGCTGGCGGCGGCGCTGGGCGCCGTTGGAATCTTCCTGCTGGACGTCGCGGTGCGCCGCGTCCGTTTGGACGTCTTCGCGGGCGTGGCGGCGCTGCGGCGCGCGGCGTCGCGTCAGAAACAGGAGGCGGGCGCGCGCCTCGACGTCCTGCGCGAGGCGCGCTCGCGCACGCGGCAGAGCATGGCCGAGCGCAGCGGCGTCGCGGCGAAGCGGGAGACGCCCGCGAGCGAGCCGACGTATTCGATCGACGCCAGCGAGACGCCTGCGCCCCGACGCGCTCCGGCCGAGCGGGCCGCGCCAAATCAGGAGCCGCAGCGCGCCGGCGTCGCGACCGCCGCGAAGCAGACAACGGACGAAGACGAGGACGGCGAGGGCATCTCGCGCCTGCTCAAGGCGAAGCGCCGAGCGCGCGAGGGCATGGGTCAGGAGAATGACGAGCAGTAGTTCGGGCGCCAAGGCGCCGAAGGAGCAGCGATGGCGATCAACGAAGACATGGTCAGCGCCGACGAAGTGCGGCAGCAGTGCGAGTCCTTCAAGCGCACGTTCGACGGTCTGCTCGCGGAGATCGGGAAGGTCATCGTCGGGCACGAGCCGATCGTGCGCGGCGTTTTGGAGACGCTCTTCGCGGGCGGCAACGTCCTGCTCGAGGGCGTGCCCGGGCTGGGCAAGACCATGCTCGTGCGCACGCTGGCGCAGAGCTTGCAACTGCCCTTCAGCCGCATCCAGTTCACGCCCGACCTGATGCCCTCCGACATCATCGGCACGAACGTGGTCA
>CAYVIJ010000032.1:12499-25198 GCA_964451515.1 uncultured Phycisphaeraceae bacterium | reverse complement strand
GGCCCAGGTGCTCCTTGGGGGTGACGTAGCAGAGCATGGCGGCGCCGTGGTAGGCGGCGGCGGTGGCGCCGATGCAGGAGGTGATGTGGTCGTATCCCGGGAACATGTCGGTGACGAGTGGGCCCAGGACGTAGAAGGGGGCGCCGTGGCAGAGGCGGCGCTGGAGCTTCATGTTGTATTCGACCTGATCGAAGGGGACGTGGCCGGGGCCTTCGACCATGACCTGCACGCCGCGGCGCCAGGCGCGCTCGGTGAGTTCGCCGATGGTTTCCAGTTCGGCGAGCTGGGCGTTGTCGGTGGCATCGGCGAGGCCGCCGGGGCGGAGGCCGTCGCCGATGGAGAAGGAGACGTCGTGCTCGCGCATGAGGTCGCAGATGTCGTCCCAGAGGTCGTACATCGGATTCTCGCGATCGTGGACGAGCATCCACTTGGCGAGCAGCGAGCCGCCTCGTGAGACGATGCCGATGAGGCGGTCCTTGACGTCGGGCAGATGCGCCTTGCGCACGCCGGCGTGGATGGTGAAGTAGTCGACGCCCTGGCGTGCCTGGCGCTCGAGCGTTTCGAGGATGGCTTGCTCGTCGAGGTCTTCCAGTTTGCGGCCGATGATCATCGAGTAGATGGGGACGGTCCCGATGGGGACGTTGGAATGCTGGATGATGGCCTCGCGGCAGGCGTCGAGATCGCCGCCTGTGGAGAGATCCATGACGGTGTCGGCGCCCCATCGCTCGGCCCAGCGGAGCTTCTCGAGCTCTTCATCGGTTCCGGAGGAGACGGGGGAGGCGCCCATGTTGGCGTTGATCTTGGTCTTGCTGGCGCGGCCGATGCACATCGGGTCGAGGTTGTAGGTGAGGTGGGTCTTGTTGGCAGGGATGATCAGGCGGCCCGCGGCGACCTCGTCGCGCACCTGCTCGGGAGAGAGATGCTCTTCGCGCTCGGCGACGCGCTTCATCTCGGGGGTGACGATTCCGAGGCGCGCGGACTCGAGCTGCGTGATGGGGCGGAAGTCTGATGGGCAGGTGACGCGCCGGATGTTTCCGCGCGCATCCTGGAAGATGATCTCATCGGCGCCCGGGCGATAGTCGCGCAGCGTCGCCTGCGCGCAATGCGTGGATGGCAGGATTTCGTGCGTCCAGCCGTCGGGGAGGAAGTCCCAGGCGGTCTTGTCGCTGGGCGCGGGCATTCCTGGCGTGTCGGGCGAGGCGAACATGCGGGGCCCGCCGATGTCGGGCCTCAGCGCGAAGGAGCCGGGCGACGTGCCTTCGGCGCGCGAGGCGGGGTTGTGTCCGCTGGGGATGGGGGCGTTGAAGCGGGGATCGAGGGTGGGGCTCTCGGGAGGGGTCGTGGCGCCGTTGGTGTGGGCGGTGGTCATGGCTGCTGCTTTCGTATCGGGGTGCGTCGTCGTCGCTCGGGGGATCGCTCCAGCGCGAGGTCAGGCTCGCGCGGCGCGCAGGGATGGCGTGTCGCGCGGCGCGCGGGTGTTCGGCTCGAGCGGCATGTGAGGCGGGATGCCTGTCGGCATGGTCGCTTCCCTCCGCCGGTCCGAACCGGGTCAGGTTCAACGGGTGCTTCTCAGCCAGGGCCGCACGTGCGGGCCCGGGCGCCCCGAGCGATGTCAGAGTGTAACCGCGTCGCCCCGGTGGGATCGAGGGGCGCGTGGTCGGGATTTGGAGTTCGCGCGTGACACCGGTCGCGGCGGGGCTGCGTGGCCGGCGGGAGCGGTTGGGGAGGAGTCGGAGATGGGCGGGCAGGGACGCCCGCCCTACCTGTAGGGGGGGAGAGTTGGCGCGGCGCGAACTGGTTCCGTAGCGAGGGAGAGACGGCTCGGAGAGGCGCGGATGCTTTAGACGATGGGCTCTTCCCCTGGCGAGACGAAGCCCTCGCGGATCTCGAAATCGCCGATGGGGGTTGGATTCTCGACCTCGATGCCGAACCACGGCTCGGTGGAGAAGAACTCGCGCTGGCCGTTCATGAAGAAGTCGAGGCGATCGATGAAGGCGGCGGCGACGCCGAAGGTGGCGCCAAAGTTCTCCGGTTCGATCTCGCCGAGCTGCACGTCCAGCAGACCGGCCGCGACCACGAAGGAATCGACGACGTTGGGCCCCTCATCGCGTCCGGGAGGATCGATGCGCATGTTGACGATGGTTCCGAAGTTGTCGATGGAGGCGGGCGGGTTGTCGGGGAAGCCGCCGCCTTCGAAGCCGCCCATGGCGCCGGCGACGACGGAGGAGAAGCGCAGTCCTTCGGCATTCAGATTGGTGATAAAGAAGCGGGCGACGATGTCGGATCCGATGATCTCGCCGTTGACGTTCAGGCGGCGGATGTTGGTCTGCTCGGCGGACTGGAGCTGACCGTTGAAACGGAAGAGGGAAGCGTCGATGTCGCCGCGGACGTCGACGCGGTTGGCCTGTCCGATGGTGAGATCGAGATTGCGCGCATCGCCGTCGATGCGGACGATCTTCTGCCCAATGCCGGCGGTCAGGGCGCCGCCCTCCCACTCGCCGACGATGAGCCTCACCAGCTCGACTCCGGCGTCGATCTCGGAGTTGCGGACGTCCCCGGCTTTGAAGGTCTGGATCGCGCGTCGGATGTCGAAGCTGGAGTCGATGAGATCGCCCTGGATCTTGATGGTGCGGACGGCGCCTTCGAGGACCTGCACATCCGAGAGGAAGACATCGCCGCGGACGCGGATCTTGTTGGCCGCGATGGCGTCCTGGACGTTGTTGTTCAGCGTGATGTCGGCGGCGAGGTCTCCGTTGGTGTCGCCTCCGCGCGTCACGAGCGTCTTGAGCGTGTCGGCGACGAGTTCGCCCCCGAACCACTCGTCGACGATGATGCGGTTGACGGCGCCGGTGATCATGAGATCGACGTTCTGGAGGGATCCGGCGCGGAACTTTTTGAGCTCGCCATCGATCACGGCGCTCACGTTGTGGAGGTCGCCGCGGACGACGACATTGCGCACGTCGCCGGCGGCGTCGAGACGGGCGTTGCGGAGATCGCCGCCGATTCGGGCGACCCGAAGGATGGGAGTGAACTGCTCAGCCTCCGAGAGCATGAGGTCGGCCTCGAAGTCGCCCTGGGTCTTGAGGACTCGCATAGAGGAGGCGGCGAGGCGATCGGGGGTCTCGTCGCGATCGAGCCACTGCTCAGCGATCAGTTTGTTGATGGGCGATTCGCTGCGGATGCTGACGTCGGTGAGGCCGGCGAATCGGAATCGGGTCGCGTCGCCACCGCCGCCGAGGACGATGTCGAGATCGCGGATGTCGGAGTTGACGCGGAGATCCTTGAGTCCGCCGTCGATGACGATGTCTCCGACGAGCGAATCGGCGCGGATGGATCTGACGCTTCCGCCATCGGTGAAAACGGCGGTGAGGTCCTGATTGGAGCCGTCGTTGTCGATGTCGGTGGCGAGCTGCATGCCGGCGACGATGGCGCCGTTGAGATCGGCGCCGGCGATGGCGCCGTTGATCCGGATGTTGTTGATGCCGGCGTTGGAGACGATGAAGGCGAGATCGCCCGAGTCGCGGCGCTTGTCGCGAATGTCGCCGACGCTCTCGGCGCCGCCGATGGCGATGCCGGCGCCTTCGGGGAAGCCGGGCTCGAGGATGACGCGCGAGACACGGTCGCCGCGATCGGCGAAGCGGACGGTCATCATCTCGTCGATCTGGGTGAGTCCGGCGCCGGCGATGTCGAAGATGGTGAGGAAGGCGGCGCCGTCGCCCTGGATCGTGACGGACTCACCCGCGGGCTGACCCGGCGGCATGGCGGCGATATCCATGAGCGCGGCGACGCGCTCGACGATAATGACGTCTTCCATGTCGGCGTCGCCCGGCGAGGCGATGGCGCCCGGATCGAGCACGGGCAGCTCGCCCAGCGCGGAGCGGATCGACGACGCATCGAAGGTCTCGAGGGCGTTGATCATGTCCATGATCGCGAGGCCGGCGTCGCTGGTGATCTCGCCGAAGACGGTGAAGCCGCCGTTCTGTGTGTCGAGATTCGGGTTGTCCTGCACGTTGAAGAAGAACTCGGTGGTGGCGCTGTTGGGCTGGCCGCCGAGCTTGGCGTAGGCGAGCGTGCCGCGGGTGTTGAGGATGCCCGGCTCGTTCTGGATGGGATCGACGCGCTCGATCGACTCGAAGGGCGGCTCTGCTTCGAAGCCGCCGCCCTGGATGATGAAGTCGGGGACGCTGCGGTGGAAGATGGTGGAGTCGTAGCGACCGAGGTTGGCAACGTTCAGAAAGTTGGCGACGCTGATGGGCGTCTGATCGGCGAAGAGCTGCACGTCGATGGCGCCGAAGATCGTGGAGATGCGGGCGATCGGGGAAGCGGCGGGGGAGGTGAAGAAGACGAGATCTCCGCCCTCCGCGCCGTCGCCGGTGTTTTCGTCGAGGCCGTTGAATTCGCCGTCGAGGAAGCCCTCGGGGCCGCGGATCAGTGAGGAATCGAGGCGAACGCTGTAGCGGGCGTCGGCGGGGACGCCGTCGGCGAGCAGCTCGAAGCGGCGGGCGTCGTCGCTGACGCTTTGGACCTCAACGGTGTGGAAGACGTCGTCATCGGTGCCAAAGAGCAGGTCGTCGCCGGCGGTGGAGACCTCGACGGAGTTGGAGTTGACGGTGTTCTCGAAGATCTCGCTGGAGGCTTCGAGGGCGATCAGCCCCCGGTTGTCGGCTTCGATGAGGGTGATCTGCGGCGCGAGGTCCGCGCTGAGCATGACGCGGGGCTCGAGGGCTTCGAATCGCGCGGCGGTGTCCTGAGCCTTTCGCCACCGTCGGCGTGTGCGACGATTCCCCCGGATCGCTCGTTTCATGACGCACCCATCTTGAAATCTAAGTCAGCTCTGGCTCCCCGGTTGCGGGCCGCCCCGTCATCACCGGTCCGCGGAGACGCCGGCGGATTCCGTCGAGCGTAGCACGGCGCGGGCGTGGGACAAGTGGCGGCTGGCTTCTCAGACGCCCGAGCCCGCGATGGGGTTCACTTGAACCGATTGTGCGGGAGTGCGGGGCTGGCGGCGCGGGGGGGCGGCGTGGGGGACGGGGCGGTGGCAACGCCATGAAAAAACGCCGAGGCCCGGTTTCCCAGGCCGCGGCGTTACTCCTCCGAAAGTACGTGTGGCAGTTTTTTGGACGGCTCGTCCGAAAACAGGAAGGCTTGTTTCCAAGCCGCCCTGCTCTTTGGAGGTTCATCTCGCGGCGACCCTGTGCTTCCGCCGCGGACGCAGTGTAGCGAACTGAGCGTGGGATGCAAGAGTTGCGCACGAAAACAGGGCGATTTTTTGTCGCCTCTTACTCAACGATCGCCCTGTCGGCCCGGCCAAGAGCCGAACCTCCAACCTCCGGACGCCCTCTGACGAGCAACTCGCCTCGTCCGGGGGCCGGCCGCATGGGCCGGCGTATGGAAACCGCTTCGCCGATGCGTCAACACCGGCGAAGCGGGCACAGGGAATCCGTGGCGTTTGCCACAGTCGCGTTCATCGGCATTGCACCGGAAGCACGACCGTTACCACGGAGGAGTCAGCTTGCCAGCGAGCCGAAAGCCCGACTCGCGTCATTTCGCTTGGATGTTGGTGGTAGCTTCCCTAGCAGGATGCGCCTTGCTTTTCGGCGGCGCTTCAACCGCACGCTGCGCATCCATGTACTCAACTCTCAACATCCGGAAGATACCAGAGGCGCCACCGGAGTCAACCCTTCATTCGGCGCCGATTGACTCTTTTCCGCAGCCCGGATGGCCCGCAGAACCGTCAGGGATGGCCGCTTGCCGGGGTTGTCCGGTAATACGACGCCTCAGGCCCATTTCGGGCAGGTTTCAGGACCGTGACCGCTTGCCGGGGCCTTCAGCCGGTCCTGGCGCCGCCGGGGGCTGACTCGCTCCAGGCGATATCCGCCCTGCGGTCGAGCCAGGCGGGAAACTCGCCCCGCCACCGGCGGAGGGCGTCCGGATCGAGTTCGACAGTGAGGACGGCCTCTTCGTCGGCAAGCTCTCCGATGGTTTCGCCCCGGGGTCCGAAGGCGACGGTCCCGCCGTCGTACTCGAGATGCGGGTCGGATCCGCAGCGGTTGACGCCCAGGACGAAGGCCTGGTTCTCGATGGCGCGCGCGAGGAGGAGGGCGCGCCAGTGGGCCTGCCTGGGCGAGGGCCAGTTGGCGCCGACGACGTACATCTCTGCGCCTCGGGCGAGGGCGGCGCGGAAGAGCTCCGGGAAGCGCAGGTCGTAGCAGATAGCGGGGCAGACATGCACGGCGGCGGACGGATCAGGCGTGGGCTTGCCGCTCCACTGGAAGACGCGGATCTCGTCGCCGCCCGTGAATCGCTCGGGCTCGCGTCCGAAGGAGAAGGGATGGATCTTGTCGTAGCGGGCGATCCGCTCCCCAAGGGGATCGAAGACGAGCGCCCGGTTGCGCCCACGTCCGTCATCGCCGATGGCGGTGAGACCGGCGGAGACGGTTGCGGTGAGCTTGCGCGCGAGGCCTTGCAGGAATCGCTGGCTCACCTCGTCGACGTCGGCGGTGATCTCGATGTTGAGGGAGAAGCCGGTGTCGAACATCTCGGGCAGGACGATCAGATCGCCCGGGCGGACGTCGGTGGCGGAGAGCAGCGCTTCGACCTTGCGGTGGTTCGCCTGTTTGTCCTCCCAGGCGATGTCGTACTGGAGCAGGTGGGCGCGCATGTGGCTTCCGGGCATGCGTCGAGTTTAGCGGCTCTCGCGGGCGAGCCGCCCGTTCAGCCGCGGCGCAAGGCGCCGGCGTAGACGGCCTCGTCGCCGAGCTCCTCGGCGATCCGGATGAGCTGGTTGTACTTAGCGTTGCGGTCGCTGCGTGCGGGGGCGCCGGTCTTGATCTGGCCGCAGTTGGCGGCGACGGCGAGGTCGGCGATGACGGCGTCCTCCGTCTCGCCCGAGCGGTGGGAGAGGATGGCGGCGAAGCCACTGCGGTGGGCGAGGTGGATGGTCTCGAAAGTCTCGCTGAGCGTTCCGATCTGGTTGACCTTGACAAGCACGGCGTTGGCCGCTTTCTCCTCGACGCCGCGGCGGACGAAGTCCTTGTTGGTGACGAAGAGGTCGTCGCCGACGAGTTGGGTCCCGTTTCCGAGGCGCTGGGTGAGATTTTTCCATCCCTCCCAGTCGTTCTCGGCGAGACCGTCCTCGATGGAGCAGATGGGGCGGCGCTCGCGCCAACCGGCCCAGAGATCGATCATTTGATCGCTGGAGAGGATCTCCCCGGAGGACTTGAAGAGCTTGTACCCCTCGCGCCCGTCCTTTTTCGCCTCGTTCCAGAGCTCGCTGGCGGCGGGGTCGAGGGCGACCATGATCTGCTCGCCCCAGGCGTAGCCCGCCTCGTTGACGGCTTCCTCGATGATGGCGAGGGCGTGTTCGTTGTCCTCGAGATCGGGCGCGAATCCGCCCTCGTCCCCAACGGCGGTGGAGAGGCCTTTTTTCCTCAGCACCACCTTGAGGGCGTGGTAGATCTCGACGCCGGCGCGGAGCGCGTCCTCGAAGCGTTCGAAGCCCCAGGGCTGGATCATGAACTCCTGAAAATCGACGGTGTTGTCGGCGTGCTGGCCTCCGTTGAGGATGTTCATCATGGGGCAGGGCAGGATCTTGGCGGAGGTTCCGCCCAGATAGCGATAGAGGGGCAGGCCGAGCTCGGCGGCGGCGGCCTTGGCGGTGGCGAGGCTGACGCCCAGGATGGCGTTGGCGCCGAGGGCGGACTTGTTGGGTGTGCCGTCGAGGCGGCGCATCTCGGCGTCGACGGCCTCCTGATCGCGGGCGTCCATGCCCTCGATGGCGCCGGCGAGCTCGTTGCTCACGTGGTCGACGGCCCGGAGGACGCCTTTGCCGCCGAAGCGCTCCTTATCGCCGTCGCGGAGCTCGACCGCCTCGTTCTCGCCTGTGCTGGCGCCGGAGGGGACGGCCGCCCGCCCGTAGGCGCCGCCAGAGAGAACGACCTCGACCTCGACGGTGGGATTCCCGCGGGAATCCAGGATCTCACGCCCATGGACCGATTCGATCAGGAACTCCATGATCCTCTCCTGTGGATTGTGGGGTCGGCTGTCCCGCGAGGCGCGACTATAGCGGTGCGCGGGGGCGATGAATCCCCTCCGGCGGGGGGTCGGCGGTTGCGGGGGGTCGCGTGCGTGATATCGTTCAGACGGCCCACGATGGGAGGCTTCATGGCCACGGGCGCGGAGACGTACAGGCAGCGGATCGCCCGCCTCAAGGCGGATCTCGTCGAGCAGTCGGTGCGCGTGCAGCGGATGGTGGAGGCGTCGGTCGAGGCGGTCTTCGGGGCGGACACCGACAAGGGGAAGTGGGTCGAGGAGCACGACGACGTGATCGATCGCGCCGACGTGGAGATTGAGCGGGCGGCGGTGGGGCTGCTGACGGAGTTGGCGGCGGTCTCGTGCGAGCTGGACCCGGCGGATCTGCGTCTGATTCTGACGATCGTGAAGGCGAACAATGAGTTCGAGCGTGTGGCCGACGAGGCGGTGCACATCGCGGAGCGTGTGGAGATCTTCAAGGCGGTAGGCCCGCCGCCGGATCGTTATCGCGTGATGGCCAACAGCGTCATCGGGATCCTGGAGACGGTGAGCAACGCGTTCGAGGCGGGGGACATCGAGTTGGCGCGTGTGGTGCTGGCCTCGTTTGACACGGTGGATCAGTTCGAGCGCGCGATCATTCGCGAGATGCAGCAGGGGCTGGTGGAGAAGGCGGTCGAGGTGGATTTTGCGGTGGCGGTGCATTCGGTGACGTCATCGCTGGAGCGGATCGACGATCACTGCACGAACATCGCGGAACAAGTGATCTACGTCGGCACGGGGAAGATCGTTCGCCATGCGGGGGGACATTGGAGGGAGCCGGAATCGCCGGATCAGACGCACGGCCCGGGGCGATCTTCGGCGTGAGTCGAGCGGCGATGCGGGAGCGCGCGCAGACGGGGCGTCGGCGTGTTGTATAGTGCGCGTCCTTGCTCGCTGAGTCGTCACCGGAGCCGTCTGATCCGCCATGCCTGAGAAGAACGATGTCGCGTCGCGCCTGAAGTCCGTCGGTCAGGAGCATCTGCTCCGGTTCTATGACGAGTTGGATCCGGCGGGTCAGCGGCGCCTGCTCGAGCGGATCGAGGAGCTGGATATCGAGCGGTTGCCGGCGCTGATCGAGAAGTATGTGGAGAGCGAGCCGAGCTTCGCGCCCCCGGCCGACCTCGCGCCGGCGCCGTACTACCCGCGCGATCCGGAGTCGGAGCAGCGCCCGTGGGACCGGGAGGAGTATCGCCTGGCGGGAGAGGAGGCGATCCGCGCGGGGCGGGTGGCGCTGTTCACGGTCGCGGGCGGGCAGGGGACGCGGCTGGGGTACGACGGGCCGAAGGGGTGCTATCCGGCGTCGGCGGTGACGCGCAAGCCGCTCTTCCGCTGCCTGGCGGAGTGGCTGCTGGCGGCGCAGCAGCGCTACGGCGTCACCATTCCGTGGTACCTGATGACGAGCGAGCTCAACCACGAGCCGACCATCTCGTTCTTCAAGGATCAGAACTGGTTCGGGCTGGATCCCGAGCACGTCATGCACTTCCAGCAGGGGGTGATGCCGTCGCTCGACAAGGAGACGGGGAAGGTCCTGCTTGCGGAGAAGGATCGTCCGGCGGTGAACCCCGACGGACACGGCGGCTCGCTGAAGGCGCTCTATCTCTCCGGCGCGATCGAGGACATGAAGCGCCGCGGCGTGGACCACATCTCCTATGTGCAGGTGGACAACCCGATCGTGCGCGCGATTGATCCCGTCTTCATCGGGCTGCA
This sequence comes from uncultured Phycisphaeraceae bacterium, assembly GCA_964451515.1. GTDB lineage: Bacteria > Planctomycetota > Phycisphaerae > Phycisphaerales > UBA1924 > CAYVIJ01. The sequence continues at coordinate 15,421 of CAYVIJ010000032.1, read as the reverse complement.
CATCGCAGCGCCGGACTCCTCGGGCGAGATGAGCTCAAAAATGATCGAGAAGACGGAGCCCTCGGAGAAGGTGGGCGTCTTCTGCACGGTGGGGGATCGAATTCAGGTCATTGAGTATTCGGATCTGCCGGAGGATCTGGCGCAGCAGCGCGGGGATGGCGGCTCGCTGCGCTTCAACGCGGGCAGCCCGGCGATTCACATGATCGGTGTTGATTTCGTCGAGCGGCTGAGTGAGAGCGAGGACGAGGCGTTCTCGCTGCCCTTCCATCGGGCGGTGAAGAAGGTTCCGCATGTCGAGCTCGAGACGGGCGAGCACGTCGAGCCGGATGAACCGAACGCGGTGAAGCTGGAGATGTTCGTCTTCGACGCGATTCCGTTGTGTGAGGACTCGATCATTCTTCAAACGGATCGGATCGAGGAGTTCGCGCCGATCAAGAACGCGGAGGGGGTGGACTCGCCCTCAACAAGCCGGCGCGTGCAGACGGAGCGCGCGGCGCGCTGGCTCGAATCAGCGGGCGCCAAAGTGGCGCGCACGGACTCGGGCGAGCCGGACTGCATCCTCGAGATCAGCCCGCTCACGGCGATGGGCCCGGAGGACCTGAAGCGCGACGAGAACAAGAACAAAGTCCCGCAGTCGGTGGCGCCGGGGACGGAGTTGGCGATCTAAGCGCTGCGCTGCTCGCCGCCCTGCTCCCAGAGGAGCGGCAGCCTTTCTTCGTCAATCAGGCGCAGGCGGAGCATGGCGAGCGCGGCCATGGCGGAGCGTGTGCGCACGGCGCGGCGGTCGCCGGCGAAGTGGAAACGGCGCGCGGGCGTCGAGCCGTCGCGCGAGGCGAGCGCGATGCAGACCGTGCCGACAGGCTTGGCGTCGCTGCCGCCGCCCGGTCCGGCGATGCCCGTAATGGAAAGTGCGTGATGCGCGCGCTCGCAGCGCTCGAGTCCGCCCTTGGCCATGGCGCGCGCGACGGGCTCGCTCACGGCGCCATGGGACTGGATCAACGCTGGATCGACGCCGACGAGCGTGTGCTTCATTTCGTTGGAGTAGGTGATCCAACCGCCCTCCATGACGTTGGAGGAGCCTGCGATCTCCGTGAGGAAGGCCCCGAGCAGGCCGCCCGTGCAGGACTCGACAACGACGAGGCGCTCACTGCGCTGGCGCAGAAGTTCAAGCACGGCTTCGGGCAGCGTCTCGCCGTCGGCGCCGAAGGCGTAGGGGCCGGTCGCTTCGCGCACGAGGCGCTCGGTCTCGGCCATGGCTTCGTTCGCACCGTGCTCGGGGCCTTCGTAGCGGAAGCGGCAGGTGACGACGCCGCCGGAAGCGTTCGTGCCGACGAGCGGGTTGCGCCCGCGCTGCATGAGATCGCCCAGCCGATCCGCGAGGAGCGCCTCGGCCAGCCCGAAGCAGTGGATCGCGCGCGCACGGATCGTGAACCCTTCGGGCCCGCGCAGGCGCGGCGCGACCGACTCCTCGAACATGGGGCGCATCTCGGAGGGCGGGCCGGGGAGACAGAAGATGTCGGCGCCGCTGCTCGGCAGTCGGGCGGCGAGGCCGGGGGCCGTTCCGTTGTTGTTGGGCAGGGATTCGGCGCTCGCGGGGCGCATCGCCTGGACGCGATTGCTCTCGGTCATTTCGACGCCGAAGGCGCGGAAGCGCGCTTCGATGCGGCGCAGCGCGTCTTCGTCGAGGACGAGCTCCTCGGCGAGGGCGCGGGCGAGGGCGGCGCGCGTCAGGTCATCGGCGGTGGGACCGAGCCCGCCCGTCGAGATCACGAGGCTGGCGCGCCGCGCGAGGCGAAGGATTGCATCCGCGATGGCAGGCTCGTCGTCGTCGATGGTGGCGTGCTCGGCGACGCGGACGCCCATCGCCACGAGGCGTTCGGAGAGCCACCGGCTGTTGGTGTCGAGGGCCTGGCCCAGGACGAGTTCATCGCCGACGGAAAGGATCGCAGCGCGCTCGTGGCGGCGGGGGGTGGTCATGGACTGAGGATACGCCGCCTGCTCGATCACTCCTATCCGCGACGTCGAGCGTGAAGAAGTTCGATCGTACGAAGTAGCGGGGGAATGAAACGGAGCCGGTGGGGCAGGCCGGCGTCCCTGCCCGTGCAGGTGCGTGGGCTTCGAGCATGATGCGTGTGCGTGTGGAACAAATCCGGTGGCGGCGGGCCGGCGTGCCCGCCGAGGGGGAGTGGATAGGAGTCGGAGACAGGCGGGCAGGGACGCCCGCCCTACCTGGAGGGGGGAGAGACGGCTCGGAGAGCCGTCCCACCGGGGGAAGTAGGAGGGAGTAGAGAGGGGCAGGCAGGGACGCCTGCCCGACCTGTCGTGCGCGATGGACGCGCACGTACGGGCAGGCACGGCGGCCTGCCCCAGCGGTTCTTGTTGCATTCGTTTGCGCGTGCTTCGCACGCGCGGCGGGCAGGGACGCCCGCCGCCTGTAGAACGGGGGGAGACGGCTCGGCGAGCCGTCCCACCGGGGGAAGTAGGAGGGAGTTGAGAGGGGCAGGCGGGGACGCCTGCCCGACTTGTCGTGCGCGATGGACGCGCAAGGACGGGCAGGCACGGCGGCCTGCCCCAGCGGTTCTTGTTGCATTCGTTTGCGCGTGCTGCGCACGCGCGGCGGGCAGGGACGCCCGCCGCTACCTGTAGAGGGGGGAGAGACGGCTCGGCGAGCCGTCCCACCAAGAGCTTTGGGATTGGATCAGCAAGTCCGGGCAGGCACGGCGGCCTGCCCCAGCGGTTCTTGTTGCATTCGTTTGCGCGTGCTGCGCACGCGCGGCGGGCAGGGACGCCCGCCGCTACCTGTAGAGGGGGGAGAGACGGCTCGGCGAGCCGTCCCACCAAGAGCTTTGGGATTGGATCAGCAAGTCCGGGCAGGCACGGCGGCCTGCCCCAGCGGTTCTTGTTGCATTCGTTTGCGCGTGC
>CAYVIJ010000032.1:0-12399 GCA_964451515.1 uncultured Phycisphaeraceae bacterium | reverse complement strand
CCAGCGGTTCTTGTTGCATTCGTTTGCGCGTGCTGCGCACGCGCGGCGGGCAGGGGCGCCCGCCGCTACCTGTAAAACGGGTGGGAGACGGCTTGGAGAGGCGTTCCACCCGGGGGTTTTAGAGATCGCCCTGGGGGCCGAAGGGGTCGGTCAGTGTGCGCACGGCGACGGTGTTCACCACGCCCGGCTTGCCGAAGGGTTTACCGGCGAGGGCGACGACGGTGTCGCCCGGCGCGGCCCAGCCGTGCTCGATGACGACGCGATCGATCATGAGGCCGAAGTCGGAGCGGTGGAGCGGCAGTTCGCGCGCGAGGACGGAGGTGACGCCGTAGAGCAAGGCCATGCGCCGGACCGCCGACTCGTTGCTCGAGAAGGCGATGATGGGAATGTGCAGGCCGATGCGGCTGAGGAGACGGGCGGAGCCGCCGTTTTCCGACCAGGCGACGACGAGCTTGGCGTTCAGATCGTTGGCGATGTGCCAGGCGCCGTGGGCGAGCGCGTTGGTGCGACTCTGCTCCTGGCGGGGCTTGGTGGATGGGGTAGAGACGGCGGGCAGCTCGCGGAGGCGCTCCTCGGTGGCGAGGGCGATGCGGCGCATGGTCTCGACGGCGAGATGGGGGAAGCGACCGACGGCGGTCTCGCCGGAGAGCATGACGGCGTCGGTGCGATCGAAGATGGCGTTGGCGACGTCGCTGGCTTCGGCGCGGGTGGGGGTGGGGCGCTCGATCATGGTCTCGAGCATCTGGGTGGCGACGATGCAGGGCTTGCCGTATTCGCGCGCCTTGGCGACCAGCAGCTTTTGAATGATGGGGACCTGCGCGAGATCCATCTCGACGCCGAGGTCGCCGCGCGCGACCATGATGCCGGCGGCTTCCTCGAGGATCTCGTCGATGTGCTTGACGGCCTGGGGCTTCTCGATCTTGGCGATGACGGGAATGGTCGAGACAGTCTCGAAGCCGCTGAGGGGCGTGCCGCACTTGCCGCCCTCGCACCACTGGGCGAGGCGGCTCTTGAGCTCGCGCACCTCATCGGCGCGCCGGACGAAGCTGAGCGCCAGGTAGTCGAGGGAGTGGTCGACGGCGAAGCGGACCCACTCCCAGTCGCGATCGGTGATCGCCGGGGCGGAGATGTCGGAGTCGGGCAGGTTGACGCCCTTGCCGGTGGTGACGCGTCCGCCCATGATGACGCGGCAGCGGACGGCGCCGTCGGTGGTCTCGGTCACGAGGGCGCGGATGGCGCCGTCGTTGATAAGGACGCGGTGGCCGGCCTCGACCTCATCGACGATCGGCTCGTAGGTGCAGCCGAAGACGGGCTCGTCGGCGGGCTCGGCGACCTCGACGCCGCGTCGGAACCAGAAGTCCTGGCCGGCGGTGAGCTCGATTCCATCGTCACCGACCTCGGTGACGCGAATCTTCGGACCGGGCAGATCGCCCAGGACGGCGACGGGCGCATCGAGTTGCTCCGAGACGCGGCGGATCTGCTCAAGGCGGCGGCGCTGGTCGTCCTCATTCCCGTGCGAGAAGTTGAGGCGGAAGACGGAGGCGCCATTCTCGATGAGGCGGCGCAGGCAGTGCTCGTCATCGGTCGCGGGTCCGAGCGTCGCCACGACCTTGGTCAGGCTGGGGCGATTCGACGTCGGCTCAGCGTGCGGCATGATCAATTCCGACGGCTGCTCCATCGCTGGAAGCGTCGCAAGTCCAGTCATTCCCTGCCTCCGTGCGCTCCATGACGATGAAGGCCAACGTTGCGGTGCGGCCGTTCATTCCCGGAACAGTATCGGACGCATGCCCGCGCCGGCTTGGCTCCAGGCGAATCGGCGGTATGAGCGGGGGAGTTGGGTGGGACCTCTGAACAATTGCGCGACAGACCAGCAGCTTCTTGGGGCTGAGGCGTCGATTGCAGCTCGGGCGCCCCTCACCCCAGCCCTCTCCCGGGGGGAGATGGAGTGGGAATTTCTACAGTTGGGTGGTCACGTACTTCAGGATCTCGACGGCCTGATCGGCGGTTTCGCCGACGGCGAGGGCGGCGGCGTCGACCTCCTTGAGGGCGTGGGTGTGCTCGGGGCTGTGGAGGATGATGAGCTTCTTTCCGAGGGCGGCGGCGTAGCCGGCGTCGAAGGCGGCGTTCCACTGCTTGTACTTGTCTCCGAAGCGGACAATGACGACGTGGCACTGCTCGATGAGCGTGCGGGTGCGGATGGCGTTCATCCGGGCGCCCTTGTGGTCTTTCCAGAAGTCCTTTTTCTCCTCGCCCAGGATCGCGACGCCGCAGTTGTCGCTTCTGGGATGATCGGTGACGGGGGCGACGAGTCGGACAGGCAGCTTGGCCTGCTCGACCCCGGATCGGATCCGCTCGCGCCAGTCGGAGTGGATCTCTCCGCCCAGATAGACAATCCATTCTTGAAGCATCGGCGTGTCCTCCTTCGATTCGAGCCGGCTCTGAATCCAGCCGGATTCGCCTTCCTCCCCCTCCAGACCCTACGCTGGTGGGACGTGTACGCCCGGCGGGAACCGGGCCGCGCGGAGGATTTGGAAGGAGATCCATGACCAGCACAGCCCGTCGAGTTCTCGTTTCGGCCATTCTCGCCCTCGGGGGAGCGGCCGCATTGATCGCTGCGGATCACACCACTGTTCCGCCGGACGCGGATGAGATGGAATCCCGTCTTCGGGCGCTCGATACGAGCCTGACGGAGGCGATTGAGATCGCTCAGAAGTCTGTCAGCGGGGTCGCGAACTCGGCGTCGCTGGATCTCTCGGGGGAAAGCGCGAGGTACAGCGTGGAGGTGTACGGGGGCGGGGAGCATCATCGCGTGGTTGTGGAGGCGTCGAGCGGGGCGGTGGCGTCGACGGAGACGCTCCAGCGCTTCCCGGGCGAGCGAATCGGGGATCGGGAGATGCAAGAGACGGACTCGGGTCTGATGTACTACGTCCTGAGAGAGGGCGACGGCCCCAAGCCCGCCGATTCCACGGCGACGGTGAGCGTCCACTACAGCGGGTATCTCACCGACGGCACGAAGTTTGATTCGTCGTATGACCGCGGGCAGCCGGCGTCGTTTCCGCTCAACCGCGTGATCGGCGGATGGACGGAGGGCGTCGGCGACATGCGGGTTGGTGAGAAGCGGAAGCTGATCATCCCCTACGAGCTCGCGTACGGCGAGAATGGGCGACCGCCCGTGATCCCTCCCAAGGCGACGCTGATCTTCGACGTGGAGCTGCTGGAGGCGAGCCCGACAGCCCCTGAGTGATTTCTCAGGTTATCCGACGCCCGAACTGGCGATTCAGGGTCGATAGAGGCCCGCATGGCGCGGGTCGGATCGCGACAGGGAGGTCACTTCCGATGTTGAGCGCAATCTGAGCGCGGTCTGAACATTGCGAGGCTCTATTTGACGCTCGTGAAGCGCGACTCGAGAGGCCTGAGCCGATGACCTCCCCGCTGGTGCTTATCGTCGAGGATGAGAGCGACATCGCCACGCTCATCCAGTATTCGCTGGGTCGCGAGGGGCTGCGCTCGCGCATCGTCTCGGCGGGGCGGGCGGCGCTCGAGTCCATCCGGCGGGAGCGGCCTGACCTGCTCATCCTGGACATCATGCTGCCGGATATCGATGGGCTCGAGGTCTGCCGCCAGCTTCAGCGGGAGCCGAACGCGCGGGATCTGCCGATCATCATGGTCTCGGCGCGGGGGGAGGAATCGGACATCGTGGCGGGGCTGGAGCTGGGGGCGGATGACTACGTGACCAAGCCCTTCAGCCCGCGGGTGCTGATGGCCCGGGTTCGGGCGGTCCTGCGGCGGCGGGATCGGGAGGAGGAGGACGCCGGGCGGATCACGCTCGCGGATGGGGCGGTCGTGATCGATACGCTCCGACACGTGGTGTCGGTCAACGGGGAGGACATCGACCTGACGCTGACGGAGTATCGCCTGCTTCAGTATCTGGCGTCGCGTCCGGGGTTTGTGCGCACGCGCGAGCAGATTGTCTCGGCGGTGCGCGGGGAGGGGACGGTGCTCTCAAGCCGGGCGATTGATGTCCATGTGGCGGCGCTGCGGCGGAAGCTGGGCGATCGAAGCGATCTGCTCGAGACGGTTCGCGGCGTCGGCTACCGTCTTGCGGATCGCTCGCCGGATGCGGCCTCGATGCCCTGAGGCGGCGACGTCTTCTGATGATGCCCCCTCTGCGCGTTCGATCCAGTCTTTGGCGCCTTGCCGCCGCCGTGGTCCTCGTCGAGGTCGTGGTGATTCTCTTTGTTGGCGCGCGGTCTGCGCTGGCGGTGCAGGAGGAGCGGCGGTCGGCGCGGCTGGCGCGCGCGACGGCGGCGGCGGATGTCCTGTCGGCGTCGCTGGGGCGGCTCGAGCTGGGGGCGCGCGACGAGATGTGGGCGGCGTCGGTGGGCCCGCTGCTGGAGGCGGTGGCGGAGGACTTGGACGTGCATGTGGCGCTGGTGGACGCGGAGGAGCGCGTGGTGGCGGAGGCGGGTCCGGCGCGGGATGACGACTCGATCCGTCGGGCGCTCGTGCGCGACGGGGCTCGAGTGGGGGCGCTGCTGGTCTCGCCTCCCGTGACGGGGATGTCGGGGGCGGTGTGGGGCGTGGTGGCGCCGATCGCCTTTGCGGGGGCGCTGCTGATCGGGGTGACGCTGGCGATCTTCGGCGCGCTGCACGCCAACCTGCGGGCGGACATCCGGCAGCTCACTCGGCGGGTGGAGGATCTGGCGTATCCGGTGATGGGGCGGGGCGGCTCGGCGCGGGAGGCGCCGGCGGATCATCTCCGCCCGCTCACCGAGGCGCTGGAGGATGCGGACCGACGCCTGACGGCTGAGATTCGACGTCTGCGGGCGACGCGCGCGGAGCAGGATGCGATTCTGCGGTCGATGGAGGAGGGCGTGATCGCGCTGGATCGGGAGCAGCGTGTGCTGAACATCAACCGCTTCGCGGAGTCGATGCTGGGGGTCGACGCGGAGAGCGCGCGGGGGCGGCTGCTTCAGGAGGTCGCTCGTCAGTCGGCGCTGAATCGGTTCGTCGCGGATGCGTTTGCGGGCGAGTCGGTGGCGATGCGGGAGTTCGAGTTCCAGGGGGAGACGCGCCGGGTGGTGCGGGGGGCGGCGAGCGCACTGCGCGATGAGGATGGCGAGCCGGCGGGCCTGCTGCTGGTGCTCTCCGACATCACCCAGCTCCGACGGCTGGAGGGGATGCGGTCGGACTTTGCGGCGAACGTCTCCCACGAGCTGCGGACACCGATCACGAACATCGTGGGCTACGCGGAGAACCTGCTCGAGGACGATCTGGCGGATCCGGAGCAGGCTCGGCGGTTCATCAAGGTGATCGCGGAGAACGCGAGCCGGCTGGGGGCGATCGTGGAGGACATGCTGGCGCTGACGCGGCTGGAGCGGCCCGGTTCGCACGCGAGTTTCGAGACGGCGTCGTCGGCGCTGCTGCCCGTGGTCGAGTCGGCGTGCGCGCAGCTCAGGAAGGAGGCGGAGCGGAAGAAGATCGATCTGCGGGTCGAGGTCCCGGAGGATGCGTGGGCGGAGATCAACCAGCCGCTGGTGGAGCAGGCGGTGGTCAATCTGGTCTCGAACGCGCTGAAGTACAGCCCGTCAAGCTCGAGCGTAACGGTGGCGGCGGGTCCCGCCCGTTTGCGGGAGCAGGAGGGCGTGCGGATCGCTGTGATCGATGAGGGGCCGGGGATCGAGGCGCGGCATCTTCCGCGTGTGTTCGAGCGGTTCTATCGTGTGGACAAGGGGCGCTCGCGCGATCAGGGAGGGACGGGGCTCGGTCTGGCGATCGTGAAGCACATCGCGCTGCTGCACAAAGGGGAGGTGGGCGTGGAGAGCGAGCTCGGAAAGGGTTCGACTTTCTTCATCCTTCTTCCGGCGGCGCGGGAGAGAAGCGGCGAGGGTGGTGGGTTTGCAGAAGATGGGACGAGTCTGAACGCAATCTGAACAATCGGCCGGAATTGTATCGAGGGCATTCGGCTTCCCGGACCGCTGGCCGGATCCACCGGGAGGCAGAGAACGCATCTCGTTTTTTGTCATCCCTACCCGGAGGAATCCCCATGTTGAAGAAAGCGATCGTCGCCCTGGCGGCGGCGGGTGTAATCGTGGCGGGCGTGAGCAGCGCCGAGGCTCAGAACCGTCGTCTGACGGGGACCGTCAAGATCGACGGCTCTTCGACCGTTTTCCCGATCACCGAGGCGGTGGCGGAGGAGTTCGCGACGGAGGCGCCGCGCGTGCGCGTGACGGTTGGCATTTCGGGGACCGGGGGCGGTTTCAAGCGGTTCGTGGTGGGGGAGACGGATATCTCGAACGCGTCGCGTCCGATCAAGGCGTCGGAGTACGAGGCGGCGAAGAGCGCGGGGGTCGAGTTCATCGAAGTCCCGGTGGCGTACGACGGCCTCACGATCGCCGTGCACCCGGCCAACTACTGGGTGGACAGCCTCACTGTGGACGAGATCAAGAAGATCTTCCTTGAGGATCGGGCCGCCAAGAGGTGGTCGGATGTGCGCGCGGGGTGGCCCGACACGGAGATCAAGATCTACGCCCCGGGCACGGACTCGGGCACGTTCGACTACTTCAAGGAAGTGGTGGCGGGTAAGAAGGGGTCGATCCGGTCGGACATGTCGGTTTCGGAGGATGACAACGTGCTCGTCCGGGGCGTTGTGGGCGAGGAGAACGCGATCGGCTTCTTCGGCTCGGCGTACTACTTCGAGAATGAGGACAAGCTGAAGGCGGTTGCGATTCACAACGGGGAGCGCCCCGTTCTTCCGACGCCGGAGACGATCGAGTCGGGGGAATACGCGCCGTTTTCGCGTCCATTGTTCATCTACGTCACGAAGAAGTCGGCGGTGCGACCGGAGGTGAAGGCGTTCGTCGAGTTCTACCTCGAGCACGCCGGACGGCTCGCCGACGAGGTTGGATACGTTCGCCTGCCGGAGCGCATTTACGACAAGGCTCTGCGAAACTTCAGGACGCGGAAGACTGGCACGCATTTCCTGGATGAGAATGGCGAGAAGCTGAGCGGATCGCTCACGAAACTGTTTCTGTGAGCCGCGGGCTCAATAGATGATTTTCCGGTGCGTCGTCCGACGGCGGCGCTCCGGTTTTCGCTCCCTCTGACGCGTCGACTCGAGCGCAGATAAGACAGTTGATGCCGAAGCCGTTGTCGCAAGTTGACCCGCGGACCGCCGGGCGGGCGAGGTCGAAGCCCGTTCGGAGGGTGTGGGAGGGGATGGTCACGTCCTCGCTGGTCGCGGCCGCTTCGCTGTCGGTGCTGACGACGGCGGCGATCATCCTCATCCTCTTCTCGGAGACGGCGAAGTTCTTCGGTCTGGAGGAGGTGCGCTTCAGCGAGTTCATCACAGGAACGCAGTGGACGCCGCTGCTGGGCGCCGAGCGTCATTTCGGGATTTGGCCGCTGATCATCGGCACGCTGAAGATCGCGGCGGTCAGCGCGATGGTCTCGATTCCCTTCGGAATCATCACGGCGATTTACCTGAGCGAGTATGCGCCGGAGCGTCTGCGCGGTTTTTTGAAGCCCATTCTGGAGATCCTGGCGGGCATCCCGACCGTCGTCTACGGCTTTTTCGCGTTGACGGTGATCACGCCTGGGTTCCGGAGCGTGTTCTCGTGGTTCACGGGGCAGTTCTTCCGGGAGGTCCCAGTCGTCGTCGACGGCGAGGTTGTCAATCAGACCCATGAGCCGCTGTTTTCGTGGGTCCCGGCGATCTTCGGGGACAGCCCGAGCCCCGTGCTGGGCGTGTACAACGCGCTGGCGGCGGGGATCGCGGTGGGGATCATGTGTCTCCCGATCGTGACGAGCCTGTCGGAGGACGCGCTGCGGGCCGTTCCGCGCTCGCTGCGCGAAGGGGCGTATGCGGTCGGCGGGACGAAGTTCGATGTCTCCGTGAAGGTGGTGCTTCCGGGGGCGCTCTCGGGCGTCATGGCGGCGAGCCTGCTGGCGGTCGCGCGGGCGGTGGGCGAGACGATGATCGTCGCGCTGGCGGCGGGGGGGATCGCGACGATGAGTCTGAATCCCATGACAGAGACGCAGACGATGACGGCGTACATGGTGCAGATCTTCCTGGGCGACGCCTCGAACTTCGGGCCGGAGTATCTCTCGTCCTACGCCGTGGGCGCGACGCTCTTTCTGATGACGCTCGTTCTGACGCTTATCGGGGCGCGCGTTCTCGGCCGCTTCCGTGAGGTGTACGAGTGATCGAGGGGCTGCCATTGGAGCACGACCCGCGGCGCAAGCGGCGGCGCGACCGAGTGGATCGGGCGTTTCACGCGGTGTGCATCATCGCGTCGTCGGTCTCCGTGCTCGCGCTGGCGACGCTGCTGATCTCGATCGCGGCGCAAGGGTGGAGTCATCTGAATCTGGATTTCGTGCGGGGGGCTCCGTCGCGTCATCCGGAGGATGCTGGTTTCCGCCCGGCGCTGATTGGGAGCGTCTGGATACTCGTGATCTGTGCGCTCGCGGCGCTGCCGCTGGGGATCGCGACGGCCGTCTTCCTCGAGGAATATCGCCCGCGCGCGGCGATGGCCCGCCGGATTCATGGGTTCATCGAGATGAATATCCGCAACCTCGCGGGCGTCCCGTCGATCGTCTACGGCATCCTGGGGCTGACGGTCTTTGTGCAGATGTTCGGCGTCTTCGGGAATCTCAACGATCCAGGCTTCGCGGTCGGCGTGCAGTGGTACGACCAGGTCGAGGACACGGCGGGGAATCTGCTCAGTCGCGATGTGGAGGGTGAGGAAGCGCCGCTGACGGAGCTCGTGGACGGGCTCGTCTTCCGCGATGCCCCGGGGCGGAGGGTGGAGATCGACGTGCGCCCTGCGGAGGAGGCGTGGGAGACGGAGCAGAAGGGCGTGGTCCCGGCGGACGCGTACGTGAATCGGGCGTATGAGCGGGCCCCCTGGTATCTGCAACTGCCCTTTGGGCGTTCGGTGCTGGCGGGGGGGCTGACGCTGGCGCTGGTCATTTTGCCCATCGTGATCATCTCGTCGCAGGAAGCGCTGCGCGCGGTGCCGAGCTCGCTCCGGGAGGGGGCGCTGGCGACGGGGGCGACGAAATGGCAGGTGGTGCGTCGGATCACGCTGCCTGCGGCGATCCCGGGCGTGATGACGGGCTCGATTCTGGCGATGAGCCGGGCCATCGGGGAGGCGGCGCCGATCCTGGTGATCGGGGGGATTCTCTTCATCCTGTTCACGCCCGAGAATCTGATGGATGACTTCACCGCGATGCCGCTCCAGATCTTCAACTGGGCGGGGCGTCCGCAGACGGAGTTTCACAAGGTGGCGGCGTCGGGGATCATCGTTCTTCTGGCGATTCTCCTGGCCTTCAACGCGACGGCCGTGTTCATCCGCCATAAATTCCAGAAGCCCCTGAGTTGACCTTTATGGACGATTATCGAACAGCAGCCTTGGCCGAACACCCCACTCCAGACATCGAGGCGCTCCGCACGGCGCGTCCGGAGGTTCCGGCGCCGGTCGCCGGAGAGGCGCCGACGCAGACGGCGATCCGCATCCGCGGGTTTTCGTCGTGGTACGGCGATTTCAAGGCGCTGGACGATTTGAGCTTCGACATCGAGGAGCGTCGGGTGCTCGCGCTGATCGGGCCCTCGGGATGCGGGAAGTCGACGTTCCTGCGCTGGGTCAACCGGATGAACGATCTGATCCCCGGCGCTCGCTGCGAGGGGGAGATGGATCTGCACGGCGTGGATCTGCTGTCGAAGCGGACCGATGTGGTGGATCTGAGGCGTCGGGTGGGGATGGTCTTTCAGAAGCCGAACCCCTTTCCGAAGTCGATCTACGACAACATCGCCTTCGGGCCGCGTCTGCACCGGAAGCTGCGGCGCTCGGAGATGGACGATCTTGTCGAGAAGTCGCTCCGGCAGGCGGGCTTGTGGGACGAGGTGAAGGATCGTCTTCGCCGCTCGGCCCTGGGCCTCTCGGGGGGGCAGCAGCAGCGGCTGTGCATCGCTCGGGCGATCGCGGTGGGCCCGGAGGTGCTGCTGATGGACGAGCCCGCCTCGGCGCTGGATCCCAAATCGACGGCGCGCGTGGAGGAGCTGATCCGGGAGCTTCGGCAGAGCTACACGATCTGCATCGTCACGCACAACATGCAGCAGGCGGCGCGCGTCTCGGACTCGACGGCGTTCTTCTTCGAGGGGCGGCTGATCGAGGTGGGACGCACGATCGACCTCTTCACCAACCCGACGAACAAGCAGACGGAAGACTACGTGACGGGGCGGTTCGGCTGAGGCGCCCTCCTTCCGCCCGGCGGAGGCCTACCATCCCCATCGGCGCAATGGCGTCGGCGCTTTGGCGTCGCGCTCGCGCCTTATCGCTCGCGTGCCCGACGAGCAGGGAGGACATTCATGGGCGGCGATCTGAAATCGGAGTTGACGCTGCTGCGTCGCGATCTGCTTGCGATGAGCGCGGCGTCGGAGCTGCGGGTGAGCCAGGCGTTCGAGGCGCTGCTGGAGCGGGATCTGGGGATCGCGCAGGCGGTGCGCGAGAACGACGACGAGATTGATCGGGCGGAGCTCGATCTGGAGGAGGAGTGCCTCCGCATCCTCGCGCTGCATCATCCGGTGGCGACGGATCTGCGGCACGTGCTCATGACGCTGCGGGTCAACATCGATCTGGAGCGCATCGCCGATCTGGCGAAGGGCGTCTGCAAGCGGGTGCTCGATATGGGCAACTGCGAGCCGGTTCCGCTGCCGGACGATCTGCGGCGGATCACGGAGGCGTGCTCGGGGCTGCTCTCGAAGACGCTGCGCGCCCTGGCGAATGAGGACGTCGAGCTGGCTCGGGAGGTCTGCCAGGAGGACAAGCCGATCGATGAGCTGCATAACAAGCTGATCGACTGGGTCGTCCACGAGCTGCCGGAGCACGTGGAGGACACGCAGCCTCTGGTCGATGTGCTCTTCATTGTGCGCGCCATCGAGCGCATCGGCGATCTGTGCACGAACATCGCGGAGGACATCGTCTTCGCGTCGCGGGGGGATGTCATTCGCCACAAGGACATCACGTCCGCCTGAGCGCGGAACGGACCAGACTATCGACGGCCATCGAAATGATTAGATCGAGGGTCGCTCACACGGCGCCGCGGGCGGTTTGCAAGTCCATCGCTCCCATCTCGAAGTTTGTTATTGACCCCGCCGCAACCGCCCGGCATACTGGTGTCGCGCTCACCGGCGCCGTCCCCTCGCGACGGCGCCCGACCATGTCGCCGCGGGCCCTGCGGCGACGAGCGTTGCTCGTCTCCCCCGGCTCGCCCGAGAAGGAGAGTCGAGCATCCGCGCCATGGATCACAGTGACTCCGCCCGCGCCCGGACGGATCTGGTGAGCCGGTCCATCGCCGCCGGCTCGCCGAGCGATCATGCTCGCCAAGTCGGAGCACGGTCTCCTTCCGGCGCATCAAAGTGTGCCACTGACCGCTCGCCCGCCAGTGCTGAGCCGCGAAACTGCGCAGACCCACGGGCGGACAAGCCGCCCGTGCCACCCACCGAATGCAACAAGATCGGTGGGGCAGGCCTCCGTGCCCGCCCGTCCGTGTCGGCCCATTCCACACTACCTGGCGAAACGGCAAAACCACCTCTCCCCCCGGGAGAGGGCTGGGGTGAGGGGATTCCCATGCAAAAAAGCCGGTAGCGGCGGGCCGCTGTGCCCGCCGGGGGGATGGGTAGGAGTTGGAGACGGGCGGGCAGGGACGCCCGCCGCTACCTGGAGAGGGGGTAGAGGGGGAAGAGACGGCTCGGCGAGCCGTCCCACCGAAGAGGCGTTTCACTGAAGAGCCGTCCGAGCGAGGCGGCAGAAGATGGAAGGAAAGCATCCATGACCATGCGAACGATCATCCTCGCCGCCGGCGTCTTCGGGCTCCTGGCGGCCAGCGCGTCCTCGGAGCCAGTCCGCTTCGAGAACCCGACCGGCGCCGGTCATATCGACTGGGAGAACTTCGCCATCGACATTACGCTGCCGGCGTCGCAGCAGACGGGCACGGAAAGTGTTTCTACGTTGGTTAACTCCGTCAACGTCGATCCACCTGAGCATTTTCCACAAGACATCGTCTCCAGCTTGAGTATGGGCTTTACGACGAGGATTGTCGTCGATCCGGACATCGGCATTGTCCCTATGGAGTTCGGCGAGTTGATCGGACCCGGCGGCATGATCCCGGACGGTGGAGGCGCTGTGTTCTTCCGGGACACCATCGAGGAGAATGGAGGGCCGGTGTCATCCCTCGTTTTCTTTCCCCTCGGCGTCTCCTTCATCGGTGTGTCATTCAAGGCGTTCCCTGAAGACGACGTCGTCACCCATTTCGGCTGGATGGAGGTCGATCTCTTCCAGCGCCCGGACGGCACGCACAAGGTCGACGCCCTCGCCTGGGGCTATGAGACCGAGCCCG
>CAYVIJ010000031.1:0-30575 GCA_964451515.1 uncultured Phycisphaeraceae bacterium | reverse complement strand
GCACGGCGGCCTGCCCCACCGTCTCTGGTGTGAGCGGAGGTCGCGTGCTGCGCATGCGATCGCGAGTAGGACTCGTAGAGACGGCTCGGCGAGCCGTCCCACCAGGAGCAGCAAGAGACGGAAGGCGGTGGCGCGTGTGTGCTCAGCCCTGCTGGATGCGGCGATCGGTCTCCTCGAGGAGCGTGCGGGAGAGGCTGAGGCAATCGATGGCTTCCTCGTAGACGTTGTCGGCGGCGGCGGACCAGGCGCGGTTGATCTGGCGCTCCATGGCGGCGAAGCGGTCCATGATCTCGGCGTAGCCGGAGAGGCCGAAGCGGGCGATGAGGGAGGCTCGGGCGCGGAGGAAGGCGTCGACGTGCTCGCGCTGGGCGACGCCCAGGCCCTCCACGATCCTGGCGACGCGCTCGCGCTCGTCCTCGAGCTGTGGGACTTCGAGGAGGAGACGGTCGACGGTGTCGCGAATTTGCTCGAGGGCGCCTTCGGGTGTGTCGGCGGGGGCGCCGGCGGCTTCGGGCGTGGGGGCCTTCATCTGGGCCTTGGAGGCGGTTCGGACCATGAGGGCGCCGACGAGCATGAGGGCGACAGCGCCCAGGAACATCCACTTCTGAGGCCAGCGCGCGAGTGAGAAGTCCTTGACCTTGATGTAGTCGACGTTTTCCTGGCGGAGGAGGTCGAGGAGTTCGGGGACGAGGGGATCGCCCCCTCGGGCGATGGGCTTGACGGATTCGCGCTCCTGCACGCGCTGCTGCGCGGGACGCTCCGTCTCGACGTCCGGGATTTCCGGAAGATCGACCTCGGACGCTTCGCGCTGGAGGAGGGGCTTGGGGGCGTCCTCGGACTGCTCTTCGATCTGCTCGCGGATGTCGTCGACGCGCTCGGCGAGCTCGGGATTGGCGCGGGGGTCGAAGGCGCCGGCGGGGGAGGCGAGGACGAGGCCTGTGAGGCGCTCGTCGGGGAGGGAGAGGGGGACGAGATAGGCGGTCGCGGCGGCGAGGGCGCCGGCGACGAGGGCGAGCGTCATCAGGAGGTAGCCGATCAGCTTCATCGCGTGGTCTCCTGGCTCAGCCGCCGACAAGGACAATGGAGTTGACGGTGAGGGCGAGCAGGGCGTCGCCGACGATGAATCCGGCCGCGAGGGGCACGCCCCATTCCTCCGCCCATCGAGGCCCCTTGGCTTTCGAGACGAGGATGTTGATGATGCATCCGACGCCGTAGGTGGAGATGTAGAGCATGGGGAGATACATGGAGAGGCCGATGAGGACGCCGAGTCCGGAGAAGGCGCCGAGTCCGAGCAGCGCGCCGAGGAGGGCGCCGAAGCCGTAGAGGGCGTAGGGCATCTCGCCGCCCTGGACGCCCGTGATGATGGCTTCGAGGGCCTGGGCCTGGGGAGCAACGGTGTCGGTTCCGGCGCCGATGGGGATGCCGAACTTCTGCATGTTGCCGGCGGCGATGACGAGCAGGACGGCCATGGTGATCAGCGGGCCGACGCCGGTGGCGATGAGCTCGACCGTCTGCTGTCGTTTGGGCTGGGCGCCGACGATGTAGCCGGTCTTGAGATCGGCCATCATGTCTGCGGCGCAGGTGATGGCGACGCAAAGGGCGGCGCCGATGAGGACGGCGCCGAGGACTTGTCCGGGCCCTCCCAGGACCATGACGAGGACGACGGTGAGCAGGGCCATGCCGGAGATGGGGGACCAGTCGGTCATGCCGGTGCACTGGGCGATGATGATGCCGGCGAACCAGATCCAGAGGGCGCCGATGACGGCGATGATCAAAGCGCGGAGATGGGGATCGAGATCGGCGAGCAGTCCCTTGCGGTTCGCGGCGAGGGGGGCGACGACCTCGCTCTTGCGCTCGGCGGAGGCGCCCTCGAAGGCGGCGAGCGTATCGGCGTCGGCGAAGGCGATGGTGTAGCCGTTATAGACGGCGGCGTATTCGTCGGTCTCGATGCGCTCGGCGGTGATGGGGTCGGTTGAGTTGATGGGCTTGGAGCCCGTGAGATCGGCGGCGAGGAAAAGCAGGACGAGGGCGCTGAGGACGGCGACGAGGAGGACCTTGAGCCCGAGCTCGTCGCGGGCGACGCCGCCGCCCGCGCGCGAGACGCCTGCGGCGGCGATGGACTTGAAGGCCTCCTTGATGGCGGGCAGCGAGGCGATGACGCCCATGAGTGCGCCGCCCAGGAGCAGGCCGATGCCGAGGGGGCGGTTGATCTCGCCATAGCCATACTCGGGCGCTTCGGCGGCGGAGACGGTGGCGGGCATCCAGTTCATCGCGTAGAGGATGGGGTTGAGGACGATGTACGCGAGGACGCCGCCGGCGAGGACGAGCAGCCCGGCGCGACCCGTGAGGTAGCCGGCGCCCAGGGCGAAGGGCGCGATGGCGAAGATGAGCTGCATCTCGGCGGGAAGGCCGAGGATGCGCCCGAGGTCGATGGCGTCGTCCGTGAGGACGAGGTCGGGGCGTCCGTTTCGATCGCGGTCGACGCGCTCTGTCAGGACCGGGTCCTGCTGGCCGACGCCGTTGTAGGCGTAGTCGACGGGTTCGGCGTCCTCGTCGATCTCCCTGGGGAGGCGCCATCCGATGTCGGCGTAGCCGATGGGATGATCGGCGGCCCAGCCGGCTCTGGTGGTTCTGAGATCGGTGAAGGGGATGTCGCCCTCGGCGGCGCGGTGGGCGCGCGTGGCGAGCTCGAGGGGGTATCCGGTGAGGCGCGCGCGATCGGAGGGATGCTCGAGATCGGCGCGGATGGCGGCGAGGGCGATTTCGCCCTGGCGCTCGACTCGAAGCTCGAGCTCCCGGACACGCTGGGCGAGGGCGGCGCGCTCGTCGGGCGGGAGGTCGCGCTTGTTTTCGAGGCGGTTGGACTCGCGGGCCTCCGTGAGCTCGGCGGCGAGGCGTCCGTGCTCGACGAGCTCCGGAGGCGCCTGCTGGGCTTCGATCCAGGAGGCGATCTGCCTGCTGAGGAGCATGTCGGCCCGCGTGATGCGCTCGGACTCGACAAGCGACTCGAGCTCGGCCTCGTCGGCGGCCCAGGAGATCTGCGGGGCGTAGGCGGGCAGCGCGATGAGCGCGGAGAGGATGACGCCGATGACGAGGACGATGGCCTTCGTGGGGCCGGCGCCAGGGGACTTCAGGATGGCGCCGACGGCGGTGGCGGAGGGGAAGCGCAAACGCTCGATGTCGAGCATCTGTTTACGCAGGGGGATGATGAACGCGCCGCCCAGGATGGCGCCGGCGACGCAGGCGAGCGTGATGAGCCAGAAGTCGGCGCTGTTCACGCTGAGGCTGAAGCCGAGCAGGAGCAGCACGGGGACGGTGAAGATGACGCCGGAGTTGGGCGTGTTCACCGCGGAGGCGATGGTCTGGCCGATGTTCGTCTCGAGGATCGAGCCCTTGCGCAGCACACCCCGGAGCACGCCGAAGCCGAGGACGGCGGCGATGGAGGAGCCGACGATGGTGAAGCCAATCTTGAGCCCGGCGTAGGTGATGGCGGCGTTGAGAATCGCGCCGACGATCACGCCGAAGATGATGGCGCTGATGGTGACTTCGCGATAGCGGCGCTGGAAGAGTCCGCCGGTTGCGCCGTTGCCCGAGGCGGGATGGCGAGGGGAAGAGAGTCCCTGATCGGTCTGATCCGGCGAGGGACCGACGCCCGGGGTGGTGGGCTCCTGCTGCTCGCCGCTCGGGCCGCTCGGGGGAGTGGGGTTGTCGCTCATGGGGATGGTCTCCGGGCGCATCTGGCTCGCCCCGGACTCGTGGGCGCGGAGGGCGTGGCGCCGGGGGAGGAGAGGCCGGCGGGGACGAGCGGGTGCATAGTGGCGGAAGAGTGCGGGCGGGACAAGTCAAATCCCGCGCCGGATGGCGATCGCAGGCGCCCCGCTCCTCCGCGGCGTCACTCGGAGGAGGGCGCGGCCGGCTGAGGCTGGTCGCTGGATTCGTCGGCGTCGGTGGGCGGCTGGGCGTCGTCGGCTGGGGGCTCGTCGCCCTGGGCGTCGGGGCGGCGTTCGACCTGGGTTGAGATGTCCTCCGCGCCCAGAGCCTCGATGCGCTGGCGGAGATTGCCGACGTAGGAGATCTTGATGCCGAAGTTCTCGCCGAGCTTGACGGCGATCCCGGTTCCGATGGGCTTGTTGTTGACGAGGAGCTCGAGTTCGTCCTCGGCGGACTTGGGGAGCTCGATGATGGAGCCGGGGCGGAGGGCGAGGAGCTGGCTGAGGGGGAGCTGGCGCTCGCCGATCAGGACGATGATCGGAACCTCGAGCTTCAGGATGGCCTCGAGCTGACGGGGCACTGCTTCAGGGACATCGGCGGTTTTCGCCTGGTGTCTTCGATTGGGGGGAGAGGGAGTCGGGAGAGGGTGGTATGGGCGCGCAGGGACTGGCAGGCACGGCGGCCTGCTGCACGGGGTTCTTTGCATTCGTCTGGGCGTGGGCGTTCGACGGATCGAATGGAAACGGATCGGTGGGGCAGGCGGCCCTGCCTGCCCGGACTTGTTGGTCCCTCGCGCGCTCTCGTTCCAATCGTGTCGAATCGGTCCCACTTGCCCGGGCAGGCACGGCGGCCTGCCCCACCGGTCTTTGGTGTGAGCGAAGGGCGCGTGCGGGGCACGCGACGGCGGGCAGGGCCGCCCGCCGCGACCGGGGTGGGTGTGGGAGAGCGACGGCTCGGAGAGGCGTTCCGCCACGGACGGAGGCTTGGGGCCGGGTCAGTCTTCGTAAGAGCCGAGGACGATCGTGACGTTGTGTCCGCCGAAACCGAACGTGTTGTTGAGGACGCGCCTGATGCGGCGCTCCTTGGCGGTGTTCGGGACGAAGTCGATGTCGAAGCCTTCGTCGGGCTGGTCGAGGTTGATGGTCGGGGGGGCCACGCCGTGGCGGATGGCGTTGACGCAGGCGACGGTCTCGACACCGCCACTGGCGCCGAGGCAGTGGCCATGCATGCTCTTGGTGGAGGAGAGCAGGAGCTTGCCGCCCTTGGACAGGGCGGCGTGATCGCCGAAGACGCTCATGACGGAGGCGACCTCGGCGGCGTCTCCGAGGGGGGTGGAGGTGCCGTGGGCGTTGATGTAGTCGATGTCCTCGGGATTGAGCTGGGCGTCGTCGAGGGCGCGGCGCATGGATCGGGCGGCGCCGAGGCCTTGGGGATCGGGGGCGGTGATATGCCCGGCGTCGCTGCTGAGGCCGGCGCCGATGATCTCGGCGAGGATGTCGGCGCCGCGGGCCTTGGCGTGCTCCTCGCTTTCGAGGACGAAGACGGCGCCGCCCTCGGCGAGGACGAATCCGTCGCGAGCGACGTCGAAGGGTCTGGAAGCGCGGTGGGGCTCGTCGTTGCGCGCGGAGAGGGCCTTCATGGTCATGAAGGCGGCGAGGCAGATGGGCGTGACGGCGGCTTCGGCGCCGCCGGCGAGGACGACGTCGGCCTCATCGTCGCGGATCAGACGCAGAGCGTCGGCGATGGAGTGCCCGGAGCTGGCGCAGGCGGTGGCGTGGGCGGAGGATGGCCCCTGGAGGCCGTATCGGATGGAGACCTGTCCCGCGACGGCGTTGACCATGAGACGGGGGACGGTGAAGGGGCTGAGGCGGTCGGGGCCCTTGCTATGGAGGAGCTCGACGCCCGCCTCGATGGTGCCGATGCCTCCGACGCCTGATCCGATGACGGCGCCGCAGCGCGTGGGGTCTTCTCGGGAGAAGTCGATGCCGGCGCGCTCGACGGCTTCCGCGGCGGCGCAGACGCCGAACTGGGCGAAGCGGTCCATCTTGCGCGCTTCGCGGGCGTCCAAGCGCGTGGTGGGATCGAAATCGTGCGCCTGTCCGGCGATGCGGACGGACCACTTGCCCTCGAACTTGGCGAATCCCTCCCCCTGAATGGTGGAGACGCCGCTGCGTCCTGCGAGCATGGCGTCCCAGGTGGAGGGGGCGTCGGGCCCGAGATTGGTGACGGCGCCGGCGCCTGTGAGCACGACGCGTCGTTTTGGTTTCGAAGATCCCGCCATGGGCTGCGCCGTCTCTTCAGGAAACGCCCTGGGCCTGCTTGATGAAGTCGATGGCCTGCCCGACGGTCTGAATCTTCTCCGCCTCTTCGTCGGGGATGGAGGTTTCGAACTCGTCTTCGAGCTCCATCACCAACTCGACCGTGTCGAGGCTGTCGGCGTTGAGATCGTTGACGAAACTGGTGTCTCGCGTGATCTCCGACTTCTCGACGCCCATCTGCTCGGCCACGATGTCGATGACCTTGGCCTCGATCTCTGCTGCGGTCACTGCCATGTCTCCATGATCCTTCTTTAGGCGTGGAGGGGGTGAACCCCGCCCCGCGGAGATGAACCCGTCAATATATCGCCACCGACGCCGCCGACGCCAGCGGACCGCCCGGAACGCCCTCGAAAAAGAGGGCTTGGGGCGGGTTTCAGCACATGGTGAGGCCTCCATCGACGCAAATGACCTGTCCGGTCAAATAGCCGGCGCCATCGGAGGAGGCGTAGGCGACGGCCTCGGCGATATCCTCCGGCGCGCCGAGGCGGCGGATGGATGTCGCCTCGAGCACGCGCTCGTGCACCTGCTCGGGGAGGTGCGAGGTCATGTCGGTCTCGATGAAGCCGGGAGCGATGACGTTTGCGGTGACGCCCTTGCCGCCGAGCTCGCGGGCGAGGGCCTTGGTGAGTCCGATGAGTCCGGCCTTGGCGGCGGCGTAGTTGGCCTGCCCGGCGTTGCCCACGACGCCGGAGGTGGAGCCGATGTTCACGATGCGTCCGAACTTGGCGCGCATCATGGTGCGGGCGGCGGCGCGGGACGCGACGAAGGCGGCCTTGAGATTGATGTCGAGGACGGCGTCCCAGTCATCATCGCTCATGCGCAGGGCGAGGTTGTCGCGCGTGACGCCGGCGTTGTTGACGAGGATGTCCAGGCGTCCCATGCGCGCGGCGACGTCTTCGACGGCGTGGGCGAGAGCCTCGGCGTCGGCGACGTCGACCGGCCACAGATCGGCCTCGCCGCCGGCGTCCTCGATCTGAGCGCGCACCTCGGAGAGGGGGCCCTCGCTGCGGCTGAGCAGGGCGATGCGGCGGCCGTTGCGCGCCAGGCGCAGGGCGATCGCCTTGCCGATGCCGCGGCTGGCGCCCGTGACGAGCGCGACGCGCGCGTCGCCCGTGTTGTCTGCCGATGATGCCATCACCGCTCCACACTAGCGAACTGGCGCGGGGCGTCCATGCGCCGGATTAACCGGGCCCCAGCCCCGGACTCATACGGCGACCGCCTGAGCGGCGACGGCGGCGGTTGTCCTCGTCGACAGGGGGTCGCAGCTCCTCGGGGTTGGCGGCGCTCTCGGGCCCGGGCTCGGGGAGCGCGGCCTCGACGAGCGCCGCGCCGTCGAGCTCGGCGGCGCGGGCGGCTTCGGGAGCGCCATCGACGGCGAAGCCCGTGAAGACCCAGCCGCCTCTGAGCTCGGAGCCCTCCCAACCGAGCAGGTAGGCGCCTCTGGGATCCTGAACGGCGAAGCCCACCTTGGCGACGCCTTCCTCGCTTTCGAGATTGACCACGCGGACGACCTCGATGTCGCCGGTCTCTTCCTCCCAGGCGCCGGATTCGACAAGCTCATCCAGAACAGCTTCAGTCGGGGCGTCGACGAGCTGGCGGAGTCGGTCGGCGTCGCCGGCGGCGATGGCGGAGGCGAGGTCGGCCACGGCCTGGGCAAGCTCGCGGGTGGCGGGGGCGCGCTGCTCGGGGAACTGGACGCGCGGGTCGATGTCCAGCTCGGCCATCGGGTCGACGCGAGGCCTCGGCTCGGGGCGCTCGCGCGGCTGATCGAGCTGGGATTGCTGATCGTTCTTGTCTCCACCGCAGGCGGTCAGGCTGACGCCGGCGACGCCCGCGAGGCATGCGGCGGCGAGGGCTCGGATGGTCGCGTCAAGCGTCCGGTTCATCATGGGTTTGCACCTTTGCGCTGCGATCGATCCGGCGCATGAGCCCCGCGAGCGTCTTGCCCGGAGCGAGCTCGTGAAAGGCGCCGGACTGATGGTCGATGAGCCACTGGCAGCACTGCCGCCAGCGCACCGGCGAGGTCAACTGCTCGATCAAGCGCCGCTTGATCTGTTCGATGATAGACGTCTTGCGGTCGGCGTCCTGCGCGTGGGGGGCGGCGGTGACGTTCGAGAGGACGGGGCAGGTCGGCGCCGTCATCTCGACCTTCTCCAGAGCGGCGGCGAGGCGGTCGGCGGCGGGGGCCATGAGGGGGGAATGAAAGGCGCCCGCGACGGGGAGGCGCTGGGCCCGCAGGCCCATTTTTTCGGCCGCTTCGAGGGCGCGGTCGCAGGCGGCGGCGCCGCCGCTGACGACGACCTGGCCCGGGGCGTTGAAGTTGGCGGGGACCAGGACGTCTCCCTGCGCGGCGTCGTCGCAAAGGGCGCGCGCCTGGGATTCGTCGGCGCCGATCAGGGCGACCATGCCGCTGGGCGCTGCCTGGGCGGCGTCCTGCATGGCGCGCCCGCGGAGGGCGACGAGCTCGAGCCCCTCGCGAAAGCCGAAGACGCCCGCGAGGTGGAGGGCGGTGTATTCGCCCAGGCTGAGGCCGGCGGCGGCGTCGGGGCTGGCGAGCTGCTGCTCGGCGTCGCCGTCCTTACTGACGAGCGCCTGATGTGAGGCGACGGAGACGGTGTAAATAGCAGGCTGGGCGATGTCGGTGCGGTTCAGCGTCTGCTCGTCGCCGGTAAAGCAGATCTCGCTGAGTTTTCTGCCGAAGCGTTCGCCCAGGGCCTGATCGGCGGCGCCGAAGGTCTGGGCGGCTTCGGGGGAGGCGTCGAACCAGGCCTTGCCCATGCCGACCTTCTGCGCGCCCTGTCCCGGGCAGAGGATGATCCGGGCTTCGGTGGTCATGGCCTCACACTCCTGCGCGCGTCAGAGGTTTGCAACGGTTGGGAGGGGCGCATCAGATCCGCCAGAGGCTGCTGGCCCATGTGAGCCCGGCGCCGAAGGCGACCATCATGACCAGATCGCCATCCTTGATCCGGCCCATCTCTCGAAGCTCGGAGAGGCAGAGGGGGACGGATCCGGCGGAAGTGTTCCCGTAGCGATCGATGTTGATGTACAGCTTCTCCTCCGGGAGTCCGAAGCGCTCGCGCGCCGCTTCAAGAATGCGCGCATTGGACTGGTGGCAGACGAAATGGTCGACCTGACGAGCGGTGACGCCGGCCTGATCGAGCGTCTCCTGGATGAGGTCGCTGAAGGTTCCGATGGCGAAGCGGTAGATGGATCGACCATTCATCTGGAGCGTGCCGAGCTTCAAGGAGCTGGGGTCGACGCCCTCGGGGATGTCCTCGAAACGGCAGGGCATGTGGAGGTCGGGCCATCCGCCTCCGTCGGCGTGCATCGCCTGGGCGAGGAGGCCCTTCTCGGCGTCGTCGGTGACGCGGAGGATGGCGGCGCCGGCGGCGTCGCCGAAGAGGATGCAGATGGATCGGTCCTGGTAGTCGATGATGGAGCTCATCTGGTCGCAGCCGACGACGCCGATGGAGCGATAAGCGCCGCTGGCGATCATGGAATGGGCGACGTTGAGCGCATAGACGAAGCCGGAGCAGCCCGCGACCAGATCGAAGGCGGCGGCGCGGCCCGCGCCGAGCATGTCGGAGATGCGGCAGGCGACGGAAGGCACGGGCGACTCGAACGTGCAGGTGCCGACGATGATGCAGTCGAGCTCGGCGGCGTCCATGCGCGCGTCGTCGAGGGCGCGCTCGAGGGCGGCGGCGGACATGACGCGGTTGCTCTCGCCCTTCTCGGGATCACAGATGCGGCGCTCCTTGATGCCGGTGCGCTGGGTGATCCATTCGTCGGAGGTGTCGAGGGTCTTCTCGAAATCGGCGTTGGTCAGCCTGTTTTCAGGGGCGTAATGGCCGACGCCGGCGATGCGCACGCCCATGCGCGCCGCGCTGTTCCGGTCCTGGCGCGTCATGCCGACCCCCTCAGCTCGGGCGCGGTCTCCGGCTCGATGGCCGGCGCGACCTCGGCGAGCCGCTCGACGATGGCCTCGTTGACCCTGGTGTTGACGATCTGCTTGGCGGAGACGATGGCGGCGCGGACGGCCTTGGCGCTGCTCGAGCCGTGCCCGATGACGCAGACGCCGTTGACGCCCAGGAGCGGCGCGCCCCCGTATTCCTCGTGGTCGTTGCGCTTGAAGAGACGCTCGGCGACGGGCTGGAACTTCAGGGCCAGATCGGGGTCGTAGGCAAAGACCTCGTCGGCGATGGCCTGCATCAGCGCCTTGGCGAGACCCTCCGCCATCTTGAGCATGCTGTTGCCCACGAAGCCGTCGGTCACGACCACGTCGGCGGCGCCCTCGAACATGTCGCGACCCTCGATGTAGCCGATGTAGTTCAGCCCCGGCATGCTCTCGAGGAGTTCGCGGACCTGCCGGATCAGCCCCGTCCCCTTCGCCTTCTCCGCGCCGATGTTCACCTGCGCGACGCGCGGCTTGTCAATGGAGAGGATGTGGGAGGCGTAGACCTCGGCCATGACGGCGTACTGCGCGAGGTGCACGGGCCTGGGCTCGGGGTTGGCGCCGGCGTCGCAGAGCACCATGGGGCCGTGAAAGGAAGGCATGGTCACGGCGATGCCCGGGCGATGGACGCCCGCGAGGCGGCGCATGAACATGGTGGCCGCGGAGACGCAGGCGCCCGTGTTCCCGGCTGAGAAGACGGCGTCGACGGGCGGCTCCGCGCGGGCGCTTCCCAGCAGGCACATCCGGACAAGTGAGGAGTTCTTTTTGGAGCGGACGGCCTCAACGGGAGACTCGTCCATTCCGATGATGTCCTGGGCGTCCTCGATCATCAGGCGCTGGTCGGAGACGCCGCGTTCCTCGAGGGTCTCCTCGATGATGGAGCGGGGGCCGACGAGGACGAGCTCATCGGTGTTTTCGAGGGCCGCCAGCGCTTCGGCGGCGCCCTTGAGGACCGCGCCCGGCGCATGGTCGCCGCCCATGACGTCGATGGCCAGCCGCATGGGCGATCAGTCCTCGCTCGCGACCTTCAGCGTGAGCCCGGGGCGGACATAGCCGCAGACGCCACAGGCGCGATGCGGAAGCCTGTTGGAGCCGCAGTTGGGGCAGGGCGTGGTGCTTCTGGGCTTGAGGGCGAGATGAGACCGCCGACGACGCGACCGTCCGCGGCTTTGTCGATGTGTGGGAAGCATGGGACGCCGCCTCCGATCCCGACGCCGGGAACGCTGGCAGGGCCTCCGGCCCGCGCCCGCGTGGCGCCAAAGACGTGGTGTGTTCGCACTGAGAAGCCGCCGGCGCGACCGCCTCGGTGAGAACCCGAGAAGACCGCCTCCACCGCCCGGCGGCGAGCCGAAAAGAGTAAGCGGGCCCCGCTTGAGTGTCAACAAACGAGGGCCTGGGGGGAGAGCGAGGCGGAGTAGAGAGACGGCTCGGAGAGCCGGCCCAGCGGGAAGAGAGAGGAGTAGGGGGTCGGAGGGTGGGGATTGGCCGGGGTTCGCGGGGGTGCTAGACTGGGTGTTCTGGCGGCGGTCGCGGCTCTCTCGACGGCGAGGGGCTGCATGCGGCCGTGACTCGCCCCCCTAGCTCAACTGGCAGAGCAGCTGACTCTTAATCAGCGGGTTGAAGGTTCGAGTCCTTCGGGGGGCATTTTGGCTAAATCAATTTCTACCGAACGTCGGGAGAACGGTGCAACCCTCTCGCAACTTCCGAGAGGCGGTAGACTTTGCATAATGGGTGAAGCACGGAAGCGACAGCCGAGAGTAGTCGACCTGTTCTGCGGAGCGGGCGGCCTCACTCTGGGCTTCCGCGATGCCGGCTTCGCCCCGATCCACGCCTTCGACAACTGGGCTCCGGCGGTGAAGACGTATCGGCGCAACCACGGCGACCACGTCGAGGAGGTCGACCTTTCCGAGCCGCCCGAGTATGGAGAATGTGACGTGATCGTCGGAGGACCACCTTGTCAGGGCTTCAGCTCCGCGGGCCGGCGCAATGCGAGCGACGATCGGAACTCGCTTGTGCGCGTCTTCGCGAACTCGATCGCGCACCACCGGCCGACTGCCTTCGTTTTCGAGAACGTAGAGGGCTTCCTCACGACCGGGGGCGGGCGTTTCGTGCGCGATCTCTTGGAGCCGCTCGTCGGCGCGGGCTACTTCATCCACCTCCGCAAGGTGAACGCGGCGAACTTCGGCGTCCCCCAGCACAGGAAGCGCGTCGTCGCGATAGGTGGGCTCGGGTTTGATCCAGGGTTCCCCGATTGGACTCACAAGGCGTTCGGCGCGCCGGGGGCTCACCTCGCGGCGAACGGAAAGCCGCGAGCGTTGACGCTCGGCGAAGCGTTGAAAGGACTTCCCGCGGCGACTTCCGAACCACCGGGCGACGTCCAGGATCACTGGTGTCGCCCGCTCAAAGGGGAGGACCTCGAACGCGCGAAGCTCCTCGGCCCAGGTCAGACGATGCGCGACCTTCCGGAGGAGATGTGGCACGACTCGTACCGACGTCGGGCGTTGCGACGTGTCAGGGACGGGATGCCGGTCGAGAAGCGAGGAGGCGCGCCGGCCGGTGTTCGTCGGCTCCACGCAGACCAGCCGTGCAAGGCGATCACCGGCGGGTCGTTGCGCGACTTCCTGCACCCGGCGGAACACCGCTCGCTCACTATTCGGGAGGCGGCGCGGATCCAAACCTACCCCGACGAGTTCGTGTTCGAGGGAGGCGTCGCCGATCGAATCCAGTTGATCGGGAACAGCGTTCCGGTTCGACTCGCGCGAGCGATCGCCGGCTCTTTGAGTCGCAATCTCCCTACGACGACGCCGAAGCCTCCGAGCGAGGGTGAGATTCTCTCGTTCGTTCCGACGCTCTCGACAGGGATGAGCCCCGCGCTCGTCGAGACGTGCCGCCTCGTGACCGACCAGTTCGGAGCGGCTCCTCGCGAGGAGGTCACGCTGTGGCATTGAGTCAGTCTCAGCGCACGCTCATCGAAAAGGCGCGAGTCCTCGGCTCTGGCTCTGACCAGTTCGTCCTCGATCGCGAGGTCTGCGCTTACCTCGTGGGCGTTATCGCGAGTGACCTTGGGCTCCTCGATCGGTTTCCGGAGTTTGGCGCAGGAGTCGCGGGCTTCTACACCACCTCCGAGATCGACAAGCTCCGCGCCAAAGGTGTGAACTTCGACGTTGTCGTCGATCGCCTGTTCGATCTCGAGGACAACGCGGACACCTATTTCTCGTGCCTCGCTAACCTCCACAAACGCCGCTTGAAGTACCTGCGGATCCTCCGCACACAGCCCATTCCGACAATCGAACAGGTCGGGCCGCGCGGACTGTTGCAGTTCGGCTCCCTGACTCCCCGCGCACTCAGCGCGCTACTGTTCTGGCGCAAGTGGGTCTACGACATCGACAACCGCGCGGCCCAGGAGACTGGATACCTGTTCGAGCCGATCATCGCCCACGCTATCGGCGGAGCGCCGGTGAGTTCGAGACAGAGTCCGGTGACGCGCGAGGGCCAGGCGAACAAGGGGCGTCAGGTCGACTGCATCCGGGACGACCGGGCTTACGAGTTCAAGATGAGAGTGACGATCGCCGCATCGGGACAGGGACGCTGGGGAGAGGAACTCCAGTTCCCGCGCGACTGCCGACTAAGCGGCTTCACACCTGTTCTGATCGTGCTCGATCCGACACCGAACCCGAAGCTCTCGGAACTGTCGAAGGTGTTCGAGGCCGACGGTGGAGAGGTTCACGCTGGCGAAGATGCCTGGGTTCACCTCGACAACATGGCGGGGGCGACGATGTCGCGCTTCCTGGAGAACTACGTCCGCGTCCCGATCGAGTCGCTCCTCCACGAAGCCGATCCGCGCCTCCCCGATCTTTGTTTCAGCATGGCGGATCACACGATCAATATTCAGATCGGCGATGAGCGTCTCATCATCGAACGCACGCCGGGCGAAACCGAGGACGGTTCCGACGAGCTGCCCGACGACGTCGAGGACCAGCTCCCCGGTCTCGGATAGAAACCCCAGCTTGAGCACGGCCGAGGCCGCGGTGGTCCCCAGGGTGGAGGGACATGGAACGAACCCGCGCCGAGCGCTTTCACAACCGACGCGGGACGCAGGAGAACTTAGGCGATCGATCCCAGGTACGTCTCGTGGATCGACGCCGTGGACGCGGGCGGGTCGGGGTCGTGATCGCTCTCCACTTTGTCGGCGCGACACATCTCGCCCTCCGATGTGCGGATGAAATCCTTCGGTGAAGGTGTGTCGACTTCGCCCGACTCCTCCAGCTCGAGCGCCGCCGACGTTGACGCGACTACTCCCCCTCCAACTCCCTCGGCGCCTTGGCGCCGTCGGCCCTCTACTCAGGCGTGACGGTCCGCTACTCGAAGTCCATCCCGGCGGGCGGGCCTGCGGGCAGGGGGTAGGATGCTGTTCGCGGGGTTCGCGACGCTGTGGATGCGGCGCGGCGCGGTGGGGGGGGATGGCGGGTTGTGTCCTGTCGCGCTCGGGAAGGGTTGGTCTTGTTCAGGCGATGGTTCTACGGGGTCGGCGCGGGGGTCGTGATCGTGATCACGCTGATCGGATTGGCCTGGCCCCCGGCCTTCTGGTCCCTCCTCGTGGTGGGGCCGATCCTGCTGCTGGGGCTGTATGACGCGTTTCAGACGCGCCACACGATTCTGCGCAACTTCCCGCTGCTGGGACGGTTCCGCTACGCCTTCGAGCTGGTGCGTCCCGAGATCCAGCAGTATTTCATCGAGACGAATCTCGACGCCTTCCCGATCTCGCGGGAGATGCGCGCCGTGGTGTATCAACGGGCGAAGGGACAGCTCGAAACGCAGCCCTTCGGCACGCATCGGGATGTGTATCGGGTCGGCTACGAGTGGGCGGCGCATTCGCTCGCCGATGTGGGGGTGCTGGAGGAGGAGCCGCGGCTGCTGATCGGCGAGGGCTCGTGCCGGAAGCCGTATGCGGCGTCGCGGCTGAATATCAGCGCGATGAGCTTCGGATCGCTGTCTCCGCCGGCGGTTCGGGCGATGAATCTCGGCGCCAAGGCGGGCGGCTTTGCGCACAACACGGGGGAGGGGGGGATCTCGCCGTATCACCTGGAGGGGGGCGATCTCGTCTGGCAGATCGGGACGGCGTACTTCGGCTGCCGGACGAAGGAGGGCGACTTCGACGAGGAGCTATTCGTCGAGAACGCGACGCGCGACGAGGTCCGGATGGTGGAGATCAAGCTCAGCCAGGGGGCCAAGCCTGGGCACGGGGGCGTGCTGCCGGGGCGCAAGGTCTCGCCGGAGATCGCGCGGATCCGGAACGTTCCGGTGGGGGAGACGGTGATCTCGCCGCCTCGGCACACGGCGTTCCGGACGCCGATCGAGATGATGGAGTGCATCGAGCGGCTGCGCGAGCGGTCCGGCGGCAAGCCGGTGGGGGTGAAGCTGGTGGTGGGGCGGCGGATCGAGCTGCTCGCGATCTGCAAGGCGATGATCGAGACGGGGATCGCGCCGGATTTCATCACCATCGACGGCGGCGAGGGTGGAACGGGCGCCGCGCCGCTCGAGTTCAGCAACTCGATGGGGATGCCGGCGCGCGACGCCTGGGTGTTCGCGCACAACGCTCTGACGGGCGCCGGGCTGCGGGATCGGCTGCGCGTGATCGCCAGCGGGAAGATCATGACGGGCTTCCACATGCTTCGGGCGCTGGCCCTCGGGGCGGACGCCTGCAACTCGGCGCGGGGCATGATGCTCGCCACGGGATGCATCCAGGCGCTGCGCTGCAACAATGACACATGCCCCACGGGCGTGACGACGCAGAACCCGGCGCTCTATTACGGCCTTGTGGTCCCGGAGAAGGCCGAGCGCGTCCGCCGTTTTCACGCCGCGACAATCGAGAGCTTTCTGGAGATTCTGGGGGCGGTGGGCGTGCCGGATCCGCGCGACGTGACGCCGGAGCTGATCTTCCGGCGCGTCAGCGACATGAGGGTCAAATCCTTCGCCGAGATCTATGAGTTCCTCGAGCCGGGGCAGTTGCTCGATGGCGCCTCGATGCCCGAGGCGTGGCGTCGCGAGTGGGAGCGGGCTCGGGCGGATTCATTCACGATCGTCGCGGCGTGAGCGGCGGCGGCTCGACGCTGTCTGCGGCGCTCGATCGAGCGTGGAGGGCGAGGGGGGTTGGGGGGATCGTCATTGTGGCGGAGCGTCGTCGTCCGGCGGGGTGGGCTGATCCTGTTCCTGCGGTTGAGCGTCCTGCGGCTCGCCTTCCTCCTGCTGTTCCCGCTGCTCTTCCTGGTCCTGTTTTGTTTCGAGTTCGCGGCGGGCCTCGTCCTCCTCGCGGCTGACGATGTCGTCATCGTCGGCGACCTTGAGGAAGGGGATGGCGCCGTCGATGCTCTTGAGCGTGCGGCGGAGGCTGGTGAGGTGGTCGTCGAGGCGCTCGAGTGAGGTCTTGACGCGGTCGAGGTCCTCATCGACGGTCGTTAGTGAGTCATCGATGGGCTCGAGGCGCGTCAGATACTGCTGGAGCTGGGCGAGCTGCTCGTTGGTCTCGCGAAGATCGCGAAGCTGCTGCTCGACGACGATCAGGCGAAGGTTCGTCTCCTCGAGGCTGTCGCGGATGTCGTGAAAGACGCAGGCGGGCATGGACGCGATCGCCAGGAGAATGAAGAGGGCGACGGCGCGCGCACGGGCGGAGGGATTGCTGGGCATGGGGAACTCCTCGGGTCGGCTCGGCGCTGGTCTCGGGCGGCGGAAGGTCCACGCCGGAGCCTATGGCGCGTGCGTCGGGAGGAAGGCGCTGGCTCCTTCCGGAGCGCACGGTCCCCAGGCGCCGAGCATCATCGCCAGATCGGAGGGGCGGACGACGCCGTCATGGTCGAGATCGCCCGGGCCGGCGCTCCCCCAGTTCGCCAGAAGCATCGCGAGATCCGGGGCGTTGACGGCGCCGTCGCCGTTGAGGTCGGGCAGGCAGTCGAAGACGAACATGGCGTCGATGGTCAACATGAGCGGGTCGCGGTCGGAGGCGCCGGCGAGATCGGGATCGTCGGCGCTGGCGATCTCGATCATGATGTCGGCGGGCCCCGCGCTGGAGGGGGTGAGGGAGACGAGCAGATCCGCGGATTCTCCTGGGGGCACGACGTCGGAGGGCGCGAGGGCGGTGGTCGAGGCGGTGGGATCGTCGATCTCGGCGAGGGAGAGGGCGGCGCCCGCGCTGAAGCCTTCGACGGGCTCGAGGGCGTAGATGGGGACAAGGATCTCGGTGGTCTGGTCGACGGGGATCTCTCCGAGATCGAGATGAAGAGCGTCCTGGTGGGTGTCCGGCGAGAAGGAGGCGGCGGAGGGTGCGAGGGCTTCGAGGGAGACGAGGACTTCATCGTCGGCGTCAAGGGCCCCGAAGCTGACGCCGAGCCCGGTGGTCATGTCGAGGTTGTCGATCGTGACGAGTCCGCTGTAGAGGCCCGGGGCGGTGACGACGGTGGGGTCGACGCCGACCATGATGGTGCGCATCGCGGGGCCATCGATGGGGAAGGCGCCGCTGAAGCCGTTGTGGAGGGGCTGATCGGTGACGGCGTCGCCGACGGTTGTGACGGCGAAGTAGACGCCGTCGCGCCCGGCGCGATGCAGTGTGATCGGGATGGCGGGGGGCGTCGCGTCTTCGAGGGCGCGGGCGCTTGCCTCGACGAACGAGCCGCCCTGGGAGTCGGGCGCGGCGCCGACCCAGAGCGTGGAGTCGTTGAAGTTGTCGACGAAGACGGACCAGACGGCGGCGGGGAGATCGATGTACGCGTTGCGGTTGTTGGTGAAGTAGGTCGGGTTCTCCGTGGAGGAGAAGATGACGTGGTTGCGGCGGCGCTCGAAGGAGCTGGGGGGATCGAGGAAGTGCCAGGCGACGAGCGCGTCGAGCTCTCCCATCTGGTTGCCTGAGGGAAAGTCGTTGGTGAGTGTGAGGCCGGTGTTCTCGTAGCGGGTCGCGCTGTAGAAGAGGGAACGCGCGATGTCGCCCTTGTCGGTGTCGCCGGGGAAGTAGTAGGAGCCCAGGCTGCCGAAGGCGCCGGTCGTGGCGGCGAATCCGAACGGTTTGTTCCCGCGCGAGCTGTTGACGCTGGGATTCGCGGGGCGGAGGGCGTGGGGATCTCCGAGGTTGCCTCGGCTGCTGTTGGAGGCGCTGCCGGGCTGGCGGGATTGAGGCCAGACGTGCTCACGGTTCCAGGTGGCGCCGGCGTCCCAGAGCGCGCTGACGGAGGCGCCGTTGTAGACGAGGAGAATGTTGCCCGGGGTGTCGGGATCGGCGTCGTGAAGGGATGCGGAGAAGCGGAAGTCGCCGTAGGCGCGCTGGATGTGCCCGTCGGACATCGCCTCCTTGAGCGACTGCTTGAGCGTCGAGCCCGTTCCGGAGACGCCGCTGTAGTACGTGAGAGGCGGCGCCCAGGGATCCGGCTCGCCGAGGAGCGGGGGCGAGCCGGCGAGGGGTGAGCAGGCGAGCGCCGCGGCGGTGAGCAGGAGCGGCAGGAGGCGTGCGCGGGAAACAACTCGGGTCATGCGGCGGTCTCAACGGATGCGGACACGGTTTGGAGCGACCTCTCGAAGGGTGCGATCGACGACCTTATCCGGTTTTGTCCGGACCGGCGCATTCGGTCTCTGCTCTGGCGGACGATTCAGGCGGCGAGGGCGAGAAGCGCTCGATGTCGAGACCGACACCGCGTCGCTCGGGGGGGGCGTGAACGCGTCGCCTGCGGAGGTGTTGCGGGGTCAGTCCCACTCGAGGAGGAGAATGGCGAGGTCGGCGCGGCCGATGTGTCCGTCGCCATCGAGGTCGTAGTCGGCGGCGGCGCGCCCGTTGGCGCTCCACTTGGAGAGCAGGAGGACCAGATCGCCGGTGCTGACGATTCCGTCGGCGTCGAGATCGGCGGTGATGGCTTCGAGGGGACCGACGCTGGATCGTTCCGGTCGCATCCGCCCGCTGGCGTCGAGCTCGGGCCTCAGTCCATCCGGCACGGGCCCGCCGGCGCCTCGCAGGGGATCGTCGCGCGTCGGGCGCAGGCTGCGGGCGTCATCGTCGGGCAGCAGGAGGGGCGCGGCTGTCCGGTCGTAGCCGAAGCTCGCGCCGGTATTGTTCTGGACGACGCCCGGGCCGAAGGCGCAGTGAGAGGAGCCGCCCAGCCATGGCGAGGGCTCCATCTTCGCTTCATCGGGGGATTGGTTGGCGACCTGGTGGACAGCGCGCCCGGGGCCCTCGCGCTCAATGACGCAGTTGTAGAACCGAAGATCCTGCGCCGCCGCGTGGGCCAGATTCTTGATCCGATTGAGTCTCGGCGCATGGGCGGGATGGTTGGTGACGTACTGGAAGCGGCAATGCATGAAGGCCATGCGGAAGGCGGTCCGGTCTCCGACGGAGATCATCCAGCTCGCGTTGGAGAGATTGTGCGCACTCTCATCGGCGGCGATCTCGAGGCGGATCGTCGCGTTGGCCATGATCAGATTGCCGCCCTGGCTCTGGGTCTGGAAGGCGCCGTCGGAGACCGGCGCGGCGACGGACGCGTCGAAGGTGGAGTCGCCGATGACCACGAAGTGGCGCGGGAGCATGAGGCCGGCGCGGCGACCCTCGTTGTTGAGGCTGTTCTCGCCGCGGCGCGTGGCCCTGACGTCGATGGCCACGGCTTCGTACGTGGTGGGATCGAAGGCATCCTCGATGCGCGTCGCGTCGGCGCCGAAGGCGGGGCAGGGCCGCACTGGATGATCGTGTAAGCCGCCGCCCCACCAGATGAGAAGTCCGGTGGGAGGGTCGCCGAAGCCGGAGTGAGAGAGGATGTGCTGCCCGCCGGTGCGGCGCAGCCCGGAATGGGAGAGCTCGCCGCCCCATGTCCAGCAGTTGCGGGCGATCATCTCCTGCCCGCCCTTCTGCGCGAAGGTGACGTAGGACGTCCACGTGCCCTGATCGCCCCGTCCGCCGAGCCCGGAGACACAGTCGACGAGCGTGGCTGAGGCGGGCCCTGTCCCAGGGGCGGCGTGGGTGATCGCGTGGGTTTTGTTGAACATGGCGACGCAGCGGGAGACGACGGTCTCGGCCTGATGCGCTTGGATGAATATGTTGTAGCCCAGCCCGCCGGCGTTGACGCCGCTGAGTCCGTGGGCGTCGAAGACGAGGTTGTCGAGGCGGACGCGATCGCCGGAGATGTGCAGGCCGTGGGTGGTGGAGAGCGCTCCGTCGAGCGTGAAGTCAACGCCCGGCGCGCCTTGTCCGTCCCAGGTGTGCAGGTAGAGACGCTTGGCGGCGGCGTCCCACCAGA
Source organism: uncultured Phycisphaeraceae bacterium (assembly GCA_964451515.1). Classification (GTDB taxonomy): domain Bacteria; phylum Planctomycetota; class Phycisphaerae; order Phycisphaerales; family UBA1924; genus CAYVIJ01. Next base: position 10,332 of record CAYVIJ010000031.1, on the reverse strand, counting down.
AGGAGCCCTCGCGCGTCGCGAGATCAGCCAGTCCGCTCGCCTCGGCGAAGGGATGGCTGTAGCGGTCGCCGGCGCGCGCATGGGGAACGAGGGGCAGCTCCGACTCGCCATCGGAGTGGCGCCAGACCGGCTCGCCCGTCATGACCCAGTGCGGCTCCATCTCGAGCTGAATGCTGAAAAGGCTTTCGCCTTCGTGGCGCCACACGCCGGCGCCAAGCTCTTCGAGCGGAAACGCTCCGCTGATCGTCGCGGGCGCCTCGCCGTCGTAGGTGGCGATGGTCACGTCGTCGGAGGCGACGCTGATCAGCTCCGTCGTGCGGAGGATGGATCCGGATTTGAGGAGGATGGCGACGTCGGTCGGCTTCTGGTCGAGCAGCGCCTGCACCGGGACAAAGCTTCGCCACGCGTCATCCGGGCTGAGCCCCGAGGCGCCGTCATCGCCATGCTCGGGATCGACGTAGAGCGTGGTGGATCGCTCGATGGGGCAGCGCACCAGCCGCTGCTCGAAAAGGCCCTCGATCTGATCGCGGAAGAGCGACTCCTGCGCGATCGGATTGGCGAGCGGACCGCCGTTGAGATCCTCGAACGACTGAATCTGCGCGCGCGCCGAAGCGCAGAGCATGAGCGCAATCACCGCGACGGCGTGCCGGATCGTCTGAAATTGTGGGCGCATGATGACTCCTGTGCGCCCGTAGCATCCTCGATTGGCGCGCCGTGTCAAGGGGTCGCGGCCCGATTGGCGCGATCCTCAAACGGGCGGCATTCTTTTCCGGACCCTGGATCGTCAGTCGGCGCCTGCGCCTTCCATTTCGGGGAGGACCTCGCCCGAGACGGTCTCCGAGGCGTCGCCTGAGGAGATGGTGATGGTGTATTCACCCGGCGGGACAAATTCCGTGATGCCATGGGGGTTGCCAAGCCGCTCGGAGGGATCCACCTGAAGATCCCACACGACGCGATTGACGCCCGGGTCATTCGACCCGCTGAGACGGCGAATGACGCGCCCGTCTTCATTCTTGATCGCGACGCTGACAGGCTCTCCCGTGTGTTCCCGGATCCAGTAATGGATGGACATGCCCATCGGCGGGTTCTGCCCGATCCAGACGCTGTCGGACCACGTGCCGCCGCGGATGCGGTAGTGGCGCGGCTGCCCCGGCATGGGGTCGAAGGCGTGCAGATCCTTCTGGATCACCTCGTCGCTCAGTTGCGAGATCGGAGAGATGTCGTCGAGGATCCAGACGGAGCGGCCGTGGGTGGCGGCGACGAGGTCGTGATCGCGCGGATGGATGACGAGGTCATCGACGGGGACGGTGGGGAGGCTGTCGTCGCTGAGGCGCATCCAGTGCGCGCCGCCGTCGATGGTGAAGGAGACGGCCTGCTCGGTTCCGACGTAGAGGACGTTCGGATTCTTCGGATCCTCGATCACGACCTGCGGGGGATAGCCGTTCGGAAGATCGCCTGCGACGGACTCCCATGTGCGCCCGAGATCGTCGGTCTTGAGAAGAACGGGCTCGAAGTTGTCGCTGCGATGACCGTCGATGGCCAGGTAGGCGACGTTCTCATCGTGCGCGGAGGCTTCGACGAACGAGACGTACCGGCCTTCGACGGCGCCCGGAGTGACGTCCGTCCATGTCTCGCCGTCGTCGGTGGTGACATGCACGCGTCCGTCATCGGTTCCGGCCCAGAGGAGGCCTTGGCGCAGCTCGGATTCGGCGAGGGAGACGACCGTGCCGTACGCCTCGGCTTGCGAGCCGACGGTGAATATCTTGTCGACCTCCTGACGCGAGAGATCATCCGAGATGGCTTTCCACGTCTCGCCGCGCTCGGTGAGCTTGAAAACCTTGTTGCCGCCTATGTACAGCGTCGTGGGCTCATGGGCGGAGATCAGGAAGGGCGCATTCCAGTTGAAGCGCAGAGCGGGCTCGCCCTCGCGGACGGCGGGCTTGAGGGAATAGACCTTGGCGGTGTCGAGATGCACGCGCCCGAGATTGCCGCCCTGACTCTCGGCGTAGACGATGTTCCTGTTGGTGGGGTCGAAGGCGACCTCGAAGCCGTCTCCGAAGTAGATCATGCGCCAGTCGTCGTTGAGAATGGCGCCCTTGCGGCCCATGAAGCCGCTGGCCCAGACCTCGAGCGACTCGCTGGGGCCGATCCAGGAGCCGTTGTCCTGAAGTCCGCCGCCGACGCGATAGGGGTTCGAGTTGTCGACGGCGACCTCGTAGAACTGTCCGACGGCCATGTTGTTGTGCAGATCCCACTTGGCGCCCTGGTCGTAGGAGACGTAGAGGCCGCCGTCGTTGCCGGCGATGAGATGCTCGGTGTCGTCGGGGTTGATCGCGAGCGCGTGGTAGTCGACATGGGGCGTGACGATCTCGCCGGCGCGGAAGGTCTCGCCGCCGTCGTCACTGATGTAGATCTGCCAGCCCAGGAGGTAGACGCGATCGGGATCCTCTGGATCGACGCGGATCTTGGAGAAGTACATCGGGCGCGGGTTGAAGTCGCTGACGCGCTTCCATGAGACGCCGCGATCGGTGGACTTGAAGACGCCGCCGGCGCGGGAGCGGTCGTTGCGCCAAGAGCCGATGTTGCCGCCCTCCGTCGATTCGATGACGGCATAGAGGATGCGCGGATCGTCCCGATGGATCGCTAGGCCGATGCCCGCGGTCGTCTCGGGAAGGCCCTCCGTCAGCTTCTCCCAGGTGCGCCCGGCGTCGGTCGAACGGAAGATGCCGCCCGCGGGTCCGCCGGAGTCGAAGGCCCACTTCTTGCGCTCGCGCGTGTGCATCGCGGCGTAGAGGATGTCGGGATTCTCGGGATCCATAACGAGATCGCACGCGCCCGTGCGCTCGTCGATGCGCAGGACATGCTCCCAGGTCTGCCCGGCGTTGGTCGTCTTGAAGACGCCGCGCAGCTCGTTCGGCCCCCAGAGGCGGCCGTAGGCGGCGACGTAGCAGACATCGGGGTTGCGCGGATCGGCGACGATGGCGGGGATGTTGTGCGTATCGGCGAGTCCGACGTATTCGAAGGAGGCGCCCGCGTCGGTGGAGAGATAGACGCCGTGGCCCCAGGAGGAGGAGTTGCGGTTGTTGCCCTCGCCCGTGCCGACCCAGACGATCTTGCCGCGTCCCTGCTTCGCGCGATCGACTTCCTCATCGCCTTCGCTTTCGGCGCCGGCTCCTTCCTTCTGCCCGCGCTCGGCGGCCTCGCGCTCCCAGCCGGGCCAGTCGGCGGGAGCGTCGACGACGTCCAGCGCGCCGATGGATGAGGTTTCATGCTCATCGAAGATGGGGCTGTAGGTCACGCCGGCGTTGGTGGTCTTCCAGACGCCGCCGATGGCATAGCCGATGTACCACGCCCTGGCGTCGCCCGGGACGAAATCGATGGCGGCGACGCGGCCGCCCATGTTGGCGGGGCCGATGGAGCGCCACTTCAGGGCGTCCAGATCCTCGGGGCGCAGGGTGCGGGCCTCGTCGGCGGAGTCGGCGCGGTTCTCGGACCCGGCCTGGCCTGAGAGGCCTGCGAGAGTGAGAACAGCGAGGACCAGCGCAGCGACAACGCGCCCGCGGGCGGGCCTTCCGGTTACGAAACGACGCATAGGGGGATCTCCTTCCGCTGCGAGTCTATCGCCTCTTTTCGGTCCTTCGCAGGCCGAAATCGATCGCGAGCGCCGAATTCGCGCGGCGACCGTCCCATCCCGGCGCGCTTCGCGGCGGCGGCGATCAGCGGCGACGGCGCACGCGGGGCCTATCGCTGCTCACGATCGGCCCGGAGGCGGGCGATCTCGAGCTCGAGGCGCTTGATCTCGCGGAGGATGGCGAAGCGCTGCATCTGCATCCAGAACCAGACCTTCATGATCGAGATCACCGTCATGAGGAACAGGAAGGCGCCGAGGTAGGCCAGCATCTGTTTCTGGTCCTCAGCGCGGAAGAAGGCGGCGGCGGAGAGGATCGCCAGGACCAGCAGGATCGTCCCCGCGCCGACCGACAGCGCCATCGAGACCCGCTGGCGGCTGCGGAAGACATCGCCGACCATCGTCAGCAGCGTGGGATCGCCCGCCTCCTCTCGAACGTCGGCGTCGAAGGCTTTTTTCATTTCATCGCTCAGCTTGCTCATCGCTCATCCTTTCGATCTCTTCGAGCAGCGCCCGGCGCGCATGCGACAGGCGCGATTTCACCGTCCCGGTGGGTATCTCCAGAATCCGTCCGATTTCGCGAACGCCGAGGCCGTCGACGTGATGCAGCGCGAGCAGCGCGCGACGCTCGGGCGCAAGCCGGCGCAACGCGGCGCGGAGGAGGGAGGCGTCGCCGTCATCGACGGGTGGATCCTCGCGCTGCCGCGCATTCTGCTCCGCCGCCTTCAGCGCGCGCTTGCGGCGCCGCTCCTTGCGGATGAAATCGGCGCAGCGGCGCGTGGCGATGCGGTAGGCCCAGGTGGGGAAGGCGGCGGGGTCCGAGACGCTGCGGAGGCCCCGCGCGAGTGAGAGGAGAGATTCCTGAGCGATGTCCTCCGCCGCGTCCGCTTCGTCGACGAGGCTCATGGCGTGCCGGACCAAGCGCGGCCGCCAGCGCCCGGCGAGCTCCTCGAGCGCGGCCAGATTCCCATTCTGGGCGTCCAGAACGAGCAGCTCTTCGTAGATGGCCTCTTGTGTGCGCTGCATGCCGCCTCTTTGGTCGCTCGGTCCGCGCGGGTGGTTCAACCGATGATCGCGGATTCGAGGCCGGCTGGTAGACTCCGCCGATGAGCGCCGCCGGCGAGCAGATCGGCCCCTATCGCCTCGACCGCGAGATCGGCCGCGGCGGCATGGGCGTGGTGTATCTCGCCACGGACACGCGTCTGGATCGGGATGTGGCGATCAAGGCGTTGCCTCCCGAACTCGCGCAGGATCCGGAGCGGCTGGCGCGATTCGAGCGCGAGGCGCGGACGCTGGCGTCCTTGAGTCATCCCAATGTCGCAGGCATCTACGGGGTCGAGGAGCAGGGCGGGAACAAGTACCTGGTGCTCGAGTACGTCGAGGGGGAGACGCTGGCGGAGCGGCTGGATCGCGGGGCGCTGCCGATCGACGAGGCGCTGGAGATCGCGATCAAGATCGCGGCGGGGGTGGAGGCGGCGCATGAGGCGGGAGTGATCCATCGCGATCTGAAGCCGGCGAACGTGAAGATCACTTCGGAGGGGGAGGTGAAGGTGCTGGACTTCGGTCTGGCACGGGTGGATGAGGGGGCGACGTCGAGCTCGTCGTCGGGGACGCTGAGCGAAAGTCCGACGCTGACGTCGCCCGTGCAACATTCACCGACGATGCCCGGCGCGATTCTGGGGACGGCGCCGTACATGTCGCCCGAGCAGGCGCGGGGGCGGAAGGTGGATCGGCGGACGGATGTGTGGTCGTTCGGGGTGACGCTCTACGAGATGCTCACGGGGTCGAGCCCGTTCCTCGGCGAGACGGCGACGGACTCGATCGGGGCGATTCTGCACAAGGACGTGGACTTCGATCGGCTGCCGGGGGAGACACCGCTGCGCGTGCGCGAGCTGCTGCGGCGGATGCTGGAGCGCGACAAGGCGAAGCGGCTGCGGGATCTGGGCGACGCGATGCTGGAGCTGGAGGCGGCGCGGCTCGAGCCGGCGGAGGCAGAGTTCGGGAAGCGTGCACGGCGGGGTGGGCCCGGTCCTCTGGCGATGGCGCTCGGCGCTCTTGTCCTGGCGGCGGTCGCGGGAGTGGGCGGGTGGCGCGCGAGTGCGCTTCGAGGCGCGGGGGTGGAGCGCGCGAGCGCGTCGGCGCCGGCGTTCAGTCTGCTGCGCGCGACGGATCAGGAGTGGCTGGAGCGCTGGCCCTCGCTGTCGCAGGACGGGTCGCGGGTGGTGTACGAGTCCCGGAGCGGCGGCGACGGGGACATCTACAGCCAGCGTGTCGGCGGCTTCAACGCGATGAACCTGACGCCGAACAGCGACGCGAACGAGACGGCGCCGGCGCTTTCTCCGGATGGGGAGCTGATCGCCTTTCAATCCGATCGGGCGGGGGGCGGGATCTACATCATGGGCGCGACGGGGGAATCACCGCGCCGTCTGACGGAGTTCGGCTTCGATCCGGCATGGTCGCCGGACGGCTCGAAGATCGTCTTCGCGACGGAGGGGGTCTTCAATCCGCTGTCGCGGTTTACGTTCAGCGAGCTGTGGGTGGTGGAGGTCGAGACGGGGGAGACGACGCGCCTGTACGAGGGGGACGCGGTGCATCCTTCGTGGTCGCCGTCGGGTGAGCGGATTGCGTTCTGGACGTATCGGGACGGCGGGCAGCGCGATCTCTACACGATGCGCGCCGATGGGACAGACGTCGCGGCTGTCACGGAGGACGCGGCGACGGACTGGAATCCGGTGTGGTCGCCGGATGGGAAGTGGCTGTACTTCAGCAGCGATCGCGGAGGGGACTTCGGGATCTGGCGAGTCGCGATCGATGAATCAAGCGGAAACATCTTGGGCGAGCCGCAGCGCGTGGCGACGTCGGCGGGGGCGACTGCGGGGTACCTCTCCTTCTCGAAGGACGGGACGCGACTGGGATTCATGTCGTCGACGATGCGATTCAGACTGGACCGCATCGACATCGATCCCGAGACGGGATCCGCGGGCGGAGACCCAAGGACGCTGACTCTCTTCACGACGGGCGCCTCAGCAGCGGCGATCTCTCCGGATGGCTCGCTGATCGCCTACCAGACGGTGCTCGAGCGGCAGGGGGATCTGTACGTCCTCGCGATCGAGAGCGGGGAGCGGCGGCAACTCACGGACGACGCCGCGAAGGATCGCGGGCCGAAGTGGATCGATGGATCGCGTCTTCTGTTCTATTCGGATCGGGACGGGGAGTATCGCGCCTGGAGCATTCGCGTTGATGGCGGCGGGCTCGAGCTCGTGGCGGGGGCGGCGGGGGGATTCACGGATCCGGTCATGGCGCCGGACGGGAGCTTTGTCGCGGGCGGCGGGCTGGGGAACGAGGTTGAGATCATTTCGCTCGGGGCGGAGGGCGAACAAGGCGAGCCCGAGCCGCTGCCGCCGCATCCGCGCGGTCTGAGGGCGACGAGAGTGAGCGATGTCGGTCCGGCGAGCTTGCGCCTGCTGGTGACGCTCGCCGACGAGGGGCGCGCGGTGAGCGAATTCGCCGTGCTCAGTCTGGAGACGGGCGAGTACACGTCGATTGGATCGGCGACCGAAGCAAAGTTTTATTCCGATCCACGTTTTGTGCTGCTTGCGCGGGGGCAGGAACTCGTTCGGCTCGATACGCAAACCGGTGAGTCGATTGTGGTCTACAGGGAGGAGCGCGGCGGCGACACGCTGATCGGGTTCGACCTTGCGCCGGACGACTCATGGGTCTGCATCGGGATTCAGCGCGCGGAGGCGGATCTGTGGGTGCTGGAGTTCGAGGAGGCGTCAGGGGGCAACGCGAGTAGGGACAGGTGAGGGTAGACTGCGGCGGATGACGCACGCGATGACACAGGTCGGCCCCTACACCATCTCCCGCGAGATTGGGCGCGGCGGCATGGGCGTTGTTTATCTCGCCACGGACACGCGTCTGGATCGGGATGTGGCGATCAAGGCGTTGCCGCCGGAGCTGGCGTCCGACCCCGCGCGCCTGGAGCGGTTCGAGCGCGAGGCGCGCACACTGGCGAGCCTGAACCACCCCAACGTCGCTGGGATCCACGGCGTCGAAGAGCACGAGGGGGCGCGCTATCTCGTTCTTGAGTATGTCGAAGGCCAGACGCTGGCGGAGATGCTCGATCGCGGGCCGCTGCCCGTTGACGATGCGATCGAACTCGCGGTGCAGATTGCGGCGGGTGTGGAAGCCGCGCACGAGGCGGGGGTGATTCACCGCGACCTGAAGCCCGGCAACATCATCATCACTCGGGAGGGGCAGGCGAAGGTGCTGGACTTCGGCCTGGCGCGCGTCGAGGAAACATCGTCGTCGTCCGCCGCCGGAATGAGCGAGTCGCCGACGCTGACGTCGCCCGCGATCCAGCACTCTCCGACGATGCCGGGGGTGATCCTCGGCACGGCGGCGTACATGTCGCCCGAGCAAGCCCGCGGGCGGAAGGTGGACAAGCGGACGGACATCTGGTCCTTCGGTGTGGTGCTGTACGAGATGCTCACGGGAGCGAGTCCGTTCCACGGTGAGACGGTGAGCGACTCCATCGGCGCCGTGCTGCACAAGGAACTCGATCTGGACCGATTGCCGGCGGGCACGCCCGTGACCGTTCGGCGCGTGCTCAAGCGCTGTCTCGAACGCGACAAGAACCTGCGCTTCCGTGACATCGGCGATGTGCGCGTGGAGTTGCTGAGGGTTGACGAGGAGGGCATCCGCGAAAGCGCGCCGGCCCGGTCCCTCCCGATCTGGTTCATTCCCGTCGCACTTGTCGCGCTCATCGCCGTCGCCGCGGTTGTGTGGGTCGTGAAGCCCGTCCCGAAGCCACCACCGCCACCGGTCGTGCAGGCGGACATCGCGCTGCCGGGCGATCTGAAACTGGCGCACTCGTTCATGCCGGGGATCGCCATCTCTGCCGACGGTCGCACGCTCGCGTTCGCGGCCGGGGATCCCTATACCGAAGGACAATTCTCAATACTGTCTTCTTTATTCAGCGGCGATCTGTATATCCGACGTCTTGATGAACCCGACGCGGTACCAGTGGCCGGCGCCGAGGACGTCGGGCAGCCCGCTTTTTCTCCAGATGGATCGCGTGTCGCGTATGTGAAGCGCGATAACGCTTTCACCGGGCGGATCGAGACGATCTCGATCACGGGCGGGCGTCCCACGCTGCTGACAGAAGGCAGTATCGGGATTACCGGGCTCGACTGGAGCGATGACGGGCGCATCGTGTTCGGCACCGTAGAAGGTTTACGCAGCATTCCCGAAGCGGGCGGGCCGATCACCAAGCTCACGACGTTCTCCGAAGGCCAAGAGTTCATCCATGCCTTCCCGGATGTGCTCCCGGGCGGCGACGGCATCCTCTACACCGTGGCGATGGATAGCCGTAAACCCGCGGAAATGATCGTTCGCGTGCTCGATACGTCGAGCGGTGAGAGCCGCGAATTGCTGACGAACGCGAGCAACGCCCGGTACACACGCGGCCACCTCATCTTCGCACGCGATCACACGATCCACGCCGTCCCGTTCGATCTCGAAACAATGACCCTCAGCGGCGAATCCCGCCCGCTCGGCATGAGCGTGATCCAGTCGCACGAAGCCCCGAACGGGTATTTCATCAACAGCGCGGCGCAGTTCGCGGTCTCGGAGTCGGGCGATCTGGTGTACGCGCAAGGCTCGATCTGGCCGGAACTGCCGTCGCCTGCGGCATGGGTGAACCGTGACGGCGTTGCAGAGGTCATCAAACACGAGCCCGGCAAGTTTCTCGCACCGCGTGTTGATGCCGCGGGTGAACGGCTGCTGCTGTCCAGCTACTACGATTCAAGCATATGGATACATGACATCGCCCGCGGCGTGACCAGTCGCGTGCGACGCGAGGGCGGGTCCGCGATTGCGTGGGGGCCGGGGCCCGACGACCTGACCTTTCATGATCGCGAGGGGGAGCTCCCGCGCATTGGCTGGGTGACGTTGGGCGACACGGCTGAGCCGTTCACGCTCGATCCGCCGCCGGGCGTGGACTATCTGTTTGCCGACGGATGGTCGCCCGACCGGCGACACCTGTTGTGCATCGGCGGCGATTACATCAACAATTTCGACATGGTTGTCTGGAGCGAGGGCGACGGGTGGGTGTATCTGACCGAGACGCCCGCCTTGTACGAAATTTCGCCGACCGTCTCACCCGACGGTCGCTGGATCGCATACACGGAGCGTGAAGTGACCGGTGAATCGCGGGTGTTCGTCAGGCCGTTCCTCCGAGACGGTCCCGCGATCCAGGTCTCGACGACAACCAGTACCGACCCGCTCTGGTCGCCCGACGGCGCGGAGCTCTATTACAGGTCGCTCGTGGATGCGCCGGGCGGGAATTTGGGCGCGACGCGATTCGGCTCGGTCGTGACGCAGGATTGGGTCACGGCGGCGCCGGTCACTTACAGCGATGATGGGATCGACATCGGACGCCCGCAGCGGCTGTTCCGAGCCGACGACTACGCCCGCATCTTCCCGCTCCGATCGTGGGACATCGGACCCGACGGCCGCTTCCTCATGGCGAAGAAGGCGAGCGAAGAGCATATCCGAGCCGCGATCAACGCGTTCTTCCCCACCCGCGTGCGCCTGATCCAGAACTGGGCGAGCACGCTCGAGGGAGAGCGTCCATGATCGACCGCTTCGGGCCCATACCAGATCACCCGCGAATTCGGCCGAGGCGGCATGGGCGTGGTGTA
>CAYVIJ010000030.1:0-36163 GCA_964451515.1 uncultured Phycisphaeraceae bacterium | reverse complement strand
CCGGACGGCACGCACAAGGTCGACGCCCTCGCCTGGGGCTATGAGACCGAGCCCGGCGTCCCCGTCGCAGCCGGCGCCCCCGCGCCCGGCGCCGCGGGGGCTTTCGTCATCGCGGGCGCGGCGTGGTGTCTCCGCCGTCGTCGTTGATGCTCTCCGATTGAAGGAGCCCTCCGTGCGCAGCAGGCTCAATCAGCACGCGTTCCCGACGCTTGAATCCTTCGACGCCGCCGACACGGGCGTCGACTGGGATCTCTATCTCCGCGTGATGGACGCCGACGACCCGACGTGCGGGACGACGCATCTGCTCACGCAGGACGGAACCGGCGTCGAGGCCGACCTTGCGTCTTTCCACCCCACCATGGTCGGCGACTTCGACGCTCAGACGAACACCATCACCTTTCGCGTCGCCTTCCAGAGCTGGGCGACCAATCTCGACCCAACCGATCAAAACGAGGCGCAGGACGCCTTTGTCGCGACGTTGACCATCGAGCCGCCGAGCTGCCCATGAGAAGCATCAGGAGAACGAAAGACATGTCATGGATCACAAGAACACATTTGCTCGGCGCTTCACTGTCACTGGCGATGGGCGCCGCCGCTTCGGGAGTGCCGCTGCGGTTTGAGAACCCCGAGGGGCCGGACCGCGTCGACTGGGAGAATTTTTTCGTTGACATCACGAAGCCGGCGTCGGAGCAGCCGGGAACTCTCTCCTCTTCCGTGATTAATAATGTCGATCTGGACCATTCGGACCCGCACACAGGCGACATCATCACTTCCGGAATAGGCGCCACAGGCACTGTCCGCCTTGTCGGAGAGTCTTTTTTGCTCACACCTTTGGAATTCGGTGACCTGATCGGCTCCGGCGGGGTGACTCCGAATATGGGAGGTGGACTTTTGTTCGAAACCGTCGTAACGGCGGAAGGCGAGGTCGCGACTTCCTTCTCTTTCCCCCTAGGCCGCTGGTATATCGGCGCGAGCTTCGGAGAGTCCATCGTGGATGAGACCCAACGACACGCCGCATGGATCTTCTTCGACTTCTTCGAAGGCCCGGACGGCATCCCCGACGTCGAGCTCCTCGCCTGGGGTTACGAGACCGAGCCGGGCGTGCCCGTCGCCGCCGGCGCGCCCGCGCCCGGCGCTGCGGCGCCCTTCGTGATCGCGGGCGCGGCGGCGCTGAGGAGGCGAAGAAGGAGTGGATGACAGAAGGAGTTGCAGACGGGCGGGCAGGGACGCCCGCCCTACCGGGAGAAGAAGAGACGGCTCGGCGAGCCGTCCCACCGAAGAGCATTGGAATGGTCGAGCAAGTACGGGCAGGCACGGCGGCCTGCCCCACCGGTTTCTGCTGGTGCGGGAGGCGAGGCGGGCTGCGCCACCGGTTTCTGGTGTGACCCACTGGTGGTTGGTGTGCGTGGACGCGGAGCACGGGCGGGCAAGCCGCCCGTGGCCCCCGCCGAATGCAAGAAGATCGGTGGGGCAGGCCGCCGTGCCTGCCCGTCTGTTCGCGCGCGATCCCAAATGGCGGGCCTCCGTGACTGCCCGGGGGCACGAACACAGGTGGCGGCGGGCCACACGAAATCGGTAGCGGCGGGCCGCCGTGCCCGCCGAGGGCGAGGGGGTAGGAGTTGTAGACGGGCGGGCAGGGACGCCCGCCCTACCGGGAGAAGTAGAGACGGCTCGGAGAGGCGTCCCACCAAGAGCCGTTCCAGCGAGGCCGGAGAAGATGGAATGACATCCCCATGACCATGCGGACGATCATGCTGGCCGGCCGGCGATCTCAACCACGACAGCGTCGTGAACGGCGACGATGTCCAGATCATCTACGACCAGTGGGGCAAGGTTCCGGAGGGGAAGTCGAAGTAGGCGCATCGACACGCCGGCTCGGGCGAATTCTTAGAATGGCGGCATGTGCGGACGCTTCGCGCTCACAACCCCGCCCGAGCTGATCGCTTCGCTCTTTGCGTTGTCGTCGCCGCCGGATTTGAGGCCGCGGTACAACATTGCGCCGACGCAGGACGTGCTGATCGTGCGCATGACCAAGGATCGCACGGCGCGCGAGGCGGCGATGGTCCGCTGGGGGCTCGTTCCCTCGTGGGCGGATGATCCCTCGATCGGATCGCGGCTGATCAACGCGCGGGGCGAGAGCGTCGCGGAGAAGCCGGCGTTTCGGCGCGCGTTTCGCAAGCGGCGCTGCGTCATCCCCGCATCCGGGTTCTACGAGTGGCGTGAGACGGGCGGCTCGAAGCAGCCGATGTACATCCGGCGCGAGGATGGCGAGCCCTTCGCGCTCGCGGGGCTGTGGGAGAGCTGGCATGATGAGGATCGTCCGGATGCGCCGCCCCTGGAGTCCTGCACGATCATCACGACCACGGCCAATGCGCTGCTGAAGCCCATCCACGATCGCATGCCGGTGGTGGCGGCGCGGGAGAAGCTGGATCTCTGGCTGGGCGGCGAGGATCCGGACGCCCTGAGGGAGTTGCTGGCGCCTGCGGATCCCTCGGGTTGGCGGGTGGCGCCCGTCTCGCGCCGGGTGAACTCGCCGAAGAATGACGATCCGTCATGCATCCGGCCGCTTGAGGGAGCGGATGAGGATGATCCGCCCGCGGCGGGCGCGCAGGGAGCGCTGTTTCAATGAGTGGTGAGCGCGGAAGCGTCGATCCCCTGGATGACTGGTTCCCGCTGGATCAGGAGGAGCATGATCGCCAGCTCGCGGCGCTGCTGGCGCTGCTCGGGCTGGCGCGGGATCGGGAGTCGGCCGAGCCGCTGCGTGTGCTCGATCTGGGGGCGGGCTCGGGGCGCGTGGCGAGGCCGCTGGCTGAGGCGGGGCACGATGTGCTCGCGGTGGATCGGGATCCGGGCGCGCTGGAGGCGTGCGCGGGGGAGGGGGTGCGCCGGCGGGAGGTGGACTTTCTGGACCCGGAGGCGGATCTGAGCCATCCGGGGGGCGCGCTGGACGCGGCGCTATGTCTGGGGCACACGTTCATGCTGCTCGTGGATCCGCGGGCGGCCCTGGGGCTGCTGCGAAGGCTCCGCGCGCAGATGAAGCCGGGCGCCCTGCTGGTCATCGACGCCTTTCCCCGTCCATTGTGGGCGGATGTCGCGGATGGCGCGTGGGCGACGGGGGTTTCCGAGGATGGGCGGTGGCAGCTCATCTGGGCGCCGACTGGGGACAACGTCCTGGCGCTGCGGCATGGGGAGACCGTGGACCCGGACGACTACTCGATCCGCCCGAGCGACACCTTGCTTCGACTCTGGTCGATGGGAGAGTTGGCGCTGCTGGCGGCGGGGTCTGGTTTCGGGGATCCGGGCGAGGACCCCTCGGGAGCGCTGGTGACGCTTGAGCGGACCACCTGAAACTGGGGGGCTTTCCCGTGTTTCTCCGTCCGCACAAACCCACCCGTTCGGGGTCGGCGGCGGGCTGGTCGGCCGCTTGTCGTCAAGAGCGGCCGCCGCGTCTCCGATGGGGTTGGACACGCCAATCGACCCATCAGAGAGGATGGCCGTGCCCGCATCACGCTCCAGGACCGAAAACTGGCGTCAAAGCCTCGAGAAGATCGCCGAGCGGAACGGCGCGCTGGAGGTGACGCTCCCGCGCTTCTATGCGCGCGCGCAGGGCTCGCATGAGGAGGATGATTCGGGCGGGCGGGATCTGATCTGGCGCGTGCGCGTCCTCAAGCTCACGGATGAGGAGATCGTGATCGAGCAGCCGTCGACTATGGGTCAGTCGATCAACTTCGAGCCGGGTCTGGAGCTGATCGGCGTCATCCCGGTGGGTCAGAATCGCTGGATGTTCCACACGATCAATCTTGGCCCGGCGGCGGTTCGCCTGAACTCGCAGAAGGAGCTTCCGGCGCTGCGGCTGCAAATGCCGACGGAGGTCGAGCGGTGTCAGCGCCGTTCGTTCTACCGAATCTCGACGATCGGTCTGCTGCTGCCGGATGTGACGCTGTGGTCGGTGCTGGACGCGCGCTCGCTGCCGCCGGCGGAGATCGCCTCCGCGGAGCGGCTGCTGCGTCTGGAGCGTTCGGAGGTTGCGGGGGCGGTGGGCGAGCCTGATCCGGAGACGGATCCGACGTTGCCGGAGGTGGGGCCATCGATCAAGGGCTCGCTGGTGAACATCGGGGGCGGGGGCGTCGGGGCGATCTTCGATCGAGGAGAGGGGCGGGGGCTGGACGCCTCGCGCACGTTCTGGATGAACATCGATCTCAGACCCGACATCCCGGCGCCGCTGGGCGTCGCGGCGAAGCTGGCGCACACGCACATCGACTCCGAGCAGCGAACGTACGCGGGGATGGCGTTCGAGTTCTCGCACAATCCGGATCACATGCGTTTCGTAGTGGATCGGATCTGCCGCTACGTGATGAAGATTCAGCGCGAGCAGCTTCGCCGGCAGGCGGAGATCGGCTGAGCGCGTTGAATCAGGCGGCGCCGCGCTCGAGCAGTGCGGCGAGCGCGGCGCCGGGGTCTTCGGCGCGCATGAGGGACTCGCCGACGAGCGCGATGCGCACGCCCGCCTTGCGAAGCTTCTTCAAGTCCTCGCTGGAGGAGATGCCCGATTCGCTGACGAGCGTGGACGTATCCTCGACCATGTCGACGACGCGGAGCGTGTGCGAGAGGTCGACTTCCATGGTCGTGAGATTGCGGTTGTTGACGCCCAGGAGCATGTAGCTGCGGCTGGGGAAGCCAACGTGGGGGCGCACGCGGAGGAGATTCTCCATGTCATGCGTCTCGACGAGGGTGGTGAGCTGAAGCTGTCGGGCGAGGATGAGCAGATCGACCAGCTCCCCCTCCGTCAGGCACTCAGCGATGAGGAGGATTGCGTCGGCGCCCGACGCCCGGCTCTCCCAGACCTGCCAGGGATCGATGATGAAGTCCTTGCGCAGGACGGGGAGGGGGACGGCGTCGCGGATCGCGTGGATGTATTGGAGCTTTCCGCCGAAATGCTTTTCATCCGTCAGGCAGGAGATCGCCGCCGCGCCGCTCTCGTGATACCGTCGGGCGATGTGCACCGGGTCGAATGACTCATCCGCGTACTCAGGTCGGATCCAGCCCGCGGAGGGGCTTTTGCGCTTGATCTCGGCGATGATCGCCGTTCCCGCGGCCGGGATGCGGTTCGTGACGGCGGCGAAGAAGTTGCGGGGGCGGCCCAACTCCTCGATGCGCTCGCGCAGCTCATCAACACTGGTCTCCGCTTTGCGCCGATGGACGAGCTCGCGGGTGTGCGCGACGATCTCGCGCAGCGTCGCCGCGGGCTGTTTCCGTTTCTCTCCGCCGCTCTCGCTCATCGTGGCCGTCGCCTTCGTCTCCACCGCTTCGAACGTCTGGGCGGGGCCTGCGGCGCCGCCTCCGGGGGGTTCAGTTGTAGCGCAGACGGGCCCGATCGGCGAGCCGGGAGCGACGGCGGAGGCGGTGGAGGGATCGGAAGCCGAGCCGGCGCCTGATGAGAGCGTGATGGATCCGGGGACGCCCGAGACGACCGCCGATCTCGCGCTCGCGATTTTGTTGACGGGAGCGGCCGTCGCGGCCTTTGTCTCCCTCCGGCGTCGGGGCGTGCTGCGGAAGGAGGCCTTCGACCGGCTGCGGCGCGATCCGACGATCTTCGGGCCCGCGCAGTGGCTCGTCGGCGCGGGGGGGCTCTTCCTCCTCCTGCCGGTGGCCGCAGCGCTGGGGGCGGGGCTGCTGGGCGTGGATCCTGGCGCGGAGCCGGAGAGCCTGCGGGCGCGGGCCATCCCGCAACTGGCGGCCTACGCCGCGGCGCTGGTGGTGATCGGCGTGCTGCTCGCGGCGCTGGGCAAGCGGGGCGTGGCGGCGGGGTTTCGGGGGCGGCTGGCGGATCTGATTCTGGCCCCGGCGGCGTTCCTGCTGATCTTTCCGTTGGTGTATGTGGCCGGGCTGGTGTCGGGGCTGGTGGATGCGGCCGTGCGATGGGGCTTCGGGCTGCCTGATCCGGATCCGCTGGCCCACGGGACGCTGCGGCTGCTGCGGGAGCATCCGGGTGATCCGTGGGCGTGGGCGCTGATCGGAGCGGCAGTCGTGGGGGCGCCGATCGTGGAGGAGTTTCTCTATCGGGGTTTTCTCCAGTCGGGGCTGCTGCGGGTCACGCGGTCGGGGTGGGGGGCGATCCTGGCGACGTCGGCTCTTTTCGCCTTCACGCACGTCGGAATCGCGGATCCGCGGGCTCTTCCGGGGCTGTTCGCGCTGTCGGTGGCGATGGGGGTGGCGTTCGAGCAGACGGGACGGATCTCGATTCCGATCGGTATCCACGCGCTGTTCAACGGGCTGAACATCGCGGTGGTCATGGCGGGTCCCTGACCGGGCGGGGCGTGAGTCCCTATCCTGCCCGCCCCATGGCAACGCACGCGAGCAGTGAGAGACCGCGCGTCCTGACGGGCGACACGCCGACGGGCAAGCTCCATCTGGGGCACCTGGTCGGCTCGATCGAGAACCGTTTGGAGCTTCAGGAGGAATACGAGTGCTATTTCCTTCTGGCGAACATGCACGCCTTCACGACGCGCGCCGAGCAGCCTGAGGAGATCCGGCGGGACACGATCGAGATCGTGAAGGACTGGCTCGCATGCGGGATCGATCCGCAGCGCGCGACGGTGGTGCTTCAGACGGAGGTGCCGGCGATCGCGGAGCTGTCGTGGTACTTCGCAATGCTGCTGCCCTTCAACCGCGTCATGCGCAACCCGACGCTCAAGACGGAGATTGAGTCGAAGGGGCTGGGCGAGCAGTATTCCTTCGGCTTTCCCATGTACGCGGTGGGGCAGTGCGCGGACATCCTTGTCTTTCGCCCGGAGTACGTGCCCGTCGGCGAGGATCAGGTGCCGCACATCGAAATGTGCCGGGAAGCGGCGCGGCGGTTCGACCAGGTCTACTGCGGCGTGGATCCGCACACGGAGGACGAGGCGTATGCGTGCGCGGGCGGCGTGTTTCCGATTCCGAAGGCGAAGGTGGGGCGCGTCGCGCGGCTGGTCGGCTATGACGGCGTGCACAAGATGAGCAAGTCGCTGGGCAACGCGATCTTTCTCTCCGACACGCCCAAGGAGGTTCAGAAGAAGGTCAACAAGATCTTCACGGGTCGGCAGTCGCCGACGGAGCCTGGGGATACGAGCAATGCGCTGTTTCAGTACGTGCGCGCCTTCATCCGCGATGAGGAGCGGGTCCAGGAGCTGGAGCGGCGCTACGCGGAGGGGGACGAGATCGGCGACGGGCACATCAAGCAGGAGGTGGGGGCGGCGATCAACGAGGTGCTGGACCCGATCCGGGAGCGGCGGGCGTCTTTGGAGGGCAAGGCGGGCGATGACGAAGTGATCGATGTCATTCGATCGGGGACCGCGCGGGCGAATGAGGTCGCCGAGCGGACGCTGGCGGACGCCAAGGCGGCGATGCGGCTGGATTTCTTCCCGCGGCGACTTGGCTTCTGACTCGACGCCCGGTGCGTCGGCGCGATACAACGCGTCAATGGACGCCTTCATCGACTCTCAACACGACGATCGTCACGATCCGGCTCGCCGCCGGTTCCTCGCCCTGCACGCCGCCGCCTTCGCGCTGGCGACGATTCCCGCCGCTCGCGCCGCCGCTCAGCAGGAGGCGGAGGAGGGCGCCCAGGATTCGCAACAGCCAGGGACGGAGCCGGAGGGCGAAGACGAGATCACGGTGCGCACGATTGCGGAGGCGGAGAAGCTGGCGGGGGTCCGGTTCTCGCCTGAGGAGCGCGAGCAGCTTCTCGAGACGATCAGGTCGCAGCCGGCGGGCTTCGCGGCGCGGCGAGAGTTTCCACTTCCGAACGAGCTCGGTCCATCGACGGTCTTCCGCGCGGAGGAGGCGGCGGGGCTGACGCCCGAACGAGCGGACGCCTCGACGCGCGTCCGTCTCGAGCGCGAGCGGGCGCCGAGTCTGGCCGAGTCGGAGGCCGACATCGCGTTTGCGCCGATCGCGCATCTCGGCGCGTGGCTTCGGCGCGGAGAATTGACGTCGGAGACTTTGACGCGGATCTGTCTCGATCGCATCGATCGCATCGCGCCGAAGCTGGAATGCGTCGTGACCGTCACGCGACGGCGCGCGCTGGAGCAGGCGCGCCGCGCTGATCGGGAGCTACGCGCCGGGCGCGATCGCGGGCCGCTGCACGGGATTCCCTACGGCGCGAAGGATCTCTTCGACACCGCCGGCATCAGGACGACGTACGGCGCGGCGCCATACAAGGATCGCGTCGCGGAGCGCGACGCGGCGGTGGTGCAGCGTCTCGAGGAGGCGGGGGCGGTGCTGGTCGCGAAGACGACGCTCGGCGCGCTGGCGTATGGCGACATCTGGTTCGGCGGGCGCACCAACAACCCGTGGAACCTCGAGCAGGGTTCGAGCGGCTCCTCAGCGGGTTCGGCGGCGGGCGTCGCGGCGGGACTGTATCCCTTCGCGCTGGGAACGGAGACGCTGGGGTCGCTCGTCTCGCCATCGATGCGCTGTGGAACGACGGCGATCCGACCGACGTTCGGGCGCGTGCCGCGGACGGGCTCGATGGCGCTGTGCTGGTCGCTGGACAAAATCGGGCCGATCGCGCGAACGGTTGACGACTGTGCGCTTGTCCTGGCGGCGCTGCATGGCGCGGAGTCGGGGGATCCGTCGTCGATCGATCGGCCGTTCACGTACGACGCGCGCCGGCGCCCCAGCCGGCTGCGCGTGGGGCATCGGCCCGAGTGGTTCGAGGGCGACTCCGAGGAGGCGGAGATTCATCGGCGCGCGTTCGAGGCGCTGAAGACGGCCGACGTCGAGCTCGTCGAGATCGATCTGCCGGGGGATGTGCCTTGGGGATCGCTCTACACGATCCTGACGGTCGAGGCGGCGGCGGCGTTCGAGGCGATCACGCTCGAGAACACCGACGAGACGATGAAATGGCAGGAGTCGCGGGCGTGGCCCAACACGTTCCGGCAGATGTGGCTGACGCCGGCGGTGGAGTTCGTGCAGGCGGAGCGGCTGCGCCGACGGGTGTGTCAGGACTTCAACCGCCTCTTCGACGGGGTGGACGCGGTCTTTGGCCCCTCCTTCGCGCCGCCGATGCTGCTGGCGACGAATTTCACCGGTCATCCGTCGCTCGTGCTTCGCGCGGGCTTCCGGGAGGACGGGACGCCGCAGGGGGTGTCGCTATGGGGTCGGCTCTTCGATGAGGGGACGCTGTGCCATCTCGGCGCCCATCTCGAGCGGGAGCTGGGCGTCTGGGACGAGCGCCCTGCGATGGCGGTGTAAACGCGACCCGCTCTTTTTGAGGCCCGCGGGTAATCGCCCGGGTTCGCGCCCGGTTTTGAAGAGGCGGTGCAGGAGGCGATCGACGCGGCGCTGGCGTCCATCCCCGAATGACGTTGAAGTTGTGATCTGACAGGAGCTTGCGGCGTCGGCGCGGGGGGCGCTCCGCCGAGGCCGCGCTGGGTTACACTTTCGCGCCATGATCCCCGCGACATCCGATCTCGGTCCGGTTCTCACGCCCATCGTCATGGGGCTGGTCGTCGTGGTGATGATCGTGGTCGTGGTGGTGGCGTGGCGCGCTGCGCGGAAGCGTCGGCAGGATCTGGCGGCGCTGGCTGGGGAGCTGGGCGGATCGTTTCATCCGGCGGCGGACCGGTCGCACGACGACCGTTATCGGATGTTCGGGGTTTTCCGAAAGGGCGATTCGCGCGTCGCGTTCAACACGATCACCGCCGATGTGGAGTTGTATGGCGCCCCGTGCTTCACGTGCATGGGGGACTTTCGCTACACGACGGGCTCAGGGAAGAATCGTTCGACGCATCACTTCTCGTACCTCGTTCTGCACATGCCGTTTCCCTCCGAGCGGACTCCTGATCTGCTGATCCGGCCCGAGGGGATCTTCGATAAGCTCGCCAGCGTGATCGGGTTCGACGACATCGACTTCGAGTCCGCCGAGTTCAGCAAGCGGTTTCACGTCAAGTCCGGCGATAAACGGTTCGCCTACGACGTGGTGCATCCGCGGATGATGGAGTTTCTGATGGCGGAGACGCCCTGCGCCATCGATATCGAACAGGGCTGCCTCTGTCTCTCGAACGGTCGCTCACGATGGTCGGCGGCGGAGTTCAGGGCGCATTTTGATTTCTGCCGGCGGTTTCTCGATCTGTGGCCCGAGCATGTCACGCGCGATCTGCTGGCGGGATCCGAGCCCACGACATGAACTGGATTCCACTGGTCATCGTCGGTGCACTCGTTCTCCTGCCGCTGATCTGGCTGATCGCGACCTACAACCGGTTCGTCTCGCTGCGGCATCACATGCGCGAGTCGTGGTCGGATATCGACGTGGAGCTGAAGCGGCGGTATGACCTGATTCCGAATCTGTTGGAGACGGTCAAGGCGTACGCCCGGCACGAGCGGGAGACGCTGGAGTCTGTCGTCTCCCTGCGGGACCAGGCGATGTCGAACCACGGATCCGCCGACAGCCAGGCGCGGGACGAGCGGCGGCTTCAGTCGGGGTTGAAGCGCGTCTTCGCTGTGGCGGAGTCGTATCCGGAGCTCAAGGCGAATACAAACTTTCGCGCTCTTCAGGAGGAGCTGGCCAACACGGAGGATCGCATCGCCGCGGCGCGGCGGTTCTACAACGGCAACGTGCGCGAGAACAACGCGCTGTGCCGGATGTTCCCGACGAACCTGGTCGCGAACGCCTTCGGTTTCGAGCCGGCGTCGTTCTTCGAGCTGAACGCCGCGGAGGAGCGCGTTGTCCCGCGGGTGCAAGTCTGAGGAGAAGTCGAGATGACTCGGGATGTCGCTGGTCTTTACGCCTCCCGGGTGACAAATCCGCCGATTCGGCGGAGAATGAGGGGATGAAGGAGCGCGACGCGCTGATTCTGGTGGATGTGCAGAACGATTTCTGCCCGGGCGGCGCGCTCGCGGTCGAAGAGGGCGATGTTGTCGTGCCCGTGCTGAACGAATGGATTCAGCGCGCCAAGGCGGCCGACGCGATGGTCGTGGCCTCCCGCGACTGGCATCCGCAGGGGCACTGCTCCTTTCAGGAGGAGGGCGGGCCCTGGCCGGTCCATTGTGTGCAGGGCACGGCGGGCGCGATGATCCGTTCAGATCTCGACGCGCCGGATCTGATGCTCTTGGTGAGCAAGGGGCGCGATCCGAATCGGGAGCAGTATTCCGCGTTCGACGGCACGGGTCTCGGCGCGGCGCTGCGGGCCCGGGGCGTTCATCGGCTGTACGCGGGCGGGCTGGCGCAGGATGTCTGCGTGCGCCAGACAGTGCTCGACGCATGCGCTGAGGGATTCGAGACGCATCTGATCCTTGACGCCACGCGTCCGGTGGATCCGGAGAATGGGCGACGCGCCGTCGTGGAGATGACCAACGCTGGCGCCATCATCGAGGCGCTGACTTCGTGAGCAGAGCTACGGAAGTCAATCCGCTGCACTCGTTGCTGTTCACCGATCTGTATCAGTTGACAATGGCGCGCGCGTATGACGCGACGGGCATGGAAGGGCGGTCGGCCTTCGAGCTCTTCTTCCGCGAGCTGCCCGAGCAGCGCAACTTCATCGTCGCTGCGGGGCTGGGCGACACGCTTGAGGCGCTGGAGAGCCTGTGCGTCACCGGCGCCGACATCGACTATCTGCGCACGCGGCGCGAGTTTCGCGACGCGGACGATTTCCTGGAGCGGCTCCGGGCGTTCCGGTTCAGCGCGGATGTCGACGCGGTGCGCGAGGGAACGCCGGTCTTCCCGAACGAGCCCTTCATCCGCGTGGAAGCGCCGATCTTCGAGGGGCAGCTCGTCGAGACGCTGATCCTGAACCAGATTCACTTCCAGTCGGTGCTGGCGTCGAAGGCGGCGCGGGTGGTGCGGGCGGCGGAGGGGCGGACGGTCGTCGATTTCGGCTCGCGTCGGGCGCATGGGGCCGACGCCGCGCTGGCCGCGGCGCGGGTGTCGTATCTCGTCGGCGCCGATGGGACGAGCAATGTTCTCGCGGGAGAAAAGTGGGAGATCCCGATCTTCGGGACGATGGCCCATTCCTTTGTGCAGGCCCATGACGATGAAGTGGATGCGCTGGAGGCCTTCGCTCGCCTGTACGGGGAGACGACGCTGCTGGTCGACACCTACGACACGCTCGAGGGCGTTCGGAAGGTCATCGCCCTGCGCGATCGGATGGGCGAGGCGTTCCGTGTGCGCGCTCTGCGCCTCGACTCGGGGGATCTCGTGGAGCTGGCCAAGGGGGCGCGGCGGCTGCTGGACGAGGCGGGGCTGGAGCATGTCAAGCTCTTCGCCAGCTCCGGGCTCGATGAGCACGCGATCAGGCGCCTGCTCGATGCGGGGGCGCCGATCGACGGCTTCGGCGTGGGGACGAAGCTGGCCGTTTCGAAGGACGCGCCCTCGCTCGACATGGCGTACAAGCTGGTGGAGTACGACGGGCGGCCCCGGATGAAGCTCTCCTCCTCGAAGGAGCTGTATCCGGGGCGGAAGCAAATCGTGCGCCGATTCGAGGGCGGTCTGGCGGCAGGGGATGTGCTGGCGCGCGAGGATGAGGAGATCGAGGGGGAGCCACTGCTGGCGCGCGTCATGGAGAACGGGCGACGGACGGAGGTGGGGCGCGTCGGGCTCGAGGAGGCCCGGGAGCACGCGCAGCGGGCCATCTCCCGTCTCCCGGAGCGAATCCAGGCCTTCGAGCCTGCCGATCCAAGCTATGAAGTGGCGCTCTCGGCGGGGCTGCGCGAGCGGACCGAGTCGCTTCGGGAGGCCCTTCAACGCGGTGAGATCGGCGCTCTGGAATGAGCAAGCGGGGCGCGCCCTGGGCTGGTTGACGACCGCGGAGGGCTGGTCTAGGCTCGGCGACTCCGGCGGGTGGTTCACCCGGCCGACACTGTGTGAGAGGGGGCTTGTAGCTCAGTTGGTTAGAGCGCACCCCTGATAAGGGTGAGGTCGCTGGTTCGAATCCAGCCAGGCCCATTCCCCCATACCCCCCGCCAGCCGGGAGCCCCACTTCGGGGCTTCCGGCCTTTTTCTTGCGCTCGGGGCTCCGGGGCTTCCGGTGTCTCCGCTTGCGCGCCGTCGCCGACGCGGGTACCCTCGTCGCCCAGCGTTTGCGGAGATTTCGCGTGCAACCTCTTGTCGGCGTCATCATGGGCTCGCAGTCGGATTGGGCGACCATGCGGCACTGCGCCGAGACGCTCGAGACGCTGGGCGCGCCCTATGAAAAGCGCGTCGTCTCCGCCCACCGGACGCCCGACCTGCTCTTCGAGTACGCGTCGACGGCGGAGTCCCGCGGGCTGGAGGTCATCATCGCGGCCGCGGGCGGCGCGGCCCATCTGCCCGGGATGACGGCGGCGAAGACGGCGCTGCCGGTGCTGGGGGTTCCCGTCGAGAGCAAGGCGCTGCAAGGGGTGGACTCGCTGCTCTCGATCGTGCAGATGCCGGCGGGGATTCCCGTGGGGACGCTGGCGATCGGGCGCTCGGGGGCGATCAACGCGGCGCTGCTGGCGGCGGCGATCGTGGGTCGGGCGCATCCGGAGCATCGGGCGGCGCTGGAGAAGTTCCGGGTCGATCAGACGAAGCGGGTGCTGGACGATCCGATGCCCGGGGAAGGGGCGGGGGGCTCGTCGTGAATGTCGGCGTGCTCGGCGGCGGGCAGCTTGGTCGCATGCTGGCGCAGGCGGGCGCGCCGCTGGGGATGCGGTTTCGCTTTCTCGATCCGAAGCCGGAGGCGTGCGCACACGACGCGGGCGAGTGCCTGACGGCGGCGTACGACGACGAGGAGGCGATCCGGCGTTTCGTCGATGGGCTGGACGTCGTGACGTACGAGTTCGAGAACGTTCCGCTGGCGACGCTGGAGAAGGTGGCGGAGTTCGTCCCGGCGCATCCCGGGCCGAACTCGCTGCGGGCGTCGCTGGATCGGCTCGCGGAGCGGCAGCTCTTCGAGGCGGTTGGGATGATGGAGCCGACGCACGAGCACGTGCATGACATGGAATCGCTGGAGGAAGCGGTCTCGACGGTGGGCGCGCCGGCGGTGCTGAAGCGACGGCGCGGGGGATACGACGGGCGCGGGCAGGTGTTCATCGAGGAGGCGAGCCAGGCGCAGCGCGCCTGGGCGGCGCTGGATCGCGCGCCGTGCATGTACGAGGAGTTCATTTCCTTCGATCGCGAGGTGTCGCTGGTGGCGGTGCGCGATCGGCGCGGCGAGATGCGCTTTTACCCGCTGGTCGAGAATGAGCATCAGCGCGGCGTCCTCTTCCGGACGCTCGCGCCCGCTCCGGAGATGGATGCGCACATTCAGAAGCAGGCGGAGACGGACGTGGCGGCGCTGATGGATGCGCTGGATCACGTCGGCGTTCTGACGGTGGAGTTCTTCCAGTGCGGGGATCTGCTGCTGGCGAACGAAATGGCGGCGCGCGTGCACAACAGCGGGCACTGGTCGATCGAGGGCGCCGTGACGAGCCAATTCGAGAACCATCTGCGCGCGCTGGCAGGTTTGCCGCTGGGCGACACGTCGCGGCGCGGCGCGGCGGTGATGTGGAATCTGATCGGCGGCGCGCCGGCGAGCCGGGACATGCTGGCCGTTCCGGGCGCGCATCTGCATCTCTACGGCAAGTCGGCGCGGGCGGGGCGGAAGATCGGGCACGTCACGCTGACGGCGGAGAGCCACGCGGCGCTGCAAGCAAGGCGGCAGCGCCTGTGCGATCTGATCCTCAAGACGACGGTCCTGCGCCAGCCGACGGAGCTGGAGGATGGGGCGGATCGATCGGACTCGGCGGCGTAGTTACTTCGCCAGCGGTATGATGACGCCGGAGGACGTTCAAATGCTGCGGTTTTTAGGTCAGTTCTGCGTGGTGTTTCTCGGGATCGTTTTCTTTGTCGCGGGATTCGCAGTGTTCGATGAGACCTCGGAGCAGCCCTTCCCGCCGTGGAACCCAGCCGTCGGGATTTTGGTGATTCTCGCTGTCGCCATTGAATCGAATCTGCACAGACTCGTGCAGCTTCGCGAATCGGAGGGGCTGTCTGAAGCCGAGCGGGAGAGTCAGCACAAGGCCAACAGGCGCTGGAACAATCTCTTCGCTGGCATCGTGCTCGGCTTCGCGCTTGTGTTCGGCGCGATCTTGATCGTAGGGGCGGTGATGGTCGAGTGAGGCTATACGACCCGCGCCACCAAGACCCCGTCCCGCATGGGAATCAGCGTCGTCTCAAAGGCCGAGTCCGAGGCGAGGCGGCGGTTGAAGGCGTCCATTGCCTCGAGGCTGGCGCGGTTTCCCTCGTCCCTCTCATCCACGGTCCGATCAGGGACCCACCAACTGCTGCCGCCGAGGGCGTTGTCGGCGATGACGAGGGCGCCGGGCTTGAGAGCTTGGCGGATGGCGTCGAGATAGCCCTGATACTCGGTCTTGACGGCGTCGAGGAAGAGCAGATCGATCGAACGCTCGCCGAAGCGCTCGGCCAGCTTCGGCAACTCCTCGAGCCCCTCGCCCTCGATGAGCTTGACGCGATCGGCCACGCCCGCCTCCTCAAAAGACCGGCGCGCGAAGGCGGCGTGTGCCGGATCGGCCTCGATGGTGATGAGCTTGCCGCCCCGCCGCAGGCCGCGGGCGATCCAGATGGCGGAATAGCCTGCGAGCGTCCCGACTTCGATCGCGAGCTGCGCGCCGGCGCCGGCGTTTGTCATGGTGGTCAGCAGCTTCAGGAGCCGGCCGACCTCGGCGGTGATGGCGATCGAAGGCAGCCCCTCCACCTCGGCGCGGCGCATGAGCGTCGCGAGATGCTCATCCTCGCCGGCGAGCTCCTGAAGGTAGGCGGCGGTGGCCGCCCATCGCTCGGCGCTCATCGTCGTCATTCATCTTCCTCGCCTTCGGCGTCATCGCGCACGGCGACGAGCTCCCCCTGGTTGAATCGCAGCGTCGCCCGCAGCGGCGCACCGAGCTCGTCGGCGATCAACTCGCCCTCAATGGAGCTGCCGCCCGCCGATTGCACGAAGGTGTAGCGCCGCACCCCCTCTGGGCCCTCGGGATCCTTTTCGCGCGTGATCTGAAACGAAGAGCGTGTCATGCGGACCGACTCGCCGGCGCCGAAGCTCATCTGCGTGAGCGACACGGAGTCTCCGACGCGGAGCGCGTGGCGCGCCAGGAGCCCGAAATCGCCGACCAGCGCCGGGCCCGAGACGTACCACTCGCCCTCCGGGACGCTGTAGGTCTCCGGCGCCGCCGTCTTGTCCCCGATGCGCGAGTACATGATAATGGACGATCTATCCTCCGCGATTCCGTAGCGCGCATAGAGCGGTTTCTCTCCGTAGGTCTCCCATTCGGCATTGCGGAACTCAAGGTCCTGGTTGTAGTTGATCGCCATGTGAAAGGGGTCTCCCGCGCCCCCTTCAGGCTCGATCCACGCGCGCACATGCCACCCCTCCGACGATTGACTGATGACGAAGAGCTCGCGTCCGACAGGCCGCTGGCCGAAGCGCATCGCGTAGGCGCCTCGTAGGACGACCTCGCCCGGCGCCTCGAGGGCCTGCTCACGCAGGACCTCGGGTGGCAGCTCCTCCCGCGGGAGTTCGGGCTGGCTCCAGGCCAGCGCGGCGCTCAGTCCGATCCACATCGCCATCGCCGCTCGTCGCACACGTCACCTCCGTTTGGCCGCGAGGCAATCCCTCGCAGCTTTCCCAGACTACTCCGATTGACAGGCTGCTCCGCGCCGCGTCCGAAGAATTCCCTCGCATGGCGACCAGAGGATGTCACACTGCACACGATGCGACGGAGACGCAAACCAGCCCGTCCACTTCGTCGGCTTGCGCTGGCGCTGCTGTGTACCGTCGCGGCGATGGCGGGCTGCCGGGTCAGCTTCCGCACCGCCAAGGACCCGACGCCCGCCCCGACGCTCCGCCCGAGCCAGCCGGAGCGGGCGCCCGCCTCTCGGCTCGTGATTCCCGCTATCGGAAGGATCGAACCGCTCTCGCTCAGCCCCGACTACGCCCGGCGCGATGGGGATCTGGGGGCGCCTCGGGTCCGGTAGGCGCTGGAGCGAGGGGTGGACGAGCGGTGGGGGGTCCGAACGGAAGTCGTTGACATGTCCCAACTTCCAGCCTCTTTGCGCGCTTTCGGACATTGACGCGAGAGGGCGTCGCGGTGATACTGGACCTTCCTCGATGGCGTGGTCGCGGCCATTTTCGTCGCGCCTGAACCATTTCGTCCAGAGGCCATTCCGGGGGAGCTGAGCGCCCCACGCGGGGCGCCCGAGAACGTCGTGTGCATCCGCTCACGCGGAAGGGGGCGCCGCCAGCATGGCCACCGTCACGAAGAAAGACCTGATCGATCGGATCGCCGAGAAGACTGGTCAGAAGCGCGTCACGGTCAAACAGACCATTCAGGGTCTTTTAAATGAGATGATCATCGAACTTGGACGGGGCAATCGCCTGGAGTTCCGAGATTTCGGGGTCTTCGAGATCAAGGAGCGCGCCCCTCGCGTGGCGCAGAACCCCAAGACGCTCGAGCGGGTGGAGGTGCCGGCGCGCAAGACCGTCAAGTTCAAGGTCGGGCGGCTCATGAAGATGTCCGTCGATGATCTCGAAGCCGCCCTCGATGAACTGGGCGACGCGATCCTCGACGGGCGTCCCTCGCCCCGCGCCGCCGATCAGCCGCCCCATCACCTTGACAACGGCTCTCAGCGCTGAGGCGCGGGGAGCGCGCGACCATTTCGCACATGGACTCCGTCAACGCCGCCGCACGGGTGTGGATCGATCGCCTTCGACGCCGTCTCGACCTCGCGGACGCCTGCGGGCTGCGCCGGATCGCCGAGCCGCTCCCGTGTGGGCTCATTGATGGCGCCTCGAATGACTATCTCGCTCTGCGGCGCCATCCGCGCCTCGTCGGGAGCGCGCGTCGGGCGGCGCGCGAGATGGGGGTTGGCGCGGGCGCGTCGCGCCTGGCCGGGGGCACGCTCGAAGCGCACTGCGCCCTGGAGCGGCGCTTCGCCACGTTCAAGCGCGCCGAGGACGCGCGGCTGCTGCCGACGGGCTACATGGCGAACCTGGCGCTGCTGAGCGCGGTAACGCAGCGCGGCGATCTCATCCTGAGCGATCGCCTGAACCACGCCTCGCTGATCGACGCCGCTGATCTCGCCGCGAGTCGATCGCGCGCCGCGGCGCGCACATTCCCGCATCGCAGCGTTGAGAGGGCCCGCCGCCTGGCGAGGCGGCATCTCGAGCGGGCGCCGGAGGCGACGGTCTGGATCGTCACGGACGCCGTCTTCTCAATGGATGGCGATGTCGCCGACCTGCCCGCCCTGGCGGACCTGCGCGACGAACTCGCGGGCGCGTTCCCCGCCGGCGGGGCGGCGCTGATTGTCGATGAAGCGCACGCGACGGGCGTCCTCGGCGAGACGGGCGCGGGGCTGGATGAGATGGCGGGTCACGTCGCCGACGTGGCGGTCTCCACCGCAAGCAAGGCGCTGGGATCCCTGGGCGGGGTCATCACCGGCCCGCGGGAGGTGGCGGAGGCGGTGGATCACTTCGCGCGCCCCTTCATCTACTCGACCGCGCCGCCGCCGCCGATTCTCGCGGCGATCGATGCGGCGCTGGACGTGGTGGAACAGGAGCCGGAGCGGCGCGCGCGCCTGGCGGAGATTGCTCAGCGCGCGCGAGAGCGACTCCGAGCGCTCGGCTGGGATGTGAACCCGTATGAGACGGATCCGACGCCGATCATTCCGCTCATCACCGGCGAGCCGGAGGCGGCGCTGAGACTGGGGGCCCGGATGCGCGACCGCGGCGTCCTGGCGGTGGGGATTCGCCCGCCGAGCGTGCCGAGGGGGAGCGCGCGCGTGCGCCTCTCGCTGCATGCGGGACTGACTGACGCGGAGGTCGAACGCGTGATCGAGGCGGTTGGACGGCCGGCGCGCGGGTAGAGTGTGCTCCAGCAAGGAGGAACGGCGATGGTGATGGCGGATGTTGCGATTCTGCGTGCGGCGTGCTGCGTCGCGGGGCTGGATGACGAGATCTGCGGCAGGGAGCATCCCTTGCTGCTGAAGCTGGCGGAGAAGGCGGGCGTGGGATCCGCGTCGCTGAACGCCATGATCGACATGGCGAAGAATGACGAGAACTACTACAAGGACCAGTTCCGCGTCTATTCATCCGAGCCGGAGAAGACGATCCGCATGCTCCTCGTCGTCGCGGCGTCCGACGGGACGATCGAGCAGTCCGAGCGCGTGATCATCGGGCACTTCGCCGAGAAGCTGGGGATGTCGAGCGAGCGCTACAAGGAGCTACTGAAGGTGGCGGAGGAGCGGGCGGCGAAGGAGGCGGGCGAGGGGGCGTGAGTTGTTGGCGGGGCGGGGCGGCCACCAAAAAGAAAAAACGCCCAGCAGGTGGGCGTTCGAGGGTTGCCTTCGGCAGAGCCCCGCGCGGGCGTTCGGACGAGGGAGAGCGGGCTCATCTCTATCGTGGGGGTTGGTCTCCGCGTGGGAGGCGATCTCATCGGTCGCTTCACTTGGCACACCAACAGGAATCGACATGGTCGGCAAAGCGATGACCAATCCCAACGTCGTAAAGAAATACCTTGCCTTCGGAGTCGAGCCGAACAAGCGGCGGTACCGCTTGCGTCTGGCTCGGTATCCTGCGCTCGCTGAGACCATCGACGCGTTCACGCTCGAGATGGGCGCCTCACAGGCGGATCGCGTTCGGTTGCTTGACGCCGGCGCTGGCAAGGGCCGCACCATGCGCTATCTGGCGCCGCGCGGCGTCGTCGATCAGATCGAGTTTCACGCCATCGAGTACGACTCGCATCGGATTGAAGCGATGTACGATCCTGATCGGTGGCGCCGCATCGTCCAGGCGGATCTCGCGGAAGGAGTTCCGTATGAGAACGAGGCGTTCGACGTCTGTGTGTGCGAGCAGGTTGTCGAACATTTGCAGGACCCGCGTCCCGTCCTGCGGGAGCTGTCACGGGCGCTGCGCCCGGGGGGCTTGCTGATTGTCGGGGCGCCTTCGTTTCCGATCGGACTGGCGCAGTTGCGCCGCCACATCGTGCCACGGATCGACGCAGCGTTGGGCCGGAAGCGGAGCCATATTCAGGTCTACGGGCCTGGCGATCTCCACCGGCTGGTTGAACGGGAGACGGGCTGCCGCGTGGTGAAGGTCCGAGGATTCCGGATCCTGT
This sequence comes from uncultured Phycisphaeraceae bacterium, assembly GCA_964451515.1. GTDB lineage: Bacteria > Planctomycetota > Phycisphaerae > Phycisphaerales > UBA1924 > CAYVIJ01. The sequence continues at coordinate 16,060 of CAYVIJ010000030.1, read as the reverse complement.
CGGGAGGGCTGATGGCGCCGCTGGAAAACTGGCGATGGTGGTATCGCGTGAATCGGTGGATTGGAGAGAGGGCGCCGAGCCTGTGCGTGGAGACACAAGTGATCGCAAGAAAACCCGAATAAGCGCCCGTCGGTTGCGGTGAGGGTCGTGACGACCGAGCGGCCGGAGCGCGTGATCATCGAACGCTTCGGGAAGAGGCTGGGGATAAGCCCGGAGCCCCGATGATCGGGGCGACCCAGTGTAATCGAGCGGCCTCCCCCATCAGACCACGGCGCGTCGGCGCTTACGCCGGCGCGCCAGCCGAATAGAACGCCGGGAGGGGCTCGCCCTGTTTCTTCCAATGGGCGACGACATCGGGCGCCTTGCCGGCGGAGTTCAGCATGTCCAGTTTGCGCAGGACGAGGCGCTTGATCTCGTCGCGCGCGGGACCCAGATACTTGCGCGGGTCGAACTCGGCGGGGGCCTCCGCGAAGACGCGCCGGATCACGGCCGTCATCGCGAGGCGGAGGTCGGTGTCGATGTTGACCTTGCAGACGCCGTAGGTGCGCACGGCGCGGGCGATCTGCTCCTCGGGGACGCCCATCGCGCCGGGCATGGCGCCGCCGTGGGCGTTGACGATCTCGATGTATTCCTGCGGGACGGACGAGGAGCCGTGCATGACGAGCGGCAGGCCCCGGCAGGTCTTCATGATTCTTTCGATGCGGTCGAAGGCGAGCTTGGGCTCATGCTTGAACTTGTAGGCGCCGTGGGAGGTTCCGATCGCGACGGCGAGGGAGTCGATGTTCGTGCGCTCATAGAACTCCTTCGCCTGCTCGGGGTCGGTGAGGAACTGCTCGATGTTCTTCTGATATTCCTCAGCGTCAAGCCCGACGACATCCTCCTCGATGCCGCCGAGCATGCCGAGCTCGGCTTCGACGACGACGCCGGCGTCGTGGGCGATGTCGACGGCTTCCTTCGTGATGGCGACATTCTCCTCGAAGGGATGGTGGGAGCCGTCGATCATGACGCTGGTGTAGCCGTCGTCGATGCAGGAGCGGATGAGTTCGATGGTGTCGCCATGATCGCAGTGGATGGCGATGGGGACGCTCGGATGCTCCTCGACGCAGGCGTCAATGATCCTTTTTAGGAAGCGGATGTTGGCGTACTTGCGCGCGCCCTTGCTGATCTGAAGGATGACGGGCGACTGCGCCTCGTCGCAGGCGTCGATGATGCCCTGGGTGATCTCCATGTTGTTGACGTTGAAGGCGCCGACGCCGAAGCCGCCTTCGTAGGCGAGGTCGAACATGGGCTTTGTGGTCATCAGCATCGCTCTTCTCCTTCGAGTGGGCCTGACTTCACCAATGTAGCCGCTCAGTCGGGGGCGTCGCCCAGGGCGTCGATGAGTGGCCGCAGATGGGGCTCGTAGTTCCTCCAGCGCTCGACGGAGGAGGTGTAGACGGGGCGGCGGACCTGCTCGGCGCTGAGCGTGACGGTCGTGCGGCGGGTCTTGTGGGGCGCGAGGCAGGCGTCGTCCCAGTCGAGTCCCACGAAGTCGATGAGGCGGCGGGCCTCGGCCTCCTGATCGGCGACGGTGGATTCGTAGTCGATGTCCAGGATCGGGATCGAGATGACGCCGCGCCAGTGATCCATGACGCGGCGGTAGCTCTTGTGGAAGGCGGCGATCGACTCGAGATCATGCGTCCAGGGGAAGTTTCCCGCGAAGTCCTGCATGTAGCAGGAGAGGCAGGTGTCGATCGGGTTGCGCCGGCAGTGGATGACGCGGGCGTCGGGGAAGAGCAGTTCGATCAGCCCGAGATGCATGAAGTTCGAGGGAAGCTTGTCGGTGATGCGGCGTGCCTTGCGGGCGGGGCGGCGCATGGCGGAGAGCGTGTCGGAGGCGAGGCGCTCGAGGTCGTCGGCGGTGAGCGAGTCGAATCTGGATTCGATCTCGGAGCGGTCCTGGACGCTCCCGAAGAGGCGTCTGGCCGCTTCAGGGATGATCTGGAGCTCGCCCGCGGCGAAGACGTCCGGATGCGACGCCAGGACCTGCTCGATCAGGCTCGTGCCCGAGCGCGGCATGCCGATGATGAAAATGGGGATCTCAGAGCGCGTGCGCGCGCGGGGGAGCGCGGCGTGCCGCTCGGCGGTCCATTCCTCAACGACGCGGGAGATGGCGCGCTCGTGCTCGGCGGAGCTCCAGGGTGTGCGCACCAGTTCGTGCGCGCGGCGCACGGCGTCGAACGCATCGTCGTAGTGGCCCTCGCGCTCCAGGGCCCAGGCGCGGATGAAGAGCCCTGCGGAGCGGATGTGTGGCGAGATGGATTCATCGCCGATCAGTGGTTCGAGGGCGCTCAGCGCGGCGACGTCATCGCGCAGAGAGCGCGAGAGCTGTGCGTACGAGAGGATGGTTTCGGAGTCGGGTTCCGCCTGATCGAGCAGGGGGGCGATGAGGTCGCGCGCCTCCTGGTATCGCCCGTCCAGTCGGAGCAGCTCCGCTTTGGATCGGAGGGCGAACCGGTCGTTGGGCGCGAGGCGCACGGCTTCATCGGCGGCGGCGTGGGCCCTGTCGAGATCGCCTTCGCGATGGTGGACGACGCTGAGCGCCGCCCTCGGAGCCGGATTCTTCGGATCGAGGCGGACGGCCTGCTCCAGCGCGCGCCGCCCCTCGCGATAGCGCATGAGTTGGGTCTCGGCGGAGCCCAGGATGAGGTGGAGGGTCGGGTTGCGACGATCCTTCTTGAGGGCGGCGCGGGCGGCCTGGGCCGCGCCGCGGTAGTCGCCTGCGTTGAAGAGACGGTTGGCGTCGGCCGCGGTCGGCGTTCGTGTGGGAGCCGGAGGGCGCATGGGCCCGACTGTAGCGGGCTCATTCGATGGCGGGGGCGGTCTCGACGGGGGGCAGATCGGTGTCGGGCACGGCGGCGGGGGCGGGCCAGAGGAGGGAGAAGATCAATGCGGTGGCGAGGGCGTAGATGACCGCATCGAAGGTCTGCGTGGCGACGGCGCGGGCGGGCTTGCCGAACCAGATGTCGGTGCAGAGTCCGCCGAAGACGTAGCCCAGGATGGCGGCGGTGGCGGTGACCTGAAAGACATCCCAGAAGGCGGCGCCGGCGGGCAGAGCGAGCGTGGCGAGGTAGGCGACGAGGATCGAGACGATCAGATAGACGAGAAAAGAGAGGGCCATGTTCCGCCCCATGCGGGGCCAGCCCGCCCAGATGAGCAGGTATCCGATGGGGCCCTTCTCCTTCTTCTTCTGAAAGTCCGGCGCGTCCATGGATTCCTTATCCGAGGCGTACGGAAACATGTACATCCCGGGGGCGACGGACATGGAGCGGAGCGGCTCCATCACGCGGCTTTCATCGGGGAGCTTGCGAGTCTCGCCCCGGTGGATCGGCAGCACAGCCCAGAAGAGAAAGGCGAGCACGAAGACCGCGACGGCGGAGAGGATGATCGGAAGCCAGAGGGAGAGGAAGAGGTCCATGGAGGTCTCCTTTCGACGCTCATGATGGCGTCGAGGATGGTCGATGTGCGCCGGGGGAATCCCCGGTTGTTCGGGGATCGTGAGGCGTCGGGGTCGAGGTTGGCGCCGCTATGATGCGCGGGTCGGAAATGGAATGAGGACCCCCAGCGAAGACAAGGAGGCCGGCATGTCGGCGGTGCAGGAATACCTGAAGGGCGATGCGGAGAAGCTGCTGTCATACGAGTGCAAGGGCATCAGCCGGAATGCGCTGCATCTGCCCGGGCCGGATTTTGTGGATCGGGTGTTCTCGCAAAGCGACCGGAGCCCGGCCGTCCTGCGGAACTATCAGATGATCCTGAACTCGGGGCGGCTGGGCGGGAGCGGGTACGTTTCGATTCTGCCGGTCGATCAGGGGATCGAGCACTCGGCCGGGGCGAGCTTCGCGCCGAACCCGGAGTACTTCGACCCGGAGAACATCGTCCGCCTGGCGATCGAGGGCGGGTGCAACGCCGTGGCGTCGACGTTCGGAGTGCTGGGGTCGGTGGCGCACAAGTATGCCCATCGGATTCCCTTCCTGGTGAAGCTGAATCACAACGAGCTGCTGAGCTATCCGAATCAGCACGACCAGACGGTCTTCGGATCCGTCAAGCGGGCGTTCGAGATGGGGGCGGTGGCGGTCGGCGCGACGATCTACTGGGGCTCGGAGGAGAGCCGCCGGCAACTGATGGAGATCTCCGACGCCTTCGAGCAGGCGCACGATCTGGGCATGGTGACCGTGCTCTGGTGCTACCTGCGCAACAGCGCCTTCAAGGTGAACGGCACGGACTACCACACGTCCGCCGACGGCACGGGGCAGGCGAACCACCTGGGCGTGACCATTCAGTCGGACATCATCAAGCAGAAGCTGCCGACGAACAACGGTCTGTACAACGCGATCAAGTTCGGTAAGACGCATCCGAAGGTGTATGACGAGCTCACGCCCGGCGATCATCCGATCGAGCTGACGCGCTACCAGGTGGCGAACTGCTACATGGGGCGGGCCGGGCTGATCAACTCGGGCGGCGCCAGCGGCGGCGCGAGCGATTTCGCGGAGGCGGTGGAGACGGCCGTCATCAACAAGCGCGCCGGCGGCATGGGCCTGATCTCGGGGCGCAAGGCGTTCCAGCGGCCCATGAAGGAGGGTGTGCAGTTGCTGAACACCATCCAGGACGTCTATCTCGACGAGAGCGTGACAATTGCGTAAGGCGGGTCGGGCGGCGCTGGCGATCGCGGGGGCGGTGTGCGCGCTGGGGGCGTCGCTCGGAGCGGGCGAGACGCCGAGTGAGCGCGCGAAGGCGCTGCCGGTGTGCGAGTGCGAGCTGCGCTCGTGGCTCGTCGCGGGTCGCGGGCGGCATCTCTTTCTCGACATCGACTGCCCATCTGAATGGGACGGGCTCAACGGCGTCGTTGAGTTCACGACGGCGCTGGTGCGCACGGATTATGTCGCGGCGCGTGACGAGTCGGAGCTGCCGCGGGTGGCGCGGATGTCGCGCGGGGAAGTCCTGGGCCCCGCCTTCGGCGTTCCGGACAACCGCTTCGAGGCGCGATACGAGGTGAGCATCGAGACGGCGCGGGAGCTCCAGCGCGATCGCCTTTGGGACGCGCCGTATTACCTCCTCTTCACGAACAGCAACAGCGGGATGGCGCGGGCGCTGGAGGATGCGGGGCTCGAGCTGCCGGCACAGGTGCGGCTGGGAAAGGGACTGACGGGCGAGTTCCCCGGGATCGGGCGGGCGCTGGGTGAGGAGATCCCGGCGGAGGAGTGGGGGCGCTTCGGATTGCCGGGGGGGCCCAGATCCGCTGACATCCCCTCCCAGGGGAAGCGGAAGCGCTGACGGGGGATTCCCCGGTTCTTCGTTCGGGACACGTCAGCCGGCAAAATCCCTGATGTAACTCCCGCAGCCGGGAGTAATCTGGCCTCCTTGTCGCCACGGCGGCGACGGAAGGAGAACGGGCCATGTCCAGGGCAATGCGCGGCGTGACGTTGATCGAACTTCTCGTGGCGATCGGTGTGATCGCAGCGCTGATCGGGATTCTGGCGCCGGCGCTGGGCGGGGCGCGGGCGGCGGCGCAGTCGGCGTCGTGCAAGAGCATGCAGAAGAATCTCTACACGGGGGCGATGGACTTCGCGCTTCAGAACAATGGCAGGCTCGCGGGCGTGAACACGACGGGCAAGCGCTATCTGGGCAATGGCGCGTCGCGCATCAAGGATGAAATGCTGGGGGATCAGGACGCCATGACGCCCACGCAGACGTTCGACTGGGTGAGCCCCTCGATCGGCTGGTCGGCGAGCCTCAGCCCCAACCGCGCCCGGCGCACGAAGCAGATCTTCGAGGATCTGGGCTGCGCCGCGACGCGCGCCGTGAACAACACACTCTACGGATTCGCGTCCGACATGGAGTCGGATTTCGAGCCGCTGCTGCGCAGCAAGGGCGGCATCGGGCAGATCAGCTATCTTTCCCCCGGCGCCTTTCATCTGATGGGCCCGGGCTACAAGCCGTCGAAATGGATGCGCTGGGGCTGGCGCGGGCCGGCGATCCCGCCTGAGAAGTATCGGCCGAACATCAGCAGGGTGGGCGCGCGCCCCGAGACGAAGATCTTTCTGGCAGACGGCACGCGCTATCTCGCGGCGCCGGGGAAGCTGGATTTCGACGTCACCCCCAATGCGAAGTTCTACGGCTCCTTCACGACGTCGGGCCCGATCTACGCGGCCTCGACTGCGTACGGGCAGCGGCCGCATCAGTCGGAGCTGCGCGCCAGCGGCGAGCGCTCGCCCAGGAAGTCAACGTATCCCTTCAACCGCGAGCTGTCGTACCGCCACTCGGGGAAGATCAACGTCATCCGCTTCGACGGCAGCGCGGGCTCGCTCGGGGAGAGGGAGTCGAAGACGGATGCGACGGCGTGGTATCCGTCGGGCAGCGTCTTCACGGGCGTGAACGCGACGAAGGAGTCGCGGGCGCATCATGCGGAGGGGGACATCCTCGACTGACGCGCCCGTGGAGGGATTCAAATCGGCAGATCGTCGATGTCCTCTCGCTCCCACTGCCTGCCGGAGCGGTCGCGCCCGCCGCGATGGACTTCGCCCGCGGGGTCGAAGGGGGCGGCGGGCGAGGAAGCGGGCGGGGCTGAGGGCGCGGCCCCGGGGCGCGCCTCGTACTGGCTGGCCGAGTGCGCCGCGTAATGGCGCCCGGCGTGGTTCTTGAATCGCGTGGTTCTGGCGTCCCAGAGGAGATCGACGGTTCCGGTGGGGCCGTTGCGCTGCTTGGCGATGATGAGCTCGGCGAGGCCTTCCTTGTCCGGATTCTCCTGGATCCATTCGGGGTCGGCCTGGTGGTAGTACTCCTCGCGGTGCAGGAGCGCGATGACGTCGGCATCCTGCTCGATGGAGCCCGACTCGCGCAGGTCGGACATGCGCGGGCGGTGGCCCTCGCGCTGCTCGGCGCCGCGGTTGAGCTGCGCGAGGCACACGACGGGCACGTTCAGCTCGCGCGCCAGGGCCTTGATGCCTCGGGAGATGGCGGAGACCTCGACCTGTCGCGACTCGCGCGCGGAGCCCGGGGCGGTCATGAGCTGGAGATAGTCGATGAAGATGCAGCGGATGCCGTGCTGCGCGGCGAGACGGCGCGCGCGCGCACGGAGTTGAAGTACGGTCATGCTGGGGGTGTCGTCGATGAAGATCGGCGCCTCGCCCAGGGCGCCGCACGCCTCAATGAGCGCGCGGTAATGCTCCTCGCGGAGGCGGTTTGAGCGGAGCAGGTGCGAGTCGACGCCCGCCTTGGCGCACATGAGGCGCTGCGTGACCGATTGGCGCGACATTTCAAGAGAGAAGAGGGCGACGGGAATCGGCGCGTCGGAATGGCCGCCGCGCAGGGCGACCTGCTCGGCGAGGTTCAGCGCCAGGGCGGTCTTGCCCATCGAGGGACGGGCGGCGACGATGGCGAGCTCGCCGTTTTGCAATCCCGAGGTCAGCTCGTCGAGTCGGTGATAGCCGGTCGCGAGCCCGGTGACGGCGCGTCCCTCGTTGGCCTCGAGGGTCTCCATCGCCTGATGGAGCAGGTCCTTGAGCTGCTCGACGTCGGAGGTCTGCGCCTGCTCGGCGACGTCGAAGATGAGCCGCTCAGCGGTGTCCATGACCTCGCGCGCGCCGTCGGGGCCGAGGTCGCCGGCGTGGTAGGCGTCGTAGAGGATCTGGCCGGCGGCGTCGATGAGGGCGCGCAGGCGATGCTTCTCCGCGACGATGCGGGCGTAGTGCGGGGCGTTGACGGCCGAGGGGACGGATTCGGCGAGCTGGACGAGATATTCCGCGCCGCCGACGTCCTCGAGTTGCCGCTTGTCCTTGAGCAGCTCGATGAGCTGAACGAGATCGCCCGCCTGATGCTTCTCGTACAGGGCGAGCAGCGCCTCGTAGATCGCGGAGTGAGCCTCGGAATGGAAGGCCTGCGGCGAGCGCACGATCATCAACACCTCCGCCGTGACGGAGGGATCGAGGATCAGCGAGCCCAGCAGGGACATCTCCGCCTCGGGCGAGGCGGGAGGGAGGCGATCGAAGAGCTTCTCGAGCGAGAAGGGGGGACGCCCGCCCCTTCTGGCCTGATCGCGTCCTTGCGGGTTCGTGGCTTGATCTACAGCGCTCACGATGAGAAATCTGCCTCCATGCAGACGAAGATGCATCGAACCGTCAAACTGTCCAGAATACAGCGCCGCGGTGTGGATAGGGCAAGGAGATCAGCAGATGGCGATCGACATCGAGCGCGCGTTCAGGCTGGAGGAGGGTCTGGGGGTCCCGCTCCCGGCGGATCCCATGCCGCGTCTGGAGCAGTGGCTGCGCCAGGCGGGGCAGGAGAGCGTCCTGCCGAATCCGAACGCGATGTCGCTGGCGACAGTTGGGGCGGATGGGCGGCCCTCCTCGCGGATCGTGCTGTGCAAGTCTCTCGAGCCTGATCCGGGATGCGTCGTTTTTTACACGAATCGGGCGAGCCGCAAGGGGCGGGAGATGCAGACCAATCCGGAGGTCGCCCTGCTCTTCCACTGGGATCAGTGGGATCGGCAGGCGCGGGTCGAAGGCGTTGCGGAAGAGACACGGGCGGATGAGGACGACGCCTACTTCCACCAGCGCTCCGTCAAGAGCCGCATCGCGGCGCTCGCCAGCGATCAGAGCGAGGAGATCGGATCTCGGGAGGAGTTTCTGGCCCGGATCCAGCGGGTGTGCGCCGAGCACGCCATCGATCCCGACGATGAGGATGCGGTCGTGCCCCGTCCGCCGAGTTGGGGGGGATATCGCGTCTGGGCGCGCGCGGTCGAATTGTGGGTGGGCGAGCGCAGCCGGGCGCATGACCGGGCGCGGTGGGAGCGCGACGTGCGCGCGTTTCCTGACGGAGGGTTCGACGTCGGCGCGTGGCGCGTCTCGCGCTTGCAGCCCTGATCGGGGCTGCAAGCGGGCTACGGCGGCGGGTCGGCGAGGTCTTCGAGAAGGCGGCGTGGGACGCCGATGTCGGCGACGCTCACCTCACCGATGTATTCGGCGCTTGCGGGGTTCGAGAACGCTCGCTTTCGGCCCGCGAAGGTCACGGTGTGATGCGCGCGCACGGCGGCGTCGTGTCCGTCGCCGGTCGGACGGCCTGTGTCGGCGTCGAGCCCAGTTGGGATGTCCGCTGCGAGAATGCGGCAGTGGTCGCGACGGGCGTTGATCCAGGGGATGATCCTGAGGATGGGCGCGCGGAGGGGGCTGGTGAGGCCGGTGCCGAGAAGGGCATCGATGAGGACGTCGGGCTCGCCCGCGGAAGCTTCGAGGGCGTCCAGATGGAACGCGGGATCGTCCTCATCGATCAGTGCGATGGGGACGCCGAGGCGGTGGGCGATCTCGAGGTGGATGGCGGGGTCGCCCCTGGATCGCGCGGGGTCGAAGGCGAGCGCGACCGAGACGTCGGCGGGGGCATTCAGGATGAAGCGTGCGGCGGCGAGCCCGTCGCCGCCGTTGTTGCCGGGGCCGACGAGGATGAGGACGCGCGGGGGCGTGGCGCGGGCGAGGCGAAGAGCGGCGTCGGCGAGGGCGCGCGAGGCGTTCTCCATCAGCAGGATGGACGGAATGCCGAACTCCTCGACGGCGCGGCGATCCACCTCGCGGATGGCGTCGCGGGAGAAGATGAGCGAGTCAAGCGGCCTGGTGGCCATCGGGGGCAATCAGTGGGGGATGCGTCCGTTGGGCGCGCCGTTGGTGTGCACGCCGTTGCCGGCGAAGGCGGGCGCAGCGGCGGGGCCCGCGACTGCGAGGACGGGTTCGGCTGGCGGGCGTCGCAGCAGATGCGAGACACCGAGGGCGGCGAGGGCGTCGCGCTCGACGATCTGGCGGATCGCCTCGCGCGGGATGGCGGGGAGGGCGCCGTTGCGTCCGGCGTTGAGCGTGTAGAGACGCTCGATGGCGCGTTCGGGGGTCTCGGCGGGGAAGCCGGATCCGAAGAGCAGCTTGTGCATGAGCCCGCGCTCGTGAGCGGAGAGCAGGAGCGTGTAGAGCGCGCCGGGACGGGCCACGACGCCGGAGATCTCGGCGTAGACGCGGTCGTGCTTGCCGACCATGAGGAGCGTCTCGTCCAGCCATCCGGCGGCGAGATCGCCCAGGATGAGCGTGAGGTTGGGGATGGAGCGGGCGGCCTCGTCCAGCAGCGCCGGCGAGGCGTACTCCAGCATGCTCGAGGCGCTGGCGAGCATCGGATTGGCGACGAGGACCGGGAGACGGCGCTCGGCGGCCGACTCGAGCAGGGCGAGGCAGCGGTCGTCGGTGGGTCGGCACGCCTGGTCGGCGGGCGCGATGGTCACGCCCGCGAAGTCGTGCGCGGCGGCCTCATCGATTTGCTCGGCGGCGTCGGGCGCGCTGGGGTCGACGCCGGCGAAAGCGAGCCGGCGTTCGGGGAACTGCCGGACCTGCTCGGCCAGCGCGGTGGTGGGGATCGCGCGTCCGATGCGGTCGCAGCGATAGCCGACGACGACGGCGACATCGACACAGGCCATCGCTTCGAGATGGGCCTCGGAGGAGGGCTCCGTTGGGTCGGATCCCGGATCAGCGGTCGTGGCGATCCGAGTGCGAAGGTCGATGATCATTCGTTCTCTCCGACGGGGGCTTGAGCAGACTCGCTGTGACGCTTCAATCAGTTTGTGCAAGGACCGCCGCCTGTGTGCTCCGCGACTGTATCGTCCGGCCCTCCGAGATGCTCCGAATTTATTGGGCCGACTGGTCCCGCCCCGCAGAGCATCGGAAGCTGGAGAGGATAAACTTCTTTGACGCTAAGCGGGAGCGACCGGTTCCAGATCCTGGAGCGTGGCATGGCCCACCAACTGACGCAACTCCTTGTTCTGACCATTGTTCTGACGCTCGCTCCATCCGGTTGGGCCCAGCAGCAGCCGCCAAAGAATCCGCATCCGACGGGAGGCGGCTCCGGGACGATGGGCGTCGGGCGACTCCAGACGGGTGTGTCGGGCTCGGTCCGGCGCATCCAGCCGGCTCGGCTCGAGTATCGCGTGACAAATCCGGGCGGGGTCGTTCTGATCGTCGATAACGGCCATCACCGCTACAACCCCTACGCCTTCGCCTTCACGGGTCTGCCGGTTCCGGTCGCCTTGACGGATGGAAGAGATGGGAGCGGGGTGGGGGTGATTGCCGCCGACGGGGTCATCACGATCGGCTCGCCCGTGCCCGCGTTCGCGGGCGGGCGGCTCGGTGTTTTCGATGGGCAACGAATTCATTTCGGGTCTGGTCTGCGTGGCGGGGGCTTGGGCGTTCACGGATTCCCGTATCTGACAAGGCTGGATGATGTGTACAGCCCGATGCTGATCGGGGCGAGTGGGCCGATCGACCCACGCCTGCAAGCGAGTGGGAGTTCGGGCGGCGTGCCGGGCCTGATCGCGCGGGCGTCGGGACCGGCGACGGGCGGAGAGGTCGCGAGGCCCTTCGCTGATGCGATGGGGGCGCGGGAGTGGGAGCGGGCGGCGCGCGAGACGAGCGATTTGAGGCGGCGGGGAGCGGCGCGGATGGGCGGCGCGGAATACGAGCGGGGCTGGGCGGAGATGGCGGAGGCGTATCGCGAGGCGCCGGCGCTGGCGAGCGATCCGCTCGATCGCACCGAGCTCGGGCTGTCGGAGCGGGATTTGCGGATGCTGGTCATCCGCTCGATCCGGGCGGCCCATCGGGCTCAGACAGCGGAGGCGTGGCTCGCGGCGGCGGCGCTGGTGCAGGCGGAGGGGCGGCTGGACGTGGCTCGCCGGCTGATCGAGCGGGCGGAAGGGCGGGGGCTCGAGGCGGAGCTGGTCGAGGCGTTCGAGCGGGCGCTGGCGGCGCCGGCGCGATGATGCCCCCCCTCGTGCGGGCCCGGGCCTGCGCCGCGGAGCGCGGGGTTGGTTGCAGCGACGGGAGGGAACGCTAAGATCCGCGATTCACTCCGAGGCGGGCTGATGGGCGCCGGCGCGGAGAGACAACCGTTCGCACCACCACGCGGGTCCGCGGATCGGATTCGTCACGGTGGGAGGTGGAGCACATGGCGAAGAAGAACATAGTCAAGTCATTCAAGATCGTTGCGCCAGCGGGGCAGGCGACGCCCGCGCCGCCGCTGGGCCCTGCGTTGGGCGGCAACGGGGTCAATCCCGGGCAATTCATCCAGCAGTTCAACGCGGCGACGCAGCATCTCCAGGGCAAGGAGGTCGGCTGCGTCATCACCGTGTATGAGGACCGATCCTTCGACTTCGAGATCAAGTCGTCGCCCGCGGCGGCGCTGATCAAGGAGGCGGCGAAGACGGAGAAGGGCTCGGGTGAGCCGAACAGAGCCAAGGTGGGCTCGATCACGCGCTCGCAGGCGCGGGCGATCGCGGAGGAGAAGCTGGCGGACCTGAACGCTGCGGATGTGGACGCCGCGACGCGGATGATCGAAGGCACGGCGCGCTCGATGGGCGTCACGGTGACGGAGGGTTGAGAAGATGGCGACCGCAGCTGCGACCAAGCCCCGGAACGTCTCGAAGCGCCGCTTCGCGAACGAGGCGAAGCGCCCGAAGGAGCCGCAGGAGCTCAGTTCGGCGGTGAAGACGCTCAAGAGCTTCAAGGGGCCCAACTTCGATCAGACCGTCGAGGTCTGCCTGCACCTCGGGATCGATCCGAAGCAGGCGGACCAGGCGATTCGCGGCTCGATCTCACTGCCGCATGGGCTCGGCAAGACCAAGCGCGTGGTCGCCTTCTGCTCGGATGCGGCGGCGAAGGAGGCGCTGGCGGCGGGGGCGATCGACGCGGGCGGCGAGGAGCTTGTCGGGCGCATCGAAAAGGGATGGATGGATTTCGATGTAGCCGTGGCGAGCCCGGACATGATGCGTGTGGTGAGCAAGCTCGGGAAAGCGCTTGGGCCGAAGGGTCTGATGCCGTCGCCGAAGGCGGGGACGGTGACGCCGAATGTGGCGGAGGCGGTGAAGGAGTACGCCGCGGGCAAGGTGGAGTACCGCAACGACAAGAACGGCAACGTGCATGCGCCGGTCGGCAAGATGAGCTTTGGCGAGAGCGAGCTCGCGGAGAATATCCAGACGTTCGTTGAGACGATCGAGAAGTCCAAGCCCTCCAGCGTGAAGGGTCGCTTCATCAAGAAGATCGCGATCAGCGCGACGATGACGCCGAGCGTGCTCTTGAAGCAGGAGGCCGGCGAGTAAACGACCGGTCCCGGGAGATGCGAGATGAGCAAGACTATCAAGAACCTGATGATCCGGGACTACGAGACGTTCTTCGAGAGCGTCGATGAGGCGCTGCTCGTCTCGTTGCGCGGCGTCTCGGCGAATGACAACAACCGTCTTCGGATGGAGCTTCAGAAGAAAGACATCAAGGTGATGGTCATTCGGAACTCGCTGGCGCGGAAAGCGTTCAGCGGGACGAGCCTCGAGGGTCTCGAGCCCGCGCTCGAAGGGCCGTCGGCGCTGGCGTACGGCGGGACGTCGGTCGTGGACGTCGCGCGGGAGCTGGTGAGTTGGGCGAAGGAGATCAAGGCGCTCGAGCTGAAGGCGGGGCTGCTGGATGGGATCTACTTCGACGGCCCCCAGGGTGTCGAGGAGCTCAGCAAGTATCCGACGCGCGAAGAGGCGATCGCCAACGTCGTGACGCTGGCCCTGAGCCCCGGGCGGAACCTCGCCGGCGCTGTCAAGGGCCCCGGCGGCGAGCTGGGCGGGCTCGTCAAGGCGATCGAGGAGAAGCTCGAGAAAGGCGAGGAGCTGAAGAAGGCCGGTTGAGCCGGCGGGATTTTCGGGAGCAAGACAACACCCGGTCCGGACTGGCCCCTGGCGGGTTAAAGGTCGAGCGTTTCGACCCCTCTCCGGACGGTTTGGCGCCCCGCGGCATCTGGCGCGGGGGCGGTGAGAGCAAGCGAGAAGAACGATGGCCGAGGAAGCGACAAAGACGTTTGATGAAAAAATCACCAAGCTGGGCGATGAGCTGGCGGAGCTGACGCTGAAAGAGGCGGTCGATCTCGGGGACTACCTGAAGGAGACCTACGGAATCGAGGCGGCCTCCGGCGGCGCGGTGATGGTCGCGGGCGGCGGGGAGGGCGCCGCCGAAGAAGAGGAGGAGAAGACCTCCTTCGACGTGGTGCTCAAGGGCGCCGGCGACAAGAAGATTCAGGTGATCAAGGTCGTCCGCGAGGCGACGGGGCTGGGCCTGAAGGAGGCGAAGGAGCTCGTCGACGGCGCTCCGAAGCCGGTCAAGGAAGGCGTCTCCAAGGAGGAGGCGGAGGACCTGAAGAGCAAGCTGGAGGAGGCCGGCGGCGAGGTCGAGCTCGCCTGAGGACCGTTGTTCCGGACTGGATCCGGGGTGAACGCCCCGTTCTTGCTCGAAAGAGGCCAAGGATGCGAGCCGCCCTCGAGGCGGGGGCGGCTCGCTTTGTTTCCGTGATCTGGGCATGGCGCTTGCATGTGGGCGCCCGGTCCGGTAGGATCGGGGGTTCGGCGGAGACGGCGACCACCGACCATATCAGCGACGACTTGAGCTCAGCGATTCAAGCCAAGGTCAGACACGCGGCCCGGGCCGTGTAGTTGTTCAACCATCGCGAGGACTTCGATGGCGGCGACCAAAGTGCGCAATTTTGCAAAGCGCGGGGACGCGACTCCGGTCCCCGATCTCACTCAGATCCAGCGGGAGGCGTACGAGCACTTCCTCCAGCGCGAGCTGACGTCGGAGACGAGGGATCCGAACATCGGGCTGGAGGCCCTGATGCGCGAGGTCTTTCCGATCGTCTCCTACGACGGGACGATGCAGCTCGAGTACATCAAGTACGAGTTGGAGGAGCCGCGCTATACACCGGATGAATGCCGGGAGCTGCGGCTGACCTACGCCCGTCCCTTCCGCGTGGCGGTGCGGCTGGTGCGGGAGAATGAGCCGGACATCGTCGAGGAGCAGATCTACCTCGGCGAGATTCCGATCATGATGGGCGGCGGGGAGTTCATCATCAACGGCGCTGAGCGGGTGATCGTGAACCAGCTTCACCGCTCGCCCGGCGTGGACTTCTCGGTGGTCTCGGCGGAGGCGGACCGTCCGCTGCACTCGGCGCGGGTGATTCCTGAGCGCGGGTCGTGGATCGAGGTCGAGGTGACGAAGAAGGACGTGCTGGCAATGCGGATCGATCAATCCGCCAAGTTCGCCGCGACGACGTTCCTGCGCTGCCTGGATGAGTCGATCGCCTCGACGGAGGCGCTGCTGAGCCTCTTCTACGACGTGAGCGATATCAAGGTCTCGGATCTGCGCCCCGAGCACTGGGCGGCGGCGCCGATCATCGATCGGGAGACGGGGGAGGAGCTCGTGGGCGTGGGCCGCCAGATCGGCGAGGCGATCGAGGCGCTGCTGGCGTCGAAGATCGAGAAGGTCCGCGTGATCCAGAATCTGACGGATCCGCTGATTCTGAACACGGTGGCGGAGGAGAAGCTCGAGCAGTTTGACGAGGTCGGCGAGACTGAGTTCGAGCAGGCGATGCTGAAGATCTACACGCGCCTGCGCCCCGGAAACCCGCCTCAGGTCGACAAGGCGAAGCAGCTCTTCACGGAGAAGTTCTACGACGACAACCGCTACCGCCTCGGAAAGGTCGGCCGCTTCCGCATCAACCGGAAGTTCGATCTGAGCGTCTCCGAGGACGAGATGTTCATCCGCGCCGAGGACTTCCTGCGGGTCATTCAGTACATCCTCGATCTGCGTTCGAAGCGGCTGGATCCGGAGACGGGCCGCCCGGTCGCGGTCGTGGACGACATCGACCACCTGGGCAACCGCCGCCTGCGCACGCTCGACGAACTGGCCGTCGAGGAGATGCGCAAGGGCTTTCTGAAGCTGCGGCGAACGGTGCAGGAGCGGATGAGCGTCCGTGAGCCGGATGAGCTCGCGAAGGTGGCGGACCTGGTCAACAGCAAGTCGATCAGCTCCTCGATCGAGTATTTCTTTGGGCGCAGCGAGCTCAGTCAGGTCGTGGATCAGACGAACCCGCTTTCGACGCTGGTGCATGAGCGGCGGCTTTCGGCGCTGGGGCCCGGCGGCCTGAACCGCAAGCGCGCCGGGTTCGAGGTGCGCGACGTGCACATCTCGCACTACGG
>CAYVIJ010000029.1:0-36325 GCA_964451515.1 uncultured Phycisphaeraceae bacterium | reverse complement strand
GGATAGGTGGGAGGCTTTGAAGCCCGGGTTCCGGCTCGGGTGGAGCCACTGGTGAAATACCACCCTGCGCACGTTTGTGGCCTAACCTCGATTCCCGTGAAGCCGGGCGAGGAACAGTGAGTGCTGGGCAGTTTGGCTGGGGCGGTCTCCTCCGAAAGAGTAACGGAGGAGCGCAAAGGTCGGCTCAGCGCGGATGGAAACCGCGTTCAAGAGTGTAAAGGCACAAGCCGGCTTTACTGCGAGACCGACGGGTCAAGCAGTCGCGAAAGCGGGCCTTAGTGATCCTGCGATCCCGTGTGGAAGGGTCGTAGCTCATCGGATAAAAGGTACCCCGGGGATAACAGGCTGATCGCTCCCGAGCGTCCATAGCGGCGGAGCGGTTTGGCACCTCGATGTCGGCTCATCACATCCTGGGGCTGTAGGCGGTCCCAAGGGTTCGGCTGTTCGCCGATTAAAGTGGTACGCGAGCTGGGTTCAGACCGGCGTGAGCCAGGTCGGTCCCTATCTGCCGTGGGCGTTGCAAGCTTGAGAGGAGTTCTCCCTAGTACGAGAGGACTGGGAGGGACCCACCCCTGGTGATCCAGTTGGCCTGCCCGGGCCACCGCTGGGTAGCTAAGTGGGGCAGGGATAACCGCTGAAGGCATCTAAGCGGGAAGCCCACCTCGAGATGAGGCTTGCTAGCTTTACGCGAGAGACCCCTGGAAGACCACCAGGTTGATAGGCCGCGCGTACAAGGGCAGAAATGTCCTCAGCGGAGCGGTACTAACGGTCGAAGGCTTGATCACGCCAACCAGGCGCCGCACGATCTCAGACGCACGATCTCAGATCAAAGTCGCCCGGCGGTGATCCGTCCAGCCATCAAACATCTAGACGATCCAGCTCCGCAAGGCGCCCGCCCGCTCACATCCGGAACAAATCCTTCGCCGTCGCTCAAACAGCGGCGGCGAGGCTTGTCGGTGACCATAGGTCTGGGGTCACACCTGTTCCCATACCGAACACAGTAGTTAAGCCCGGGCCGCCGATGATACTGCTCTGCGGGAAAGTAGGTCATCGCCGACAACTGATGGGCCCGATCAGGGACGACCTGGTCGGGCCCTTTTCGTTTTTGGAGCCCGCCGCCGACTGTGATACGCTCTCTAGCGCGCCGCGACGCTGGCGCATCGCGCAGGAGCAGCCCCATGGGTTCAGAGACCCGCGGCGGAGGCCGCGCCGGCATGCGTGATTTCGAAGCCTTGACCTTCGACTGCTACGGCACGCTCATCGATTGGGAGCGGGGGCTCCTCAGCGAGTTGCGGCCTTGGGCGGAGGAGCACGCCCTCTCCGCCAGCGACGATCAGTTGCTGAGCGCCTTCGCGGAGGCTGAGCCCCGCATGCAAGCGGAGGCGCCCGACGCGACGTACCCCGACATCCTCCGCGGCGCGCATCGCCTGCTGGCGGAGCGCTTCGGCGTGAAGGCCGACGACAAGTGGGCGGATCGGCTGGCGAACTCGGTCGGAGACTGGCCCGCCTTCAACGACACGGCGGAGGCGCTGGAGCGGTTGAAGGGGCTTGGGCGGAGGCTGGTGATCGTCTCGAACGTCGATCATGCCTCCTTCGAGCGCACGCAGCAGGCGCTGGGCGTCGAGTTCGATGGCGTGGTCACGGCGGAGGAGGCAGGGTCGTACAAGCCGGCGGAGGGGCACTTCAAGGCGGCGCTCGCGCTGCTGGGCGACATGGGGATCGGCAAGGAGCAAATCCTGCACACAGCGCAGAGCCTGTTCCACGACCACCTCCCGGCGCAGCGGCTGGGCTTGCAGACGGCGTGGATCGATCGGCGGGGGGAGGCGGAAGGGAGCGGCGGCGGCGCAACGGCGCCGGTTCCGGGCGGCGCAGCAGCGGTGAAGCCGGATTTCGTTTTTGCATCGATGGCGGCGCTGGCGGACGCCTTCGAGGCGGCGGAGAGAGCCTGATGGGCGCACAGGTTCATCCGACGGCGGAGGCGCATGCCAGCGCGACGCTTGAGGAGGGCGTGCAGGTCGGCGCCGGGGCGATCATCGGGCCTGAGTGCGTGATCGGAGCGGGAACGCGGATCCGCGAACACGCGGTGATCGTCGAGCGCACGCGCATGGGGGAGGGCAACGACGTGCACCCGGGCGCCGTCCTGGGCGGTGATCCGCAGGATCGCTCCTTCGATGCGCGCGCGACGGGCGAGGATCGGGGATTGTTGCTCATCGGATCGGGCAACGTCTTCCGCGAGGGGTCGACGTTCAGCCGCGGCGCGGGCGAGGCGGGGCCGACGCGCATCGGCGACGGCGGCTACTTCATGACGTGTGCGCACGCAGGCCACAACTGCGTGATCGGCGACCAGATGACGATGGCCAACGGCGCGGCGCTCGCCGGGCACGTGCGCGTTGGCGACGGGTGTTTCCTCTCAGCGCACGTCTCGGTGCATCAGTTCTGCGACGTTGGCGAGATGGTCATGTTCCAGGCGAGTTCAGCGGTGAGCATGCATGCACCACCTTACGTTGTCCTGTCCGGCCCAAACGGCGTGGTCGGGCTGAACAAGGTGGGTCTGCGCCGCAGCGGTCGGTTCACTCCCGAAGAGTTGAGCGAGCTCAAGGAGGCGTTCCGCCTGTTCTACGCCGAAGAGCGGCGGCGGGACTTCTCGGCGCGTCTGGAGGAGGCGGCGCATCGGAGCTGGAGCGGACCCGCGGCGCGTTTCGTCGGCTTCATGCGCGAGGCGGCGTCCATGGCGCCGCCTCGGAATCGGGGCGTGTGTCGGCGCGGGCGATGGATCGACGATGCGTACGACGAATGACTCAGGCGGACTCCCCGGCGCGCCGGCGGAGGAAGTGGACCACTGTCTTGGCGACGACGTCGGTCTCGAGGTTGACGGCGTCGCCGGTCTGAAGATCGCTCAGCGTGGTCTCTCGCAGCGTGGTGGGGATCAGCGCGATCTCGAAGTCATCGGCGAGGACACCGGCGACGGTGAGCGAGACGCCCTCGACGGCGATCGAGCCCTTGTGCACGATCTCGTCGAGAAGCGGCGCGGGGGGGCGGATGCGCATCCGCCAGTCGGCGGGATCAGGTTGGATCTCGACGATCTCGCCCACAGCGTCCACATGGCCCTGAACGACATGTCCCCCCAGCAGGTCGTCGGCGCGGAGCGACCGTTCGAGGTTGACGCGGGATCCTTCCCGCAGGCGACCCAGCGTCGTTCGCGAGAGGGTCTCCCCCACGACGTCAAAGGTGAGCCGCCCGCCCGTCTCGACGAGCGGGGCGGCGAGCGTGAGGCAGCAGCCGCTGATGGCGATGGATTCGCCCGGCGTCGGCTCGTGGGTCCAGCCGGCGGGATCAATGACCAGGCGACGCCCGCTGGCGGCGGGCTCGATTCGCTCCAAGAGGCCAACCTGCTGGATCAGACCCGTGAACATGAGCGGAGGATAGGGGGGTAAAGCCGCTTGGTTGACCGGGGCCGGAGGCGTCCGGATACTCGCCCGTTCCGCCAGGGGCGGGGTCTGACAGAGCATCAGGACCGATCATCATCGAGGAGAGCGTCGTGCAGAGTGTCATGAAGGGGCTTCGAGGGATGGTTCGGGGATGGCGCGGGATGGCGGCGGCGCTCGTCGCGGCGCTGGCGACGGGGGGATGCGTGGACGCCGGGGCGCGGCTTGATCCGGGCCAGACGCGCTCGGTGGAAGCGCGGGCGGCGGAGGCGGAGATTGACTTCGAGGCGTACGCGCGGCTGGGATACAACTACTCGTGGCGCGGATATCCCGTCATCGGGCGGCGCGCGCAGGTGCAGCATTTCGATGTCTTCGACGACACCGTCATCGTGCAGGATTCGCTGAACACGATGACGGCGCTGGAGGCGTCCTCCGGTCGAAACCGCTGGTCGAACACGCTTGGCCAGCCTCTCACGCGGTTCCTCGGCAACGTCCGCGTGGACGACCGGATTCTCAGCTCGAGCGACAATGAGCTTTTCATCCTCGATGTGGCGACGGGCGAAGTGTCGGAGCGGCAGAATCTGGCGCTGGTGGTGAACACGAGGCCCGCCGTCTCCCAGGGCATCGCGGTGTTCGGCACTCCCCGGGGAGAAGCCCTCGGGCACAGCCTTTTCACCAAGCACAAGGCCTGGGGATATCTCCTGAGCGGCTCAATCCGCGCGACGCCGACGCTGGTGGGTCCGCTGGTGGGCGTCGTGAGCGAGGGGGGCGATGTGATCATCATCGATCCGCGCGACGGCTCCTCGACGATGCGCGGGAGGATCTTCAGCGGACTGGACAATCGACCCGTGGGCGCCAGCGACACGATGTTTGTGGCGAGCCGGGATCAGTCGATCTACGCCTTCGGCGCGCGCAGCGGGCTGTTGTGGCGGAAGCGGACGGAATACCCGCTGACGGACCAGCCTGCGCATCACGACGGGCGGTTGTATCAGGCGATCCCGAATATCGGCATGGTCGCGCTCGACGCGGGCAGCGGTGAGGAGATCTGGACAGCCGAGGGGGTGCGCGGAGAGGTGATCGGCATGCGGGAGGATCGCCTCCTGGTCTGGAACGAGCAGGCGTCGCGGATGACGCTGCTGGATCCGGCGATGGGCGACGTTCTCGATGTGGTGGAGTTGCCCGGCGTCTCGCAGGTCGAGATGACGCGCTTCAGGGACGGCGATCTCTACACCGCGACGCCCTCGGGGGTGATCGCGAAGTTCACGCCCCGCCTGTGAGCGCGGCGCGACGAGGCGGGTGTGAGCGGCGGGCGCCCGGTCCGGTATGCTTTCGAGCATGGCCGATCTGACCCCCATCACACGCGCGCTGCTCTCCGTCAGCGATAAGACCGATCTCGCCCCCTTCGCCCGGGAGCTGGTCCGGCGCGGCGTCGAGATCATCTCAACCGGCGGCACGGCGAAGGCGTTGACGGAGGCGGGCGTCCCTGTCAAGGCGATCGATGAACTGACGGGATTTCCCGAGATTCTGGACGGGCGCGTCAAGACGCTCCACCCGGCGGTGCACGGCGCGCTGCTGGCCGTGCGCGATGACCCGGCGCACGCCGAGGCGTTGTCGAAGCACGGGATCGGCCCGATCGATCTGGTGTGCGTGAACCTATACCCGTTCGAGCGGACGGTGGCGTCGGGGGATGTGTCCGAGCGGGAGGCGATCGAGCAGATCGACATCGGCGGACCGTCGATGCTCCGCTCGGCGTCGAAGAACTTCGAGTACGTCACGGTGGTGACGAGCCCGCGCCAGTACGACCGTGTGACCAACGAGCTGGAGGCGCATGACGGCGCGACGACGCGGGCGCTCCGGGCGGAGTTGGCCGCGACGGCCTTCAGCCGGACGGCGGAGTACGACGCCGCGATCGCATCCTTCCTGGGGCGGCGCGTGGAAGGAGCGTTTCCGGAGGTGCTGCGGATCGCGTATGTGAAGGCGGAGGATCTGCGCTATGGGGAGAATCCGCATCAGGACGCGTCGCTCTACCGCGATCCCTCCTCGACCGGGCCGACGGTGGTCAACGCGCAACAGATGCACGGGAAGCGGCTGTCGTACAACAACATTCTCGATGCGTCCGCGGCGCTGGAGCTGGTGAAGGATCTGCGGCGTCTGGAGGCGCAGCGCGTCGGCGCGGCGGTCGTGAAGCACACGAACGCCTGCGGCGCGGCGATGGCGCCGACTGCGGCGGAGGCGGTGGAGGGCGCCATCGCGGGCGATCCCGTGGCGAGCTTCGGAGGAATCCTCGCGCTGAACCGTCCGCTCGATCAGGAGGCGGCGGAGCGCATCGTGCGGGCGGATCTCTTTCTCGAAATGATCCTGGCGCCGACGTTCGAGGACGCGGCGCTGGAGACACTGAAGGAGAAATCCGCGAACGTGCGGCTGTTGTCGGTGGGCGATCGCTCCGGATCGACGGCTCGGAAGCTGGACTATCGATCCATCCCGGGCGGGATGCTCGTCCAGGATCGCGACACGCGGACGGTCGGCACGGACCAATGGCGGCTGGCGGCGGGGCCGGAGGTCGAGGAGCGACGACTGCTCGAAGCGGCCTTCGCATTCACCGTCGTCAAAC
The DNA here is from genome assembly GCA_964451515.1 of uncultured Phycisphaeraceae bacterium. Classification (GTDB taxonomy): domain Bacteria; phylum Planctomycetota; class Phycisphaerae; order Phycisphaerales; family UBA1924; genus CAYVIJ01. The sequence continues at coordinate 30,289 of CAYVIJ010000029.1, read as the reverse complement.
ACCTCAAGAGCAACGCCGTCGCCATCGGCGGACGCGATCGCGCCATCGGCGAGGAGGCCATCCGGATCTTCGGCGTGGGCCCGGGGATGGTGGATCGCGTCGGAGCGTGCCGGCTCGCGGCGGCGAAGGCGGGGGACAAGGCCGGCGACGCCGTCGCCGCAAGCGACGCCTTCTTTCCGTTTCCGGACGGTCCCGCGGCGCTGCTCGACGCGGGCGTCGCCATTCTCGTGCAGCCCGGCGGCTCGAAGCGCGATGAGGAGACCTTCGAACTGTGCCGGCAGCGCGGCGTGAGCTGCCTCGTGACGGGCGTCCGCCACTTCCGCCACTGATCCTGCGCACGGGTTCGCGCGCCGTCATGTAGCGGGCGGTCGCGCCGGGTTCTCGTCTTTCTCTCGGCGCAGTTGGCGAGAGCGTGTAGAGTCCACCTGTGATGATCATGAAGCAGAGAGACGTTCGGATTCGGTCGGGATGGACGCGATGGACCCTGTCGCTCGCGGCGCTGCTGAGCGCCGCGGCGGCGGCGGGCGCCGGCGCGGATGATCGAGACCGGCGCGAGGCGCCCGAGGAGGTCGCCGAGCCGGCTCGCGTCCAATATGACGGCCATCGGCTCGTGCGAACCCGCATCGCCGACTGGGCGGAGGTGCGGGCCATCGAGCGCCTGGGCGGGCGGTTCTGGAATTGCCGCGTGGGGCCTGGGATGGCGCTTGTCAGCGTGCCTGCGGAGGCTGTAGAAGCCCTGGGCGCCACGACGCAGGTCGCGGAGGTTCTTGAAGACGACGTGCAGAGCCTCATCGACGCCGAGCGCGCGCGCCTCGATGCCGCGCCCGTCGACGGCGCTCAGGCGGCGGGGCAGGTGGACCCCTTCTTCGACGACTATCGCGATCTCGCGACGGTCAATGCGTACATGGACACGCTCGTCGCGCTTCGCCCCGATCTGGTGAGCAAGATGGAGATCGGGCAGAGTCACGAGGGACGCCCGATCTTCGCCCTTCGGATCTCGTCGGCGCCCGAGGGCGAGCGCGCTGGGATCCTGATCAACGGCTGTCAGCACGCGCGGGAATGGATCACGGTCCCGACGACCATGTTCGTCGCCGACCGGCTGATCCGGGAGTACGACACGAATCCGGACGTGCAGCGGCTCGTCGATGAGCTCGAATGGCACATCATCCCGATGGTCAACCCGGACGGATACGAGCACACCTGGATCGTCGATCGGTTGTGGCGGAAGAACCGACGCGACAACGGCGGCGGCGTCTTCGGCGTGGATCTCAACCGCAACTGGTCGGTGGGCTTTGGTGGCGAGGGATCAAGCTCCAACCCGTCCAGCAACGTCTTTTCGGGCCCGGCGCCTTTCTCGGAGCCGGGCGTCGCCGCGATCCGTGACTATGTCGTATCTCGCCCGCACATCCGTGGGCACTTCGACGTCCACAACTTCTCGCAGGCTGTGCTCGGGCCCTGGGCGCATAAGGAAGAATTGGCGCCGCTGGCGGATGTGATGAAGCCCCTGGGCAATGACATCAAGGCGGCGATGTCCTCGCTCTTCGGAAGCTTCTACCAGTTCGGAACCGGCAATCAGATTCTTCCCCTCGCCGGCGGCGCGGCGCAGGACTGGTCCTTCGGCGCCGCCTTCGGTGAAGCGGGGATGGTCAGCTTCACACTCGAGCTGCGCGATCGCGGCGAATTTGGATTCCTCCTTCCCGCCGATCAGATCATCCCCACCTCGGAAGAGGTCTGGGCCGCCGCCGAGGTGATGGCCGAGCGCCTGCTGCGACCACTCGAGTTCACCTTTCCCGAGGGGCTTCCGGAGTTCCTCGAGCCGCAGACGGCGGGCGCATTTCCCGTCCTGATCCGGGAGATCGCGGGCGCGCCCCAATCGGCGAGCCTCCGCTGGCGCGTGGCGGGGGAGACCGACTTCGCCTCCGCGGATCTGACACTCGTCCAGGACGATCTGTGGAGCGCCTCGACGCCCGGGATCGCATGCGGCGCCACGCTCGAATACTTCCTCGAGGCGACGACCGCGGATGGGGAGACAGTCACGTTTCCCGAGGAGGCGCCCGCGGAGTTGCTCACGGCCCAGTCGGCGACGACCCTCCTGCGCTTCGCCGATGACTTCGAAGTCGATCAGGGCTGGCAGGTCAACCCCGATGGGACCGACACCGCCACGACGGGAATCTGGGAGCGCGTCGACCCCATCGCCACGGCGGCTCAGCCCGGCGAGGACAACCCCACCGGGACGGGAACGCTCGCCTTCATCACGGGTCAGCACGCCTCCGGCCAGCCGCTGGGCTTCAACGACGTTGACGGCGGGGTCACGACGCTCCTCTCGCCTCTCCTCTCCGCCTCGGGCGATGAGGCCTTCGTCACGTACGCGCGATGGTGGTCGAACGACCAGGGCGTCAATCCCGATTCCAATGCGCTGCGCATCGAGATCTCCAGCGACGATGGCGCGACGTGGACCCTCCTCGAGGAAGTCGACCAGAGCGAGCCCGCCTGGACGGAGCGGACCTTCCGCATCGCCGATTTCGTCGAGCCGACCGATCAGGTCCGCCTGCGCTTCATCGCGGCGGATCTGCCCGAGCTCGGCGGCTCGATTGCGGAGGCGGGGGTTGACGATGTGCGCGTGACCACCGCGGGCTGTTCCCCCACCGCCGATCTGGACGGCGACGGGCTGGTCGGACCGACCGATCTCGCCCTGCTGCTCGGGGCGTGGGGGGGCGCCGGGGTCGCCGATCTGAACGGTGATGGGACGGTCGACGCGTCCGATCTGGCCTTGCTTTTGGGTCAGTGGGACGCGGGCGCCTGAGACCTGCGCTCAGATCCCGTAAACCGTTGAACCGGCTCACTTCACGGGGTACGCTCTGCGGAGTCACAGTTCAATCGGTCCCCGCAGGGCCGGAGGAAGAGCCATGTCCGCCCGACGGACAGCCAGGAAGAGACGTTCGACGGCGGAAGCCGCCATGGAATCGTCGTCGCCTGGTTTCCCAGCGCGGGCCGCCGCAGCGCTCTCCAGCGGCGGCGGCCTCGACGCCAAGGTGCTCGTCCTCAACAAGGTCTACATGGCGATCCGTGTGATCTCCGCCCGACGCGCCTTCTGCCTGCTCGTCAACGATCACGCGGAGGTCATCCACGTCGACAACGGCCAGTATCTCTCCTACGACTTCGAGAGTTGGGCCGAGCTCAGCCAGCTCCAGAGGGAGTTCGAGCCGGCGGAGCATGACTGGGTCCGCACGGTCCACTTCCATATCGCCGTTCCGAAGATCATTCGCCTCTTCGGCTATGACCGCATGCCGGCTCAGCACGTCAAGCTCAATCGCCGCAATCTCTTCGCGCGCGACCGCAACCAGTGCCAGTTCTGCGGCGCGCACTTCCCCACCAACGAGCTCTCGATCGACCATGTCGTCCCCCGCGCTCAGGGCGGGCGGGACACCTGGGAGAACCTCGTCTGCGCCTGCGTGCGCTGCAACGCGAAGAAGGGCGGACGCACGCCCGATCAGGCCCGGATGGCGCTCATCCGTCACCCCGCCCGACCGAAGCGCAACCCGCTGATCAGCCTGCGCCTCGGGCAGGAAAAGTATCAGTCGTGGAAAGCCTTCCTCGACGAGGCGTACTGGAGCGTCGAGCTCAAGTAGCCGGCGCCGGGCGCCGCAGTCCGGGCTCCGCGATCAAGGCGCGATCAAGGCGTGTAGAAGTACTGCTCGAGATAGGTGATCGTCTCGACGAGCGCGCGCGATTCCTCGGCGTTCAGATCCCCCAGCGAGACCATCCCGACCAGCCTCCCCTCCTCGATCACCGGCATGTGGCGGATCCGCCGCTCCCGCATCAGCGAGCGCAGCTCATCGAGCGAAGTCGAAGTCTCGGCGACGAGCACGGCGGTCGTCATCACTTCGCCGACGCTGGTCCGCTCCGGCGCGCGCTCCTCGGAGACGACCCGCGTCAGGATGTCGCGCTCGGTGAAGATCCCCTTGACCTCGCCGCGCTCGTCGGCGACCACCAGCGCGCCGATGCGGTTGCGGTTCATCAGGCGGGCCGCCTCCAGCACCGTATGACCCGGCGCAACCGTGACGACCTCCCCGCGCCCCTGTCGACTCTTCTCCGCCAGCAGACGAGCGACCTTGCCCATGAGAGCTCCCTTTCCGGAAGCACGGGCGCATCGGCGCCACACACGGGACACGCCCGGGCTGGAACAGAACCTCCACTTTGACCGCGTTCGATCCGAAACACAACGAAAATCCCCCGGATTCCCTCACCCCCTCCAGCGCGTCGCGTGCCACGTCTTCTTGCCCCGCCGCAGCAGCGCGATCGAGCCGTGGAGCAGATCCTCGGGCGTCAGAACCTCGTCCGCCGTCGCCTTCCGCCCATTCACGCTGATCGACCCCGCCCCCAGCAGCTCCCGCGCCTCGCGTTTGCTCCGGGCGAGCGTCGTCCGCGGCAGCAGCTCCACCAGCGGGAGACCATCCCCCAGCTCCGCGCGGGAATGCTGCGAGGAGGGCGCCTCCGCGAAGACCTCGTCGATCGTCCGCTCGTCCAGGCTCGCGACATCCCCCGTGAAGAGCGCCCGGGCCGCCTCCTCCGCGCGCCGGGCGGCCTGCTCGCCATGCAGCAGAGCCGTCGCGTGATGCGCCAGCGCCCGCTGGGCGGCGCGGGCGGAGGGATCGGCGGCGTGCTCCGCCTCGAACCGCTCGATCTCCGCGCGGGGCAGGAGCGTGAAGATCTTCAGATACTGGATCACATCCGCATCGGCGGTGTTGAGCCAGAACTGGTGATAGGCGAAGGGGCTCGTGCGCTCGGGAGTGAGCCAGATCGCTCCCCCCTCCGTCTTGCCGAACTTGCCGCCATCGGACTTCGTGACCAGCGGCGCCGTCAGCCCGAACGCCTCTCCCTCCACCGCCCGCCGGATGAGATCGACCCCCGAGACGATGTTGCCCCACTGGTCGGACCCGCCCGTCTGGACCGTGACCTCCTGCGTCTGAAACAGATGCAGGAAGTCGTACGCCTGGAGAATCATGTAGCTGAACTCGGTGTAGCTGATGCCCTGCTCCCGCGCCTCGAGCCGATCGCGGACTGAGTCCCGCTTGATCATCTCGTTGACGGAGAAGTGCTTGCCGACATCGCGCAGGATCTCGATGAAAGAGAGCGGCGCCAGCCAGTCGAGGTTGTTGACCAGGACGGGCTCGCCGCCCTCCACACGCCCCAGCAGGGAGTCGAAGATCCTCCGCTGAGCGGCCATGTTCGCCTCGACCCGCTCCCGCGAGAGCAGTTGCCGCTCGCCCGATTTGCCCGAGGGATCGCCGATCAGGCCCGTCCCGCCGCCCATGACGACCACGGGCGTATGCCCCGCCCGCCGGGCGTGAACGAGGACCATCAGCGGCACGAGATTGCCGATCGTCAGCGAGTCGGCGGTGGGGTCGAAGCCGGCGTAGAGACGGCGCGGAGCGGCCTCGAGATGCGCGCGCAGGGCGGCCTCGTCCGTGGCTTGAAAGAGCAGGCCCCGCCAGGCGAGCTCGTCGAGCAGATCAATCGATCGGGCGGCGGCGTCGGGCATTGGCGGGAGGATATCGGCGGGCGCGCGATTTCGACGCCAAGGCATTGCCCCGCCGCCCGCTGGCGCGGTATGCTCCCAATGCACAAGGAGTCGGATCGCCCCGATAGGAGTCAGCCTCGGGCGAATCGACCACAGCAGGAGAGATCCGCCACCGAGACGTCCGATCGTGGACGGCGCGGCCGGTTTTCGTCTGGCCAAGCCGAATCGAGACATGCAAACAGGGTGAATCCCCGGCCCCCGGGTGTGAAAATGGGGGCTTTCGCCCCGCTCGGAAGAGATTTGTTTGCAATCTGTACGGTTCGGATCAGGAAAATTGTGCGCAAAATGCGGGTCTTGGGGCTTCCATCGCGCGGGCGAATCGGGTATCTTCCACTCCGGATCGGAAGTGTTGACTGTTGGGAAGCGTGTCCGGGACCGCAACGCCCGGACGCATCATCCTCCTTACCGGAGGAGTGGAAGATTCAGGACAAGGGAAGATCACTAGTAAGGAGAGAATTCCCAATGAACCGAGCTTTGATTACATTTGCCGGCCTCGCCCTTTCAGCGGGCGTGGCCTCTGCCGAGTTCGTCGGCATCACCGTCCGCGAGGACAAGAACCTCGACCCGATCGCGGGCGATCCCAACGCGGCCGTCCCGGACGACACGCGCACGTTCAACCTCTACGCCGTTTTCGATGGCGGCGTCAATGATGATGTCCGCAACACCGTCCTGTCGACGGGCCTCAACGACATTTCAATCGATCAGGACTTGAACCCCGGCGCCACGTTCTTCCAAGAAACAATGTTCGGTGGCGACACGGCCCCGAGCGCCGCGATCGTGGGCGCTTTTTCCGAGGTGGCGTTCGACTCATTCGTCACGATCGGCAAGAAGCGGGAAGGCGACCCGAACCCGGATGGCAGCACCGGCGACAACACGTCGCCTGACCCTGACTTCGGCGCCGGCGGCTTCACGCCCACGGGGCTGACCGGCGGCTGGTTCAACGCGAACCCGCCCAGCCTCCAGGGCGCGCCGGAGTTCAACTCAGACACCGGCCAGTACGAGACCATTCTGGCCCAGCTCTCGATCACCGGCTTGGATGATGGTGGGATCCTTTCAAGCGGCCCCGTCGACGACCTGCTGAGCACCATCTTCGACGGCCAGATGTCCATCTTCCGTCAGGGTGGCGAGGGCGATCCCCCGAATCCTGATGGGACGATTCCTGGCGCCCAAGAGTTTGTTGTGACGTTCACCGCGGTGCCCACGCCCGGCGCCCTGGCGCTCTTCGGCGTCGCGGGTCTGGCTGCGGTTCGCCGCCGCCGCTGATCAGCCTGAGCTGATCCGCATCGACCCGACCTCAACCCGGAGGTTGGCGTCGACACGTCTCTGAAACATTCACACCGGTGGGCCGACGGGCCCGCCGGTGTTTTTTTTCGCCCCGTTCGTTGGCCCCCGGCGCGTGCCGCTGCGTCCAATAATCCCGCTTCCCTCGCCTTCCGCCGCCCTTGACAGCGGTCCGGAAGGGATGCGCCTGAGCCCGCCTGCCCTCAAGCCCGGGGCATTTTTTCGCGATCGGCCCTCTTTTGGGCTGGACACGAGCGAAGCATCTGGTACCTTCTACGCGTTGTACAGGGATGCTCCCTCGCACGGGGAGCTTCACACAGGAGTCAGCCGGCGTCAGTCAGGCGCTCAGGCTGAGAAAAACAAGCACAGAGGAGAGGTTTGGCATGCTTCGGAGTATGACCACCATTGCCGCGCTCGGTCTTTGCGCGGGCGTCGCGTCCGCAGAGTTCGTCGGCATCGACATTCGTGAGGACAAGGGCCTGGACCCGTCAACCGTTACGGGCGTTCCCAACGACACACGCACTTTCAACCTCTACGTCGTTTTCGATGGCGGCGTCAATGATGATGTCCGCAACACCGTCCTGTCGACGGGCCTCAACGACATTTCAATCGATCAGGACTTGAACCCCGGCGCCACGTTCTTCCAAGAAACAATGTTCGGTGGCGACACGGCCCCGAGCGCCGCGATCGTGGGCGCTTTTTCCGAGGTGGCGTTCGACTCATTCGTCACGATCGGCAAGAAGCGGGAAGGCGACCCGAACCCGGATGGCAGCACCGGCGACAACACGTCGCCTGACCCTGACTTCGGCGCCGGCGGCTTCACGCCCACGGGGCTGACCGGCGGCTGGTTCAACGCGAACCCGCCCAGCCTCCAGGGCGCGCCGGAGTTCAACTCAGACACCGGCCAGTACGAGACCATTCTGGCCCAGCTCTCGATCAGCGGCCTCGCCCCCGGCGCGCAGATCGGTCAGGGACGCGGCTTTGCCCCCCCCGGCACCGGCGAGTTCCCCATCTTCATCTTTGAGACCGACCTCTTCACGGAAGGCAGCACGATGTCGATCTTCCGCCAGGGCGCCGGTCCAGATGAGGGCGGCGCCGTTCAGTTCGACGTCAACTTCGTGCCCATCCCCGGGCCGGGCGCCTTCGCGCTCTTCGGCGTCGCCGGTCTGGCCGCGACGCGCCGCCGCCGCTGATTGAGAGCGCGGACTTTCGAAGCGAGCGAATCCTGCAATGCAACCTCAACCCGACAGGCCCGACAGGCCTGTCGGGTTTCTTGCGCGCCGAGCGCCGAGCGCCGTGACGCCGCCGCCGCCCGCCTCTTGAATGCGCACGTCGGATAACGCTTTTCAGGGTTTTTTCAGCGATTTTCGACAGAAGCCGTCTGGACGTGTCCCGCTGTCGTGGTATGCTCTTGACGCACACCAGGAGTCTGCTCTACGGAGCGCCTCGCACGCGCCGCACTCGCGTCGAGGGTTCGCACAGGGAGAAGGAGTAAAAAGATGATTCGTGCCCTCACTGTTTTCGCGGGCGCTGTCGCCGTCGCCGGGGTCGCGTCCGCCGAGTTCGTCGGCGTCGAGCTTCGCAACGACGCCGCGCTGGACGCCGCCGCCACCAGCGCGATCGGCGCCCCACACCGTGTGATCCGCATGTTCGCCGTCTTCGATGCGCCGACGGAGATGCTCGTCGCCGGACAGACCGGCGGATCGACAGGCTTCGGCCTGGCGCCGGGCTTCCAATCCATCGGCTCGGGATTCTTCCAGGAGACCGTCCTGGGCTCGGACACCGCGCCCAGCAGCGGCCTCTTCGGGTTTAGCCAGGCGGTTCAGTTCGACACCTACGTCAGCCTGAACCGCGTCGTCGCCGATGGCGGCGACACCACCTCGCTTGATCCCGACTTCAGCTTCGTCGACACCAACGCCGACGCGCTCGACGATTTCGTCGAAGGCGGCTGGTTCAACAGCAACCCCTCCAACACGCAGGGCGAAGCAATCTTCAACTCCTCGACGAACAGCTACGAGGTCTTCCTCGGCCAGTTCACCGTCGCCAACCTGCCCGACGGCTTTCAGACGCCCGACGCCCCGTCGTCGCTCGTCGAGTCGCTCTTCGAGGGCCAGCTCTCGATCTTCGAGGACACGGGGGGAGAGCTTCCGACCGAGCACGTCGTCACCTTCCAGGAGGGCGCCATCCCCACCCCCGGCTCGGCCGCGCTGATGAGCCTGGGAGGTCTCGCGGCCCTGCGCCGCCGCCGCCGCTCCTGAGCGACCCAACCCGCGGGGCGAGCCCCGCCCGCATGTCCAGCCGCCTCCACGCCGGCGATCCCTCAGGGACCGCCGGCGTTTTTTTTGGAATCCCCTCCCGGCGCTTGTTGCGACCCGGTCTCAACACCGTAGAATGATCAGTCCGCTGTTCTCGGGAGACCGTTTGAATTCCTGCGAGACAAGGAAGCTTTCGCCGGCGCCAACCCTGAAACTTCTCGCCCGCTTCGCCGCAAGGGGTCCTTCCGGACTGTCGATACCGATGCCAATCATGTCCACAACGTCCGACAAGAGCACGCGTCAGGGCTTCACGCTGGTGGAGCTGCTGGTGACGATCTCCATCATCGCGATCCTGATCGCGATCGTTCTCCCGGCGCTGGGGGGCGCCCGCCGAACGGCCGCGGCGGTCGAGGATCTGTCGCGCGTCCGCCAGCTCATGCAGGCGTACCTGACCTACGCGGAGGAGCGATCGGGGAAAGTGCTGCCGGGATATCTGCCTCGAAGCGGTGCGTTCGCGCCGAAGGGCGTGACGGACGATCGGGGCGAGCCGATCGTGGGTCCGGCGGCGCAGCGGTACCCGTGGCGCCTGCTCCCATCGGCCGACTACGACCTGAACCTGCTCTTCGCGCAGGAGGACGTCGAGGCGATCCGCCAGGAGGAGTCCTACGCGTATCAGGTCTCGGTGCGTCCGCGCTTCGGCTTGAACCAGACGTTCGTGGGAGGCTCCTCCGAGGGGCCGGCGGGCTTCGCGTTCGTCGATCCGAGCAACGCGCGTGTGCGCGACGCGGTGTCGTCGAAGTGGGGGAGCGGCTGGTACGTGCGGCGATTGTCCGACGCGCCGCGCCCCTCGCAACTGCTCACCTTCTCAAACGCCTTCATCGGATCGTTTCTGGCGGATCAGCCGCTGGAGGGCTCGTACAAGATCGAGCCTCCGCAGGTGATCGATCGCGTCTGGAAGCCGACGCCCGCCTCGCTGGATGAGCCAAGCGGCCTGCAAGGGAACGTGCTCTTCCTGCACGACGGGAAAACAGCCGCCGGAATGCTCGACGGACACGCCGAACTGCTCGATTGGGAGGCGCTTCAGGACATGCGCCGCTGGGCCCCGCGGGCGGACGCTCCCGACTGGACGCTGCCGCGCCTTCGCTGAATCGGAAACGTATCGCAACACAGGAGATTTCAGAGAGATGTTCCGCTTCCCCATCGTCATCGCCCTCGCTTTCGCCGTCGCCGCTGTCGGTCTCGCGCCCGACGCCGACGCGCAGTCGTTCTTCCTGAGCTTCGATGAGCCGGACCTCGACCGCTGGAACTATCCCTTCAACTTCACGCCGGGCTCGCGCGCGGAGGCGTCGACCTTCGCCGCGCTGGAAGAGCCCGATTTCGACGATCGCGACGGGCAGATGCTCATCGGCTTCGACACCCTGGGTCTGATTCCGACGGGCGAGGGGGTGGAGCGATACAAGGTCCGATCGGTCGTCATGCGTGTGGCGACGACAACGGGAGGGTTCGTCTACGACCCCACCTTCGACTCCTTCACGACCTATCTCCCAAGCGGCGATCCGATGGCGGAGACGGACGCCGACCCGGGCCGCCCCGTCGAGCTGCACGGCGTGAACTATCGCAACGGCTTCACCGACGAGACCTACCTCGAGGACTCCCCCTGGGCGCCGCCGACGAATCCGGACAACCCGACGTATGTCATGACCCGCAACGCCTTCCCCTCCGACTTCGAGGGCGGCGTGGGCGATGACATCTCCAACAACGTGGCGCAGGCATTCGACCCCACGCCGTGGGCGGTCGGGCAGTTGACGAACCGTTCACCCGGCGAGATGGTCCAGGGCGACGATGATTTCGTCTTCGAGCTCGATCTGGACAATCCCGACGTCGTCGCATATCTGCGCCGCTCGCTCAACGACGGGCGGATTCGCCTGATGATCTCGTCCCTGCATCCCGCCGTGCAGCAGGGCGGCGTCTTCGCGCCCTTCTTCACGAAGGAGAACGCCTTCGGCTTCGGCTTCGCCGCCCGTCTCGAGCTGGACGTCTGCGTCGGCCCTCCCGCCGATCTCAACTGCGACGGCGTCGTCGATGCGCCGGATCTGGCGCAGCTCCTGGGCTTGTGGGGAACGGACAGCCCCACGGCGGATCTCGACGGCAGCGGCGCCGTTGGGGCCGAGGATCTCGCGTTGCTGCTCGGCTCCTGGGGCGCGAACTGAGCCTCAGCCCGGGATCTCGACGCCGCTCATCCGCAAAAGCATCCGGAAGCCCGCGCCGAAGACGAAGTTGTGCTCCGGGAAGGCGACGCCCGCGAGATTGCGGTCGACGTGGCTGAACATCAGGTCGATGCGCCCCGCGGGAATGAAGCGCTCGCCATCCCCGGGGCGTATCTCGACGGCGCCCTCGCTCGCGGCGCCCCTGTCGTCGATGCGTGAGAGCGTGGCGGTGTAGCGGAGCGTGTCCCCCGGGGCCGCGTCGCGCTCCAGCCGCGCTCGACCGACCTTGGCGAGGATGACCTTCTCGCGGAAGGACTCCGCGTGCCCGACGAGAATGCCGGCGGTCTGAGCCATGCCCTCGATGATCAGCGAGGCGGGCATGAGGGGCATGGCGGGCAGCCCCGCCTCCACGTCGGCGGCGAAGTGATCGTGCAGATGCTCCTCTGCGAGGCTGACGTGTTTGATCGCGACGAGCCGCTCGCGGGGGGTGAGCTCGGTAATCCGGTCGATCCACAGCCAGCGCACCGCGGGCGCTCCTTTCACGCTCCCCTTCAGGCGGAGGAGGCGGCCTCAAGCTTGCGCTGGACGAAGTTGACGATGGTGTCGACGGTGAAGATCTCCCCCACCTTCGTGACCTCGGGGTTCTGCTCGAACTCCGAGAAGTCCGCGTGCGGCAGACGCTCCTTCAGAGCGGCGATGCCCACGGGAGTGACCCGTCCGTCCTGGACGTACTCCGGATCCTGGGCGACGTTCTCGGGGAAGAGCTCGCCCTGACCAATCTTGAATCCGAAGGCCTGCTCGAGCTTGAAGACGATATCGAGGAAGTCGATCGACTCCGCCTCCAGATCGGTGGTCAGGCGCGCATCGGGCGTCACCTCCTCCTCATCCACACCCAGCGCGTCCACCAGCACTTCCCGAACCTTCTCGAAGACCTCGTCACGCGTCATGCATCCAGCCTTTCCAGCCTTCCCCCGATCGGCCCTCCAATTTCCTGAGATCCACGAGGCGCCGCCGCCGCGACGCGGGGCGCCAAGGGGAAGAGTCTATCCCGCGAGCTCCCGCTCTTCCGCCGATCACTCATGACGAGCCCAGCCGGACGGGGCGGAGCGTGAAGCGCCCCGCGGCGGCCGGACGCTCGCCGCCGTCAGGATCCTTGCGCGCGACGCCTTTGAACGTCCACGCTCCCTCGTCGCCCTCGCCCTGAAGCTCGACCTCGACGCGCAGGGACTCGCCCGGGCGGACCATGGCGCCGTATTTGAGGTTCCGGACCTCGCCCAGCACATGCCGCCCCAGGGACGGATCCCGACGCGCCAGCAGCGCGCGCGCCGCCTGCGTCATCGCCTCCAGCATGAAGACGCCCGGGAGAACGGGGAAAGTCGGGAAGTGGTCCTGCAAGTACTCCTCCGAAGCAGAGACATGCTTGATGGCGACGAGCCTGTTCTCCGAAGCCTCAATGACGGCGTCGATCAGTTCAAACCGCATGGATGGAGAATCTAGCGGGCGGATGGCCCGCCCGCCCGCCGGTATGCTCCACAGTCATGTCCAAGCGCACGGACGCCGCAACTCAGCAGCCAAAACGGCCGCTCACCTACGCGGAGGCGGGCGTCTCCATCGAGGAGGGCGACCGCTTCGTGCGGTTGATCCAGTCCGCCATGCGGAGCACCCACGGCCCGCGCGTGATCCACGATCCCGATGGCTTCGCGGGGCTCTTCCGCCTCGACTTCAACGAGAAGCTCTTCAAACGCAATTACCGCGATCCTGTGCTGGTGGCCTGCGCCGACGGCGTCGGCACGAAGGTCAAGCTGGCGCAGGAGACGGGGCGGTACGACACCATTGGCGTCGATCTGGTCGCGATGAACGTCAACGACCTCGTGGTCCAAGCGGCGGAGCCGCTCTTCTTCCTCGATTACATCGCCGTCCATCAGGTGGCGCCCGAGCGGCTGGCGGAGATCGTGAAGGGAATCGCCGACGGCTGCCGCCAGAGCGGCGCCGCCCTGCTGGGCGGGGAGACGGCGGAGATGCCGGACATCTACGCTGAGGGGGAGTTCGACCTCGCCGGCTTCGCCGTCGGCGTCCTCGAGTTGCGCAAGGCGATCTCGCCCGAGCGCGTCGAGGCGGGAGACGTGGTCCTGGGCCTCGAGTCCTCGGGCGTCCACAGCAACGGCTTCTCTCTCGTGCGACGCATCGTGCAGGAGGCGGGGCTCGACTACGGACGGGTCTATCCCGAGCTGGACGAGAATCGCTCTCTCGGCGAGGCGCTGCTCGAGCCGACGCGCGTCTACGCCGGATCGATCGTGCGCGTTCTCCGCGCCTATCGCGTGAAGCGAGTCATCTCAGGCATGGCGCACATCACGGGCGGCGGGCTCGCGGGCAACCTGGCGCGCGCGCTGCACGAGGGCGTCGACGCGGTGATCGACCTCCGCTCTTGGGAGACGCCTCCGATCTTCCGCTTTCTCCAGGAGCAAGGCGGCGTCGATCCGGAGGAGATGCGCCGCGTCTTCAACATGGGCGTCGGCTACTGCCTGATCGTTCGCCCGACCTTCGCGGCGGCGGTCAAACGCAGGCTCGAACGGGTGGGCGAGCGCGTGCGCATCATCGGCGAGATCCGCAAGGGGTCCGGCGCCGTGCGCTTAAGCGAATGACGCTCAGCGCGAGCCGCCGGGCAGATCCACCGCTTCCGGCTCCTCGTTCCGATTCTGGAGATCGGATGGCAGGTTGTCCTCCAGAAGCCCGCGCTGCTCCAGGAACGACTCCAGGCGGATGCTCACCACCTGGGCGATGGCGCGCGTCCGCTCGTCGTCGCTCTCGAGCGCCGCTTCGAGGAAGCGGTCGTCCATCGAGGAGGCGCGCGTGAAGGCGGCGATCAGACGCGCCAGCTCGCCGCCCGACTCCGCGATCGCGTCGTCGAGCACGAGCGTTTCTTCGACCGCCCATCCGCGCGGAACGGTGAGCGCGGTGTACGCCTGCTCAAGCGGCGTCATCGTCGCGAATCGATCCGCGATCGCCATGCTGATTCGATCGCGCGCTGTGCTGATGTCCTCCGCAACGCGGAAGAATGCGTTTGTGCGCAGAATGTAGTAGCGCGCATAGATCAACTGCTCCAGCAGCGCCGAGCCCTCCGCGGAGCGGATGGAGTCGGTGATCTCCGAAAGCGTGACGCCGGGAGATTTCACCTTTCGGCGCACCTGCGGATTGGTCTCCGTCGTCAAGCCCATCAGCCCGGGCACATAGCGGGCGTCCTCCTCCGGATCGATCCGGAACCCCTGAGTTACGCGCCAGCGCAGCGTCTGCGGCGCCACCGCGGAGACATGCTCGATCGTCGCCCCGGTCAGACCCAGCGTGGGGTTGACCTCCGCCACGATGGATTCCCCGGGCATCAGCCGCAGCCGCCGCCGGAGCGAGACAACCTCCGGGCGAACCTCGCGAATCAGTTGACGCCCGTTGATCATCGCCCGGGGCGTCAGCAGCAGCTCGGAGTTGAGCGGAGCCCCATCGCCCACCGCCAGCGGGATCGGCCCCACGTTGCGCAGTCGGATGCGCAGCGGCGAACCGTCGAGCGGATCGGCTCTGGAAATGAGCTGCTCCGCCTCGAGGAGCATGAATGTGCGCGCCGATTGCGTCATCGCGTCCAGATCGGCGGGCAACTGCGCGACGTAATCCTCCACCTCCTGGGCCGGCTCCGAGAGGCGCACGGGCTCGCCCAGCAGCACGGCGAGCCTGCTTCGCGCCCAGAGACCAGGCTGCGTCCCC
This sequence comes from uncultured Phycisphaeraceae bacterium, assembly GCA_964451515.1. GTDB lineage: Bacteria > Planctomycetota > Phycisphaerae > Phycisphaerales > UBA1924 > CAYVIJ01. The sequence goes on along the minus strand of CAYVIJ010000029.1, from coordinate 15,215 downwards.
GGCTGACGCTGAGCCGCCATCGCGTACTGGCGGACCGCCTCTCGCTGCTGACCGCGGGCCTCGTGCGCGAGCCCGAGCGCGATTCGGGCGAGCACATCATCCTCCGCGATGGGCGCAAGCAGTTCGACGGCCCGCTCGAGTTCGCCTCGCAGCGCCGCGATGGCGCCCTCGAACCGTCGGATGGCGAGCTCCGTGAGCTGCGGGCGCAGCTTCTCGAACGTCGCCACGGCCTTCTCCAGCTCGAGCCCTGACCACAGCCGCAGTCGAGCAAGATCCGCCTCGATCTCGCGTCGAGCCTCCTCCGCCTGCTCCAGAGACTGTTTCCGCGCGCGCTCCCCCCGGCGCTCGCTGATCTCCTCCTCCTCGACCGCCCGCTCGATTCCCCGAAGGCGTTGTTCCACCTGCTCTTCCAGCAGCGAGAGCTGCGAGTCGGCCACGATGCTCAGCCGCCGCAGCGCTTCCTTCGCGTCCTCCTCGCGTCCGATCGCCGACGCCGCAAGCAGGCGGAATCGCTCGGAGACAGGGTTGAACCGGTACTCCGGAACCTGATCGACATCCTCTCCCTGCTCCTCCAGCGAAGCCCGGATCTGATTGATCTGCGCCTCACGAACCCGCTCACGCTCGCGCACGCTGTTCACGAGCGCGTCCGCTCCCCGCAGCGCCCAGAACACCAGCAGCGTCTCTGAGACCAGCGCCGAACTGGTCGGCTCCCCCGCCGCTCTGAGCAGATCGAGAACCCGCTGGTAGAACCGATCGGCGGCGCGATACGCGCCCTGGTTGAGCAGCTCACGCGCGAGATTGAGATGCGCCTGCCGATCAATCGGATCGGCGAGAATGGTGTTCGCCAGCAATTCGACCCTCGCCAGTGGATCCTCCGTGGACGGCATGGCATGTGTCGCCACGAGGACCGCGGCGTCCTTGTTCGTCGGATCAAGCTGCGTCGCCCGGGTCAGCCGCTCGACGAACAACTCCTGATCCCCTTGATCTCGCGCCAGAAGCGCCGAGTCGAGGGCGAGACGGCTCCGAATGGACGCGTTCAGACTCGAGCCCTGCGGACCGAGGATCCGCTCGTACACCTTCTGCCGATCTCCCGCCGTCTGGAGCTCCCCGATCCGATCCGAGATCAGACGGAGCTGCGCCACCGTGTCCTGCGGGTCCAGCTCCAGCAGGCGGCGCGTCCAGCGGATCACCCGCGCGTTGTCCCCGGCGGCGTGCCAAGCCTCGATGGTGATCCGGACCAGCTCCGCCTCCTGGGGTGTCAACTCAAGCGCTTCCTCCAGCAGCAGGGCGGCGAGGCGATAGTCGGTGGGAGTGGGGCTCGGCAACTGGCGGACCAGCCGAACCGCGGAGGATGCGAGACGCGTCGAGACGATCTGCTCGAGTGGCGGCGGCGTCGTCTCCACGTCCGGATCGGCAAGCGACTCGACCAGTGCGGCGTCCGCGGGCGGCTCGGGGTCTTGGCGGGCCTCTTGCGGCAAGGCGGGCGTCGCCATCACGAACAACGCCCCAAGAAGAACGCCCACGCGCAGCGCGATCGACGTGGGCCGCAGACGCGTCATGATTCCGCGCCTCCGCCCAGGATCGCGCCGCCGACGGTGATGATCCCCAGCAGCAGGGCGGCCGCGACGAAAGCCTCCCCCGACGCCCGCACCCGCCGCTCGACGCGCGGGAAGAGCCGATCGGCCACGACCACCATGAAGACGAACTGCCCCGCTGCGACGAAGGTGACGCCCGCGAGGACGCCGAGCGTCCCCATCGAGCTCGCCACGGGCGAGCGCCCGCTCGCCATGGCCGCCCCGGAGACCACGAGCGTCCCCGCCCAGAGGGTTCCGAGCCCGAGAACGGCCATGCTGTTGAGGCGTGTGCGCATCGATGACAAACGATATCGACCACCCGCGACCGCGGCCATCATCTGCGATTGACGCTCCTCGGGGCCACTGCTACCGTCCTCGATCCCCCCTGCGGGGCCCTTTCCGCATCCAACCGACGCTCCCGGAGCATCTCACGACGTGATCCCCAGGCTTCTAATCGGTCGATGCGCCGCTCTGGCGGTTCTCGTTGCGGCGCTCGCGCCGCCGGCCATCGCGCAGCCGGCTCAGCGCCCCGCCCAGTTGCCCGACGAGCTCATCACCGCCACCTCCGTCGCCGCGCGCCAGGCGGAGGTCCAAGCCTTCGCCCAGGAATGGATCGATGATCTTTCGGCGTCGGATCCCGTCGTGCGGCAGGCGGCGCGCGACGCCTTGCTCCAGCCGCTGACCGGCGCGCCGGAGCCCACGCGCGCCTTCCGACTCGCCTACGGCTCGGCGCTCGGGGACGAACTGGTTGAGCTGGTGGGGCACGCCGATCCCGGCGCGGCGCTGGCGGCGCTGCGCATCGCGGGGCTGCTCGCCTCCGAGGAGGGCCATCGCGCGATCCAACAGGGGCTCTCGGACGAGCGCGCCGCGGTGCGCTACGCGGCCGCCGCGGCGCTGGGCGATCTGTTCCGGCTCGCCTCCCGCAACGCCGCCGCGCTGCCCGGGCGCCTTCTGGATGACGCGGTGCAGCGCGCGCAGAGCCGGCTCGAGCGTGAGGCGTCGCCGCTGGTCGTCGACCGGCTGCTCCTGTCGTTTCTCGAGCCCGGCTTCGGAACGGAGCTACGCGCGCGCACGCTGCTCGCCGCGGCGCGCGGCGGCGCGGTTCGCTTCCGCGCCTGGCGCGAGGAGGATCGGTCCGATCCGCAGACGCTCGCGGCGGCCGCGCGCGCGATCACCGCGGTCCGCAGTGAGCTGATCCGCCTGCTCGGACAGGGCGCCGCGGATCGCGATTTCGCCGCCGTGGCGGGCGTGCTGGGCGGGCACGCGCTGAGCTATGCGCTCGATGTGCAGTCCCGTCTGGGCTGGCCGGAGGACTCGGAGTCGCTCCTGCCGTCCATCGCGGAATCGGCGCAAGGCGTGATCGCCCTGGCGGAGCAGACCCGTGGACGCGACCCCTTCGACCCCAATCTCGTGCGCGATCGCACGGGCGTGCGGCGCGACGGGCTCATGCAGTGGATCGGCCCCCGCGGCGCACTGACGGCGCCGCCATACGGCGAGCCGTCCGAGGGCTTCCTGGCGGGGCTTGACGGGCGGTAATCCCACGCATCCCCCAGGTTTGGGGGGCGGCGACCGTTGACGCCTCGCCCGGGTTCAGCCGTTGCGCTCCGGTTCATCCTCCGCGTTGGGCCCCGTTGGCTCCTCCAGCATCTCCGCCACGCGGGTCTCCAGCGCGATGATCCGCCCCGAGAGCCGCTCAAGCTTCTGATGCAAGTCCACCACCTGCTTGTTGAGCTCGTCGATCGTGCGTTCGTTGAACGCGACGGCCTCTTCGAGCCGAAGCAGAGGCTTCTCCCCGCTCTGATTCTCCCCGTTCTTCTGCGCCATGGTGGAATCCTTTCGATCGCTCCGTGGTTGGTTCCCGTCGAGCATGGACCCTCACTGTAGAGTCACTCCGCTCGATTCGAGTCGATCGCTTTCTCGTTCGCGCCAAAACGGGAATGTTCTCTCATGCCCAACGCCCTCGCCTTTCTGCTGATCGGCGGGTTGTCCGCCGCCGCCGCTCCCGCCGTGCGCGCCGAGGGGCGATCCTCAGCCCCCGCTCCCCCCTCTCTTGCGCTGTCCTACGCCCACGCCCTCCAGGATGTGGATCAAGGGGGGGATCGTTCCTCACGGCGCAAGTCAATGGGAGCTGAGTCCATCGAGATTCCCGGGAATCGGCCCGAGTTCGGAGAGGCGGGCTATCTCTCGTGGGCCGTCGGCGTCGGCGCCGGAACCGGGAGCAACGACGTCGACGCCGCGGCGAACGGCTTCGTCGCCATCGAGTGGTTCATCGCCGATCGCTTCCAGTTCACGACGGAGCTGAGCGGTTGGTACTTCAACCAGGAGGAGGACGCCGGAGCAGCCAATCTCAACTTCATGTTCAAGTACCATTTCATCGAGCGCCGCGACTACACCGTCTTCGTCTCCGCCGGCGCCGGACTCTTCGCCGCCACGGAGGAGGTTCCCCGCGACGGCACGCCCCTCAACTTCTCCCCGCGCGCCGGCGTCGGCTTCACCTACCGCCTGAATGATCACGGGCTGCGCCTGCTCGGAGGCCTTCGCTGGCAGCACTTCTCCAACGCAAGCGTCGGCGGCTCTGACGACAACCCGGGCACGGATCTGATCCACGCCTACATCGGCCTCTCGTTTCCCTTCTGAAGCGCCTCAGCCCGATCCGTAACCCGCCGGATTCGCCTGCATCCATCGCCACGCGGAGGCGATCAGCTCCTCCGGATCGGCGATCTGCGCGCGCCATCCGAGCTCACGCTCGATCTTCGCGGGATCGGCGTACAGCGTCGGCGGATCGCCGGCGCGCCGCGGGCCCTCGATGACTCGGATGGCCCGGCCCGTCACCCGCTGCGCTGCGTCGATGATCTCGCGCACGCTCATGCCCCGACCGACGCCGAGGTTGTACGTCCGCACGTCCGCCGTCCCAGGCGATGGATCAAGCGCCCGCAACGCGGCCACATGCGCATCGACGAGATCGTCGACATGGATGTAGTCGCGCACGCATGTGCCGTCCGGCGTCGGGTAATCCGTTCCGTGAAGCTGAACATGCTCGCGCCGCCCCGCCGCCGCTTCAAGAACGATCGGGATCAGATGCGTCTCCGGATCGTGATCTTCTCCAAGGTCCCCATCGAGATCGGCGCCCGCGACGTTGAAGTAGCGCAGCCGCGCGCAGGCGAAGCCCCGACCGCTCCGTGCGCACGCTTCGGCGTGATCCGCGAGCGCATGCTCGAAGAAGAGCTTCGAGCGTCCGTAGGGATTGATCGGCCGCTGCGGGCACGTCTCCGCGATCGGGATGTGGGCCGGATCCGGCTCGCCGTAGGTGGCGCAGGTCGAAGAGAAGACGAAGCGGGAGACGGAGGAGTCCCCGCAGGCGCGCAGCAGCTCGATCGCCGCGCCGGTGTTGTTCGCGTAATAGTCCAGCGGCCGCTCGACCGACTCGCCGACGTACGCCAGCGCGGCGAAGTGCATCACCGCCTCGATCCGATGCTCCCGCAGCAGCCCCTCCATCCGCCGCCGCTCGCCGACGTCCGCGCGGACGAAGGTCAGACGCTCGCGCCCGACCCGGCGGAGCCGCTCCACCGCCCCGGACCGTCCGCGCGAGAGATCATCGACGATGACGACGTGATGTCCATCTTTCAGGAGGCGCTTCGCGGCGTGCGAGCCGATGTATCCTGCGCCGCCTGTGACCAGTGTCCGCATGCCGGATTCTCCGTCCCTCTTCTCCATCGACCCGCCCAGCACCCGCCGCCCACCGATCGTCGAGGCCCGCCGTCGTGCCCAAGCCGCCCCTCCGCATCACCTGGAATCCCCGCGACGCCTTCGCAACCGCCCTCCGAGGCTTCGCGATGGGCGCCGCGGACATCGTCCCGGGCGTCTCGGGCGGCACCATCGCCCTGATCACCGGGATCTACGAGCGTTTCATCGGCGCCTTGCACTCGATCAACCTCTCCTTCCTGCCGCCGACGCTGCGCGGCGATTTCCGCGAGGGGCTCCGTCGCTTTCTCACCATCGACTGGTCGACGCTGCTGCCGATTGTGATCGGAGTCGTCACCGCCGTGGGCGTGATGAGCCGGATCATCCCCCATCTGATGGAGGAGTATCCCGGCCCGACGTACGCCTTTTTCTTCGGGCTGATCCTCGCATCCGCGTGGATCCCTTTCTCCGAAATGCGTCAGCCTCGGCGCATGCATCTCGTTCTGGCGCTCGCCGCCGCCGCCGCCGCCTTCTTCTTCGTGGGCCTCCAGCCGCCCCATCCCGATCTGGAGATCACACGCAGCGTCGAGGCGCCGGAGGCGATGTTCTACCCCGCCAAGCTGCGCTCGGAAACCGAACTGGAGGGGCTCCGCGCCCTCCGGCGCGCCACTGATCCGAACCTCCCGCTGGTTCTCTTCGACCCCCAAGGCGTCGCGGCGAGCAACGGCATTCAGCATGTCCGCGTCTTCGACAGCGAGGAGGAACTCCACGCCTACCTCGTCCAGTCTCCAGCGCTGCTGGTTGTGGAGGAGGAGCGCGCATCCCTTCCGCTGATCTTCCTCGTCGGCGCCATCGCCATCTCCGCGATGCTCCTCCCCGGCGTCTCCGGCGCCTTTCTGCTCCTCTTCATGGGGCAGTATCACGCCGTCCTGCACGCTCTGAAGGGCGCCATCAACCTGGGGCTCAACGTCCTCGGCCGCCAGCCGGATCCGCTCGAACTGATCTCGGGACGATCCTCCGGGAGCGACGTCGTGTTCATCGGCGTCTTCAATCTGGGTGTGCTCATCGGGATCGTCCTGTTCTCACGGGTGATTCACTGGCTGCTTGCCCACCGCCACGATGTCACCATGGCTGCGCTGACAGGGCTCATGGTCGGCGCTCTGCGTGCGCCGGCCCGGGAGGTCTTCCTCGCGACGCGCCGAGCCGAAGACAATCTGACGATTTACTGGCTGGTCGCCGCCCTGGTCGCGCTCGTCGGGGCGGCCATCGTGCTTGTGCTGACCTGGCTTGACGCCCGCTTCCGCGCACGCGACGACTCCGACGACGCCAACTGACTCCCGAGCGGCGCCGCCGGCGTGACCGGCGCCGACGTCCGCTCTACTCGAGGACGCTTCGCCGGCCAGAGCAACTCGCCGCCCCGAGGCTTGTTCAGATTCAGCCCGCACTCAGAGCAGACCCCCGAGACATTCCCCAGCAGGTCGTAGCCGCACGCCGGGCAGGGATGAACCGCGGGGATTCGGCGCGGCTGCACCGCAATGAGCAGCCCGACCAGCACGATCAACGCCCCATAGCCGCCGGCGAGGACATACACCGGAACCGCCGGTCCGTCGCGTTCGATCAGATACACCACGCACAGCTTCGCCCCCACCGCCACGGGCGCGACGCTGAGCGGGATGGCCGCGAAGGCAGGCCACCGTCGCCGATACACCAGCGTGATAGCCCAGATTGCCACTGCGTAGGCGAGTAGAAAAACCACGAATCGCTCCGGAAATACCGAGATCGATCCCGACAAAGGGTCGCGACTGATCGTACGCTTGCGATTCGTCCGCCGGGCCATGCCGATTCGGACAAGAACCGGTCGGTGGCGGGAAGGCTCCGCCGTCTATCGCCCCGGAGCGAAGAACGTCCGCAGCGAGTCCATGATGTCGTCGCGCCCGTTCACCCGGCTGGTGATCAGGATCGAATCGTCGTCATCGCCGCGCGCCGCGCCGCTGGGGCGCCCGCTCGGAAAGGCCTCGTGCAGGACGTTGATGAAGTTGCCGCTGCCGTAGGCGCTGGCGACCTGGCAGTAGCCGAACATGTTGCAGATCGGCAGCAGGTGCTCGTTCATGAGCTTGACGCACTGGCGGTTGTCGGCTTCGGAGGAGTTGTCGCCGTCGGAGAAGTGGAAGAGATAGATGTTCCAGGCGTTCGGATCGTACTGCTCCTCGACGAGATCGCGGCAGCACGCATAGGCGCTGCTGATGCGCGTGCCGCCATCCTCGCGCAGACCGAAGAACGTCTCCTTGTCCACCTCCTTGGCGCCGACGTCGTGGACGATGTAGCGACTCTCGATGCCCTCGTAGTTGCGCCGCAGCCACGTGTCGATCCAGAAGGCCTCGAGACGCACGAGCTCCTTCTGCTCGCCGCCCATGGACCCCGAGACGTCCATCATGTAGACGATCACCGCGTTGCTCTGCGGCGCGCGCACCTCGTCCCACGACCGGTATCGCAGGTCGCGCCGGATCGGCACTATGACCGGATCGTCCGGGTCGTACTCGCCCAGCATGAGCTGCCGCTTCAGCGCCTCGCGATAGGAGCGCTTGAAATGCCGCAACGACTCCGGCCCCGACTGACGGATGCCCGTGTATTTGTCCTTGACCGTCGTGATGCGGTGCTGGCCCTTGGGCTCGATGCGCGGAAGCTGCAACTCCTCCGCGAGGATGTCGGCGAGCTCATCGAGCGTGACGTCCACCTCGAAGAGATGCCGCCCCTCCTGCTCGCCGCCCGCGTTGTCGCCCGCGTCGCCCGCCTCGCCGACGGTGTCCCCCTCCTCGCCCTCGCCCATCCCGACGCCGCCCGCGTTCTCGCCATAGCGGAACGTCGGCACGTCGATGTCGTGGACCGGAATCGACACCAGCTTCTTCCCCTCGCGTCCGATCAGCTCCCCCCGGCTGATGAAGCGGCGCAGATCCTCCCGGATCCGCCCCTTCACGATCTGCCGGAATCGCTGATGATCCTGCTCGATTTTCATCGCCATCGGACGCTCCCGTGCCTGGCGTCGGCGGAAAGAGGAACATTCCCCATCCAGACAATACGATCGGCAGGCGAGCCGGATCGGTGGAGTCCGCCTCGAACTTCCCCGAAGGAGGCCCGCTCGTGCCCAACTCCTCCAACGCGCCGGATCTTTGGCGACTCAGCGGCCTCGGAATCGAGTTCGTCGCGTCGATCGTCGGCGGCGGCGTGATCGGCTGGCTCCTGGACCGCTGGCTCGGCACGTCGCCCTGGCTGCTGGTGGCGGGCCTGTTCGCGGGGCTCGTCGGCGGCGGCTACAACTTCTTCCGCGACGCCATGGCCGCCAGTCGCAGGGCCCAGGCCGATTACCGGCGCGACCATCCCGCCTCCGGGAAACCCGCCCCGACGCGCGCCGACCCCTTCTCCGAGCCCGAAGATGAGCACGATGAGCCCCACTGAATCGCGACCCGCCGCGACGCCGGCGCCATCGCCCCTCGACGCCGGCCCCTCCTTCGCCCTGCCCACGCTGCGGATTGCGGGGGTCATCGTCGGCGCCTCGGCGATGGTGGCGCTGACTGCGTGGCCCATCGTTCACGCCGTCGCGCCGCAGGCCGCCTCGAGCCTGCCCTGGGTCTCCGCGGCCCTGGCGGGGGCGTTCCTGGCGGCCCTTGTGGCGATGCGCCCGTGGCGTCCGCGCGCGACCGGGCGTTGGATGATGGCGTGGCTCATCCACCTGGGCGTGGCCTTCCTCGCCACGCTTGCGGCAGGCGGCGTATTGCTATACTCCGCCCCCTCCGAGGGCCGCCCGGCGCTCGGAATCGCCCTCGCAGCGGGTCACCTGATCGTCCTGCTCGCGGAGGCTCTGGTCGTCGCCTCGCGCGTCAGGACGGGCGCGACGCTCTCGACAGCATCTTCCCAGGCGCCGTCGGCGCCGCCGAACGAATAGGGCTCCGAGTCTCATGGTCCCAACGGTCATCGCCGCCGCAGAGATCAACCCACTGGGCCACGTCGTGGACAAGGACCTGGGCGGCGGTCTGACATTGCACACCGTCACGCTCATCATCGCCGCCATCCTCACCGTGCTGACGATGATGCTCGTCGCCAAGCGCATGGAGCAGGGATCCGAGCCCGACGGCGCCGGTCGCTACATCCCCAGGGGCCGACTGGCGCAGTCCATCGAGGTGCTGTGCCTTGGGATCCGGGACAAGGTCGTCAAGCCGCAGCTCGGCGATGCGACCGACAAGTTCATGCCCTACATCTGGACGCTCTTCTTCTTCATCCTCTTCAACAACGTCCTCGGCCTGATCCCCCTGCTCGATCTTCAGCATCTCGCCGGCGGCCTCGCCTTCAACGACACGCACTTCGCCATTGTCGGCGGCACCGCCACGGGCAACCTCGCCGTCACCGGCGCACTGGCGGTCATCGCCTTCTTCGTCATCCAGATCAACGGCATCCGCGCCTCGGGGCTGAAGGGCTGGTCCAGCCACTTCCTGGGCGGCGCGCCGCTCTATCTGGCGCCGATCATGATCCCCGTCGAGATTCTGGGCATGATCATCAAGCCCTCGGCGCTGGCCATTCGTCTCTTCGCCAACATGCTCGCCGGGCACACACTGCTCGCGACAATCCTGATCTTCAGCGGCATGGGCGTCGCCGGACTGGGCTGGGCCTTCGGATCGCCGATCGTGGTCATCTCGGCGGTCGCCGCGGTCGCGATCTACTTCCTCGAGATCTTCGTCGCCTTCCTCCAGGCGTTCATCTTCATGTTCCTCACCGTCATCTTCATCGCGCAGCTCATGCATCATCATCATGATGAGCACGAGGAGGCGCACGACTACGGGCACGATCTCGTCGACGAGGCTCGAGACCGCGCCGTGCCCGTGACGCAGTAATCTGGACCAACCTTCGGCCCCGGGGCGGCGGTCGCCTCGAAGCCGGATTTCTCGCAGCAACGAACGCCGCCCTCGAAGCGGAGCGGCGACAGACCCGGAGCAACGCACCTATGAACAGGAAGAAGATCCTCCTCGCCGTCGCCGCTGGCGCCGCCGTCAGCCTCTTCGGCGCCGACGTCGCCCTCGCGCAGGACGCCGCGCAGGCCGCCCCCGCCACCACCGCCGACGGCCTCATCGCCATCGGCAAGGGCCTCGGCGCCGGCCTCGCCGCCGGTCTCGCCGTCATGGGCGGCGGACCCGGCATCGGCCGCATCGGCTCCTCCGCCTGCGAGGCCATCGCCCGCCAGCCTGAGGCCGCCGGCACCATCAGCACCAACATGATCATCACCGCCGCCCTCGTCGAAGGCGCCACGCTCTTCGCCGTCGTCGTCGGCTTCCTCGCCTTCTTCCTGATCTGAATCCATGAGAGCCCTCACGCGCCCGGCGTGAGGGTCCGGGGCCGCCTCAGGCTCCGAGCCCTCGCGCCGAATCGCCGCCATCCGTTCCAGAGAGACTCCGATGAAGACCCGTCACCTCGTTCTCACCGCCGCGACCTCGTCGCTCCTTGCAGCCGCCGCCCGAGCCGCCGAGGAGGGGGAGGGCCCCGCCAACCCCCTGGCCGTCGAGCTCGTCCCATTCGTGACGACGCTCGTGGTCTTCGGCATCGTCTTCTTCATTCTCTCCTCGCAGGTGTGGCCGCGGATCAACAAGGCGCTGGCCGATCGCGAGGCGAAGATCCGCACGGAGATCGAGGAGGCGGAGATGTCGCGCAAGCAGGCCAACGCCGCCCTCCAGCAGTACGAGCAGGCCCTCGCCGAGGCGCGCACGGAGGCCAACCAGATCATCGAGAGCACCCGCGCCGACGCTCAGAAGCTCGCTTCCGAACTGCGCGCCAAGGCCGAGGCGGAGATCAACTCCATGAAGGAGTCGGCCCAGCGCGACATCGAGTCCGCCAAGCGCGCCGCCCTCTCCGAGATCTACTCCCAGATGGCCACCACCGCCTCCGCCATTGCGGGGCGCATCCTCCAGCGCGAGATCAAGCCGGAGGATCAGCAGCAGCTCATCGAGGAGTCCCTCGCCGAGCTCGAGTCCGTCCGCTCCAACTGACCCCCCGAGACCCGCGCCATGCCCACCTTCCTCGATGAAAGAGCCGACGCCCTCGCACGCGTCTACGCCCAGAGCCTCTTCGAGCTCGTCGAGCAGCAGGGGGGGCGCGAGAAGATCGAGGAGATCTCCTCGGAGTTCGACGATCTCGTCGAGCTGGCGCGCGAGAACGAGTCATTCCGCGAGTTCCTGCGCTCCGAGATCCTGCCTGCGGCTCAGCGCGCGCAGTCGCTTCGCAAGATGTTCGAGGGGCGCGCCAGCGACCCGATGCTGCGCTTCCTGCTCGTGCTCAACGCCAAGGAGCGACTCTCACGCATCGCCTCCATCGCCGCCGCCTTTGATGAGCTGATGGAGCAGCGCTTCGGCTTCGTCGAGGTCGATGTCTACACCGCCTCGCCGCTGGACAAGCCCGCGCTGGACGCGCTCGCCGACCGCATCCGCCGCATTCTCAACCGCGAGCCCGTCCTGCACGCGTACGTCGAGCCCGAGATGATCGGCGGGATCAAGCTGCTCATCGGCGATCAACTCGTCGACGGCTCCGTCGCCGCCCGTCTCGAGGCCATGCGCCGCCGCCTCCGCACCTCCGGCGCCGCGCAGGTCCGGGCCGCCTCGGGCGAAATCCTGAACTGAGAGCCCGCCAGCCTCTTTCGAGCGCATCGCGGAGAACCGGCGCCCGCCCCCGGGCGTCATACCATGCGCCGACACCGCGCCCCAAATCCACGGAGCTTCCCATGAGAATGCCCTTCGCCGCTCCCATCGCCGCGCTCGCCCTCTCCGGCGCGCTGCTCGTCTCCGCCCCGATCGCCGCCGCGCAGGGCGGCGACGATTCGCCCCCCGCCGCCTTCGAGCGTCCGGCCCTCGTCGTCACGGGCGTGGGCGTCGTCGAGGCGCCCGCCGATCAGGTCAGGATCGTCCTCTCCGTGCGCACGGAGGGCGATGAGGACGCCTCGCCGCGCGAGGTCACCAACGAGAACTCGCGCAAGATGCGCGACGTCATGAAAGCGCTCACCCGCGCGGGTGTGTCGGAGGAGGACATCGAAACCTCGCGCTTCAACGTCCAGCCGATGTACAACCGCCCGCGCCGCGATGCGGCGCGCGTCATCGTCGGCTATCGCGTCGAGAACGAGATTCGCGTCATCACCCAGGATCTCGAGCAGGCGCCCGTCTTCATCCAGGCAGCGCTGGACGCCGGCGCCAATCGCGTCTCCTCCGTCTCCTACGGGCTCGCCGACGAGCGCCTGCGGCGCCGGCAGGCCATCATCAAGGCGATGCAGACGGCGCGCGACGACGCCGAGGCCGCCGCCGCCGCCGCGAGCGTCTCGCTGGAGCGCATCCGGCGCATTGAGCTGAACCAGCCGCGTTTCAACCGGCCCCAGCCCGTCCTCCGCGCTCAGCGGGCGTTCGATGCGGACGAGCAGTCCACGCCCCCGCCGCCACTGGAAGCCGGGAAGATCGAGGTCACGGCCCAGGTGACGATCGTCTACGAGATCGCGCAGGCGGCTGATGGACGCGCCGCTCAGGAAATCGACGTCGATCAGGCTTTCGAGGCGCTGCGCCTGGATGACGCCCGCCGCCGCGCCCGTGAGCGGGGCGATGGCGATCCCCGATAATCCCGCGTGGCGCGTCAGCGCGCGGGGCCTTTTTTCCAGAGGCGCACGGCGTCCTCTCTGATACGGTGACCGCCGACTCAGAGAGGAGATCGACGTGCTCATACCGCTCGCCCTGCTCGCCGGGCCGCTGCTCGCCGCGGCGCCCGAAGCCGATCCCGCCGACGCCCACCCGCCCGTCGCGGATCCGCCGCTGTGCGTCTATCCGCATCATGACCATCGCCGCGCCCCCGCCGGCGATCCGCTGGCGCTGCTCGCCATCGGCGAGAACGAGCCCAACGACTCGCTCGCCCAGGCTCAGCTCCTCCCCCTTGGCGACGGCCCGAACGAGGACAACGCCGTCGACGTGCAGGGCGAGATCTCCCCTGCGGATCAGCGCGATTTCTTCTCCGTCATCCTCGAGCAGGGCGACACACTGGGCGTCGCCGTCGTCTCCCCCTCGGGCTTCGACTCGCTCGTCCGGCTCTACGATCCCGACGGCGAGCCGATCAAGGAGAACGACATCCTCAACGGGCTTGGAAGCCTGCTTCCCGCGGACTCACCGCTCCCCTCCGCCGTCTTTCAGTTCGACTCGAACCTGACGTTCGTCGCCCCCGCCGCCGGCGCCTACGCCATCGAGGTGGCGCCCTTCGTATCTGGCGACGGCGGGACCTACACGCTCGAAGCGCGCCGCGCCCGTCCGAAGTTCGAGACGCTCAGCCCCCCGGCGACCCAGATCATCTTCGTGGATTTCGACGGCGCGACGATCAACGCCCCCGCCCTCTTCGGCGCCGGAAACAACCCCGCCAACCTCGCGCCGCTCTCCACCTTCCTCTTCAACTGGGATCTTTCCTCCGGGGATCTGGACCCGCTGATTGATGAAACCCTCGCCGTCATCGAAGCTCGCCTGAACGAGACCGCCGCCCTCTCCCCGAACTTCGCCTTCGAGATTCGCAACAGCCGGGACGATCCCGATCCCTTCGGCGAGCCCAACGTCTCGCGACTCATCATCGGGGGCAATCAGTTCCAGCTCGGCATCGGCACAATCGGAATCGCCTCCGCGATCGACCCGGGCAATTTCAGCGGCGAGGACACCGCCGTGGTTCTGCTCGACACGCTGGGCTCATCCAGCGATTTCTCCGTGAATAGCTACCCGCTCGCGCCGGGCTTCACGAAGGTGCAGGCGGTGGCCCGCGCTCTCGGGAACGTCGCGGCCCATGAAGCGGGACATTACCTCGGAGGCTTCCACACCGATCCCGACACCCCCGCGCGCAACATCATGGACGCGGGCGCGCTCACTTCGGTCCGGCGCAGCATCTTCGGGCTCGGGCCCGATCTGACCTTCGCAACCGCCGACGACGACACGACGAGCTTTCTCCCGGACCTCTACTTCGCCGACGAGGGCTACCGCGGCGAGCAGCGCTGCGACATTCGCGTCTCCTGGGCTCTTCAGTCGCTTCTCTCATCCGCCTGCCCGGAGGATCTCGACGGCGACGGCGTCCGAGGGCCCACCGATCTGGCGATCCTCCTGGGAAGCTGGGGAGCCGACTTCCCATCTGCGGATTTCAATGGCGACATGGTCGTCGACGCCTTCGATCTGGCGGTCCTGCTGGGCGCCTGGGGCCCTTGCCCATAAGCGCATCCTGGCGTCCTCGATTCCGCCCCGTCGGGGCCGAGACACGCCGCGGCCAACTCGCTATCCTCGCCCCTCCACCGCATCGCAGGCCGAGCGTGGGCTGTTCGTGTCGACGCCCCTCCCCGAAATCCCCTCCTCGACCCATTCCGGGCGGATGAGGGCCACCGAGATCCGAGCATCGAGATCCGAGCATGAAGATCAAGACCGACGAAATCGCCAGCATCATCAAGCAGGAAATCGAGCAGTACTCCGCCGAGCTCGAGGTGTCCGAGGTCGGACGCGTCGTGCAGATCGGCGATGGAATCGCTCGGATCTACGGCCTCGCCAAGTGCATGGCGGGCGAACTCGTCGAGTTTCAGACCGACGAGGGCCCGGTCATGGGGCAGGCCCTGAACCTGGAAGAAGACACCGTCGGCGCCGTCATCTACGGCGACTACCTGAAGGTGAAGGAAGGCGATCAGGTCCGCACCACCGGCGATCTGCTCTCCGTGCCCGTCGGCGAGGCGCTGCTGGGCCGCGTCGTCGATCCGCTGGGCCGTCCCATCGACGGCGGCGCGCCGATCCAGACCGAGCACTCCCGTCCCATCGACATCATCGCGCCGGGCATCGCCGAGCGCCAGCCCGTCACCGAGCCGCTCCAGACCGGCATCAAGGCCGTCGACTCGATGATCCCCATCGGCCGCGGCCAGCGCGAGCTCATCATCGGCGACCG
>CAYVIJ010000028.1:0-37183 GCA_964451515.1 uncultured Phycisphaeraceae bacterium | reverse complement strand
TCGTCATTCCGGCGCAGGCCGGAATCCAGAGCGTCATGCGTCAGTCGGCGCCCATCAGCTTTGCGATTTCCTCGTCGGTCATGTTCTCGAGATCGACGTCGTCCGGCACGAGCCCATGGGCGACGCGCGGGATCTTCGGTCGCGGCGGGATGCTCTGCTTCTCCCCCTGCGGCGCGTCGGGGTCGAGGCCCTGGGCGGCGCGCTCATCGCGATGGCGTCCGGCTTTGAGATCCTCGAGACGGGCGCGCTTGCGGTCTCGGATGAGCAGGCGGATGGGCGTCTCCTGGAAGGGCGTGCGCTCGGCGATGCGGTTGAGCAGATAGCGCTCGTATTCGGGCGTGAAGAGCTCGGCGTGATTGACGACGAGGACGATGGTGGGCGGCTCGACGGCGACCTGGGCGACATAGAGGATCTTCGCCTGCGTGCCGAGCTTGGAGGAGGGGCCGCGGGTGGAGAGGATGTCGCGGAGGATGTTGTTGAGCTTGCCCGTGGGGACGCGCTGGCGGGCCTGCTCGCGGAGATCTTCGGCGACTTCGACAATGTCGCGCAGCCCGCGCTCGTCGGCGGCGGAGATGAAGACGATCGGGGCCTCGCGCAGCCCGCGCAGCTCCTTCTCGATGTACCGGCGGTAGTCCTCGATGGAGACGGGGCGGCCTTTATTCGTGGGGCGGCCCTCCGCGAGATCCCACTTGTTCACCGCGATCACGCACGGCTTGAAATTGTCGGCGATCTCGCGGGCGAGGCGCTTGTCCACGCCCGAGATGTCGGCGACGGCGTCGAGGAGGAGGACAACGACATCAGCGCGTCGGATGGATCGCAGCGAGCGGTGGGTGGCGTACCACTCGATCTGATCGGCGAGGCTCTTGCGCTTGCGGAATCCGGCGGTGTCGATCGCGAGGAATGTGCGCCCGTTGAGGTGGAAGCGGACGTCGACGGCGTCGCGCGTGGCGCCGGCGATCTCGGAGACGATGACGCGCTGCTCGCCGGCGAGGGCGTTGACGAGCGTGCTCTTGCCGGCGTTGCGCTTGCCGACGATGGCGAGACGCATCTCCGGCTCGGAGTCTTCGCTCTGATCGCGCGGGACATCCGGCAGCGCCTCGTACAGCGCCTCGATGAACTGGCGGCGGTAGCGGTTGTTCTTGGCTGAGACGATCAGCGGCGCGCCGAAGCCGAGCTCTGAAAACTCAGCGGCGTGCGGCTCCCAGCTCTCGGCGTCGACCTTGTTGGCGACGATGAGCAGGGGGATGTGGGCGCCGTCCTCGCGCGCTCGCCGCTGACGCAGTATCTGGGCGATCGTCTCGTCGAGCGCCGTGATCCCCGCCTGGGCGTCGACGACGAAAAGGATGAGGTCCGCGATGCGGACGGCCTCGCCGATCTGCGTCTCGATGTCCTCCGAGAGCAGGGAGAGATCGGCGCCGATCTCGTTGTAGCGGGCGCCCTCGGCGGTGTAGACGCCATAGCCGCCCGTGTCCGTGACCTCGACGAGGCGGGAGGGGGCTTCCTGCTCGGGCCCGTCGAGCTCGACGACAGTCGTGACGCGATCGCGGGTGACGCCGGGGGTGGGGTCGACGATGGCGACCTTGGCGCGCGCGAGCATGTTCACAAGCGAGGACTTGCCGACGTTCGGGCGACCCACGATGGCGATGCGGGGCAGGGCCATAGCGGCAATCGTACGCCGCTGGAGCGGGCGGAATCGAGCGTCCGCCTCAGGCTTCGTGGGGCGCGAGCTGGGTCTGGGCGAGCAGGCGGTAGATGCGGCAGCGGTCCAGGAGCTCGTCGTGGGAGCCGACGTCGACGAGGCGACCCGCCTCGAGAACAACGATGCGGTCGGCGCTGCGGACGGTGGAGAGGCGGTGGGCGACGACGAGGGTGGTGCGGCCCTCGGAGAAGGCGCGGATGGCCTCGCCGATGCGGCGCTCGGAATCGGCGTCGATCATGCTCGTCGCCTCATCGAGGAGCAGGATGCGCGGATCGCGAAGGATGGCGCGGGCGATGGCGATGCGCTGCCGCTGCCCGCCGGAGAGCGTCAGTCCCTGATCGCCGACGAGGGTGTCGTAGCCCTTCGGCTTGTCGCGGATGAACTCGTCGGCGCCGGCGCGCCGGGCGGCGTCGACGATCGCCTTGCGTGTGGCCCCTGCGACGCCGTAGGCGATGTTGTCGGCGATCGCGCCGCGGAAGAGGACGACCTCCTGCGTGACGACGCCGATCTGTCGGCGGAGGGAGCGCAGGTCGACCTCGCGGATGTCCGTCCCGTCGATTCGGACGCAACCGCGATCGGGGTCGTAGAGGCGTGGGATGAGCGAGATGAGGGATGTCTTGCCTGACCCGTTCGGGCCGACGAAGGCGACCGTCTCCCCGGCGCGGATGGTGAGCGTGAGCGCGTCGAGCGCGGGCGTCTCGCTGGCGGGATAGGTCAGGCGGACGTCCTCGAAGCGGATGGACTCGCGATGGGGTGAGAGGCGCGGCAGGCGCCGCCGGTCGGGCGCAAAGATGGGCATCGGCTCGGGCGTCTCATCCAGCAACTCGGTGAGACGCGCGGCGGCGGCCTCGGACGCCTGAACCTGCTGCACGATCCGAGTGAGCGGCTTCACGGCCGAGGCGGCGATCGCCAGGGATCCCAGTGTGGCGACGAAGCGAGGCGCATCGATGGCGCCCTCGATGATCGCGCGGGCCGCCAGGAGCGCGAGCCCGGCGAGGATCATGACGGAGATCGCCTCATTCAGCGGACGCCCCAGCGCCTGCGCGACCCGGGCGCGGAACTGCTCGCGCACGAAGCGGCGGTTGTGGCGCGTGAATCGTCCGATCTCGTACCGCTCCGTTCCGTGCGATTTGACGACGCGCAGGCCCTGGAGCGCTTCGGTCGTCACAGAGAGCAGATCCGCCTGTGCGCGCATGGCCCCTCGAGACGCTCGTCGGATGCGCTTGCCCAGCTTGCGGATGATGAGGTATAGCAAGGGAGCGATCAGCATCGCCACGAGCGTCAATCGCCAGGAGAGCACGAGCGCCGCGACAAGGGCGGCGGCGGACTTCGTGAGCTGCGCTAAGGCCTTGCTCATCAGCGCCTCGAAGCCGCGGAGAAGCATTTGGCAGTCGGTGATGATGCGGCTTGTCGCGTCGGATGTTCCCCGCGTGAGCGCGCGCAGCGGGAGATGGACGACATGGCGGAACAGGTCGCGCCGGATGGCGGCGACCGTCTCCGTGGTGAGTGTGAGCGCCAGATAGGCGTGCAGGAAGTTCATCATCGCGCCGAAGATGGTGAGCAGCACCAGCGCGCCCATGAGCAGCGCCGCGGCGGCGAACTTCTCTGTTGGCAGGACGTCGATCCACGCCTCCGGTATGGCCACCGGCAGACGCGCCGAGAGATCCCGCACCGCCTCGGGAAGGGTTCGCCCCCCCTCGGGGAGGATCTGCTCCAGCAGCGGCGCAATGGCCAGCAGCCCGCCGCCCAGCGAGAGGGCGGAGAGGAAAGCCATCGCGATCGATGCGCCGAAAAGAACTCGACGGCGGAGCATCCGGCGGGCGAATCGCCAGAAGTGGGTCATGGGCGCATTCTCCGGCTGCGGGATGACGGGGACAACACGGGGTGATTATCGGCCCGCGGCGGATTCGTACAGTCGCGCCAGATCGGCCCAGAAGGTCGGGTAGGTCTTGGCGACGCAAGCCGGGTCGTTGATGAGCACCCCGGGGCGTCGGAGGCCGATGAGGGCTAGAGACATGGCCATGCGGTGGTCGTCGTAGGTGTCGAAGGCGACGGGCTCGCTCTCGCCGCTGCAATCGACGCCGCCCCTGGGCGGATGGATGACGAGCGCCTCGTCGCCGCGGGCGCTGACGACGTCGATGGTGACGCCGATCCTGGAGAGCTCGGTCTGGAGCGCCGTCAGACGGTCGGTCTCCTTGACGCGGAGGGTGCGGAGGCCCGAGAGCTCCGATCTGCTCTGGGCGAGGCTGGCGACGACGGCGAGGGTCAGCGCGGCGTCGGGCATCGTCGAGCAGTCGACGGAGACGCCGTGCAGGAGCGACTCGCCCTCGGGGGCGGCGACGCCGGTCGCCTTCTCGGAG
The DNA here is from genome assembly GCA_964451515.1 of uncultured Phycisphaeraceae bacterium. GTDB lineage: Bacteria > Planctomycetota > Phycisphaerae > Phycisphaerales > UBA1924 > CAYVIJ01. The sequence goes on along the minus strand of CAYVIJ010000028.1, from coordinate 33,124 downwards.
CGGCCGACGATGGCGCCCATCGCGGCGAGCACGCTGGGGAAGCGCGCATCGCCCTGGACGCTGTCGCGCCCGAGCCCGGGGATGCGGATGGACGACTTCGAGCAGAGCGCGGCGGCGGCCCAGAAGTAGGTGGCGCCGGAAGCGTCGGGCTCGATGTCGAGCGTGAAGGGGGCGAGCGATCCGGGGCCGACGCGGAGCGCGCGCAGATCGTCGGAGGCGGAGACGTCGCGCGCGCCAAGGCTGCGGAGCAGCTCGAGCGTCATGACGATGTAGGAGGGGCTGGTGACCTCGCCTTCGATCTCGATGGTGATTCCCCTCGGCAGCCAGGGCGCGATGAGCAGCAGCGCGGAGATGAACTGGCTGGAGGCGGTTGTCGGGAGCGTGATCTTGCTCTCGCGGATCGATTCGGGAGGCGTGATGCGGAGCGGTGGGCGATCGTCGTCCTGAAGGAATTCCACGCTGGCGCCGAGTGAGCGCACAGCGCCCGCGAGCTGGCCGATCGGGCGCTGGCGCATGCGCGCATCGCCGTCGATCGTGATGGGCCCCCGCGCGAGCAGCGCGGCGGCGGCGAGAAATCGCGTGGCGGTTCCCGCGTTGCCCAGATCGAGGGAGACATCGCCCCTCAGGGCGCCGCCGACTCCCGTGATCCGCACCTCGGGCGGACCCTTCACGCGGGGTCGCTCCTCGATCGTGGCGCCGAGCGCGCGGAGTGCGTCGATCATGCGCCTGGCGTCGTCGGCGTCGAGGAGGGCGCCGCGCAGGACGGACTCGCCCTTCGCCAGCGCCGCCAGCAGAAGAGCGCGGTTGGTGAGGCTCTTGCTGCCGGGGGGCGTCATCTCGACCCGAAAGGGCGCGCGCAGGGGCAGCATGGGCAGCGCCTCCGGAAGCTCGGCGAGGGGACGGCGGAGGGCCCGGGCGAAGGCCAGCGCGACGCGCGCTTCGTCAGACATCGGCCGACTCGTCGGCCTTGCGGAACACCGCGACGATGTCTTCGACCGGGATCACGAAGAGGCGATTGTCGCCCTCGAAATCGACGGGAATCCCGTGCTTGGGGTTGAAGAGGACGCGATCGTACATCCGGATGGGATACTTCTCGTCCAGCTCGACCTCCGCGGAGACGGAGACGATGCGGCCCGTGAGCGTGGGGATCTCGATCTTGTCGGGCAGGTGAATGCCGGACTTGGTCTGCTTGCGATCCTCGTCCTTGCGGATCAGGACGCGCGCCCCAATCGGCTCGATGATCTCCAGCTTCTGCGACGTGTTCTTGGCGTCTGCCATGTCTGTTACTGTAGCCGGACGAGGGACAAAGGAATGAGGAGTCCATCGGTGGAGCACCTGAAGAGGCTGATTCGCGATGTGCCTGACTTTCCGAAGAAGGGCGTCGTCTTCCGGGACATCACGCCCCTGCTGGCGGACCCGGCCGGGCTTGGGCTGGCGGTGGAGTTGATGGCCAATCCCTTCCGCGGCAAGCGGGTGGACACCGTGGTCGGCGCCGAGTCACGCGGGTTCATCTTCGGCGTGGCGCTGGCGAAGACGCTGGCGACGGGATTCATCCCGATCCGCAAGCCGGGCAAACTGCCGGCGAAGATCGTCGCGGCGGAGTACGAGCTGGAGTACGGCTCGGATTCGCTCGAGATTCATGACGACGCGATCAGCGCGGGCCAGCGGGTGCTTGTGGTCGACGATCTGATCGCGACGGGAGGGACGATGAAGGCGGCGCTTCAGCTCGTGGAGGGGCTGGGGGGCGAGGTCGTCGGCGCGACGGTGCTGATCGAGCTGGATGAGCTGCGAGGTCGATCGACGCTGGGCGATCATGGGGAGCGCCTGCACTCCGTCCTGCGATACTGAAGCGAAGCCGGCGCTCAGGCGCCGACGTAGCGCGCGTAGATCGCGCGGGCGCGCGACTCCGTACGGACGCCCGAGATGATCGCGCGGCCCGTCGGGAAGACGGTCATCCGAACCGCGTCGCCTGAGTCGGGCTTTTCGGAGAGCAGGTCGCCGCGCATCAGGAAGGGCGTGCGCTCGAAGCGCCCGTGCGGGCGCAGGGCCTTGGCGAGGCGCGCGAGGTCAATCTCGCGTCCCGAGCGCGCCGCAGGCGTGATCTGGACGGCGTTCATGCCGCAGAGGGACGCGACGCCCGAGAAGCCGGCGCCCTCGAGAGAGTTGAACGCGCGGCGCGCGCAGCAGGGGCAATCGGGATCGGGCGATTCGGCGCGCAGATAGCGCACGTCGCCCGTCCAGGCGTTGATTTCGAGAAGCGTGCGCCGGATGTCATCGAATCGACCCAGCAGGATCTTCATCGCCTCGACCGTCTCGAAGGAGGCGACGATGGAGACGGCGGGGGCGAGGACGCCGGCGGTGTCGCAGGTCGGCAGCGACGCGGGATCGGGCGGCTCGGGGAGGAGGCAGCGGAGGCAGGGGGTTGGGTTCCACGGCGTGTGCTGGCCGCGCGGGAGGATCGTGCACTGCGTGCCGGCGACGCCGACGACGCCTGCGGAGACGAAGGGGATCCCGCGCTGGACGGCGAGGTCGTTGAGGAGGAATCGCGTCTCGAAGTTGTCGGTTCCGTCGATGAGGATGTGGGGGGGATCGGCGGCGTCGATGAGGCGCTCGGCGTTCGCAGGATTGAGGTCGTCGACGACGGCGTGGACGCGAGCGGTGGAGTCGATCTCGTGGAGCCGGCGGCGCGCGGCTTCGGCCTTGGGGAGGCCGTCGGCTGCGTCGGATTCGGTGAAGAGGATCTGACGCTGAAGGTTGGTGAGCTCGACGACGTCGCGGTCGATCAGCGTGAGTCGTCCGACGCCGGCGCGCACGAGGGCGTCTGCGACGACGGAGCCGAGGGCGCCCAGGCCGACGAGCAGGGCGTGCGACTCGCGCAGGCGCGCTGTTCCCTCGGGTCCGACCTGCGGGAGGAGGGACTGGCGGTGATGGCGATCGATCTCCTGCGCGCGCTCCTGCATGACGCGCGAATGGTAGGAGTCAGCGGCGCGGGAAGAGGTAGGCGCAATCCTCGCGGCGTGGGCCTCCCTCGTCGCAGACGGCGAACTGGCGGCCTTCGCGCATGCAGGCGGAGCCGTAGGCGCCCTCCTTGTTCGTGGCGTAGATGATGACGTTGAAGTTGGGCTCGCCGCGGTCGCTCAGGAGGCGCGGGGACTTGGTCTTTTTGGCGATGAGGTCGAGGACGTAGAGGCAGGCGTCGGTGGGGTGATCGCCCATCTCCATGCGCATGACGGCGGTGCGTGCGCCGCAGACTTGCATGACGGCTTCGCCGCGCCCCGTGGCGCCGGCGGAGCCGACGGCGTTGTCGGTGTAGAGGCCCGCGCCGATGATGGGGGAGTCGCCGACGCGCCCGGGGAGCTTCCAGGAGAGGCCGCTGGTGGTGGTGGTTCCGGCGATGTCGCCGGCGGCGTTGACGCCGGAGCAGTGGATGGTGCCGTAGGTGAAGGGAACGTCTTCTGCGCGCACGCGCTCGTCGCGTTCTGTGGTCGGGAGGTCGAACTGCTCGGGATCGAGCCAGTCGTCCCGTTCGTTCTGAGTCGCCTTCCAGCGCAGCCACGCCTGTCGCGCGCGCTCCGTGAGCAGGTTCTCCTCCTCGAAGCCCAGGCGCTTCGCGAACTCGAGCGCGCCTTCGCCGACAAGGAGGCAATGGTCGGTGCGGCGGGCGACCTCGCGCGCGACGGCGGAGGGGTTCTTGATGTTGCGGAGGGCGGCGACGGCGCCGGCGCGGTGGCGCGGGCCGTGCATGACGGAGGAGTCGAGCTCGACGATTCCATCCTCGTTGGGCAGCCCGCCAAGCCCGACGGACATGTCGTCGGGATCGTTCTCGACGAGGCGGACGCCGGCGATGACGGAGTCGAGCGGATCGGCGCCGGCGCGGAGGCGGTCGTAGGCGGCGGCGACGGCGCCGACGCCGTTGGAGGAGGCGATGGCGACGGGTCGGCGTCCGCCCGGGCGTCGGATGTCGCCGCCCTGACGCTGACGGCGCCGCTGCTGGGCGCGGGCCCCGGCGGTCAGCCCGACGGCGGCGGCGCCGGCGGCGGCGAGAAAGGAGCGGCGTGTGGCGTGATCGGACATGGGTCTCTCCTCTGCTGAACTGAGGTTCGGGATGTTTACAGGCGCTCGCAGACGGGCAGGTCGCCGACGAGGGGGCGGACGTAGTCGAGAAAGGCGGGCGTGACGTCGTTGGTTCCCTTGACGTATTCGGGCGGCATGTGGCGCGTCTTGCCCGCGACGGCGGCGAGGGGGACGACCTTCATGCGCGACTCGTATGGCTCGCTCTTCACGCGCTCGATCGCGATGGAGCCATCGTGATCGCCCGAGAGGGCAATCTCCGCAGCCTTCTTTCCGGCGGCGCGCGCCTCGCGCTGGTCAACGGGGCTGGGGTCGGGCCAGCAGCGTTGGAGATAGCCGAAGGTGTCGGCGCGGACGCGCGGCGGCTTGCCGCCCTTGGGGGTCAGGCTGGTGCGCAGATGGTGGGCGAGATAGTCGCCCAGCGCGCCGGTACCGGAGAGCTGGACGTTGCCGTGGGCGTCGGTCTCCTTGAGCGTGGACATCTTGGCGCTGACGAGTTGGCCTTCGGCGTCGTGGACGCCTTCGGAGACGGCGATCTGGCATCGCCCGAGCCTTCTGTAGACCTGCTCGACGTCCTTCGAGAAGGCGTCGAGGTCGAATGCTTTCTCGGGGAGGTAGATCAGATGCGGGCCGTCGTCCTCGCATGTGCGCGCCAGCGCCGATGAGGCGGTGAGGAAGCCGGCGTGGCGTCCCATGACGATGTTGACCTTGATCCCGGGCAGGGAGGCGTTGTCGAGATTGTCGCCCATGAAGGCCATGGCGACGAAGCGCGCGGCGGAGGGGAAGCCGGGGGTGTGGTCGTTCTCGACAAGGTCGTTGTCGATGGTCTTTGGAATGTGGAAACAGCGAAGCTCGTAGCCGGCGTCGCGGGAGAGCTCGTTGACGATGCGGCAGGTGTCGGAGGAGTCGTTGCCGCCGATGTAGAAGAAATAGCGGATGTCGCGCCGGCGGCAGACGTCGAAGATCTTCTCGCAGTACGCCTTGTCCGGCTTGTCGCGCGTCGAGCCCAGGAAGGCCGCGGGCATGGCGGCGCAGCGCTCGAGGCGCTCGGCGGGCAGGTCTTCGAGATCGATCAGGTCGTCGTTGACGATGCCTCGAACGCCGTGGCGGGCGCCGAAGATGCGCTCGACTCCCTCGCCGTTCCGGAGCGTCTCGAGGACGCCGATGACGGACTGGTTGATGACGGCGGTGGGCCCGCCGCCCTGGCCGATGATGGCGTTGCCTTGGATCGCGCCTGCCATGTCGCTCCTCCCAGAACCGATCAAAACGCGGATGTTCGAGAGAGCATCCTACAGGCTGGGGGCGAGGAGCCGGTACACTGCGCCCATGCGAGGCTGGTCGCTTTTGTCTCCGCTTGCGAGAATCGGCGCGCTGACGCTGGCGGTTTGGATGGGCGGGTGCGCTGGATCGCCTCGGGCGGCGACGGTCGAGGTCGGCGGCGAGCGGTATGAGGAGGTCTTCAGCGCGGCGGAGCGAGCGCTGCGTCGGGCGGGATTCACCATCGAGCGCGTCGATGCGCGCGCCGGCGTCATCACGACGCGCCCCAAGAGCGGCGCCGGGCTGGGCGAGCCCTGGGAGGGGGACGACACCCGCTTCGGGCAGGAGGTCGACTCGCTGCTGCATCATCAGCGCCGGCGGGCGATCGTGCGCTTCGAGCCAGCGGAGGAGCCCTCGCAGGAGGCGATGAAGGACCTGCGGACCTACAGCGGGCCGCTGCGGGTGCGGGTGGCGGTGCTCATGGAGCGCGTCGGGCGCCCTGGGACGCAGATTCCGACGACCTCCGTGCGGCTGCGGAGCCAGTCGAGGGATCCCACACGCGGGAAAGACGAGGACCTCGTTCGCGTGATCGAGGAGATCGGGGAGGACCCGTGGCTGGCGGGGCGGCTGGCGGATCGCATCGGACGCCTGCTGGAAACGAGCGACGCGGGCGCTTCAGCAAGCTCTCAGAGACATTTCCCGTGGGCTGACTCCCCGACCCCGGGGAAATGCTTGGAGTCACAGGTTTATTCGTGCACGGGACGAGCTGGATAGTCGATAAGAAGGTAAGCAGGTCGGTCGTGACACTCGCGCGGCCTTTCTCCCCCTCTCCACGAGCGAAGAGGACTCCACAATGGCCATCTCACTTGAGACGGCGGCTCAGCTTCGTCGTCTGACGCTCCTGACCGAGTCGTTGTGCAAGCTTCCCGCCTATCCCTCGCCCAGATGGTGCGAGCAGGCAGGGGAGCGGCTTCTGCGGTGGCTGGAGGGTCCGCTCGTCGCGTGCGTGACGATCGGGCGGATCGAGTCGGATGGGCTGATCGCCGCGCGGGAGAGCGCCGGCGTGGCGGCAGAGGGGGTGGCGCCCGAGCGCCTGGAGCGGCTGCGCCGGGACGTGCTGCATGGCGCCCCGGCCGCGCCGTCGCTGGGGGATCCTTTGGACTGGAATGGGGCCCGGATCGCGATGCGGAGGTCGGATGGGCGCGACATTCCATCGCTCAACGGATCCATGGCGGGACTGGGCGCCGGCGAGGAGCTTGTGGGCGGGGTCCCGATTGATCCCTTGAACCCGAGGCGGATCATTCTGGTCGAGCTGTCGCCTGTTGGCGAGGAGCGACACTGGCGTTCCGAGCTCATGGACATGCTGGCGGCGGGGCTGGAGCCACTGGCCCGGCGCGCCGCTCTGGCCTTCGGCGCCGGCGAGGGCCCCGGGGTGGCGCCGCTGACGCAGCGGGAGGAGGACGTCCTCGCCTCTCTGACATGCGGCAAGAGCGTGCGTGAGATCGCGTTCGAGCTGAAGCGGAGTCCGCACACGGTTCACGATCATGTGAAATCGCTGCATCGGAAGCTGCGCGCCTCGAGCCGGGGAGAGTTGATCGCGCGGGCCCTCGGGCGTCTCGGCGCATCGTGAGGATGGCTCTTTGTACACTCGTCGCGGGAGGCTCGCGACGGGATGGATCCGCAGGCGGCGCAGAGAGCGGCTCGACAGCACATGGAGACGGCGCGGCTGCTGGGCGTCGACTTCGTGCCGGTTCATCCCGGCGGGGGCGAGGTGGCGTCGGCGGCGCCTGCGGAATCCGGCAAGGCGGAGCGGCTGGAGGCGCTTTGTCGGCGGTATGAGGCCGAAAGCCCGCTCGTCGACCAGATCGAAGGCTGGACGCAGGTGGTCTTCGGCGATGGCGATCCGGACGCGCGGCTGATGTTCATCGGCGAGGCGCCGGGAGCGGAGGAGGATCGGCAGGGGATCCCCTTCGTCGGGCGCGCGGGCAAGCTTCTGAACGACATGATCGGAGCGATGGGGCTGGAGCGGCGGGAGGTCTACATCACGAACATCGTCAAGGTGCGCCCGCCGAACAACCGCACGCCTACGCCCGAGGAGGCCGAAGCGGAGGGTCCCTTCCTGCGCGAGCAGATCGCGATCATCCGCCCGGACGTGATCGTGACGCTGGGGCGCCCGGCCTCGCAGCACATCCTCGGAACCCGCGAGGCGATGGGGCGGATGCGCGGGCGATGGGGCTCATACGAGGGGATCCCGGTGATGCCGACCTTCCACCCGGCCTATCTGCTGCGGCAGTACACGCCGGAGAATCGGAAGAAGGTGTGGTCGGACCTGAAGCAAGTGATGGATCGGCTGGGGCTGGAGACGAAGAGGAAGTGATCGGGAGCGTCAGAGCTCCATGATTTCCTTGGTCTTGTCCTCGAGGAGCTTGTCGACCTCGGTCTCGTGCTTTTTCAGCAGGTCCTGGATCTCCTTCTTGAGCGTCTCGAGCTCATCCTCGGGATAGTGCTCGTCCTTGTTTTTCTTGAGCTGGTCGGCGTGTTTGTTGGCGTCGCGCCGGATGTTGCGCATGGCGATGCGCGTGTCCTCGGCGACCTTCTTGGAGTGTCCGACGAGCTGCTGGCGGCGCTCGGTGGAGAGGGAGGGGACGGGAATGCGGATCTGCTTGCCGTCGACCTGGGGGTTCAGACCGAGGTCGGACTGCTCGAGCGCCTTGCGGATCTCGCCCATGGCGCCGGCGTCGAAGGGCTTGATCATGATGATCGTCGGCTCCGGGACGCTGATGGCCGCGAGCTGCTTGAGGTCGGTCGGCGATCCGTAGTAGTCCACCTTGACGTACTCTACGAGGGCGGTGGAGGCGCGTCCGGTTCGCATTCCGCGAAGCTCGCTGCGGAGGTGCTCGAGCGCCTTGTCCATCCGTTCGCCGGCGTCCTTCAGGATCGAATCGGGAGTCATCTCTGTCGCTCCTGGTGCGGTGAGAAGGCGGTCATCCTACCGGAAAGGGCGTCGCCTCGGCGCGGGTTCAGGGGCGCATGAAGAAGGGGCCTCCGGAGAGGCCCCTTCGTGGTTGATGCGTGGCATGGCGGGGTGGGCGGCGGCTCAGTCGCGGTTGAAGCGTCCGAGCATGATCGCCAGGTCCTTGCTGCCGATCTCTCCGTCGCCGTCGAGGTCGGAGCTGGGATTGTTCGCGCCGAAGTCGGAGAGCAGCAGTGACAGATCCGTTGAGTCGACGACGCCGTCGCCGCTGAGATCGGCGGGTTCGGCGGAGGGCTCGATGAGATCGCCTTGCTCGAGGGCCAGGTCGATGTACCAGGCGAGGCCGTACTGGACGGCGCCGGGGAGCAGATTGTTGTAGCCCGGGACGGGAACGGAGTCGACGCCCGGGTTGACCTCGTAGCCGCCGAAGTCGACGCGCGTGGCGTTGAAGTTGATGCGGATGAAGTAGTTGCCCAGGGGGACGCGTCCTGTGCCGGCGTCGCCATCGACGAAGATGTGCTCGACGTTGGCCTCGACGGACTCGGAGGTGGCGATGAGGTCGTTGCCATCGCCGCCTCGGAAGCGCCAGAGCTCAAGGTCGACGTTCTCCATCTCGAACTCGAATCGCGGCTCAGGATCCGAAAGAGGTGAGTCGCCGCCGAAGGACTCGAAGAAGATGCGGGGCACCTCGGAAGGATCATCGGCGGGCGGCTCGACGGCGAGGAAGTCGGTGTCCCAGCCGATCAGGCTGAAGGCGAGCAGGTCGGCCCGGGTGATGGGGTCGGGGATGAACGTTCCTGGAGGCCCGGCGGTCGGATCCATGAGGCCGATGAACAGTCCGGTGAGCTGATCGTCCTTCCAGTGGCTTGCCTGCCGGCCGTCGCCGTTATTGACGCCCGTCGACATGCGGAAGGTGTCGTCGATCTCCGGGACGAGGGGCATGCCGCCGTCGTTGATGTCGACATCGAAGGAGGTGTCGGCGCCGGGCGCCAGGTCGCGGATGAACCGCTCGAAGTTGATCGGCGTGTTGGGCACGCCGATGCCCACGCTGGGGAAGCGGAAGAAGTCGAGCGTGGTGGCGGTGGGATCGAATCCGCGGTCGACGGTGTCGGTTCCGCTGATGAACCCGAGGGTGTGCCCGAACTCGTGCAGCATGGCGAATGTCAGATCGAAGGCGTCGGACGAGATCCCGTCGGATCGGTCGAAGTCCCAGGGGAACGCCTCGTTGATCACGATCTGCGTGTCGATGTCGCCGAGATCGGGAACAGGGGGAACGGTGATTCCGAGCGCTTTGGCGTTGGCCCGGCTGAGCTCGATCATCCCGAGATCCTCGGAGTTGAGGATCACGCCGTTTCCGAAGCGGAAGGTCATCGGGAAGGCGCTGTCTTCGACGGGGAGGCGATTGAGCAGCGCCGATTCCTCCGAGGAAGCGTCGGCGATCATGGCGTCGCGCAACGGATCGTAGTTGAGGCCGACGATGGATCGCGACGTCGCGGCGAGGAACCCCCCCGGATCGTTCACCAGTCCGACCTGAATGCGGATCGTGACGGGATCCTCGAGCAGGGACTCCCAGATGTCGGCCGCTGTTCGCGAGGCGATCGCGAATCCCGAGTCGGCGGGGATGGAGGAATCGAAGAGCAGCTCGATCTCCGCGCCGCCGGCGCCGCGCGGCTCGACCTGCACGCCTTCGCCGAGCTGTTGGGCGAGCCGCTTGTACGACCAGGTGTCGTCCATTCGTTCAGCGAGGTTGTCGAAGGTCTCCTTGAGCCGCTCGCGGACCTGCTCGGGGCCCATGTCCCGCAGCGCGAGTTCTCCACCCTGACGCGGCGCGGGATGGTGGCCTCGATGGCCCGTCAGCCCGCAACCGACTTCAGGCCAGAAAGCGGAATACTGCTGGCGGATCGACTGGATGCCGCCGCGAGGAGGGCGAGGGTTGGATTCGACATCGACCTCGCGGCGCTCCGGCCTCTCGATCGCCTGCTGTTGGGCGGCGGGCTGGAGGCCGTCCTGGAGTCCGTCGAGGAACTGTGGGGGCACGACGAGCGAGGGGGAGATGAGATTCAGCGGCCCCGCGAAGTTGGGGACGTTCCATGTCTCCGTTCGATTCCACACGAGCGTCACCGTGACGGCGCTGTCCCGAGTGATCATTCCGATGGGGATGTCGATGAATCCGAACCCGAGGTTGCCATGGTCCCAGCCGGTGCGGAAGCGGTCGCTGCCCGGCGCTCCGGGAATGTCGGGGGGTTCGATCTGGCGCCCGTTGTCCGGCAGGCGGCCGTCGAAGCCGGGCCCCGGCGTCGTGCCGCCGCCGAAGGGGGGAGGGACGACGCCGCCGCCCAGGTCGGGGTTGTCGCCGAACTGAAGGGGACGCAGGGTCTTGAGCTCCTCCGCGATCCGAGGCTCGAGTGAGAGGAACGAGGAGTCGAGCGCCTTGCGCGACATTCTGCGCCGGTCGGCGATCATGATCTCGCCGGGGCGATGCTCATCGAACTCGTTCTGATCCTGCGGGAAGGCGCCGGCGAAGGGATCGGGCGGCGGACTGCCGAGCACTGTGGTGAAGGCGATGTTCGGATCCGTGCCGCTCATGGTGGGAATGGTTGTGGCGCCGTTGTTGTCGATCCGGAACCCGGTGAGATCGGTGACGTCCTTGGTGTCGGCGAGCGCGAACTGATTGAAGAGGCGTTCGAGGTCAAGGGCGCCGGCGCCGACTTCCTCGTCCAGTCCCTGTGTGGTGGTCCAGACGTCCTCGGTTCCGGGCGTGTCGCCGAACATGGCGGAGTTGTTGAAATCGACGACCGGATCCTTGGCCGCCGAGTTGAGCAGGACGGCGCGAGTGACGAGCCCCGAGGGACGTCCGAGGACCCAGAGATCGTTCTCGTTGCCGTACTGATGGACGAGGGCCGCGGAGCCGGCGACGATGCCGGATGCGAAGCTGGAGCCGGCCCACTGATCGCTGAAGCTGCCGGCGCCGGGCGACTCGAACGGCTCCACAGGCGAGGCGGCGAGGCGAAGGAGCGTGCCCGGCGCGACGATGTCCACGCCAACTCGGGCTTGGAACATCTCGAGTTCGGAAGGGGGCGGGAAGTTCGGGTTGGGCTCTTCGTCCATGTCCTCGAGGTTGGCGGCGACGAAGTACTCGAAGACGGGCAGCAGGCCGCCGCTGGAGTTGTTGTTCACATCGTCGAAGTCGGCGTTGAGGTATCCGACGCTGATGGTGTTGAAGGCGGCGGCGGGCGTGTCCGTCGTGCCTTCGTCCATCTCCGATGGGAGGTTCTCGGGTTCGAGGAAGGGGTTCTGCGCCTCGTTGCCGGCGGCGGCGACGATGGTCGTGTCGAACATCGACGCGACGGCGTTGGCGATCAGCGAGGTGGGATCCTCGGAGCGCCTTCCCAGACCGGATACGCTGCCAAAGCTGAGATTGATGACCGAAGCGGTCGGAATCTGCGGAAGCCCGAGCGCGCCCGCGACGTCGTCGGCGAGCCCGGAGTCGGCCAGCGTGAACATCGGGAAGGCGACCGCTTCGTTCGTGACGTCGGTGAAGAAGCCGTCGACCGGGTTAATGCCGCTGGCGAAGGAGGCGCTGATCAGCGATGCGTCGGGAGCGATGCCCGTGATCGTTCCCTGCGAGATCATCGTGCTGGCGACAGCGGTCGCGTGTGTGAAGTCCCAGTTGCGCGTGCCGCCGACGATGCCGTCGAGCGTCCCCGTGTTGTCAAAGGGCCACGAGAACTGGAGCAGGACGCGATCGCTGAAGGCGGTGTGATCGGCGAGCGGCTGGCCGCCGTCGATGTTGCCGATGACGACGCCCTCGCCGGTGACGCCGACGCTCGCCCATTCGTTCCAGTCGATGAATCGGCGCGCATCGTTGATGGCCAGCGCCTCCCCGGCGCCGACGATCCCGACGGCCGCGCCGGCGAGAAGGACGGTGGGAAGGGCTCGAGTGCGGGCTCTGACCGGGCTGTGCGTTCTTGTCACGGCGACCTCCGCGAAACGCCGGAACCAACCGGCGATGGGGTGCTTGTTCGCATCTCAATGGGGACTCTGCGCCCCGCGGCGTTCATCCTAGACTAACCCGAGCCGCTCCGGCGGTGCGCCGGGCGTTGCAAAATCCGCTGCGTTGCCCCGGAACGCCCCTCGGAGGCGACGCGCTGCGGTTTTACCGGTTGAACACCCCGTGTTCGGGGTTCGACCGGCTCTCTACTGTTCGCAGCGGGCGGGCCGGCTGTTCGACTCAAAGACCGACTTCGGGAGCGGCGTCGGCGATCCGGCGGAGGGTGGCCTCGAGCGAGTTCACGTAGCCGCCTCCGAAGAGGCGGACGTGGACCAGAAGCGGGAAGAGGTTGTACACATCCCGGCGCCGCTCGAAGAAGCCCGCCTCGATCGGTCGGAGCGATTGATATCGCTCGAAGAAGGCGTCGCCGAACGTACCGAAGAGCGTGATGAAGGCCAGCTCGACTTCGGGATGCGCGTAGTACAGGGCCGGGTCGATAAGGGCGGCGACGCGTCCGCCGCGGGCGAGGACGTTGCCGGCCCAGACGTCGCCGTGGACGAGCGATGGGCGCTGGGGCGGCGAGAGCAGATCGGGGAGGCGGTCGGCGACATCGCGGACGCGGCGATCCAGGCCCTCAGGCAGGCGTCCGCTGCGGCGCGCCTCGGAGGCCATGAAGCGGAGGCGTCGCTCGGCGAAGAAGGCGGGCCAGTCGCTCATCCACCCGTTGGGCTGGGGGAGGCCGCCGATGAGCGTGTCGAACTCGAATCCGAAGGCGTCGGCGGAGAGGTCGTGCAGGGCCGCGAGGATCTCGGCGGCGTGGCGCTCCGTGCGGGGTTCGGCGCCCGTGTCGCCTTCGACGTGCTCCATCAGCAGCAGGGCGGGGCTGACGGAGAGGACGGCGGGGGCGGGGGCGTCGGTCCGCTCCGCGAGGTAGCTCAGCATGGCGCCCTCGATCTCGAGGAGGCCCGATTCGTCGGCGTCGAGCTTGGCGACGACGCGCTGGCCGTCGGCGAGCTCGATCAGGCGGACGTCGCCGACGCAGCCGCCGGCGAGGCGGCGCAGGGCGCGGGGTCGGACGCCCAGGGCGGCTTCGATCCGGTCCTCGATCGACGGGGCGTTCACAGCGCGCGAAGGGTCTCGAGCACGTCGTCCGCGTGCCCGTCCGCCTTCACCCTGTCCCAGCGTCGCGCGACCTTGCCGTCGGCGTCGATGAGGTAGGTCGTGCGCACGACGCCCATGTAGGTGCGCCCGTACATCGATTTTTCCCGCCAGACGCCGTAGTTGTCGCAGACCTTCGCGTCGTCGTCGGCGAGTATGGGGAAGTTCAGATCGTGCTTGCGGGCGAACGTGCGCTTCGACTCGACGCCCTGGGGGCTGACGCCGACCACGGCGGCGTCGAGCTTGGCGAAGTCGCCCTGGGCATCGCGGAACTGGCAGGCCTCCTTCGTGCAGCCGCTGGTGTCGTCCTTCGGATAGAAGTAGAGGACCAGCGGGGCGCCGCGGTAATCGGACAGCGCGTGCTTCTCGCCGCGCTGATCCCTGAGCGAGAATGCGGGGGCCTTTTTCCCAGGATCGATCAGCGGCATACAGCGCTCCTTGCTCTCTCCGCCTGCGCGGAAGGCTAGGGCGGGGCGGGCGGCGGCGTCAGGCGAGCACCCAGGAGATCAGCAGTGCGAGCAGCGCCGCGGCGGCGAGGAGCGTGAGCGAGATAATCCGCGCGGTCGGGATCAGAGGGCGCTCGGGGCGGATCAGATCGAGCCGCTCGTCCGATTCCAGCGCGTCCGATGGGGCGCCGCGTCGGGCGTTGTCCTGGGTGACCGCGATGACAAGGCTGGCGTCGAAGGGCCGGAGCCCAAGCCGCCCGGCTCGGGCGAGCAGGCGGCGGCGCGTCTCGGGCGTGAGGACGGCGGCGCGTCCGCCCTGAAGCGAGCCGGCGACCTCCCGCGCGAAGATGTGGCGCACGTCGTCATGGGAGAGGGCAGCCGACTCGCGGTTGGCGCGTTCGATCGCCGCCATGGCGCGCGCGAGCGACGTCGCCGCCGGCGGCGGGGGCTCGCTCGCTCCGACGAGGCGGAGCGCGGGTTGGCTGGCTGGCGCGTCCATGATCGCAACGCTACGCTCCCGGCGCCGGCGTGGAGTCACGCTCGGTCGGTCGCTGTCCGATGTTCTCCATCATCGGTCGCCCGGGGAGGCCGTTGCACCCGCCGACCGGCGCTTTCGAGCCGGAGGTCCGATGCCGCAGGATCAGGCCGTTATCGAGGACGCAGCCCCCGCCGAAGCTCCCTCCGCGCGGCGGCTGCGAACGCCGCTGCCTGCGGCGGAGGCGTTGTCGCGCCTGGATCAGGCGTCGCGTCGGGGGCGGCTTCCGGGGTTCGAGGCGTCGGCGGAGGGCTCGGGGTTCCGCACGCTCCTCTACGGCGAGCCGTTTGACCACGATCTGCTGGCCCGGTTCGAGCCCTCGGGCGACGGGACGATCATCGCCTTCGAGATCCGCCCCCGCCTGCGGCTTCCGATCATCTTCGCCATTGTGATCCTTCTTGCGGTCTGGCCCGGTCTTCCTCTGACGGACTCGCTTCTGGCGACGTATTTCTCCGCATACCCGAATCAGATGTGGGTGACGGCGGCGTGGTACCTGCCGCTGACGCTGCTGCCGCTGCCCTGGATGCTGCGCCGGATGTGGCGCCGCTCGCGTGAGTCGGCGCGGGAGGAGGCGGTCGAGCGGATCCGGGTGATCGAGCGCGAGCTGGGCGCGGCGGCGGAGTGAACCGCGCAGTTTCTGCGCTGGGCGGACGGCGCTCCGCGATTGCGCGTGCTTCCCGTGCGATTGCTCGCAAGTCGGCTCTCGGCGACTCCGATAGCGGAGCAGACCCGGAGCGGTTTCCGGGCGCAGGCGCCGAGAGGCAGGAGGCGTCGGATGGACGCCAGCAGCAGACGCATCGCCCAGCAGATCGAGCCCAAACCCGTCGATGCGCTCCCCTTCGACCGTCGCGCCGGCGATCGATGGGCCGCGATCGGCACGCTCCGCGCCGTGCTGGTCGACGCTCGGGCGCCGCAGCATGCGCTCGATCTCGAGCTCATTGACGAGGGCGAGGGCGGTCTCTCCGCCGATACGGACGAGCCCGTGGCCCCCGGAGTTCGACTGGATGTGTGCACCGCCCCCGAGCGCAACGGCTGGCGCTCGGCGCGCGTGGTGCGCTGCATCCCCAACGGGCACGGCTATCGCGTGGGTCTCGCCTACGAGTTGAAGCGCGCCGCTTGAGTCTCAGCGCGGGTTCGGGCGGAGCGAAGGCGCGATGGATTTCTCCCACGTCTCGCGATAGCGGGCCGCGACGCTCTCAAGCGCCGCGGGATTGACGCGGGTGCGCCCGACCGCTTCGAAGAAGTTCACATCTCCGTGCCAGCGCGGGACGACGTGCGCGTGCAGATGCTCGGGGACGCCTGCGCCGGCGGCGCGGCCCTGATTGACGCCGACGTTGACGCCCTGCGGCTCGAGCGTCCGCTCGACGAGCTCGACCGCGAGATCAACGAAAAGCCACAGCGCTGCGCGATGCTCGGGGGAGTAGTCCAGAAGCCGCGGGCGCGCATCGCCCAGCGCGACGAGCAGATGGCCGTTCGCGTAGGGGTACTTGTTCAGCAGGATCATGCCCGCCGCGCCGCCCTCGCCGATGCGCGCCACGACATGATTCTCGACGTCCCGCTCCGGCGCCCGCCAGTACTCGCCCAGAAAGCAGGCGGACGATTCGATGACCGCTTCACCCCCGCCCGCCGCGAGCTGCTTTTCGCGCGCGCTGAGCGTCTGGAGATAGCGGTCGCGCCAGGGCGCGTGCAGAACCTCGGGCGGAACCGCTTGGGAGCGTCTCGAGTCGGGCGATGCGGCCATCGGGCAAAGCCTAGCCCGCAACCACCGGTAGCGGCGGGCCCCGTGCCCGACGGGGGAGTAGGTGCTGTAGATGGGCGGGCAGGGACGCCCGCCGCTACCGGTAGAGGGGGGGGAAGTAGCAAGAGACGGATCGGAGAGCCGTCCCACCAGGAGAGGTCACTCGCTCCGCGAGAGGCGCCAATGCTCTCGCCCGCCGGCGGTACACTCGCCCGCGAGAGTCAAAGCGAGCCTTTCACAGGAGTTCTTTCATGTTTGAATCCGTCCGCGTCCATGCCCGCGGCGATCTCGACGCGGTGGTTGTCGGCGTCTTCAAGCCGAAGCAGGGCTCGCCCGAGCTCGACAAGGCGACCGCGTCGATGGATCCGTCGGGCGCCATCGCCGCCGCCGCGGCGCGCCCGGAGATGACGGGCGATGTCGGAAGCCTTGCGGAGGCGTTCCCGCCCGACGGCCCCGCGCCGCGCGTGCTGGTCGCGGGCCTCGGCGGCGAGGAGGAGTTCTCCGCCTCAACGCTCCGCATGGTGGCGGGCGGCGTGGGACGCCGGCTGGCGCAGACGCGCGACGAGATGGTCGCGATTGAGCTCAAGGGACCGCTGGAGCGGGCTGGGGTCGACCCGCAGCAGGGGGGGCGCGCCTTCGGGGAGGGGCTGGGGCTGCTGGGGTTCCGCTTCGATGCGTTTCGCGGGAAGGCGACGGAGGGACCCAGTCCGGCCCGGCTGAGTCTGCGGAGCGGCGATGGGGCGTTCCAGCGGGGCCTGAAGACGGGCCTGGCGCTCGCCGAGTCGACCAACCTCTCCCGTCGGTGCAGCGCGACGCCGCCGAACGTCGCGACGCCCGAGTGGATGGCGGCGCAGGCGCAGGCGGCGGCGCGGGGGGTGGACACGCTCTCCGTGCGCATCATCAAGGGCGAGGCGCTCGAGCGGGAGAAGCTCGTCGGACTTGCGACGGTCGGGCGGGCGTCGGCGAATCCGCCCTGCCTCATCCGCATCGAGTACAAGCCCACCGGCGCGGCGAAGCGGGCGCCGGCGGTTCTGCTCGGGAAGACGATCACATATGACACCGGCGGGCTCTCGCTGAAGATCCAGGGCGGCATGCGCGGCATGAAGGGGGACAAGGACGGCGGCTGCGCCGTGCTCGGGGCCATGCACGCGATCGCGACGGTCATCAAGCCGAAGCGCCGCGTCGTCGGATTGCTCGTCGCTGCGGAGAACTCGGTCTCCGACGACGCCTACCGCCCGGACGACGTGCTCACCTTTCGCAACGGCGTCTCCGTCGAAGTGACCAACACCGACGCGGAGGGACGGCTCGTTCTCGCCGACGGGCTGTGCTGGGCGGCGGAGAAGGAGAAGGCGGAGTTCATCGTGGACATCGCGACGCTCACGGGGGGCGTGGTCACAGCGCTGGGCTCGACGTACGCGGGCATGTGGTGCGATGACGACGCGCTGCGCGGTCGCGTGGAGGCGGCGGCGGAGCGGACCGACGAGCGCGTCTGGCGCCTGCCGCTGCATCAGGAACATCGCGATCTGATGCGCTCGAGCGTCGCGGACATCGTGAACTCGGCGCCGGTGCGCAAGGCGCATCCGATTCAGGGCGCGGCGTTCCTGTCCTACTTCGTCGAGAAGACCCCGTGGTGCCATCTGGACATTGCGGGCGTCCACAACGCGGACTCGGACGCGGGCCCGTTCGTTAAGGATGCGCCCACCGGATTCGGCGTGCGTCTGCTGGCGTCGCTCTTCGAGGATTGATCCGCGGAGCGACGCGCTCAGAGGACGAAGACGAGCACGAATGCGACGAGGGCCGCGATCCCCAGAGCCATCACCCATGGCTTGCGCGCCGAATCGGCGCGATCCTGAATGGCGCTCCGGCATGAGGGGCAGATGGCGGCGTCGTGCCAGACCTCCTCGCCGCAGTTCGGGCAGGCGTCGGTGTCGCCGCCGAAGCGATCGAGATCGGCCTCGCTGGGCCCCTCGCACGCGGGGTCGAATTCCTTGCCGGTCTTGGGTCCGGGGCAGCAGCTCATCTCACTCCGATCATACGTCGGCTCAGACCTGATGGGCGGGCTCGGGCGTCTCCTCGCCGATCCGCTCCTTCTTGACCTCGCCTTCGGGCTCGGGACAGGTGAAGAGCCACTGCTCGTCGTCCACGCGCGCCTGGAGGTGGACCGGTCGGCCCCAGATCGATCGCAGGCTGCGCAATACCTCGAGCGCGGGGGCCACCTGGAGATCGAGGCCGTTCCACTGATGCGCGAGGAAGAGCTCGCCCCGGTTGAGATAGTTGGCGTCGGCCACGTACATGTAGGGCTGGCCCATGTTGGTGATGCGGTAGAGCAGCGTCTGCTTGATGGTTTCGAAATCGCGGCTGACGATCTTCAGCTCGCCCGTGTGCGGGTCTCGGCGATACTGATGCATCCGGTGCTTATCGACGAACTCAGGCGTGAGGAACTCGTCGATGAAGTTGACGTCGTTGTAAATGCGCCGGATCTCGAAGATCTTCGATCGCCCCTGCATGGACTTGTCGTTGTAGGACTCGCGGGCGCCGAGATCGTCCAATGCCTCCCATGCGCGTCCGTGCTGGCCGCGGTCCCAGCGGCGCTCGATCTCCTTGAAGAGCTCGAGCCCGATCTTGTAGGGGTTGAAGCCGCCGGCGGGCATGTGCATCACGCCGGAGTGCTGCTCGGCGTAGTCAACGATCTCCTTCGCCTCGACGAAGTGCTGGGTCATGAGCTTCGAGTGCCAGTAAGACGCCCATCCCTCGTTCATGATCTTGGTCATCGCCTGGGGGGCGTAGTAGTAAGACTCGTCGCGGACGATGCCCAGGATATCGTGCTGCCACGGCTCCAGCGGCGCGTGCTCGAGCAGAAAGAGCAGGACGTCGCGCATGGGTCGGCGCGGGACGCGCCCCCGCTGCTTCTCCTGCCGCTCATCGTGCTCCGCCTTCTGCTGCGCGAGACGCTCGGGGGGGTTGATGAAGCGGTCCATGTATGGCTTGGCGGGAAGTCGGTCGGGCGAGAAGGCCTCAGCCGGCTCGCCGGCGCCGCGGCGGGGACCGCGCCGGGGGCGCTCGGGGCGCTCGACGAACATCGAGTGGGGATCGATCAGGTGCTCGATGCGCATGCAGATGTCGAGAAAGCGCTCCACCTCCGTGGCGCCATGGCGCTCCGTGGCGCCATGGCGCTCGATGTGGCGCCGCACGCGTGTGGCGTGGTTGGCCATCTCGTTCATCATCTTGCGGTTGGTCTTGCTGAACCAGAGGTTGGACTTGAAGAAGTCGGCGTGCCCGTAGACGTGGGCCATGACCAGCTTCTGATCCGTGACGGAGTTGCTCTCCTGGAGATAGGCGAAGCAGGGATCGTTGTTGATGACCATCTCGTAGATGCGTCCGAGCCCGTAGGCGTCCCGCTTGCTGAGCCGCTCGAACTCCATGCCCCAGCGCCAGTGCGGATAGCGCACGGGGAAGCCGCCGTAAGCGGCGATCTGGTTCATCGTCTCGAAGTCGACCATCTCGAAGACGACCTCGAAGAAGTCCAGGCCGTAGTCGACCGCCTTCGCCTTGATCGCCTCCATGTGCGCGATCAACTCCATCGGCAGGTCGGTGTTCGTTCGGGAGGTCATGGGGAACTCTAGCGCGGGGGCGGGCGATTCGTGAGACGTCCTTCTGGCCGGAGACCTCTTCGGCCGTCTCGCCTCGCGGCTGCAACCCGGATCCGCTTCATCCGATCGGTCCCACGGAGACCTTTACGCGCCGGATCCCGGCGGGGGAGGACGTGATCAGCGCCCGCTCCACCCCTCCGCGCAAGGCGCGGTCCAGGGCGAAGCGCGTGGCGGCGTCGGGGACGCGGATCCGCAGCACACCGCGTCCGAAGCCCTCGATGGACGTCCGCTCGAGCAGCTCGGGCGGACAGACGCGCTCCCACGCGGCGGTCAGCCCGCTCGTTTTCTTCTGCGATCGGGCGAGGCGGCGGCTGGTCTCCTGGAGGTCGTCGGAGAGCGCCGCCCCGGCGGCGGGGCGCGTGCGGCGGGACCGGAGCCGCTCCAGCCTTCGGATGACATCGTCGTCGTGGGGATGGTCCATGGGGCGCTCCTCGTGGGCCTTCAAAAATAACACGACCCCCTCGCAACAAGGGGGTCGTGTGTCGGATCGTGTGTTTGACTGTCGGGCTTGGCTCTCAGCCGAGCAGGCACAGGTTTTTTCTGCTCGGCAAGGGCCCGTTCAGGAGCGTCGTCGTCGTGACGCCGCGAGCCCTGCGAGACCGAATAGTGCGGCCGCGCCGGGTCCCGGCAAGTTTCTCAATTCGAAAGCGAAGGCAGACGTCTCGAACTCACCATCGTTCGTGCCGTCCGTCTGAGTGGAGCCGATGTCGGCGGTGTCCGTGAGGAACCACGTGACCGTCGAACCCTGCGGCGCCTGCGCGGCGAAGAAGCCCGCATCCTCGGCGATCGTCCCCGCGGGAGGCGTGAACGTCCAGATGAAGTTTCCCGGCGACGGCAGGGGCGCCGTCTCGAACGAGTTGATGGTGATGCCGTTGGAGTCCAGGAAGAAGAACTGGATCGACTCGTTGGCGTTCTCGACACCGCCGACGAACTGGAAGTCCGTAACGACGTTGGCGTTGGGCTCGTTCCTGAACGATCCCGGATCCATCTGGAAGTCGTCAACCCGGAAATCGACGTTGCTGAACGTCTGGCTGCTCAAGAAGCCGGACAACGCGCTATAGGTGACAACGGGCTGCTGCGCACGTGGTGTCGCCGATGTCGCGGGACTGACTCCCGGGATCGGCGCCTTGGAGATGTTCTCCAAGGGAATGGTGGTCATGTTGGACGTGTCGAGCTTTGGCGTGAGAGCCAAAGCCGACGAGCTGGCGACCGAAGCGGCCATGCCAGCCAACAAAAGGTGACGCATTTCTGAACCTCCTAAAAAAACGAAAAAGAACCAAACCCTCCGTCACACACTCTCTTCAGCCGGGCTTGGGGGGCCCGGAGAAGTCCGTCGGCGCCGAGGCGCCATGGTCTATGACGCGAGCCCGCGCGGACGCGGGTCGCTTCCTGTGCGTCGGATCCGGGGCGGCGCTGGTGGCCGCCGCGCGATGCGAAATGCCGAGCGACGTCAACGCGCCGAAGCGCGGCGCGCGAATGCGCTTCTCGACATGCAACGCTCTTCGCCGGCTGCGGCCTTCCCCCGGCCGCTACTCCGGCATCCCCAGATAGACGCGTCTCTTACTCTCCTTTCCTCCCCGAGGCGGGGAGTGACGTTTTCCATTTCGCAGTGTGGCGGGCTCAGTGCGACACGTCAAGGATTTTCCTCCACCCCGCGGAAATTGCGCCTCGCCCAACTCTTCCCAGATCGCCTGGTTTCTCCCGGATCCGGGGTGTCCCGCTCCCGTCGAGTCAATCCGGGGTCGGGGCGTCGAGGACGATCGTGGCGTCCCCGGCGGTGATCAGGATCCGCCCGTCCAGCAGATCCAGCCGCACGGGCTTCGCCCAGAGGGCCACGCCGCGCCGCTGGGTCAGCGCCAGGCTGCGGGTGGTGAAGGCATAGAGCTGATACTCATCGATGTTGGGCTCGGTGTCCGTCGCCGCCACCTCGATGGCGAAGACGTAGTTCTCTCCGAAGGATGCCGACGCCAAGGGGACGTTCGAGGGGCGGCGGTCCATGCCGGCGATCCGACCGTCGGGGGCGATGAGCGTGACTCCGTCGGCTGAGGCGAGGGCCGCTCGATCGTCCAGCGTCTGGGAAACCACGGGTCCAAGGGCCCCGCGCAGGCGACCCTCCATCGTTAGAGGCTCCGGACGGGTTCGACCCGTCTCGGATTCGATCTGCCAGGCGCGGCCGCGCTGATCGAGCACGATGAGGCGCTGCGGGAAGACCCAAGCGCCCTCGGTCTCTTCCCCCGCGACGCCGCGGACGAGCCAGCGTCGTCGTCCCTGGAAGAGATCGAAGGAGGCGACACCGTCGTGCATGCCGATCACGGCGTGCCCCTCGGGCGTCATGCGCACCCAGCGGACGGCCCCGGATTCGACTGGCAGGCGGTGGAGCGTCCGTCCTGTGCGCAGATCGATGGCGAGCGCGAGGCCGTCGTGTTCGAGCTCGCCGCGTCCCTGCTCGGGGAACTGCGCGGCGCCTCCGATGACGAGGAGGCCTCCGGACGCCTCGATTCCGTAGACCGCGGGCGCGGTCTCGTTCGTCGCCCAGAGCGTGCGCCCGGTTTCGAGGTCGAAGGCGACGGCGCGGCCGGTGCGCTCGACGAGGGCGAGCGTGCGGCCATCGGTCGCGGTGAGCAGATCCGACATCAGCCGCCGCTCGCGCAGGGGCGTCGTGATGGTCGCGACGCCATCGCCATCGGGGCGGCGGAGTCGATCCTCTGCCTCCAGCGAGACGGGCAGGGCCGCATGGAAGGCCTGGCTGGACCAGTTGCGCCGTCCCGTCGCCAGGTCGTAGCGGACGACGGCCACACCCTCCGGACCCTCTTCGGTGAGGAAGACGGCGTCGTCGGTCATCGTGAGGTAGCCGTCCTCCTCGTCGAAATCGGTGGACCAGAGTTGGCGCACCCCTCCGGCGGGATCGATGCCGAAGAGTCCGAACTCGGCGCGCGTTCGGCTCACCATGGGGGCGAACTCGGCGGAGGCGGCTGTGGGAATCTCCAGAACGGCGTCCAGCAGGGTCCATCCCTCGATCGCCTCGACGTTGGGAGTTGGTGGGACCAGCCCGACGCGCGGGCGACGGTTCCGCGCCGCCATTTGATCGGCGAGCGAGTCCAGCAGCGACGCCGCGTCAATCGGGCTTCCGGATTCGGTCAGCGTCAGATCGGGTCGCGCCTCGAGAAGGCGTTGGAGCGTGGCGCTGGCCGCGGAGACGCGTCCGGCGCGCGCCAGGGTGCGGACGAGCCGTCCGGCGAGCTCGCCAACGAGCGGATCGTTGGGTGAAAGGGCGTCCTCGGCCGCCTGGAGGCCCTGGTCGAGCGCATAGATCGTGCCGAGCGGGCGCCCGCGTTGTGCGAAGGCCTCCGAGGCGCGGAGCCATGCCTTTGGCGCGGAGCGAGCGATGGGATAGCGGCGGGCGATGGCGGTGAACGCCTCCGGGTCCATGCCGTCCTCCGCCGT
Source organism: uncultured Phycisphaeraceae bacterium (assembly GCA_964451515.1). Lineage (GTDB taxonomy): Bacteria > Planctomycetota > Phycisphaerae > Phycisphaerales > UBA1924 > CAYVIJ01. The sequence goes on along the minus strand of CAYVIJ010000028.1, from coordinate 9,860 downwards.
CGCGAGCGCGCGCTCCGCCTCCGCCTCGAAGCGGGCGTAGATCTCGCGTCCGAAGCGTCGGAGCAGCGATCGCAGGCGGCGCGTGGCCTCCGCCTCGGCGTCCAGCGTGGCGCCGTGGCGCTCGACAGTCGCCGTCGCCAGGGACGGTTCGTCGAGGATGCGCTGATAGCGCTGCGCCGCGGTCACGGGAGAGTCCCCCGCCTCGCTGAGGGCGCCGCGGGCCAGAAGGCTCCGCGCGCGCTCCTCGGGTTTGGACGCGAGAGAGGCGGCCCGCTCGAGCAGCGCCGCCTGGATCGGCTCGGCGATCGTCGCGGCCTCGTCGTCGCTTGGATCGGGATCGACCATCGCCATGACGGCCTCGAAGAGCCGCCCGCGCGCCGCGCGGTTCTCCGGGTCCAGCGGGGCGCGCTCGATGGCGTCCAGCGCGGCGTCGACCGCAGGGAGCACCCGCTCGATCCGTCCGGCGCGAAAGGCGAGCTCCGCATATGTCGCGGCGGGCGTGGCGCGATCCGGGAACGCCTCCATGCGCTCCGCGAGCATCTCCTCCGCCATCGTCCAGATCAGATAGGAGTGGACGGAGGCGTCGTCGACGACGACCAACTGCCCATCGAGCGGGAGGACATTGCCGGGGCGGTCCAGCGGCGTGTACGACGTCTCCGCGCCGCCTCCGCCCTGGACAGGCGCGACCCACACGCCGTGAATGCTCGGCGCCAGCGCCTGGTCGCCCGCCACCACCACGCGCCCGCGGACGCCGGAGATCTTGAGAACGGATGTGGGCGGCATGTCGGGCGAGAGCAGGTCCTCCCATGGGATGGACCAGACGCCGCCATCGGCGACGACGACGATCCGATCCTGCGCCGGCAGGAGATAGGCGAGATGGCCCAGCTCTCCGGAAGCGCGGCGGCCCAGCGTCTCTCCGGTTTGCTTATCGACCACGCTGATGGAGCGGCCGTCCGGGGAGATGAAGGCGACGGCGTCCTCGCGCACGATGGGGGCGGAAACCTCCCACGCGGGGGCGGAGGGGACGTTGCCCGCCTCGGACTCGAAGCGTCGGATCCAGAGCGTGCGCCCGGTTGCGGTCTCCACCGCCGCCACAAAGCCCAGCCGGCTGGCGAAATACGCGACGCCGTCGTCAACGGCGACCGCCTCGCTGGCGGTGGAGCTCGTCGGGTAGGCGAGTTGGCCCGTGCTGCCGAGCGAGGCTCGCCAGAGCAGTTGTCCGCTGCCGACATCGAGGCCGATCAGGTTGACGCTCGCCAGGCGGCGCTGGCGGTTCTGCTTGACGACGGTGGCGATGACGATGCCGCCGTCGAGGACAAGCGGGCCGCTGATCTCCGAGTTCTCGAGCTCGGCGCTGAGCGCCGGCAAATCGACGGACCATCGCAGCTCGCCCGTTCGCGAATCCAGCGCGTGCAGGCGCCCGTCGCCGAATCGCTGGCCCTGCGCGGCGATGCCCGTCACCGTCAGCGCCCAGGGGCCCGAGACGGTGACGGTGTTCAGATCGGTGATGCCGCGGCGTCCGGAGGCGTAGAGGCGCGAGCGCACATCTTCCGGAAGGGGGCGAAACAGAACGCGCCAGCGCATGGAGAGCGTGAAGCGATCCCAGGCGGAGACGGATTGTCCGTCATTGACGTAAATGAGATCGCCCGCCGCCGTGGGCACGATGTGCAGCAGGCGGGCGCGCTCGGAGACCTCATCCTGCGACTCGCGGTTGCGATCGCGCTCCGCCTCCGGCGCCTCGACGGTGAGGTCTTCGGACCAGAAAGGCTTGGAGACCATCTCGGAGATGTCGATCGAAGGGCCGGCGTCGAGCGACGACACTCCCTCGCGCCTCGGGGGGGCGGGGGCGCGTCGCTTCCGCTGCTCGGGAAGCGGCTCGAGCCCCGCCTCGCGCCGCCAGCGATCCGCTAGCGACCAGGCGGCGTCGCGGCCGACATAGGAGGCGACCAGCGCCGCCATCTCCGCCGCCTCGCGCGCGCGTCGGAGGCGCGTCGGATGCGGCTCCAACTGTCGCAGCGTGCGGAGCGCGGCGTGGAAGCGACCCCGCTCCAGGCGCCGCTGGGCGACGCGCAGCGCCGCCTCGAAACCGGCGTCGGTCAGCAGGCGCGTCTGCTCGACGCGCTCGTCCTCGCCCGCCTCGAGCATCCGCTTGGCCTCCGCGCCCCGGGAGCGGCGGTAGCGCTCCAGCAACTCGGGATGCTCGAGCAGCGTGGCATGGACGCGCCGTCGGGCGGTTGTGAACAAATCCGCATCCCCGGCGGTCTGGATGACCCGTCCTGTGTCCGCGTCGAGGATGGACTGGAGCACCGCCGCCGCCTCGTCGAGGTTCCCGGACTCGGCGAGATCGACCGCGCGATCGAGGGCTTCGGCGGCCGCGGGCGAGTCGTCGACATAGACGGGATTGCGGATCTGCCCGACGGCGACACCGGCGAAGAGCAGAGCGGCCAGCAGGGCGCCAACGAGAGGGCTGCGGCGGGCGTTTCGCCCCCGGTTCGCTCCGCGTCGGGTGAGCTGTTCGATTTCTCGAGGCTGAGTCATCGCTGTCCTTTCTCGGACTCGCGCTTTCGGCGTGGCTCGCCCATCCGCAAGGCGCCTCTCGCGCAAACTGCGCCATCGGCAGAGTCTACGCCGCCCCGCCACCGCCTCCCTCCACCCGAGGCGTGCCCGGACCGATCTGATCCAACAAGCGATGGTTGGAGAGGTTCAGGCCATTTCGTGGGGTTCCGCTCGTCGGCGCGAGGGTCTGAGCCGGCGTTGGCGGCTGCCGAGCGCTCCGCGTACGCCCGAGTCGGCGGCGCGGGCCCGGCGGGTCGTGATCGTGCTGATGGCTCTGGTTGCGCTGGGGCTGGCGGATCTCGCCTTTACGCTCATCTTCATGACCACGACGGGCATGGCGGAGGCGAATCCCATCGCGCGCTCGATGGTGGCGCTGGGCGGAGCGCCGCAGTTGATCCGCTTCAAGCTGCTGACGATTCTCATCTCGTCCTATTTCCTGTGGCTGGTGCGGCATCACCGGGCGGCGGAGCGCAGCGCCTGGCTTCTCTGCGCAGCGCTGGTTCTTCTCAGCCTGCACTGGGTGCAGTACGTCGACACGGTCTCCGCCGCGGGCGCTGCGGCGTTTGATCCGGCCTTCACCGCCGCGGATGAGAACTGGGTTCGTATCGTGGATTGATCGCCCTCGTCACTGCGTGGCGGCGGCGGCGGCGGACGAGGCCATGGTGACGGCGAGGTCCAGCGCGGCGCGCATGCTGCCCGGATCGGCGCGATTCTGACCGGCGATGTCGAAGGCCGTGCCATGATCGGGGCTGGTTCGGACGATGGGCAGGCCGACGGTCATATTCACCGCGCTGTCCCACGCCAGGAGCTTGACGGGAATGAGGCCCTGGTCGTGGTACATCGCCACCACGAGATCCCACTTTCCATCGGCCGCCGCGTGGAAGATGGTGTCAGCCGGGAAGGGCCCGTGGGCGTCGATGCCGGCGTCGCGCGCCAGGCGGATGGCCGGCTCGATGAGGCGCGTCTCCTCGTCGCCGAAGAGCCCGCCCTCGCCTGCGTGTGGATTGAGTCCGCAGACGGCGATGCGCGGCCTCGGCGCGCCCATCTCGACGCAGGCGCGGTGTCCGAGGTCGATGGGGTCGAAGATCCGACCGATCGTCAGCAGATTGCGCAGGTCCATCAGGGGCGCGTGCGTCGTCGCGAGGATGACCTTGAGCCTGGGGGAGACGAACATCATCCCGAAGCGCTTGACGTTGAAGCGGGTCGCCAGCAGTTCGGTGTGGCCCGGGTACTTGCCGCGCCCCGCCAGCGCCCAGGACTGCTTGCTGATCGGCGCGGTGACGATCGCGTCGACGCGCAGCGGATCGGCGAGCGGTCGCTTGGCCGCCAGGATCGCGTCCTCGATGAAGCGGAAGCTGGCGGCGCCGCCCGGGCGGGTGGGGCCGGCTTCGGAGAGGCGGGCGATGGGGGCGTCCAGCTCGTCGTAATCCAGCACGCTGACGCCCCGCCCGATGGAAGTCTCGACGAGGGGCGAATCGTGCTGCACGCGCCACCAGTAGGGATTGATCTCCGCGCGATCGGCGGCGTAGGCCATGAGTTCGGCCATCCCAAAGACGAGAAAGCGGGCCCGACGACGGAGCGAGGCGTCCGCCAGCGCCTTGACGATAATCTCAGGGCCGATCCCAAGGGGATCCCCCATCGTCACCGCGATCGTCGGCAATCGCTCGCCCCCGCCGGCGCTGTCGGCCTCCGTCATGGACATGGCCGATGGTAGGGGTCTGGAGGACGCCTCGGATCGTTTCTGAAAAAGCGTCAGCCCCAATCCCACCAACACGGTCGGCCCGAGCTCCTCGCGAGCGAGCCTTTCGGGAGGCCCCGAGCATGCATGTGAACCCGGCCATGAGCACGAATCCCCACACCGGCGCGCACCGAGACGACCACGCGAGCTCCGACGAGCGGACCTACGCCGTCTTCACGCATCTGGCGGGGCTCTTGTCTCTGGCGGACCTGTCCCTGCTCGGACTGATCGCGACGCTGATCATGTGGCTCGTCAAGAAGGACCAGTCGCCGTTCCTCGACGACCACGGGCGCGAGGCGATGAACTTCCAGCTCTCGCTGCTGCTGTATGCGGGCGCGCTCGTCCTTCTGGCGATTCCGACGATCGGGCTGAGCCTGATCCTGTTCCTCCCGCTCGCCATCCTGCGCATCTTCGGCTGCATCAAGGCCGCGATCGCGGCCAATCGGGCGGAGTTCTACCGCTATCCGATGTGCATCCGCTTTCTGGGCTGAGTCCCCCTCCGTCGGAAGAGCAGGCGAGAGGGGCGTACACTGACCGCATCGTGGCGCCACTGCTCGAAGCGACAGGCCTGAAGAAGTCCTTCGACGACCGGATGGTCGTCCGGGGCGTCTCCGTGTCGGTGGAGCCGGCGGAGATCGTCGGTTTGCTGGGGCGCAACGGGGCGGGCAAGACGACGACGTTCCGGATGATCATCGGCATGATCGACGCGGACGCGGGGACGATCCGCTTCGACGGGCGGGATGTCTCCACGCTGCCCATGTACCGCCGCGCTCGGCGGGGGATGGGCTATCTTTCGCAGGAGCCCTCTGTCTTTCAGCGGCTCTCCGTGCGCGACAATCTGATGGCGATTCTCCAGACGCGCCGGATGCGCTCGCGCGATCGGCGGCGGCGCTGCGCGGAGCTGCTTGAGCAGTACGGCCTGTCGCACAAGGCGCACGACGAGGCGCGCACGTGCTCGGGCGGCGAGCGGCGCAAGCTGGAGATCGCGCGGGCGCTGGTCAATGAGCCGCGGCTGATTCTGCTTGACGAGCCCTTCTCGGGGGTGGATCCGCTGGCGGTCGAGGATCTTCAGAAGGAGATCCGGCGGCTGACGGCGCTTGGCATTGCGGTGCTGATCACCGATCACAACGTGCAGCAGACGCTGCGCGTCTGCGATCGGGCCTGCGTGATCGAGGAGGGGCGGGTGCTGTGCGACGGGACGCCGCGGACGCTCATCAACGACGATCTGGTGCGGCGCACCTACCTCGGCAGCCTGTTCCGGGGCGATGAGTTCGACGATCTTCCGCCTCCTTCTCCGCCGGAGGGCGAGGGCGTTTCGCCTGAGGAGGAAGCCCAGCCGGTGCGCCAGGGGCGATGAGCGCCATGCGACGACTGCCCGTGCTGCTCGCGCTGTGGACACTGACCGGCGGGTGTGTGCAGCGCACGATTCACATCGAGTCCGATCCGCCCGGGGCGCTGGTGCATCTGAACGACGTGGAGGTCGGGCGGACGCCCGTCGATGTCGACTTCACGTTCTACGGGGAGTACGACGTGCGGCTGGCGAAAAAAGGCTACGAGCCGCTGCGGACGTCCGCGCGGGCGCGCGCGCCGTGGTACGACACGCCGTTGCTCGATCTGGTGGGCGCCGCCCTGCCGCCCGGGCGGAAGACGGTGGACATCGAGTGGTTCTTCGCGCTGGAGCCGGTTGACGCTGAGCCGGAGGAGGTGGTCGCCCGCGCTCGGGCGCTGCGCGCGCGGGTCGGCGCGGAAGGGGCGGAGGAGGACGCGGCGCCCCGGCCGCTGCGGAGCGAGCCGATCGAGATCGAGCCCGAGCCGAGCGATGAGCCGGAGCTCGAGGATCCGGAGCTTCGGCCACTGACGCCGGATCCGGTGCGCGATCAGCAGAGCCCGGGCGATGAGCGCACGCCGCGCCGTCCTCCGCCGGACGCGTAGGGCGAGCTGGGGCGGTCAGTCCATCGGCTGAGCGGGCACACCCGTGACCAGTTGTCCATCCTCGACATCGCGCACGACGACGGCGCCGGCGCCGACGACGCAGCCGGCCCCGATGCGCACGCCCGGGATGACCCGGGCGCCGAGCCCGATGAGCGTGTCCGCGCCGACGATGACATCGCCCCCGAGGGCCGCGCCGGGGCCGATGTGCGCGTTTTCGCCGATGCCGCAGTCATGCTCGACTATGGCGCCGCTGTTGAGGATCGCGTGCGCGCCGATGGAGCATCTGCTGTGGGCGAGGGCGTGAGGTCCGATGAAGACGCCGGGAGCGATTGCGGCGCTCTCGGCGACGCATGCGCAAGGATGGATGACCGTCGCGATTGGCTCGTTGAGACGGTGGAGGACCTCGCGTCGGAGTGAGAGATCCCCGAGCCCGAGGATGACGGGATGGCGACGGACGATCTCCTCGTGCTCGAGGATGGAAAGGCCGCCGAGGCGTCGGATGTCGGCGCTGAGGCGCGCGTCCTTTCGGTCGTCAACGAATCCGGTGAGTGTGAAGCCGGCGCTCACAGCCGCCTCCGCGACGACGACGCCGTGCCCTCCTCCGCCGACGATGACGAGCCCGCGATCGTCGCCCATAGGCTCATCAGCATGCGCCGAGCGGGCTCCGGACGCCAGCGGGCTCTACCATCGCTCTCCATGAGCCCACTGCCCGAAGCCACGCCGACGACCCGGATCGGCGCCGTCTCGTTTCTGAACACCCGCCCGCTCATCGAGGGCGTCGAGAAGATCGGGGGCGTCGATTTGATCCTCGACGCCCCGGCGGCGCTGCTGGAGCGGCTGCTGGCGCGGGAGGCGGACGTGGCGCTGGCGCCGGTCATAGATCTGCCTCGCTCGCCTCGCCCGCTGGCGCTGCTGCCGGTCGGGTGCATCGCGTCCAGCGCGGAGACGTTGACGGTCCGTCTGATATCGCGGGTTCCGTTCGATCAGCTCGAGTCCGTGCATGTCGATTCCGACAGCCACACGTCGGTGGCGCTGCTGAAGGTGATCCTCGATCGACTCGTGGCGCGCCGTCCTGAGACGATCCCCTTCGATGCGCTGGCGACGCGCGCCCGGAGCGAGTCGGAGTGGCCCGAGGCGATGCTGCTGATCGGGGACAAGGTCGTCTCCGCGGGCTTTCCCGAGAGCGCGTTTCCGCATCGTATCGATCTTGGGAAGGCGTGGCGGGAGTTGTTCGATCTGCCCTTCGTCTACGCGGTCTGGATGTGCGAGGCGGAGCGGGGTGAGGCGGCGGAGGTGCGGCGCGCGGCTCGCCTGCTGGATCGCCAGCGCCGCCACAATGCGACGCGTCTGGACTGGCTCGCCGTTGCGCGCGCGCCGGAGCACGGGTGGTCGGCGCCGGATGCGCGCGCGTATCTCACGGGTCTGCTGCGCTACGAGGTGGACGAGCCCGCGCGTCGCGCGGTGGGCGTCTTCCTCGAGGCTGCGGCGGATCTCGATCTGGCGCCGCGGGGGCCCGTTCGCTGGCTCGATGCGGCGCTCGTCTGAAGCCGATGCCGCGCCTTTCGAGCCTACGCGTTGGCGTGCTGGGCGATCTGGCGGGTCAGCTTCGCTACGCGCCGCGTGCGGCGCTGCTGCGGCAGCTCGAGGCGGTGGAGGTGGTCGCGGCGGATCTGGACCCGAAGCGGAACTATCCGGAGGATTGGATCGTCTTTCGCATCACGGGCTATCGGCCCGAGATCGAGAATCCGGCGACCATCCCCGGCGCGGCGCTGCTCGCGGACTGCTCCGCGCTGGCGGAGCGGCTCTCGCATCACGCCGGGCTGAGGGAGGAGGAGATGCGCGAGCCCCTGTTGACGCTGGGGGAGGTCGCTGAGCGATGGGGTGTGGCGCCGAAGACGATCCAGCGCCGGCGGCGGGAGGGGCTGGTCGCCCGGCGCGCGCGCAATGCGCGCGGGCATGAGCGGCTGGTGTTCCGGCTCGCGGTGGTGGAGCGCTTCGAGGCGCGGCGCGGCGGGGCGCGCCGGTCGCCGCCGATCGATCGGACGACGCCGGCGTTTCGCGCGCGCGTCGCCCGCCTGGCGATGCGCGGACGGCGGCGATTCGGCTGGTCGCTGAGCGAAGCGGCGGCGCGGATCGCGGCGCGCACGGGGCGGTCGCACGAGACAATCCGGCGCATCCTGAAGCGGGCCGACGAGGCGTCGGAGGCGCCTGTTTTCACCGATCGCGGGCCGATCACGGCGCGGGAGCGACGCTTCGCGCATCGGGCAATGGCGATGGGCGCTGATGTGGACGCTCTGGCGGCGCGGCTGGGGCGCTCGCGCCACACGGTCCATCGGATCGTCAACGAGCGTCGGGCGGAGCTGCTGCGGAGGCTCGGGCTTCCGGCGGCGCCGCCCGTGTGCGCCGGCGAGGCGGAGGCGCTGTCGGCGCCGCCGGCGCGGACGGGTCTGGTTTTCACCATCGATGCGTCGGCGGAAGCGTTCGTCGAGCGCGCGCGGGCCTCATCGCCGCCGACTCGAACGATCGAGCGTGCGCGCGCCGCCGCTTTGCGCAGCGCGCGCGCGCGAGCGTCGCGATTGATCGGCGCGCTGCCTCACGTCAGCCCCCGCGCAGCGGATCTGGACGAGATCGAGACATTGCTGCGCTACGCCGACGCGCTGGTCGGGGCCTTGCTGCACGATCAGCGGCGGACCATTCTCTCGACGCTCGAGGCCCGCCTCGCCGCCCCGCTGCTGGAGCAGCCTGCGGGGGAGGTCCGGCGCCTGCACCGGCTGGCGATGGAGGCATCGATCGGCGCGGTCTTCGCGTTCGACCCCGAGCGAGGGGGGCGTCTGGCCGCCGCGATCGCCCTCGGCGTCGATCGGGCGCTGGCGCGGACGCCCTCGGCGCACGGGGGCGCCTCGCCCTCGGCCGCCCGCCGGCAGGCGCGGGCCATCGTTCTGGATGACTGGACGGGCCTCCTTCCCGGCGCGCGGGGCGGGCTCGCCCCGGATCCGAGGCTGAGGCGCCACCTGGAATCCCTGCCCGCTGCGCTGCGCGAGGTGGCGGTTCTGCGGTACGGGTTTGAAGGCGAGGCGCCGCTGACGCGGATCGCCATAGGCGATCGCCTCGGGATGACCCCTCGGCGTGTGGCTCTGATGGAGCGGGAGGCCCTTCGCCAAGCGCGCGGCCGGGCGCGAGCCGATGTCCCCTGACGAACTCCCATGCCCGGTGAAAGACGATTCAACCTTCGCGAAGATCGGCGCGAGTCACGCGTCCTCAAGGGGGCGCTGCCGCTGGTGGCGGTTGCCGCCTTCGGCGTGGGGGTGGAGCGTCTGGGGTTTCCGGGCGAGGAGGCGTTGTTCGCCCAGGGGCTGGCGCAGGGGATTCAGGCGGGGCTGCTCGTGGTGTACGCGGCGCTGCTGGCGCTGCTGATTCGCGGCGCGCGGGTTGTGGGGGATCGGGGGGTCTTCCGTCGGCACGGGTTCGAATGCGCGGCGCTGGTGATCGGTCTGGCGGGCGGTTTTTTCTGGTGGCCGGCGCTGGCGATCGCCTCTGGTCTGCTGGTGGCGTATCACGGGCTCCAGCTCTATCTGCTGACGGTGCAGCGGACGGACATTCCACCCGGGCTCGTCTTCGTGGGCTCGTTCATCGT